>JBEKAA010000079.1:0-3293 GCA_050018455.1 Thermoanaerobaculaceae bacterium | reverse complement strand
CGCGAGCTCGACGCGATCGATGCCACCACCCGCAAGAAGACCGAGCCGTGGGCGCCCGCCGAGGAGCGCGAGCAGACCGCCGCCGAGGACCGCGACCCGCGCTCGAAGTGGATCTCCCCGTGGGAGCAGCGGCGCCCGAGCGCCGGCCTCTTCCCCGCCCCCACCGGCAAGCGGAGGTAGGCGCGCGTCGGCCTCGTCGATTTCGTCCACAGTCTGCCGGCTTCCGGAGGATCGGGTCTACGCCATACCGTAAGCCCACGAAGCGGTGACCCGAGCGTTTACTGGGCATCCGGCGGCGGTAGGTCCGGATTCCCCTTTCTGCCCTGGTCCACGCGACCCGCGGGCAGGGGCGCACTCAGCCTTCGATTCGACCGGTTCTCTGGTTGTGGGTCATCGCGCCACCGGTTCTCCAGCCGAGACGGCCACCAATAGAGCCAAGGCAAAAGGTCAAGTGGATCGCCCGATTGCGAGACGCGGCGGTTCCTTACCCAGGAGTCCGGGCTGCGTTGCCCAGTCTAGAGCTCTGGCCCCAAGCTCAGGGGATCGACATGATGTGGCCGAGGCACCACCAACCTCAGGGGCCCCGGAACAGGAGGAGGAGCCACAACCGGGTTCTTGGCCCAAGTCGCGACCACCACTAGCTTCTCGTTGTTCACCGCCGTCAAGAGAGCAGCATAGACGCTCTTAATGGCCTCCGTCTTCTCACTCACGAAGTAGAAGTTGGAGACCCGGTAGAGATCCGCGGCGGGCAGCGTGAACTCCACAAAAGGGGGGGTGGAGTCGAAGAACGGTTGCACTCGGACTATTTTGCCCGTGGCGCTCCCGGTCTCGTTTATTGGCGTGACGCGCGGCCCTGGCGTCTGCGCGGCGAGCGGCACCATCGCCATGCACCATTTCACAACCCCCCCTAAGTTCTTGATGGGGTTCATCTCTTCCTCCTTTCGCCCGCTACGCTCCGGTTGGGTCCGAGAACGTAGCGGAACTAGGTCACCCAGTTGGAGGGTTGGAGCAGACTCGATGGTTCGTCGATCCGCCCGTGTCGGCCGCCACGTGAGCCCTTGAGCGGCCACAACGGGTCAGTGGTCATCGGCCTAGTGACATCACCAAGTGGCTCGCGCCCGCCGCAGGCGTGCGGTCTGCTCAAGACCGAGCCTTCTTTCGTCATTGATCTCGCACCGCGGTCGCGAAACGGCATCACCCAAACAGGTGATGACGCTGGGCCCGCGACGACCGAGCTTCGGTTCAAGGTTCCGCCAATGCGCTTGAACACCGCGGCGCGGCCAGCCGATGCATCGGCGGAGCCAGCGACGGAAGGAGGTTGTCATGGCAAAGGGCCACATCGAATTGGAGAACGGCGTCTACTACCTTCGGTGGGAGGGCGGAAGAGACGCACTGCCGGCAGATTTGCTCGAGACTCAGCCAACGCTGAAGGAGCTCGCCGGAAAGGACGTTGAAGTGCTCCTCTCCGAGCCGCGACCTTTTGTGGTAGCGGTGAAGATGCCCAAGCGCCCGCCGATCCTCTGCTACTTGCCGGCGCCACCCTGGCTCTCGCTTGTGAGCCAAGAGCAGTTCGCGGAGGCGGTCAGACTGCTTCCCCACCCGCTCTGTTACATCCCTCCCATCTGGATGACGCGGGGGGTCGACGACCGGGTGCGGCAGAACATCGCGGACCAACTGCTGAAGGAGAAGGTCATCAACCAGAATGTCCACGACGCCATCGTCGGGCCGTGAGCTCGCTCTGCCGCGGACCTTCGTTCTCGAGGTCACACGAAGGTGTAATCACCGCTGCCGCTACTGCTATGCGTCGTGGGTCAGCCACACGCGGCAAGGTGGCGACACCGAGGACGAGGTGCCGCTGCGGCGGTTGGTTGACATCGTGGCGCGTCTTCGCGAGCAGACACCGATCGAGAACCTGGCGCTCTCTGGGGGTGAGCCGCTGCTCCGCAACGACATGCCGGAACTCGTGGCCTACATTGAGAAGCTAGGCGTCAACGTCGTGGTCATCACCAACGGATCCTCAATCGGGCCCGAGTTGATTTCGCGCCTGGGTGAGGCCATGTTCGAGGTCACCCTGTTGTCGTACCGGCCGGAGGTACACGATCGCCTCGCCGGCTGCACAGGTTCATGGGAGGCGGCCGTCCAAGGCATGGCCCACCTGCGAAAGGCGCGGCGCGCCTTCGTCGTCGTCTTCGTGGCCACAAAGGAAAACTGGCTCGACCTTCCTAAGACCGTGGAGCTTGCGATTGCGCTGGGCGCCGAGGGGCTGATGTTCAACCGGCTCAACCTCGGCTCCCGGACGGTCCACCAAGCGCGCTCGTTGCTCCCTACGCCGCCGATGCTCGTCGAAAGTCTCGGAACGCTGGAAGATCTCGCCGGGAAGTACGGCCTCCCTGTCGCAGCCTCGGTAGTCATCGAGCCCTGCGTGGTCGACATCCGGCGCTATCGGAACATCCACTTCGGGTGGTGTCCTCGTGCAGGCGAGGAGGCGTACTTCACGATCGACGGCGAAGGGGACGTCAGGATCTGCAATCACTCTCCGGTGGTCCTCGGCAACCTGCTCCGTGAGCCGTTCTCTACAATCTACCGTGACCATCCCCACGTCCGCGCGTACCGGGAGACCTGGCCTCGCGAGTGTGAGTCCTGCGCGCCCGAGCTTCGAGAACTGTGCAGGGGTGGGTGCCGTGCGGCAGCCGAACAGTGCCTCGGGACGCTCGAGCACGTCGACCCGTTCGTGACCTTCAGCCTCGACGGGGGGATCGACGCTGCGGATGGGACTCCACGGCGGAAGTACGTGGGGACGCCTTCAACAACATCGTGATGGACCTCGTGGCCCGCTACCCGGGCAAGGCGCACTTCTTTCAGTACGACACAGGCGGGATGGGCGAGATCATCGAGGTGGACAAGGCTTCGGCCAAGAAGAAGCAGATCCGCAAGGTCACCCGCGTCCCGATCGACCTGATGGCGGCGCTGCAGCGCGGCGACCTCCGCAGCACCAACGAGTACGCCAAAGGGCGCCTCGGCACCGAGTACGTGGTCAAGTCCGAGGGCACCGAGCTCGCCCAGTACGACGCGCACGTCTACTACTCGGACGAGCAGATCGAGGCGTACGTTGCGGACCTCGTGGACGGCCGGCGGAAGTTCACCGAGGAGATCGCGGCGCAGGGGCTGCGCAAGGACATCCGCGAGATCGCCCACCGCGAGCTCGACGCGATCGATGCCACCACCCGCAAGAAGACCGAGCCGTGGGCGCCCGCCGAGGAGCGCGAGCAGACCGCCGCCGAGGACCGCGACCC
>JBEKAA010000078.1:0-3573 GCA_050018455.1 Thermoanaerobaculaceae bacterium | reverse complement strand
GCGCTCCGCGCGTGCTCTCTCGGAGCTCGCACGGCCCTCCAGGGCACGCCCGGAGGGCGCGCCCCACAAAGACCGGGATGGCCTCGCGATGGCAGGAAGGGCGCGGGCAAGCGCCGCCCCTCCATTGGAGAGCGTAGGGCCCAAGGGTGTGGGATCCGCCCCATCGTGTGTAGGGGCGGCCCTTGCGGCCGCCCGCCGAGCGGTCGGCTTTCCGCCGAGGTTGAAGCGAGCTGCCTTGCGTGCGCCTCCTTCAGCTCATTTCGCGGTCCCTGCCACGACCTGCCTCGGCGGGGCGTTCTTCACGTACTTGTCGAACCACGCGAGCATCTCGTACAGCACGTCCTCCGTCGACTCCATCGCGGTGTACCCGTGCGATTCGAACGGCAGCATCACCAGGCGCACCGTCCCGCCGTTGCCGCGAATCGCCTCGAACAGCTTCTCCGACTGCAGCGGCACCGTCCCCGGGTTGGCGTCGGCCGCCCCGTGGATGAGCAGCAGCGGCGCTTTGATCGTGTCCACGTGGAAGAACGGCGACACCTTCACGTACACGTCGGTCGCCTCCCACAACGTGCGCCGTTCGCTCTGGAACCCGAACGCCGTGAGCGACTTGTTGTACGAGCCGCTGCGGGCGACCCCGGCCCGGAACAGGTCGGAGTGCGCGAGCAGGTTCACCGTCATCAGGGCGCCGTGGCTATGGCCCGTGACGCCGATGCGGTCGCGGTCCACCACGCCCAGCTCTACCGCCTTGTCCACCGCGGCCTTCGCGCCGGCCACCAGTTGCTCCATGTACGTGTCGTAGATTTTGTTGGTGTCGCCCACCACGGGGAGCGACGGGTTGTCGATCACCGCGTATCCCTCGAGCAGGAAGAACAGCTGCAGCGGCCAGCCGATGATCGTGAACCGCTGCGTCGAGCCGACCACCTGCCCGGCCATCTGCGGGTCCGCGTAGTCGAGCGGGTACGCCCACACCACTGCCGGCAGGCGCGTCCCCTCCTTGTACCCCGGCGGCAGGTACAGTGTGAACGACAGGTCCACCCCGTCGGCGCGCGTGTACTTCACCAGCCGCTTCGTGATTCCGCGCAGCTGCGGCGTCGGGTCCGCCATGTGCGTGATCGCCCGCGACGCCGAGGTCCACGCCGCCTCCCCCGCGGGCGCGCCGGCGACGCGCTTCCCCAGCGTCCGCACGAAGAAGTTCGGCGGGTCGGTGGGCGACTCGTGCCGCGTGATGAACTGACCCGCGGCGACGTTGAACCATGCCCCGAAGCTCTCGTACGCCGTCTTCTCGCTGCGGAACAGCCGCTCGCCCTTGAGGGTCTTCAGGTCGAACCGGTCGAGGAACGGGCGGTCGCCCTCGGCCGACGCGCCGATGCCTGCGAGGTAGATCGCGTCGCCCTTTTGCTCCATCACGTCGAACCCGTTGGGCAGCGTGCGCATCACCGGGTACCCGGGGTGCTTGTAGCGCTCGTCGGAGCTCATGTCCCACACCAGCCGCAGCGGCGCCTTCGGGTCGTCGAAGTTCATCGCGTACGTCCGCGCCCAGTGCTTGATGGCGTCGAACTCCGTCACGAAGGCGAGCCCGTTCCTCTCGCCCCACCGGAACCCTCCGAAGCGCTGCTCCGTCTTGACCGCCTCGACGGGCGCGGCGTCGAACGGCGCCTTCTGCACCATGATGCGATCGCGGTTCGGCACCTTCGTCTTCCAGTTGCCCCCGTCGAGCGCCTCGGCCCAGATCAGCGTGGCCGGCTCCGCCGGCCGCCATTCGAAATTGCGCGGGCCGGTTCGCACGCCCCAGATCGGGACCGCGTCCGCCAGCGGCACCGACGCCACCGTGTGCAGCACCTTCCCCGTCCGGTCCCACACCTCGACCTCGCGCGGGAAGCGGTCGTTCGTCGTCAGGTACGAGTACGGGCGGTGCACCATCTCGACCAGGATGTGCTGCCCGTCGGGCGCGGGCGTGAGGCCCGCGTAGATCGCCGGCTTGCCGAACGGCGAGACGGTCCCGGCGTCGGCGTCCACGAACGCGAGCTGCGCCGTCCCGTAGTAGTCGAACAGGTCCTCGTCGTGCCCGTTCTTGAGCACGTCGCGCACCTCGTACGTGCTGCTGGCGCCCTTCTCGCCCGAGGCCTCCTGCACCGCCGGCCCCTTCGGCGCCGGCGGCTCCGGAGGCGCCGCGCCCATCTCCTTCGGCACCGTCTTGACCAGGAGCGTCCTCTGGTCGGGCATCCACTGCAGCTCGTCCTCGAGCACCGGGTTCAGCGCGACCCCTTCGATCCGCCGGACCGTGGCGCTGCCCGCCTCCCCCACCCACAGCTCGATCGCGTCGGACGTGATGTTCTCGAAGGCGTACCGCTTCCCGTCGGCGCTCCACACCGGGAAGCCGACCTTGGCGCCGGCGGGCAGCGCGACCGGCAGCTGCGACCCGTCCGCCACCTTCGTCATCACGAACGCGTTCCCGTACCGCTCGCCGTGGATGCCGTGGTTGCGCGCGACCACCCGCACCCCGCCGAGCCGCAGCATCGGCTGGGCGAGATCCGCGATCGGCGGATAGCGCACCGGCGACACCAGGATCATCCAGTCGTGCGTCGGGCTGATCGCCGCGGACGGCGGCATCGGCGCGTGCAGCACGTCGAGCACCTCCTGCGGCGGCTTCTGGTACACGGACTCGCCGAAAGCGCACGGGCCCGTGACGAACACGATTGCGATTGCGAGGCCGAGGACCACACACCGATTCCTGAACGTCATCGCTCCCTCCAAACACCGTTCCCGTTCGCCGGCCGGTCGACATGACGACGGCCGCCGCTGTGGCTTTCACCCAAGGTAAACACGGCCGTCCCTGCGAGGTTCACCCAACGTGAACACGGTCGTCCCTTTGATCATCACCGAACGCCAACACGGCCGACTCTGTGGTTATTACCAAGGGAATAGGAATTCAAGCGCCACGGAGCCACGACACGCATGGTACTCCCACCCTACGCTGTCATTCTGAGGCCGCGAAGCGGCCGAAGAATCTCCCCAAGTCAGTAACGCCACTCGCCTAACTTCACGTCATTGCGAGGAGTCCCGCCGCAGGCGGGGCGACGAAGCAATCTCGTCCCCCCTTGCCTCAGCTGTCGCGACGAGGGGCTTGCCCCCGCACTCGAATCCCATGTCATTGCGGGAAGGCCCGCCGCGGGTGGGCCGACGAACCAATCTCGTCGTCACCACCCGCGCGACGCCCTGCTCCGCTCCAGCGCTCTCGACACCCTGAGCATGGTCAGGCTGGTGAACCGGCTCCGGGAGCTGGCCTGAAAGAACACGACGGCCGGCCTTCCGCCGCACCGGCCTGTGTGACAAAAGGCGCCATGAGGCGCGCCGGCAGTTCGAGAGCCGCTTCTCGAACCGGGCCGGTGTAGCCGGCGTGTCCGCATCGCTCTCCTTGCGGCATTTCTGCATCGGAACTACACCCATGGCACCTCTGATACCAGTTTGCCATCGAACATGTCATTCCGAGGAGCGGAGCGACGAGGAATCTGGGTGGGGGAAAGCCTGGATCCACGAGCCCCCGCCCAGATCCCTCGCGGAGCCCGCCCTGAG
>JBEKAA010000077.1:0-3590 GCA_050018455.1 Thermoanaerobaculaceae bacterium | reverse complement strand
CGCAGTACAGTCGCATCGGCTCCTCCTTCCTTCAGCTGCCTCGCAAGCAGCTTCTTTCTCCCAACACCGAGCCTAATCCCTCGGCGAAGGGGGAGCCTCCTAGATGATTCTCAGGTACGTAAGTAGCGGAATTGGGTTCGGCTCGTTGTCGGAGGACCCCCATGGCGAGGCGGCCGAGGGTGTTCGCGGAGGGCGGGCTGTTCGACGTTTGCTCGTCCTCATCCCGAGCCCTCTGAAGGTCAGCGAGTTCGGCATCGACGGTCCCCTCTTCGGTGGTACCTCATGGCACCCGACCTTTCGCCTGCGACGCATTGATCGCGTGCACCGAGGAACGTCAAGGTGCGGGATAATTCGTCGGATCGCCGCGAACCGCGGCGCACGGGCTGCGTATACGCGAGGAGGAGAACGCCAATGACTGATCGCGACGGAACGACCCGAGAGCGCGCCGACGACGCTTCCGAAACCGCGACCGAGGCGACCGCCGCTTCCGGCGGCGCGAGCGCACCCGCGCCCCGGCGCGGCCACACCCGGCGCCGCGTTCTGGTCTGGGCCGCAGGCTCCCTCGCCGGCGCCGGCGCGCTGGGGGTGAGCGCCGTGTTCCTCACCGACCGCCTCAAGCGCTTCGGGCGCCACGCCGAGCGCCGCATCGGCGACCACCGCGTCGCCCTCCCCGGCGCAGTCCCGCGCATGGTCATCGCCCGTGGCGCCGACCCTGCCGCGAACGTCCGCGCCGCGGTCGAGCGCCTCGGCGGCATGGCCGCGCTCGTGACTGCCGCCGACGTCGTCCTCATCAAGCCCAGCCTCGGCTGGGAGCGAACACCGGAGCAGGCGGCGAACACGCAGCCCGAGGTCATCGCCGAGGTCGTGCGCATGTGCCGCGCGGCGGGCGCCCGCCGCGTGATCGTGTGCGATTGCCCGCTGGGCAAGTCGCGCCGAGCGCTGCAGGTCAGCGGCATCCTCGCGGCCGCCCAGGCCGCCGGCGCGGAGGTCATCGTGCCCGAGGAAAGCCGCTACGTCACGGTCGAGATCTCCGAGCGCCTCGGCACATGGGACGTGCTCGAGCCGTTCGTGATCGCCACCAAGATCATCAACGTCCCGACCGCGAAGCATCACGACCTCACCGGCGTCTCCTGCGGTCTCAAGAACTGGTTCGGCATCACCGCGAAGAACCGGATCATGCTCCACACCGACGTGCAGCGCTCGATCGCCGAGCTGGCCGCGATGATGCGACCGACGCTCACGATCGTCGACGCCTCGCGCGTTCTCATGGAGCACGGCCCGGCGGGCGGCAGCCTGTCCGACGTCAAAACCGTGAGGACGGTCGCAGCGGGGTTCGACCCCGTCGCCCTCGACGCCTGGGCCTGTACCGTGCTCGGCAGGCCGTTCCCCGGCAACATCGCGATCGCCGAGTCCATGGGCCTCGGCCGTGCCGACTTCGCCTCCCTCGTTCCCGTCGAGCTGACGACGGGTTGAGGAGAGTCGCACACCCTTTCCGGCCACGACCGAAAGGAGACGGGCCGGTGCGGCGGAACACCGCGAGCAACCGCGACGCGGCCCCCCAGCCGCCGACGGACCAAGCACAGGAAGCTGACACATTGGCGTCCGAGTGATGGCCACCTGCTCTCATACCAGTTTGCCAGCGAACATGTCATTCCGAGGAGCGGAGCGACGAGGAATCTGGGTGGGGGAAAGCCTGGATCTACTAGCCCCCTCCCAGATCCCTCGCGGAGCCCGCCCTGAGCGGAGTCGAAGGGCTCGGGATGACACCTTTGCTCTACGACGGACCTCAAACGGGTATCAGGTGCCGCCGAATGCCTCCGACGGCTCCACCGGTCTCGGAGACACGACCGCGGCGTTCCGATGCTATTCTCGGTCACGGAGCACGGGAGATGACGGACCTGATCACTCAGAACGCGGACGAGTTGCGGGCGATCGCCCGGCGCCGCCGTGTGCGCCGTCTCGCCGTGTTCGGCTCGGCTTTGACCGGTGCCTTCGACGCGGTGCGGAGCGACATCGACCTGCTGGTCGAGTTCGACGATCTGGAGCCGGTGGATAAGGCCGACGCGTACTTCGGTCTCCTTGGCGACCTCGAGGCGCTGTTCGGCCGGTCGGTCGACCTCGTGGAGCGCTCCGCTCTCCGAAACCCCGTTCTGCGCAGGTCGGTCGAGGCGAGCCAATTCACCCTGTATGAAGCAGCGTGACGTTCGCGCGTTCCTCGTCGACATCGAGCAGGCGTGCTCTCTGATCGGTGGGTTCACTTCTTCCAAGAGCTTGGCGGACTACCTCGCCGATCCGATGTAACTCCTCGCCCTACCCCGTCTTGATGTTGCCGCCCTGGTCGTTGATCCTCGCCTGATGAGCGAGGAGCACCTCGACGAGCAAGCTGAAGAGCTGTAAGTCCTCGCCTCGGTCCGTTGGGAGTGTTTCAGGTGAGTGAGTGGGAATCTGAGCCGAATCGAATCAGTCAGGTCTTCGGGGAACGTGACCGCGCCAGGCGAGAGGATCGCGCGGCGGGTCGCACCGACCACGTTGGCATGGGGATTCATGCCGGCGGGTTTGGCGCACTCGAACGGCAAGCCGCAGAGGATCGCGACCCGCCCACCGTGAACGCTTGACATGATGTCGCAACGGTTCGAGAGTGTAAACAGAGGAGATTCGGTTCAATGGGGCATCTCGTTGGCAAGGACCTCTACCGTCAGGTGGGTCGCAAGGTCGACGGCCTGACGGCGAGGGCGCCCTGGAACGACACTCTCCACCGGATCATCAAGGAGCTGTTCTCCGAAGAGGAGGCCGACGTTTTCGTTCGGATGCCGTACTCCTTGTCGCCGTTCGCTCACGTTGCCAAGGTCGCCGGCGTGGACGAGACCAAGCTGCGCGCGCTCCTCGACGGCATGGGCGACAAGGGGCTCGTCATCGATTTCTTGCTCGGCGACGGCTATTGGTACATGCCGAGCCCGCTGCTCATCGGCCTTTTCGAGTTCACGATGATGCGGGCCGGCCCTAGTGTCGACTCGCACCTGATGGGAACGCTTTTCAACCAGTACCTGGAGGACGGCGCCGCCTTCGTCGCCAACACCGAAGACGGCAAGCGCGTCTTCATCGAGCGGGTTCTCCCCCACGAGGAAGCTCTGGGCGAGCACGTCGAGATCCTCGACTACGAGAAGGCCTCCGCGATCGTCGACGGGTCGCAGCGGTTCGCGCTCGGGATCTGCTCGTGCCGGCACGAGAAGCAGCACGCCGGAGCCCGAGGTTGCGAGGGTCCCCTTGAGGTGTGCTCATCGTTCGGGCTCGCCGCCGACTACCTCATTCGCCACAGCCTGGCGCGCGAGGTCTCCAAGTCCGAGATGCGCGATCACTTTGCTCGCTCGCGTGAGCGCGGCCTGGTGTTCTGCGCGGACAACGTGCAGCAGGGCGTGACCTTCGTCTGCCATTGCTGCGGTTGTTGCTGCAACGCCCTGTTGGCGATCAGCCGGGTACGGTCCGGGCGCATGGGTTACAGAATGTTCTAGGCGCCTGGGTGACAAGTCAAGGCAAAGTGGGCGGAGGAGGCCCGATGCCTTGGAAGGAGACGTCACCCATGACCGAGCGAA
>JBEKAA010000076.1:0-3908 GCA_050018455.1 Thermoanaerobaculaceae bacterium | reverse complement strand
ATCATCACGTCCAGGAGGATGGCATCGGGTTGCCGCTCACGCGCGAGAGCGAGGCCGGCCTCGCCGTCGAGGGCCTGCCAGACCTCAAAGCCAAGGGGACGGAGTGCCTCCCCCATCGCCTGAAGGTTCTCGGGCTGGTCATCAACGACGAGTACCTTGCCGGCCATGGCCATCAGCGTCTCGCCCCGCAATGGAGGCAGCCTTCAGGTGTGCGAGCGTCGTTCATCTCAAATCCAACCCCGTCGTTCCTTTCGCTCCACCACGAGCCGGGGAATGGGCTGCAAACCCCGACCCGGACCAAGCTCACATCCCGACATCTACCTAGACCTGGGGGCGGGCCGGTCGTCCAGGGCGGCGCGGATCTCGCGAGCGAGTGACGCCATGTCGAACGGCTTCTGCAGGAAGCGGATGCGCCCGGCTAGGGCTCCGCGCCGCACCGCCTCGTCCTCCGTGTAGCCGGACATGAGGATGACCTTCAGCTCTGGCCAACGATCCAACAGCCCGCGCGCGAGGTCTCCTCCCGCGATCCCCGGCAGCATCATGTCGGTGAGCAGAACGTCGAACCCCGGCTGGGAGGGAAGAAGCCCTGCCTCCTCGCCGCTCCCCACGGCCACCACCTCGTACTCGAGCATTCGGAGGATCTCGGCCAACCCCTGCCTGGCGCCCTCCTCGTCCTCGACCACCAACACCCGCTCGCCATGCCCTCCCGGCGCCCCCGACGCGTCCACCGTTGGGAGGACCACCTCGGGGTGTTCACCCGAGCCCGCTCGCGGAAGCGTGATGCGGAACGAGGTGCCTCCTTCGGGGAGGTCCTCGAATTCCACCACGCCGTGATGTTGGGTCACGATGCCGTGCACCACCGAAAGTCCGAGTCCCGTTCCCTTGCCCGTGCTCTTGGTGGTGAAGAAAGGCTCGAAGATCCGCTCGCGGATCTCGACCGGGATGCCGCTCCCGGTGTCGTCCGCGGCAAACCACACCCACTCGCGTCCCTGGCTGCCCGAGCGGATGGTGAGACGACCCCCGCCCGGCATCGCGTCCGCGGCGTTGACCACCAGATTCATGAGCACCTGATCGATCTGGCCGCGGTCGGCGGTCACGGGCAGCGGCTCGTCGGCAAGCTCGACGCTGAAGGCCACGTTGACACGGACGAGGCGGCGGAGGAACGTTGCCGCGCTGCCGATGACCTCGTTGAGGTCGAGCTGCTCGGGTTTCGCGGTCTCGCGCCGGGCGAACAGCAGGAGTTGGCGAGTGAGGCCCGATCCACGCCGGATCTCCGCCTCCAGCTCCGCCATCGTCGCTGCCCTCTGCTCGGCATCGGCATCCTTACCGCGGACGAGCTCGACATGGTTGAGCATCCCCTGCAGCAGGTTGTTGAAGTCGTGCGCCACACCGCCCGCGAGCATACCGACCGCTTCCATTTTCTGCGCCTGGCGGAGCTGCGCCTGGAGCGCCATCTCCTCAGTGACGTCGCGCTTGACCTCGACGAAGCTCACGATCGCGCCGCTATCGTCCCGGATGGGTGAGACCGTGGCCTCCTCCTCGTAGAGGCTGCCATCCTTGCGCCGGTTGACGAAGTGTCCCTGCCACACCTCACTCTGGGTGATCGTCTGCCACAGCGTTGCGTAGTACGCGTCGTCGTGCTCGCCGCTCTCGAGCATGGTGAGCTTGTTGCCGATCGCCTCCCCGCGCGTGTAGCCGGTCGTGCGCTCGAATGCCGGGTTCACGTACTCGATCCGACCTTCGGTGTCCATGATCACGATCGTCTCGGAGGCTTGCTCGATGGCCGCAACCAGGCGCCGCCGCTCCTCCTCGCCACGCCGCTGTGCCGTGACATCCTCGATGGTGCCCTCGTAGTAGAGCGCTTTGCCGTCCTGGTCGCGTACCACCCGCGCGCTCTCGCGAACCGCGAGCACCTGACCATCCTTCTTCAACCACGCCGACTCGAAGCCAATCACCTCGCCGTCGCGCTCAATCCGCTCCTTGAACTCCCGTCGTGAATAGCGTGGTTCGTACCCGTCGACATCGAGATTGCGGGTAGTCAGTTCCTCCAGCGAGGTGTAGCCGAGCGCCCACAGGAGGGCCGCGTTGGCCGCCACGATTTTGCCGTCGGGCGTCGTCTGATAGATGCCGAGCGGCGACTGCTCGAACAGGCTTCGGTAGCGCGCCTCGCTCTCCCGCCAAGCTTCCTCAGCGCGCTTGAGCTCGGTGATGTCCATAAACGTTCCGAGTAGGCCGCTGATCTCCCCATTGGAATCGCGCAGAGGTAACTTGCTCGTAAGAAGCGTGATGGTGTTCCCTTCGGGGGTCGTCTGGGGTTCTTCGATGAGGAGCTTCGCGAAGCCGCTCGCGATCACCTGGCGGTCATTGTCACGATACAATTCGGCCTGATCATGCCACACCATCTGGTAATCATCTTTCCCGATGAGGTCCTTTGGATCAGCAAATCCAGCATCGCGCGCGAATATCGCGTTACAGCCCAAGTACACGAGGTTCTTGTCCTTCCAGAAGACCCTCACGGGTATCGCGTTGAGAATCCCTTCGATGATTTGCTTTGATTTACGCAGGTCCTCCTCCGCCTTCTTCCGCGCGGTGATGTCTCGCATGACGACCTGTATGGCGGGCCGGCCCTGCCACGTCAACAGAGACACGGCGATTTCAACTGGCACCAAGGAGCCATCGAGCCGGACGAAGCTATCCTCGAAGGGAGGCTGCATTCCACCGGCCAGCGCGTGTTGCATTTGCTGCCAGGCCCACGCGTGCTTCGCGGGATCCACGATTGCTGACACATCCAGCCCGACCAATTCCTCCGGCCCGGCGGCGCGGAGCAGGCGGGCGGCGGCGGAGTTGGCGTAGACATTCCTGCCGTCTTGTCCCACCACCACTCCGTCCGGCATCGTTTCGGCCAGTTGCCGGAACCGCTCCTCGCTCTCCCGCAGCGCCTCATCGGCCCGCCTGCGCTCGGTGACGTCGTGCCAGATCACGGCGATGTACTCGTGGCCCCGAACCTTCACGACGCGGTTGGAGGTGTGCACGTCACGGAGCGTCCCGTCCTTGCGGCGCTGCTTCGTATCGAGCGTCCCCCCGCCCAGCTTCCGGAACTTCGCAATCTGCACTCCGACGTCCTCCAGCGCGGGCACGCCCTGGACCTCCGGCAATGTGACGCCGCCGAACTCTTCCCGCGTGTAGCCGAGACCCTGGCAGGCCGCGTCGTTGAACTCAACGAAGAGCAATGTTTGCGGGTCGATGAGGACTATGCCATCGGCGGCCTGGTTGACGATGGCGCTGTAGATCTCCTCGCGGCCACGCAGTGTCTCCTCGGCGCGACGCTTGCCCTCCTCGAGGCGACGCCGTTCGAGAGCGCTGCGAACCGCCACCGGCAACCGTGGCAGGCGTTCCTTGAGCACGTAGTCCGCGGCGCCCGCCTTGATGCACTCGGCGGCGGTCTCTTCGCTGAGCGAACCCGTGACGATGATGAGCGGGGTCGTGGGCGAACGCTGCTGGACAAGTCGGAGTGCGTCCATGCCACTGAACGAGGGAAGCGAGTAGTCGCTGAGGACGACATCGGGCTTGAAATCGGCGAGCGCCGCGACGAAATCCGGCTTGCTCTCGACGCACCGGACCACGAACTCAAGTCCCTCCTTGCGCAGCTCGCGCTCCACAAGGGCCGCGTCGGAAGGCACGTCCTCGAGGATCAGCACGCGAATTTTTTCATCGATGGTAGGCATGCGATTAGTGTGGCCCCTGGTTGAGCAGCAGCCAGTACAGCCCGAGCTGTTCCACGGCCTGGACGAACTTCTCGAAGTCCACCGGCTTGACGATGTAGCTGTTGACCCCGAGGGCGTAGGCCGTCTTGATGTCCGGCTCCTCTCGCGACGAGCTGAGCACCACGACCGGGATGGCCCTGGTCG
>JBEKAA010000075.1:0-3959 GCA_050018455.1 Thermoanaerobaculaceae bacterium | reverse complement strand
TTATGTAGAGCCGGAAATTATGTGGAGCAAAGCCGGATGAGCCAGTAGTCCCGCGGCGACACGTCGCTCGCGCTTCACATAACTTTTCGTGCGTCCCATGCTCCTCCTTCATCACAACCCCACGGAGGTGGACATGCACGACACATTTTGGAACGGCCTATTCGACGTGCGGTGGGAGGGCGCCCAACTCGGCGAAGAAGCCCTCCGTCTCGTTCTGCGGCTACGCAAACGTGGGTACGCGGAACGGACCTGCCGCGACTACGGGCACGCGGTTATCCACTTGGGAAGGGTCCTTCACGAACGAGGTGTTACCTGGACACCGGACGAGGCGATGGTCGAGGAGTTCATTCGCGATCACCTGCCCGTCTGTCGCTGTTACCGCCATCGGCCGGGGTGCCGAGGAGCGTCTGTGCGGATCGGCCTCGCACACCTGCTTGCGATGCTTCGGGAGGAAGGAGCCCTCCCCGCTGTCGTGGCCAACGAGCCGCCGTATCACGAGCTGATCGACGGCTATTGCCGGTTCCTCCGACACGACCGTGGACTCGCCGAGACCACGATCGTGAACTACCGGCGCTACCTGCGCGACTTCCTCGTCAGCCGAGGCGACGCTGTGAGGCCGAACGAGCTGGTGTCCCTCAGTCCCGACGACCTGCTTGGCTTCAGCCGCCAGCGCGGAGCGAACCTGGGCCACACCGCGTGGAACCACATGGCGACGTCCCTCTCGGGCTTCTACCGATGGCTGGACCTGCGGGGCTACGGAGGGGCGCACCTGGTCGGCGCAGTGCCGCTCCGGCGGCGATATCGCCTCGCCGATGTTCCGTGCGCTCTGTCCTGGGACCAGGTGCAGGCTTTGCTGGGCGTGGTCGACCGGGACCGGCCCGGAGGTCGGCGCAACTACGCCATGCTCCTTCTCATCGCCACCTACGGCCTTCGCGGCTGTGAGGCCAGGGCGCTTCGCCTTCGCGACGTCGACTGGAAGAACGATGAGCTCACGATCGTCTCGCCCAAGACCGGCCGTCGGCGCGCCCTGCCACTCACGCGCCCGGTGGGTGACGCCGTCTTGGACTACCTCTTGGAGGAGCGCCCTCCGTCGCCCCACGAGGAAGTCTTCCTCTCTGCCCGGCCGCCCCATGGCCCGTTACGGAGCAGGATGAACGCCTGGCTTCAACGCCAGCTTGACGAGGCGGGCATCGTTGCTGCTCGTGGCGGTGCTCACGTTTTGCGCCACTCCTTGGCGGTGCATCTCCTACGCGGCGGCGAGACCCTCAAGAGCATCGGAGACGTTCTTGGGCATCGGAGTCCCGAGACGACCTTTGTGTACACCAAGCTTCATGTCGAGGATCTCCGGACGGTGGCATTGGACCCGGAGGTCGTGTCGTGAGAGCGAACCCATTCTCCGGGCCGCTGGCGGCTGAGCTCGCGGCCTTCGCCGCGACGCTCGAGGCGAGCGCGAGCGCCAACAAGACCACCCTTACGCAGTTGCGCTCGCTGGACCGACTGACTATCGAGAGGGGCATTCCGTCGGGCACCATCGACGAAACGCTCGCCATGGCTTGGCTGGCGGAGTCTCCGTCGCGGGGACCCAACACCCGGCAAAGTCGCTATTACCTGCTGCGCCGCTTCTGCCGCTTCCTCGCCTCGCGCCGGAAAGGCACGTTCGTTCCGGGCGAGTCGCTGCGTCCCCGCCGTCGACCGCCCAAGCCACCCCACATCTACTCCCCCGAGGAGCTGCGTGCATTGCTCGACGCCGCTCTCTCGCTGCGCGACTGGACCATCGGGCATCCGTGCCCGATCCGCTCCCGGACGATGCACGCGATCATCCTGTTGTTGGCCACATCGGGCCTGCGGATCTCCGAAGCGCTGCATTTGACTCTCGCCGACGTCGATCTGACAGCAGGTGTGCTGTCCATCCGCCAATCGAAGTTTCGCAAGTCTCGACTCGTCCCGCTCTCGAGGGGAACCACAGAGCTGCTCCAGCGCTACCACGACCTACGCGTCTCGGTGGCTCCGGCCGGCCCCGAAGGGGCGTTCTTCATCTCCGGCCGCGGCACGGGCTACGACCCAGGCACGGTGCAGACGATGTTCCGCCAGCTGGCCGTCCAGGCGGGACTGCGCGAACCCCACGGACGTGGCCCCCACGCGCATGATCTGAGGCACACGTTCGCTGTCACCCGGCTCTTGCAGTGGTATCGGGACGGCGAGGACGTGATGGCACGCCTCCCGTTGTTGAGCACGTACCTCGGCCACGCCTGTGTCGCCGACACCGAGGTCTACCTGTCTGTCACGACCGCGCTTCTCGACGAGGCGAGCGCGCGCTTTCATACATTCGCCGAGGAGATCCTTCCCCGTGTCGGAGGCCGGCCATGAGCGCGCCGACCACGCTTGCAACCTTGCTCCGGGGGTTCTTCGAGAACTACCTCGCCGCACAACGCGACGTCAGCCAGAACACGGTCTTCGCCTATCGCGACGCGATGAAGCTCTTCCTGCGGTTCGCGGCTCGCCGCCATGGCCGCCAGGTGATCCGGCTACAGCTGAGCGATCTCGGGCCGGACACCGTCCTGGCCTTCTTGGACCACCTTGAGACGGAACGCAAGAACTGCGCGGCGACCCGGAACTGCCGGCTGGTCGCTATCCACCGCTTCTTCGCCTACGTAGCCGATCGAGACCCCTCCCACGCCGAACTCTGCCGCCGGGTGCTGGACATCCCCATCAAGAAGACGTCGTCAACCTCTATGACCTATCTCGACCAGGCTGAAACAAAGGCGCTTCTTGCGGCTCCACCGCCAACGCAGCGTCTCGGCGTTCGCGACCGAGCCCTGCTTACGCTCATGTACAACACGGGGGCCCGTGCCTCGGAGGTCGTCGGGATCGACGTCAAGGACCTGCGACTCGAGCCACCCACCCAGGTGCGGATAGCGGGGAAAGGACGCAAGGAGCGTCTCTGCCCACTGTGGACAGAGACCGCGGACGTGCTACGCGCCTACCTCGACCAGCGCCCGGACCGGGCCGATCCCGACACGCCAGTGTTCCTCAACGCTCATGGCGGACGCATCACCCGCTACGGCGTGGGGGTGATCCTGGAACGCAACGTCGCCATCGCTGCGGAGCACGAGCCTTCTCTCGCGTCGAAGTGCGTCAGCCCCCACACTCTCCGCCACACGGCCGCTATGCACTTGCTTCAAGCTGGCGTCGAGCTCAACGTCATCAGGTCGTGGCTCGGGCACGTCAGCATCACCACCACGAGCCAGTACATCGAGATCGACATGGCCATGAAGCGAAAGGCAATCGAACGCTGCCCTGGACCCGTTGCGGTCCCCACCGATGACGGCCGCTGGCACACCAACAAGGACATCATCCAGTGGCTCGACGACCTCTGAGCGCAAAAGTTATGTGGAGCTGATTTCCGGACTCACATGGCGTTGCACCAGGTCAACCACACACGCCGATGTCAGTCGCCGCTCAGCTCCACATAATTTCCGGCTCTACATAACGAGGGTTCTCCCGGGCGAGGCGGAGGATGAGCTCGACGGTATCGGCGGGCAGGCGAGGCCGCCCTGGTCGTCGGTGCGGGTAGGTCCAGTACCGTCGGACGAGGGCCCGGTGCCAGCGCAGGATCGTCTCGGGGGTGACGAGGAAGGCCGCCCAGCGCTCCCGAGGAACGAGCCTGGCCAGGGTTGCGACGAGTGCTCTGTCGGTCCAGCTGAATCGGGGTCGTGAGGCCTGACGGCGCAGAACGGCCAGCTGGTGGCGGAGCAGGAGGATCTCGGCGTCCTTGGCGAGGTCGTCCATCCGATGCAAGAGCACGAAGTCGACGACGCGACGGACCAGGCGGTAGAGGAAGCTGAGCGCCACGGCCTGGAAGGATCGCCTCGCGGATCGTGCCTGGTCAAGCTGGGGATCGGGTTATTGGACCCTTCGGGCTGGGTGAAGCTTCGCGCGCGAGGAGCGCTCTCGGGACC
>JBEKAA010000074.1:0-4256 GCA_050018455.1 Thermoanaerobaculaceae bacterium | reverse complement strand
TGGCGACGCGGTGGTACTTCGGGCCCGAGGCGTTCGCTAGGCCCGCCCGCTTCGCCGAACGCTTCCCCACCCTCGTCCGCACCGTCGCCAACAAGTACTACGTCGACGAAGCGTACAACCGCGTGATCGTGAGGCCTCTGGCATCGGTCGCGCGGTTCTCGTGGAAGGGGATCGACACCGTTGCCATCGACGGGACCCTCAACGCCTGCGCTTTCTTCACTGAAATCGCCGGCGACCTGCTCCGCTTCCTGCAAACCGGCAACGTGCGCAACTACGGCCTGCTGGTGCTGGCGGGCGCGCTCGCGGCGGCTGCCTGGCTGCTGCTCTAGGGGGTGAACGTGCCGACCGATTCCCTGCTCTCCGCCACGATCCTCACCCCAGGCCTGGTCGGGCTCCTCCTGCTCGCAACGCCGCGCGAGGCCGTGCGGCTCCACCGCTGGGCCGGGCTGGCGGCATCTCTTCTTGCGCTGGGCTTCGCCGCGACCGCCTGGGCCCGGTTCGACCCGGCCAACGCGGCGTTCCAGTTCGTCGAGGCGCGCCAGTGGCTGCCTTCCGTGGGCATTAGCTACCGCCTCGGGATGGACGGAATCTCTCTCGTACTGGTGCTGCTCACCGCGCTGCTCCAGCCTGTCGTGTTCATCTCCTCGTGGCACCAGATCCATGAAAGGGTGAAGGGCTACGTGGTCTGCATGCTCCTGCTGGAGACGGGCATTCTCGGCGCGTTCCTGGCGACCGACCTGTTCCTGTTCTACGTGTTCTGGGAGCTGATGCTAATACCGATGTACTTCATCATCGGCGTCTGGGGCGGCGAGCGTCGGATCTACGCCGCCGTGAAGTTCGTGCTGTTCACCCTCGCCGGTTCCTTGTTAATGCTCGTCGCGATCATCTACCTGAGCTTCGTTTACCGCGCCCAAGCGGGGGCCTGGTCGTTCGCCTACGAGGACATGCTCAAGCTCTCGGTACCGATGGGACAGGGACTCTGGCACTCGCCGCAGATGCTTCTGTTCTCCGCCTTCGCCCTGGCGTTCGCCATCAAGATCCCGGTCTTCCCCCTCCACACGTGGCTGCCGGACGCCCACACCGAGGCGCCGACCGGAGGCTCGATCATCCTGGCGGGCGTGCTGCTCAAGCTCGGGACGTACGGCCTCCTGCGCTTCAACAGGCCGCTCTTCCCGCAGGCCTGGGCGGCCGCCATTCCGTTGTTCCTGACCCTGGCGGTGATCGGGATCATCTACGGCGCCCTCGTGGCGTGGGCCCAGCGCGATATGAAGAAACTCGTGGCGTACTCGTCGGTGACCCACATGGGATTCATCGTGCTGGGCCTGTTCGCCGGCACCGTCGCCTCCACCCAGGGGGCGCTCATCCAGATGGTCAACCACGGGCTCTCAACCGGCGCCCTCTTCCTGCTCGTGGGCGTGATCTACGACCGGCGTCACACGCGGCTCATCGAGGACTTCGGCGGCCTGGCGGCCGTGATGCCGCTCTTCACGGGCGCCTTCCTCCTCGCCACGCTGGCCTCGATCGGCCTCCCCGGGCTCAACGGCTTCGTTGGCGAGTTCCTGATCCTCACCGGATCGTTCGCTCGCCATCCCGCGGCGGTCGTCCTCGCCGCCACCGGAATCGTGCTCGGCGCCGTCTACATGCTCTCGCTCGTCCAGCGGGTCTTCTGGAACTCGATCACGCAGCCTGAGAACCGCAGACTTCCCGACCTGACCTGGCGGGAAGCGCTGGCGTTCGCGCCGCTCGGCATCCTCATGGTCTGGATAGGCGTCCACCCAGGAACGTTTCTCTCGCTGTCCGAGACGGCGGTGCGCCGGCTCATCGGAGGTTGAGCGTGAACCCGAGCGACCTCGCCGCAATCCTTCCGGAGCTCGTGCTGGTTCTTGCCGGCGGCATTCTGGTGCTGGCCGATGCTTTCGCGCCGGTTCTCCGCCCGCGCTTCGGCGTCCTCGCCGGCCTCTCGGCCGCCGGAGCGTTGGCGCTCAGATGGACGGGTCCGCTGCCCGGCGCGGTGTGGTCCGGAGCCCTGACCGTCGACCCGCTCGCCCGCTTCGTGGACACCTACGTTCTGGCGGCGCTGCTCCTGGTCGCAGTCATGGCCGACCCGTATCTCAAACGCACCAAGGCGCGCTACGGAGAGTTTTACGGCCTGTTGCTCTGGTCGGCCGTCGGAGCCATGACCCTGGCCAAGGCGGACAGCCTGGTCGTGGTCTTCGTGGGTCTCGAGCTGCTGTCCATCTCGCTGTACGTCCTCAATGCGTTCCACCGCGATAGCGCCATCTCCCTCGAAGCGGGGTGGAAGTACCTGGTCGTCGGCGCGTTCGCCTCTGCGCTGCTGCTTTTCGGCATCGCGCTGCTGTACGGAGCGACCGGCACGTTCTCCCTCCGCGCAGTCGCGCAGGCCGCCGATTCGCGCCCGCTGGCGGGCAACCCGCTACTGCTGGGCGCTCTCGCCCTCTTGCTCGCGGGGTTCGGCTTCAAGCTGGCCCTGGTTCCCTTCCACGCGTGGGCCCCGGACGTGTACCAGGGCTCGCCGACTCCCGTGACAGCGTTCCTCTCCGTCGTCCCAAAGGGGGTGGTGCTGGTCGCGCTCGCGCGGGCGGTGGCGTCGGTTGCCCCCAACGCGATCACGCCCCGCTGGGTGCCACTGCTCGCCGCCGTCGCGGTGGCCTCGCAGGTTCTGGGCAACCTCGTGGCGATCTCGCAGCGGGATCTCAAGCGCATGCTCGCCTACTCCGGGATCGCCCACATGGGCTACGCGCTCGTCGGCGTGGTGGCCTTCGGGCTGGACGGCATCACCGGCGTTCTCGTGTACCTGGCGGCATACACCTTCATGAACATCGCGGGTTTCGCGGTGGTGTCGGCGTTCTCGGAGAACGAGGACGAGCCTCACCTCCTCAACGACCTCGCGGGTCAAGGTTGGCAGCGGCCGTTCCTCTCCTTCGTGCTCTCCGTCTCGATGTTCTCGCTCGCAGGGATCCCCCCGACCGTAGGCTTCGTCGCGAAGTTCCTGGTGTTCCGCGCGGCCATCAACCAGGGCCTGGTGTGGCTCGCCATCGTTGGCGTGATCAACAGCCTCGTCTCAGTCTTCTTCTACGTACGGGTGGTATACTATCTTTACATGAAGCCGCTGCCACAGCGTGCTCCAAGCTACTCCGAGCCCTGGCCGGTCAGGATCGTTGCTGGCGTCTGCGCCCTGGCGGTCGTGGTCTTGGGTGTGTTCCCGGCCTGGGTGCTCGGCGCCGGCCAGCTCGCAGCACGAACCTTGCTGAGGTGACGAATGTCCTTCAAGCGCTACATCCCCGTCGAGAGCATCTCCGAGCTGACCATCAACCGGCTGTCGGTCTACCTCAGGTGCCTTCAGCAGCTCGAGCAGGAGGGCACGACCACTGTGTCGTCCCAGGAGCTCGCCGACCGCTTCCATTTGAACTCGGCCCAGATACGCAAGGATCTCGCGTACTTCGGGGAGTTCGGGATTCGCGGCGTCGGCTACAACGTCACCCAGTTGCGCGAGCACCTCGTCAACATCCTCGGGCTCCACGAGGAGCGCCGCGTGCTCGTGGTCGGCGCGGGGAACCTGGGAACAGCGCTCTCCCACTTCTCCGGCTTCAACACCGGCGGCTTCCGCATCGTGGCCATCCTGGATTCCGACCCCCACAAGGTCGGCAAGCGGGTCCCGGGCGGGTTGGTCGTCGAGAGCGTTTCCGATTTGCCCCATATTGTGAAAGACCGGAAAGTTCACATTGGGGTCATCACCGTGCCGGCGACCTCGGCGCAGAAGGTCTATGACGACCTCGTCAGCGGCGGCGTGCAGGCGGTGCTGAACTTCGCCCCTGCCCAGCTCAAGGGACACCCCGAGGTCAAGCTCAAGAACGTGGACCTCAAGATCAACCTCGAGCTTCTCTCGTTCTTCCTGACGCACGCGGCACGGATGGCCGCGATCGGCTAGTAGAAGCGGAGGTCCGGTCCCCGGGAAAGAAAAGCAGAGGGGCAGAGGTGCCGGGGAGCGGAGGAGTAAACGACAAGCCGTCGGTTTCTCGCTTCTCTGCTCCTCCGCCCCTCCGCTCCTCTGCCGCCGCATCCTCCACCGTCGCTCGAGTGCGTGTAGCCGCGCCGCGCGAGAGACCGGGGTTGGGGCATATGCGCTAACTTTAGTCTTGACATGAGCGAGGGGGTGGATATGCTGAGGTCATGGACGAGCGCGCGCTTGTGCAGGGAGAATGGCGCTGGGTGGAAGGTCTCCTGCCTGAGGACCT
>JBEKAA010000073.1:0-4411 GCA_050018455.1 Thermoanaerobaculaceae bacterium | reverse complement strand
AAGATATTCATGAAGGACCGGAATTTCAGGTTTGTCTCGATCAACGAGAAGTTCGCCCATGACCTCGGTATCCGGCCCGAGGAGGCGGTGGGCAAGGCGGACGCCGACTTCTTCCCGCCCGAACTCGCCGCCAAGTACCACGAGGACGACGTCAGGATTCTGGAAACTGGGAAGACCGAGGTCCTGGAAGAGAGATACCTTCAGGAAGGCCGAGAGACCTGGGTCAGCACGATCAAGACGCCAGTCAGAGACACGAACGGTGAGATCGTGGGAGTGCTGGGCGTGTTTTGGGACGTCACCGAACGGAAGAGGGCGGAGGAGGCACTGCAGCGACAAGCGACCGAGCTGAAGGCGCGCAACGAAGAGCTGATGCGCTTCAACGACACGGCCGTGGGCCGGGAGCTGCGAATGATTGAGCTCAAGCAGCAGGTCAATGAGTTGTGCGGGCAACTCGGCAAGCCGCTGATGTATCCGCTGGGCTTCCTTGATGCAAGGTCCCAGGCCCCGATCGCTGCCCCAGCTACGAGCGGCCACGAGCCAACCGGAGAAACGTGATCCAAGCCCAGGAATGGAGGGCTATTGAAGTTATCGAAAGCAGCGAAACAAGCAACCAACCACATTACTGGAAGACGCGTCGAGGTGTGCCGTCGAGCGTGAAGAAAGGGGCCGTTATGAAAAGGCAAACGAAAACGACATCGAAATCCAAAGCCACGGTGCTTGGCAGTGAAGACAGCTTTCGCATGCTGGTGGAAAGCGTCACGGACTACGCCATCGTCATGCTCGATCCGGAGGGACACGTCGTCAGCTGGAACCCCGGCGCCGAGCGCATCAAGGGCTATACCCAGAACGAGATCGTGGGCAAGCACTTCTCCTGTTTTTATCCGCCCGAGGCTGTTCAGCGTGGTGTGCCCGAGCAGGAACTCAAGGCTGCGGTCAAGGACGGGCGCTTCGAGGACGAAGGCTTGCGAGTGCGCAAGGACGGAACGCAGTTCTGGGCGAACGTCGTCATCTCGGTGCTGCGTGACCAGAAGGGCAACGTACGCGGCTTTGCAAAGGTGACACGCGACTTGACCGAGCGCAAGCAGGCCGAGGAGCGGATCCAGCAGCAGTCGAGAGAGATCATGGAACTGTCCACCCCGGTCATGCAGGTGTGGCAGGGTGTCGTGGTCGCACCGCTCATCGGCTCGCTCGACAGCGAGCGCACCCAGCAGTTCATGGAACGCCTCCTTGACCGCATCGTGGAGACCAACTCGCCCGTGGCCCTGGTGGACATCATGGGAGTGCCGACTGTTGACACCCAGACTGCGCAGCACCTGATCGAAACCGTGAGCGCCGTCCGTCTGCTGGGGGCGCAGGTGGTGCTGACGGGCGTACGGCCGGCCATCGCCCAGACGCTGGTCCACCTGGGCATCGACCTGTCGGGAATCATCACGCGGTCGTCGCTGTCCGCCGGCTTGCTTGTGGCGTTCGAAGTTCTGAACCTGCAAGTCGTCAGCAAGATCGCCAGCCGCTGAGGAGGCAAGGTCATGTCAGCCGAAAGCATCTCGGTTATCAAGCTGCGCGGTCTGCTGCTGGTCACGGTGCCTGCCGACCCGGACGACACGACCGTGTTGGCTCTCCAGGAAAAGGTGCTGGAGGCCATGGTGCAGCACGAGAGCACGGGCCTCGTGCTGGACATCTCAACGGTCCAGACCCTGGATTCCTTCTTTGCGCGGACGGTCGTGGAAACCGTTCAAATGGTCTCCATCATGGGCGGGCGCACGGTGCTGGCCGGCATGCGCGCCAGCGTTGCCGTCACCGTGACCCAGTTGGGCTTGAGCATGGGCAACGCTCTCACTGCCCTGGACGTAGGTCGCGCTATTGAACTGCTCAACGCGGAGGCATCGAAGGAGCTTCGCGTATGAAGGACCGACAACAAGGCGAGTTTCGGATCGAGTCCGAGAGCGACATCGTGTCGGCGCGCAAGATCATTCGCAACGCGGCCGTGTGCTTGGGCTTTGGCCTCACCGATGTGACCCGCATCGTGACTGCTGCATCGGAGCTGACCCGGAACATCTACGTGCATGCAAGGTCCGGTGTCATGCGCTGGCGCACTGTAAACAATGGGCCCGATGTTGGTCTCGAGGTTACTTTCGAAGACAGGGGGCCCGGCATCCCTGATCTCGCGAAAGCGATGGAAGTGGGATTCAGCACAGGAAGCGGGTTGGGCATGGGTTTGCCCGGCTCCAAGCGGCTGACGGATGAGATGACGATCTCCTCCGAGGTGGGCAAGGGGACCACCGTCGTGGTCAGGAAATGGCTGAAGAGCTAGCCATGCCGCCGCCCCGGACCATCGAGGTCCGCCATCAGAGCAGCGTGAGCGAGGCGCGCCGCGCGGCCAAGACCGCTGCCGCCACGCTGCGTTTCTCGCCGAGTGTCGCGGAGGAGATCGCCCTTGCCACGACGGAGTTGGCCACCAACCTGATCAAGCACGCCCAGGGAGGATCTTTGATCCTGACGCCGCTTTCTGGTGACGGGCGTGTCGGTCTGGAAATCGAGTCGCTTGACAACGGCCCCGGCATCGCCGACGTCGACCAGGTTCTGGTCGATCGTTTCTCCACGGTGGGCAGTCGGGGCACGGGTCTGGGAGCGGTCAACCGGCTGATGGACGAATTTGACATCGCGTCCAGGCCTGGAGCCGGCACGCGCATCGTGTGTCGGAAATGGCGCCGCGATCACCGCGCCAGCTCGCGACCGTGCCCCCTGGCGATCGGGGTGGCGACGCGATCGCGCCAGATGGACCCGGCGAACGGCGACGCCTTTGTGATCAGGCATTGGGCCGAAAGCATGCTGGTCGGCCTGATTGACGGCCTGGGTCACGGCCCGCTTGCCAATTGCGCCGCCCGAGCCGCGCAAGGCTATGTGGATAGCCATTTCGATCTGCCGCTCGACCAGATCTTCCGCGGCGCGGGGCGCGCCTGCCGGGCGACTCGCGGGGTGGTGATGGCCCTAGCGCGCTTCGACTGGGGCCGGGGCCGCCTGGCCTTTGCCTCGGTGGGCAACATCGAGGTCCGGGTGTTTCCCCTTTCCCGGCCGTTCAAGTTCTCCATTCGCCGCGGCGTCATTGGCAACAACGCGCCGAGCGCTGTTGTCACGGACCATCCGTGGCCGCCGGGCCACGTTCTCGTCCTCCACTCCGACGGCCTAGCCACGCACTGGTCGTGGAAGGACTTTCCCGGACTGACGGACCGCCCCGCGCCGGCCATGGCGCAGGAGCTCCTGTGCGCGCTGGCCAAGGAGGACGACGATGCCACCGTGGTCGTGGTGAAAGACGTGTCCCCATGAGCGTCGGGGAATCAAAGAGCCAACTCTCCCAGGCTCAAGCGGCGGTGCGCGCTCTGCAGGAGGAGCTGGCCGCGACCAACCAGGGGTTGCTGGCGCTGACGATGGAGTTGGAGCAAAGGGTCGACGAGCGCACCGCCGAGTTGAGCGCCGCATACGAGGAACTCAACAGAACGAACTCCGAGTTGATGCAGTTGACGCTGGAATTGGAGGGCCGCGTTGCCCGACGCACCGCCGATCTGGAGGCTGCCAACCAGAGCCTTGCCGCCGGTCGGCTCGCCGCGCTGAACCTCATGGAGGACGCCGTCGCGGCGCGAGAGCAGGCGGAGCGGACTGCCACCGATTTGCGACGCGAGGCGGCCGAGCGCCGACAGGCGGAGGAGGAAATCCGCAGGTTGAACGCCGAACTGGAGCGGCGCGTCGTCGAGCGCACGTCGCAGCTCGAGGCGGCCAACCAGGAGCTGGAGGCGTTCTCGTACTCCGTCTCGCACGACCTGCGGGCGCCGCTGCGCGCCATCGACGGCTTCTCCCGGATGGTGGTGGAGGACAACGGTGACCGGCTCAACGATGAGGGGAAGCGGCAGCTCGAGGTGATTCGGGCGAACACCCAGAAGATGGGCCGGCTGATCGACGATCTGCTGGCGTTCTCCCGTGCCGGGCGCGCCGAGCTGCACCGGGTCCGGCTCGAGATGGGGCCACTGGTTCATGTGGTGTTCTCGGAGGTCGTGCCCGGTCCCGGGGAGGGAGAGCGCATCGACCTCACGGTCGGCGACCTCCCCGGCGCGTGGGCCGACCCCGCCCTGATCCGGCAGGTGTGGGTCAACCTGCTGTCGAACGCGGTGAAGTTCTCCCGCGCGAGGGAACGAGCCGTCATCCGCGTGACCGGCGCCCTCGAAGATGACCGCGTCGTCTATCACGTGAGCGACAACGGCGTTGGGTTTGACATGAAGTACCTGGACAAGCTGTTCGGGGTGTTCCAGCGGCTCCACTCGACCCGCGAGTTCGAGGGGACGGGCGTGGGCCTCGCGCTCGTGCAACGGATCGTCCGCCGCCACGATGGTGAGGTGTGGGGCGAAGGCACAGTGGACGG
>JBEKAA010000072.1:0-8459 GCA_050018455.1 Thermoanaerobaculaceae bacterium | reverse complement strand
TGCGTTTTCTGGTGTAGGAGCGGGGCTTGCCCCCGCCCTCGGTCCGCAGATCGCCACAAGCCGGGAAGACTCTCTCGACAATGACAGGCAATCCTCTACGACTGATGGCAAATTGGTATGAGTGGGTCCCGCCGCCCCTCCGGCCGGGCCGACCTCTCCGGAGAGCACCTCCGTCTTCGGGGTGACACACGAGAGTGCGGGCGAGCCGGGAGGTCTGCCCGTCGTACGTGGCGCAGGGGTGGCATCGGACTTGCTATCAGATGGGATCGAGGGGGACACAGACATGCCGACCACACGCATCGTTCGCACTTCACTCGCAGCCATGGCGGTCGCGGCCGGCCTCGTCGCGACTGCAACCCCCGCGCAGGCTGGCTGGGGCGTCCGAGTCGGTCTCTCGGCGGCGCTCGTAGTACCGCCCCTGGTCGTCTCGGTCGGGAGCGTCCCGCCGGTCGTGCCGTATTACCGGCCCTACGCCGCCGGCTGCAGCCTGAATGGGTACTACGCGCCGACCTACGCGCCGTACGTCGCGCCGAATTACGCGCCGTACGCAGTGGTTGCTCCGTACGCGGTAGTCGCGCCGCGCGTGTCGCTTGCGCGCGTGTGGGTCCCAGGGCCGAGGCCACACTGGGAGGTGCGCCGCGCCGCGAGGTTCGGCGACCGGCGCTGGTGAGCCCCGCAGGAGGTCGCGACGCCTCGGAGGTCGTCGCGGTGCTCGCGACGTCGCTGCCAGGCCGGCACAGACAGGGGATTGCGGGATGAGTGGCGAGGCGCCGCGTGGGTCCGAAGCCCACGCGGCCCTCTACTCGAAGTACGGGTCGAGCGTGAAGGGGTGCCGGAAGTAGCCGTCCTTCCACTTCGGGTCGAGGCGGTCGAGGAGGAAGCCCTCGGCGCACCCGAACGGGTAGACCGCGATGCGCTGCGCCGAGGCGAGCTCCACGTGTTTCAGCGCCTCGAGCGTCCGGGCCCTCATCGTCTGACCGTACGTTGCGAACGGCGTGGCGTCGGGAAGGGCCGCGTACTCGGCGGTCGGCCGGTACCCCGCGGCGGCTTCCGCGGCGACCACCTGCGTGTAGCGCGCGATCCCCTCCTGCCAGATCTGGAAGCTCAGGTACGCGCGGTCGTCGGGTGCGAGCCGCGCGAGGAAGCGCGTGCGCTCCGCCTTGTACTCCGCGGCGAGGGCCGCGAACTTCGTCGCGTCCGGCTCTTGCAACGCCGCGAGCAGCGTGTCGCGCAGGTGCGCGAACGCCCGCCCGAGCGCGGCGTCGCCGTACGGGAAAGGGTAGTTCAGCATCCACATCCCGCTGCTGTCGCCGCGCGCCAGGCCGAGGTCCTCCGTCGCCTTGAAGTAGCCGGGCTGCGCGTTCTGCAGCTGGTGGAAGTGTTCGTGCAGCACGACGAACAGCCACGGCGTGCTGGTCTTGGCGTCGGTGTTCGCGGGCTCGCCGATCACTATGACGGACGGCGGCCCGAACGCGGGGAACGTCGCCAGCAACGCGGGCGAGAACTGCCGCGGGCGGGCCCAGACGTCCTCGCCGACCTTCTTGAAATCCGGCGGCGACGCCGGATGATGCGTGAGGAACTCCGTCTCGCTCGTGACGAGCAGGAGCGGCGCCGGCGTCGCGCTCCACCGCGGCCAGATGCGGTCCTGGATCTCCGCCGCCAGGCGGTAGAACTCCCGGATCCGGATCGCGTCGTCAGCGGGAAGCTGCGCAGTGACCGCGGCTGGCGTCTGCGCTGCCAGCGGCGCCGCCACGAGCACGATCAGGATCGTGCTTCGCAGACACGCAATGGGCCGGTCCAGGGGGATTGTCATGATGCAGAGGATACGCGGCCGGCCTCTCGGGTTTACGAGAAAGGAGTCCTCCGGCCCCCTGGCGGCAGCCTGGCGCCGGGCTGTCCCTCGATCACCGGGCGGAGCTGAGTCGGTCGATGAAGCGCAGCAGCTCGGCGCTGAAGCCGGTTTCCGCGGCGTTGTAACCCTCGTGAACGCGCCGCAGGCGCCCGGAGAGGTCCAGCACCGCCAGGGAAGGCGTGCCTCTCACGCCGCACGCGTCGCGGGCCTTGTGGCGGGGGTCCCAGGCGAAGGCGAGCCCGCGGCCGGAGCGCTCGGCGAACGAGCGCAGCGAGTCCAGCGTCTCGCCGCCGGACTCGCTCCCGACCACCAGCACGATCACGTCGGAGCGCCCGGCGAGCCGGGCGTTGACCTCGGCCAGCTTGGGCAGCTCGGCGATGCAAGGCCCGCAGTAGGTGGCGAAGAAGTCGAGCACGACGACCTTGCCTTGCCAATCGAGGCGCGGGATCTCGGCGCCTGCGAGCGTCTGGAGCGTGAACTCGGGCGCCGGTTCGTTGCGGTCCTTCGTCAGCGCGTGGGCGATCGCCCGCGGCAGGTAGAACGCACCGTAACCCACCCCGACGAGGACCACTGCCAGCAGGCCGCCGGTGACGGCGAAGCGCCGGGCGCTCGCGCGTTGCCAGACGTGGCCGGCCACTGCCGCCGTCACCCAGAGCACGCAATGCGGCCAGAGCGCCGGGAGCTCGGGCACCACGAAAACGGCGAACGCTGCCGCCAGCGGAACCGACAGCGACAGAGCATCGAGCAGATCGCCACCCCGGCGGCGCCCGTTCCAGACGCCCGCCGCGAGCGTCAGCCCCAGCCCGAGCGCGAAGACCCAGCGCAGGTCGCTCGACACCGCCTGGAGAAATGCGAAGACAGCCGCCGCAATCAGCACGCCTACGACCACAGAAAGGAACCGCCGCGCCATGAGCCCCCCCTTCACCCGAACTTTCCGACCTGCACCCGTGTGCTGAACCACACTTGTGGCTGGTCCTTCCGCATCCCCATTGAGCTCAAACCCAAAACGGCGAGGACTTACGAATCGTCACGCCCTTCTGCCGGTCTCTCAGAGTCGGCAAACGCGACATCCTGCAGCGAGACGTTCGCACGCGTTCCGGCCAGCCGCCGAAAGGCCCATATCGAGGCACTTCCGAGCAGCACCACCAGAAGGCAGTCGACCCACAACAATCGATCGGGGCCGCTCACCCACACCAGAGGTACGGGCGCCGTCGGCGGGAACTTCCAGGCGGCAACGTATTCCAGAGCGTCGGCGCTGCTGTGCAGAACGACCGCCGGCACGATGGAGCCGCTCCTGTAGGTCAGAAATCCATAGAGCGCGCCCCAGCCTATGTCGAAGAGGATGGACGGTACAAATGCGCCGTGGCTCAGGTGCGCCAGGCCGAAGACAGTGCTGGTAATGGTGATGGCTACGGCGGCCCCGTAGCGGCGCTCCAGCGGTCCCTGCATGTATCCGCGGAACCCCGCCTCTTCGCCGATCCCCGCGACGATGGCGCTCATGAGCAGGCTCGGCAGCACGGTGATGAATGGGATGTTGGAGAGATCCGGGCGCGGGGGTTGCGGCCAGCTGATCAGCCGGTGTGACACGATGAACAGGGCGATAGACGCGGCCAATCCGAGCCCTCCGGCCGCCAACGACCATCGCCATTCCGATGAGGACAGCGGCTCCGCCCGCAGACCTGCGCGGCGCGCAAGTTCGCCTGAACGAGGGCTCCCCAGACCACGGTCGTCGTGCCGGTCACGGCGACCGCCGCCAACAGAGCGCGCAGCAGCAAAGGAACGCGGTTCCACATCGACGGACCTCTGTCCCTCGTAAACATACGGCTAATGAAATGGAAATGTTCTCCGAAGCCGGCAAGGCCGGTTCGCAGGTACGGGCACCCGGTCTGCGTGATGGGCGGCAGATGCGTCACGACGGTCGCGCTGCCGGTTGCCCCCAAGAAGTCGGACGGGCTACGGCGAGGACTTACGGTGTCTCAGGCGAATGACCGGGAATCTGAGCCGAATCGGATCAAATTTCAAGTCACTCATTCCAAACACACCCTTAGAGCGTGGGTAAGGACGTACGCTTGCTGATCCTGATGGCGCGCGAGGTCGTGGCGCTTCTCGAACCCGATCACTTTTCAGCCGTGAAGGCTCGGACTGGGAGTCCGCTTTGTCGCCGGAGCCAGTCGATCTCAGTGTGGAAGTAGCCCGGTTCGTAGCCGAGATAGCGCCGTTCGCCTTTGGGTCCCACCTCGAATTGGAGAATGCCGTGGTCGGCCCGCTGGAAGACTTTGATCTGGATGGGCCTACCCGAGGCCCGCAGCGGCTCGAGAACCGCGATGCTCCATGCCGTCGGCGTGCTGTGATCCTCGCCACCGAAGATCCACAGGCTGGGCGTCGAACTCAGTGAGGCCAGCGTCGGGGCCGGGTCGTACAAGCGATCGATGAACGGTTTGCCGTTGGTCGGCTCCAGCTTCCACCGAGCGTACAGACGAATCGCCCACAAAGGCAGGCGCAAGGCGGTCATGAAACCGAGAGCCGAGTTGCTCCCCTTCGCCACCTGGAACCAGGGCTCTCTCTTGGCGGCTTCGAGGGCGCGCCCAAGCTCGCCCCAGCGATCCTCGCCGCGGTCGATCATCGCTCCGATCAGGCCGGAAACCGCATCGGCCCGCGCAATTGCATCGTCGCCAAACCCCTTCTCCCGGAGGGCGTAGACATACCCCCAACGATCCTGGGAAATGACCGGTACCATGGGGCCGAAGCCGATCAGGAGACTACGAATCTTGCCGTCCCGCAGGGCGGCGAGCGGTGCGATCCAGCCACCCTGGCTGAAGCCTGCAAGGTGGATGTTCTTGGAATCGATCTCCGGACGAGTGCGGAGCCAGGTGACGGCCGCTACCACGTCGCCGGCGAGGACGTCGAAGTTTTGTGTGTACCGGCCCTCCGACCGCCCGGTGCCGCGCTTGTCGTACACCAGCGTGGCGATCCCATTCGCCGCGAACAGGTAGGGCTCGAAGTAGCTCTCGACCGCGCTCTCCTCCTCCGAGCCATGCACGATCACAACCACCGGGAACGGACCTCCGCCGGCAGGCGTAACCAACTTGCCACGTAGCGTCAGCCCGTCGCTTTTGAAGCTGAAGATGGTCTCCGGCAGCGGCACGCGCCTGGCCCGCTGCTCGCGGTCATCCTGTCGCCAGGTGAAGCCGCCAGAATCGGCGGTGAAAACGGCCTGAAACGTGAGGTGCACCTTCACCGGTCGTCGCTCCTCCCAACCGGGGCCGGCCTCGTACGAGGCCCCGCCGACCGGCCGTAGAGCCGCGCTCTCGCCGTCCATCATGCGGTAGCGGAGTTCGCGCCCTTCGCGAGGTGTGATGACGACAAGCCGCCCGTCGTCGAGCCGGTAGGCTCCGTTGTAGCGGGTGTCCATTGGCACCTGTCGCAGCCACAGCAGGGCGGCGAGAGCCAAAGCCGCGACGATTCCAGCCACGACGAACAACCTGCTCCTCTTGATCCGTTTCATGGTTCACCTTGGTTGCTGTTTCTCTCCTGGCTCGTCCCAGGCGGGTCACTCCGCACCGCGGGAGATTTTGCCGAGCGCTTGACAAGGGTCAGGACATCAGCCCGCAACTTCTCCGCGATGCCGGGCTCGAAACCACTGTATTTGGCAACCATCCGCCCCGAGGTATCCAGGAGGACAGTGAGGGGAAGACCACTGCCCAATCTGCTGTGAAAGGAGCCGTCGAGGTCCACCAAGGTTGGCAACGTGACCCGTGCCCCCGCCAGGTACGGTTCGAGATGCCGGCGCGCGTCCGCGGCAGATTGGAATGCTTCGAGTGTGTTGACCAGGAACACCTTGACGGGAAGGTGGCTGCGCTGCGCCCAGCGGGCGAAGTCTTCAACGATTGGAAGCGTCAGCCGGCACGGAACGCACCAGCTCGCCCAGAACTCCAGGACCCGCACGGAGTCCTGCTGCCGATCCAAGCGCACCGAAGAGCCTTCAAGATCAACCAGGGCCTCGCCCGAGAGCGGCGTCTCCAGCGCCTTCTTCGGTTGGTCGATCTCGCTGAAGCGCGAGACCACGGCGGCGCCTGGCGCCGCCTCGGGAAGGCCAGGCGTTTCGCCGCCGGGAACCAACTGGTAGCGGGCAGTGCCCTCGATCGGCGGCCGTCCCGGCCCTGTGACGACCTCGAGGTCGAGTTCGCCGAGGAGGCCCGAAGCATCGTCAAACCGCGCCTTGATCGAACCGTTGCTCGCTCGCAGCACGACCTGCCGCACGGGCTTCCCGTCGGCGCCGGCGAAAACGGCACAATTGACGAGGGCCGGCGAGGCCAAGAACTTGAGAGAAAAGGCCTGGATCCGCTCGCTTGGCGTCCTCGCCGCGCCGAGCAAGGCAGGCACCGGCACGAGCGGCGGCCCGAGCCCTTCGAACGCTGCGTCTACGGCGGTCTGGAGGCCGCTCGTGATCGGACACATCACAACGGTGTCGGTTCGTTGGCCGGCAAACCCGAAGAGGCGACCGCCACGGACCAGCACGATGTACCCCTGTGGCATGCGGAGGTAGAGGTCGGTTCCCGGCCCGAAGCCGAACTCCAGCGTCTCGTGGTGAAGTGGCGCCCCAGGAACGCGGATGTCGTAGCTCGCAACCCCGGTCAAAGCGGCCGCGTCACGGTAGGCGCGAGCGGCGCGCTCGATCGTGGCCTCACCATCGCAAGCAGGGGGGCTTGGGGGTTCACCGAGGACCGGGGTCCCGGCGTAACCGGCGCTCACAGCGAAGAAGATCAGGCCGACCCCCAGTGGACACGCCAGGTTCCTTTTCGCTCGGCTCCTATCGTTCGATCGTGTGTTCATGCTCATCAGTGTGAGGCCTCGTCCTCCGGTTGTCGTCCGAAGGAACACCCAGACGTCTTCTCGGACCTCAAAGCACAAGTCCGAGATTGCGCTCGTGCGTTCTGTTGGACGACGCCGGCCCATACCCAGTGCGGCTTGTTGCTCTTGGGGCTTCAGCTTCCATACCACCTGAAGTCGAGGCCAGGGGAAGAGCGGAAGATCGGGTCGGTGGCCACCCCATGGTGGCTGCTGATGTTTCAACTTCGGCCCTGGCATGAGCCCAAACCCCGACCGGTGGATGCACCTGTCCGTTTCCGCAGCCGAGGTCCGTCGTTTGAGAAGCGCTTCTCTCGTCGCTTTTCCTGGCGCCGCTATACTCTACGCGGGTTCGACCACTGCCATGACATTCTCCCCTACCACCGCGCTCCAGCTCTTGGTGGTTTTCCAGTGTGCCTTCTTCGCCGTCTTTCTCCTTGTTCGACGTTCGAGGTTCGATCCTCCTACAAACCTCAGCCTATCCGCGATCCTGGGCCTCCTCGCGGCCCACCTCGGCACGATGCTGCTTCAGCAGGCGGGCCGGATCGCGTGGGGAGTAACGACTGCCCAGCTGTCGGGCCTGCTTTACGGTCCGCTGTTTCTTGTTTTCATCCGCTCGCTCACTTTCCGACGCCGCCTGCGACCCGCGGACGGTCTGCACCTCCTGCCCGTCGGGTTGGCGTTCTGCTTCTTTGTCGCGGGCGTGCTCGCGCCGGAGCTCCTCGCGGTGGCCGTGTTCATCAGCCTGGGGGCCTATCTCGTACTGGCGATGAGGACGATTCATAGGTACCGATGGGTCCTCGCTAGTACCCGGTCCGATGTGCGAAGAATTCCCTACTCGTGGCTTTCCTTCGCCGTGGCGGGCCTGTTGGTTGTCTACGTGGTTGACCTGGCCTCCTTCATCGCGGGGGAGGTCGGACAGCGCGACTCTGCGCTCCTCACGACGCTCCTTTCCGCCGCGCTCCTCATCTACGTGACGGGCTTTGTGGTCGGAGCACTTGAGCAGCCGTTGTTGTTTTCCGGGGTTAGCGAGGAGGAACGCACGCTTGTGTCGGCGCAGAAGGTGGCGTCGCTGGGACCCGAGGAGCTCGAGGATCTCAAACGACTCGAGCTGTTCGTGGCGGAGAAGCGGCCATACCTGGACCAGCAACTCACGCTCCTCGACCTCGCGCGGATTGCCGGCATGCCTGCTCGTCGCCTTTCCAGGCTCGTGAACCGCGGTCACTCCCAGACCTTCTCAGAGTGGATCAATGACCACCGAATCGAGGAAGCAAAACGACTCCTCAGCGGAGCCGGAACAGCGTCATCGACGATCCTCGACGTTCTTTACCGGGCGGGTTTCAATTCGAAGTCCACGTTCAACGCGGTATTCAAGGAGAGGACAGGGCTCACGCCGGGCGAGTACCGGCGGCGAGCGCAGTATTGACTCTCATCGAGACGAGGTTGACCCAAAACTCGGAGACTGCTCCAGCTGAAAGCTGAGTCCGGAGCCGATCGGTGGTCTCGTGGCTGGGCGCGGAAGGGGGACAGGATCCCCTGGTACCTATATCGACTCGGCCAGTCCGAGTCCTCCCGCCACCAGTGACCATCGCCACAGCGATGGAGACAACGGCTCTGCTCGCAGGCCTTCCCGGCGTGCTGCGGAGGTGGACCGGGGCCACCCCCATCCCTTGAGGAATCGCCAGTAGAAGACCAGAAATGCCGCCATGATGAGCGCTGCCCAGGGCAGCCCCGGGGAAGATCTCAAGTTCGCCTGAAC
>JBEKAA010000071.1:0-5127 GCA_050018455.1 Thermoanaerobaculaceae bacterium | reverse complement strand
AGTCTGATGATCAGAACGACCACCGCCACCACCAGCAGGATGTGGATGAAGCCGCCCATCGTGTAGGAGGTGATCATGCCGAGCAACCACAGGATGAGAAGAATGACAAAGATCGTCCAGAGCATCACAGTCCTCCAGTCCCGCCGAACCTAGTACTTCATGTTGCCGACGAGGAGCTCGTTGTGCACGTCCTTGACGCCCCTGGTACCGCGCGCGATGCTCTCCGCCTCGCTCTTGATCTTCTCGGAGCTGACGCGGCCGATCAGCGTCACGACCCCCTGCGAGGAACCCACGTCGATGTCCCCGGCCTTGATGTCGGAGTTGGCGATGAGCTTCGACTTGACCTTCGAGCTGATCATCACGTCGTCGATCCAGCTGCCGACCGTCCGCTCACCGACCGTGAGGTCGTTCACGACACCTTGCACGCCTTCCGTGCGCCACGCGACGCGCGCGGCCTCGTGCCGGGCCTCCTCCGTGTCCACCACGCCGGTCAGGTACACAGTGCCCTCCCGGGTCTCGACGTCCACCTCGCGCGCCTTCACCTTGTCGTTGGCCTCCAGCGACGCCTGGATCACCGACGTGATCCCCGAGTCCGCATGCCGCGTTTCCTTGGTCGTCATCGAGGATGCGCACCCGAGAAGCGCCAGCAGCCCGACACCGAGCACGGAGCCCGCCACTACAACCAATGTGCGATTCATGAGATACCGTCCTTTCCCGAACGTGCCTCAAACCTAGTCCTCGGATCCCTCGCCGGGAAGAGCGCTTACTACCCAGGAGCAGGGGCGCAACGTGGGTAAAAAATACCCTTTCGGCGACTGCCCTCGATCACCGACCCTCGCGCCGTCGCCACTCCGCCTCATCGCAGTTCCCGGAACGAGGGAGCGCGAGGACCACCCATGCCGCCGCATGCGTGTACTGCCCTCCGGTCTCGCGGATTCCCAGGATGTAGCCCTTGATGCGATGGTGCGCAAGAATGTCAGCCTGAAGCAGGGGAGCGGGCGCTCATTGATGAGGCTCGCCAATTGTGGGGCGCTCGCTATGGGACTAGGCTACCGCCGCGGGCACGCGCCACGTGATCAACGCAACCTTCAGGGCATCGTTCACGCCGAGACACATGACCATGGCATAAACAAACAGCGCGAGCGTCTGCCACCCGGGCAAGGGCATGAGTCCCGGGAGGCCCACGAACGTCAGGACCGTGCCCGCGAGTGCCTCGGCCGCGAGGGTTGACAGGAATATTGCGCTGGGCATCGTCGCCCAGAACCAGCGGCGCTCCCGCACGGAAATAATGGAGAAGACGGCAAAGTAGAGCAGGATAAGAAAACTGAATGTGTAGAGGGCATTCCTGTCGGTTGCCAGACCGAAATGGGACCAACCGATCCACAACAGGAAGAGCGTTTCAGCCAGCATCGCGACGCCGAGCGTCACGGATACCGCGACGAAACCTCCGATGTTCCACGTTTCAGGTTTCTTTGACGGGCGGACGTGGTCGGTGGCAAGGGTGATAACTGCGAAGTCCGTCACGAAGACCAACAACAACATCACGAAGGCGGAGATGACGAACTGACCGGTCACCACGAACGCGATGGCCACGAAAGCGGCCTTCAGGATTGTCCGGCTGATCTTGTTGATGATCCACGTCAGGATGCGTTGGTAGATGGTCCTGCCCTGCCCGATGAGCGCCACGATATTCGTCAACCCCGGTTCGGTGAGGACGACGCTCGCGGCGCCCTTGGCCACGTCGGTCGCGGTGCTGACGGCGATTCCCACTTCGGCCTGGCGCAGCACGGGCGCATCGTTGACACCGTCGCCCGTCATGCCGGTCACGTGCCCCCCGGCCTGCAGGTGCTTCACCACAAGGTATTTGTCCTCCGGATACACTTCGGCAAGACCATCGGCGCCCGCCAACAGGTCCGCCGCCTCGTTGCCGGCCTGAGCGTCCGCAGCCTTCAGGTCGGCCATCCGCCGGATGTTGGGCAATCCGATTCCTTGGCCGATCTCACGCGCCACCGGCAGCGCGTCGCCGGTGAGAATCTTTACCGGCACGCCCAAGTCCCGGAGTTCGGCGATCAGTTGCTTGGCATCCGCCCGAGGCGGATCATAGAGCGTCACCAATCCGAGCAACGCGGGGATGCGCGTCTCGGGGCCTCGCGCGACCGCTAGCGTCCGATATCCCTTCAACGCCGATTCGCCGGCCCGCGCCTCCAGCTCCGCAACCGCCGGAGGCTGGAGTCCGCAGGCAAGGGCGACAGTTTCCACGGCACCTTTCATCACCCGTAGCCGTTGCCCGTTCTGCTCGACCACGGCCTCCGTCCGCCGGTTCGTCGCATCAAACGGTGTGAAGGAAACGCGCGCGACCTCGGGCAGGTTGGCGAAGACGTGCCGCTCCTTTGCGACGGCCAGGAATGCCAGGTCAATCGGATCCTGGTTGGCTTCCTTCGACGCGAGGGCGCCGGCTGCCAGCACGTCGGCTTCCGTCGAGCCCTCCAATGGGATCACGCCGGTGACGGCCAGCCGGTTCATCGTGATCGTGCCCGTCTTGTCCACGCAGAGCACGTCCATCGTTGCGGCGTCCTCCACCGCGCTGAGGCGAGTCACCAGCACGCCGCGCTTCGCCAGGTCCTTCGACCCGAGGGCCGTGCTGACCGTGAACATGACCGGGAGGGCGACCGGCACCGCGCTCATCAGCAAGACGAGCAGGAGCGGAACCATCTGAAGGAGCGGCGTGCCGCGAACCAAGGACAGCACGATGACCACGCCCAGCAGCGCGCCGACGATGACGAAGAGCCAGCGGACGACCTTGGCCACCACCGCTTCGATGTGGAGCTTCGGCCTCGCGTGCTGGACCAGTTCGGTTGTGCGGCCGAAGTAGGTCTTCGACCCGGTCAGCAAGACTACGCCGTTGCCTTCCCCCCGGCGCACGACGGAACCCGACGAGAGCACACCGCCGGGGGCCTTGTCCGCGTCATTGGACTCGCCGGTGAGCGCTGACTGGTCGATGCTCAGCGCTCCCGTCAGGAGCTTGACATCCGCGGGGATGATGTCGCCTGGCCGCAGGCGGACGATATCGCCCGGGACCAGGTCACGGGCGGCAATGACCTGCCAAACCGCTTCGCGCCGGACGCGCGCACTGACCCGCAACCTGCGGCGCAGCGCCTCGACGACGCCGGCTGCCCGGCGCTCCTGCGTGTAGCTCAACACGGCATTGACGACCAGCAGAACGCTCACCACGGCAAGATCGGGGATGTTTCGGAGCACCGCCGACAGCACCATGATCAGCTCGAGCATCCACGCCGAGATTCCCCAGAATTTCCGTAGGAGGTTGAGGACCGGGTGCCCCTTTTGTTCCGCCACTTCGTTGTAGCCGTGTTCCCTCCGGCGGACGTCCACCTCCGCGTGCGTGAGTCCGGTGTCGGGGTTGACGTGGAGCGCAGCGAGCGTGTCGGGAACCGACGCGGCGGCGATGTCAGGGGGCTTGGCGTTTGCCGGCTTGGACGGCGCCGGCTCGGCGTTGAGTCCATTTGGAGCCGTTCGCATGGTGAACATCCTCTCTGGCGGTTGCTCGGTCGAGGTGCGGGGCCCCGGTTGCTCCGCCCGCGGCTCAGGGTCTAGGTTGCCGGGGTTGTGCGGAGCCCGAGGGCGGCTCGCGGCCGACGCCGAGCACGACCCACACACGATGCACGCGCCCGTCGTCCTCGAGCGGAATCGCCCCTGGGAAACCGCCGCACGTTCATCGATCACTCTCCCCGTTCGGTTCCGGCTCCGTGGCGCGACCGCGTCGCTGGCGATCAGCCGGATGGCAGCCCGACCATCCGAGGTTGTCCTCCGGGGGCATGATGCCGACGGACCCCTTGTGAGGCCCGCGATCCCCACCTCATAAGGGCAAAGCCCCAAGGCTCAACTGCACTTGTGGCCTGTCGCCCGCGCCTTCTTAACGGGAGGCCGTCCGCCAAACGCTCAGTGCGGTCCATTCTTCGGCACGAAGACAACTGCAGCAGGACGATCGTCTCCCAACCCCAGAGGCCGTGCCTGCCGAGGCCGAGCGGGTGTCGGGTCGTGATCCGGCTGTCGCGCGAGTGCATCGTGGTCGACGTGAGCTCGCAAGAACAGTTAGGGCTTGGAAGCACCCATATCCTTCTGGATGCGAGCCTTGCGGTCTTCGTACTCCTCCGTCGTGATCTCACCGGCTGCATAGCGTCGTCGGAGGATCGCAAGCGGGTCTTCGCGGTACAGCCGCGCCGTCTTGCGCGGGATAGGGGTCATCCATCCGAAGATGATGATGATGAACAGGATCCACAACATCCACCAGAAGAAATGCATCCCGAAGAACTGCGACTGGTACCAGTACATACTTTCCTCCTCAGTCCGTGGTGCGCATTTTCAGTCGGCAGGCGTGGGCTGGAACGCTCGAACGCCCTTGCCGCGCTACTTGCCCCAGTAGTGTGGCCGAGCATAGTGGCCGTACAGCCGAGCCTCGTACGCGCGCTCGATCGGCCGCGACGGATCGTACTCAGGACTGGTCCGGATCTTCTCGCGCCCCAGCTGCACGTGCACCTTCGACTCGGCCCAGTTGACCTCGCTGATCCAGTCGGGCGCCACCAACACCTTCTTGCCTGGCCACCAGTTGGTTGTGTCCACGACCATGTAGCGGATCTCCCAGGAGTGGTCGTCAACGAGAAAGTCTTTCACGTGGCCGATGTCGCCGTCCGTCGCGTGAATGTGGTAGCCGGTCACCTCGCGCGAGCTCCGCAGGTGAGGATCGTTCCAATCGTTGGCTTCCCAGTTCCAGCGCCGCTCGCGCTCGAGGTCCGCAGCACTCAGGACCGGCCTGGATCCGGGATAGGGATACGCGCCCCAGAGATAGGACCCATCCCAGTACGGGGTGTAACCGTAATAGCCATAGTAGAGGATCTCGTGCTGTCGCGAGACCGGCTTTTGCGTGTCGATATCAGGGCTCTTCTCCACCTGGGCCTTCGTCAGCGCGGCCGTGATGCGTTTGTGTTCCCAGTCCATCGCGCGGAAGGCGATCGGCGAGAGGAGCACCTTGCGTTCTCCAAGCCACCCCCCGGTATCCACCACAACGTAGCGCACCGTGTAGCTCACATCGTCGAAATAGCACTCCTGGAC
>JBEKAA010000070.1:0-5633 GCA_050018455.1 Thermoanaerobaculaceae bacterium | reverse complement strand
AACCCTACTCGATACCCGAACCAACACCACCTCGCGCCTCCGGCGCGGATGACGCCGACTACCAACGCTTCTCACCCCGCCGCGTCAGAAACTCTCGACTTCATTTGGCCGGCGACACTCTGGCGCTCTGCTCATCCTCAACCAGGAGAACGCGCTCGCCCTTGCCGCGTGGAACATCGCCAGGGAATTCGAACGCAGGCGACACTGGGGCCGAGCCCGGAGCGGCGGAGGGGAAGAGAATGCGCATTGTTGTCCCGGCTCCCACCGCGCTGTGCACGTCAACCTGGCCTCGGTGGGTCGTGACGATTCCGTGCACAACCGAGAGGCCCAGTCCGGTGCTCTGACCGGCGGCCTTGGTGGTGAAAAACGGCTCAAAGATGTGCGGCAGGATTTCGGCCGGGATGCCGTGGCCGGTGTCCTCGATCTCCAGCCACACGTTCTCGCCTTCCCGGCCGGTTCGCAGGGTGATGGTTCCCCCGGTCGGCATGGCATCTGACGCATTGACGACGAGGTTCATCAGCACTTGGTTTAACTGGCCGCGATCCGCCTCCAGGACCAGGCTTCCGTCGGCAAGCTGAAGCGAGAAGGCGATGTTCTCGCGCACCAACGGCCGCAGCATTCCGCTCGCCTGACTGATTACCTCATTGAGATCGAGGTGCTCCGGCCGGGTGCTCTCCTGCCGCGAGAACACCAGCAGCTGCCGGGTGAGGGCACTGGCCCGCTTGATCTGTTGCTCGAGCTCCGCTGCGATCGACGTGGACCGCACGGGGTCGGCGCCAAGAGTTCGCAGCAGCTGGACGTGGCTGAGCATCGACTGGAGGACATTGTTGAAGTCGTGGGCGACGCCGCCGGCCAGCCTGCCCACGGCCTCCATCTTCTGCGCCTGGAGGAGTTGCTCCTCCAGGTGTTTGCGGTCGGTGAGGTCATTGAGGTGCGAAACGAAGTAGAGCGGTCGCCCGGCGCTGTCCCGCACCAACGAGACGCTGAGGTGGGCCCAGACAACGTGCCCGTCCTTGTGGATGTAGCGTTTCTCCATCTCGTAGGCGCGGATCTCCCCCGTCAGGAGTTTCGGCCAGGCGTTGAGGTCGCGGGCGAGATCATCGGGATGGGTGATGTCTTGAAACGCCTTGGTGAGCAGTTCCGCCTCGGCAAAGCCGACGATCTCGCACAGGGCGCGATTGACCCTGAGCAAGCGCCCGTCGAGTCCGACCAGTGCCATGCCTGTCGCCGCGTCGTCGAAGGCGCCACGAAACCGCTCCTCGTTCTCGCGCAACGCCTCCTCGGCTTGTTTGCGTTCGATCGCCTGTGCCACCTGAGCGGAGACGTAGCTCAGCACCTCTTGGTCCGCCTCGCTGTAGCGCACGCTCCCGACGTAGGTCTGCACCGCCAGCACGCCGATGATCTTGTCCTGCACCTTCAACGGCACACCAAGCCAGTCAATCGAATCCGCACCCAGCGACTGGATCTCGCCCCTATCTTCGAGATTCTTGAGAACCTCCGGGGTCGCCAGCAACGGTCGGCCGGTATGCACCACGTGACTCGTCATTCCTCTTTCGGCCGAGAACGGGTCCGGGCATTCGTCTATCTCATCGATAAAATAAGGGAACGAGAGCAAATTCGTGGTTGAGTCGTAAAGGGCGATGTAGAAGTTTCGCGCCTCCATTAGCCGACCGACGATGCGATGCACCGCGGCGAAAAGGTCGTTGAGACTGACCGCCTGCTGCGCCGCCTTGGAGATTTCGTACATCGCGGCCTGCAGGTGGTCGGCCCGCTTCTGCTCGGTGATGTCCTCCACGAGGACGACAAGATAGTCCACGCTGCCATCGGGTTTCCGCACGCACCCCGCGGCCAGGCTGGTCCAGAAAACTGTCCCATCCTTCCGGATGAAGCGCTTCTCCAGGTTGTAGTGGTCGATCTCACCGGAGAGGACCCGATCGAACAGCCGGACGTTCACCTCCACGTCTTCGGGGTGTGTCATCTCGGACCAGGTCATCTTCAGGAGTTCGTCCCGGGAATAGCCCAAGATCGAACAGAGCCGGTCGTTGACCTGGAGCCATCGCTTATCCGTTGAGCTCATGGCGATGCCGAGGAGGGGCAACTCGAAATAGCTCCGGAATCGTGCCTCACTGCTCCGCAATTCGTCCTCGGCCCGCTTGCGTTCGATCGCCTGCGCCACCTGAGCGGAAACGTAGCTCAGCACCTCTTGGTCCGCCTCGTTGTAACGCACGTTCCCGACGTAGCTCTGCACCGCCAGCACCCCGATGATCCTGTCCTGCACCTTCAAGGGCACGCCGAGCCAGTCGATCGAAGCCGCACCGAGACGCTCGATTTCACCCCGCGCCTCCAGCTCGCTGAGCACCCCCGGGGTGGCGAGGAGTGGCCGGCCCGAGCGCATCACGTAGCTCGTCATCCCCCTCCCGAACGGGAAGGGCTCCGGCGTTGTGTCGACCTCGTCCACAAAGTAAGGGAACCAGATAAGGTTGGTCGTGGGGTCGTAGAGCGCGATGTAGAGGTTCTTCGCGTTCATCAGCCGACCGATGATGGCGTGGATCGAGCGGTAGAGATCCTCGAGGGTGCCTGCGGTCTGGGTCGCCTCGGAGATCTCGTAGAGCGCAGTCTGCTGATCGCGCAGCCGACGCTCGGCGGTGACGTCGGTAATGCTGGCAACGAGGGCCGGCTTGCCGCCCAGCACCGTCGCCCCCGAGGAAAGACTGAACCAGCGTTCTGCTCCGCCTTTGACGATACTCTTGATCTCGTAGCGGGACGGGAGGTCGTGCCCGCCGGCTAACCGTGCAGCGGCGCGCTGGTGCACCAACTCCCGAAAGTCGGGGTGAACCACTTCCAAGAAGCTCATCCCGGCAAGCTCCCTGGCGGTGTAGCCAGTCGCTCGCTCAGCCGCCGGGTTCGCGTAGATGTAGTGCTCATCCTGCATGATCAGGATGCCAAGGTCCGTCGTTTCTGCCAGGGTGCGGAAGTGCAGCTCGCTTTCCCGCAGCGCCTCCACCGCGCGCTTCCTCTCGGTGATGTCGTGAGCGATCCCGCGCACGATGGGCTTCCCCAAGCCCTCGGTTCGAAGACTGTTCTCGAACTCCCAGATGCGCTTTTCACGCGTCTTCGTCTGGACAAGCACGAGCCCAGAGGCCACGCCTTCTTCCCTGATTTCGGCAAGGTAGGATGAGAATTGGTCCCTCACCTCGGGCGCCAGCACATCGCGCAGGTTCATCCCCAGAATCTCGCTCAACTCGTAGCCCGAGGCGCGCACGGCGGCGGGGTTGGCGCTCAGCACGCGACCATCGAGATCGTGGGTACACATCAGGTCCTGGCTATGGTGGACCAGATCTCGGTAGTGATCTTCACTTTCGCGGAGGGCCTCTTCGGTCCTCAACCGATCCGTGATGTCGATGAAGAAATTTAGGATGGCCGGATTGCCTTCCCAGTCGATGACTCCTCCGTCTACTTCCACCGATCGCATCTCACCGTCCCCGGTGAGGCAGCGGAAGGTGTTGCGTTGGGGCAACTCCAGACCCTGCAGTCGTCGTCGGTACTTCTCGAGGACCATCGCGCGGTCGTCCGGATGCACGAACTCGAGGAACGGTCGGGTGGTCAACTCGTCGAGAGAGCGCCGCGTCAACCGCATCATCGCCGGGTTGACAAAGCGCAGATAGCCATCCTGCGAGATGCAGATTGCCTCAATGGCGTTTTCGACCATGCTGCGGTACTTCTCTTCCGAACGGCGGAGCAGTTCCTTCGCGTGTTGGCGCCCGGTGATGAACGAAAGAAACCTGGACTTCACAGCTCTTGAGGGTACCACCGCACAAGAACGAGTGCGGCAGTGTCGCTGCCTCATCCCATCGCAAACACCGCCAAGAACTCCGCCACAGGGGAGATCTTCCTGCTCTCCGGGGCGCGTCGTCGGCTCTCTCAGAACAGCGAGATGCTGGAAATCAGGAAGACAGGTCCCTTGCCTTGGTCCGGGAACGCGGCCTCGATTCGGATGATACTCACTGCCGCCGCGCGTGTGGACTCGATAAGCAGGCCAACCCCTGCGTCCTTGCGGACCCCCTCGGTGGACGGCCCCACCCGCGGCGCCCAGGTCTTGCCGGCGTCGGCGAACACCACCCCTCCAATGATCCCGAGGTGGAGCACCTCACCGGTGAGCACGTGCCGCCACTCGAGGTTCGTCACCGCCCTCGAGGTGCCGTCGAACGTATCCGGGTTCCACCCACGCAGTCCGGTGTCGGCACCCAGCGTGAGCTGGCGGTCACTGTCGAGATTGTGGCCGAGGTCCACCGAGAGCCGACCCCGCCACCCCGCTTCCCCCGTCCACGCCGTGCCGAGGTCAAAGTGGGTGACGGCGTTCGCGACCCCGCCGCCCTCGATCCGCTCCGACTCCGCGAGGTTCAACCACGAGTACTGCCGCCCGGTGAGGAAGCCGAGGTTGAACGTCCCGTCCACCTTGACCGCGCGGTCGCCCTCGAACGTCGGCGACGAGAAGCCGGCGGTCACTGTCCAGTTCGGGCCGAGCGGCACGTCCTCCTGGCGCTGCCAGGTGCGGAACCCGTTGACCATCTTCCAGCGGTCCAATTGGTGGTCCCACCCGATCTGAAGACCGCGCAGGTCGTGGCCGAGGGGAGTCGCGAAGGTGTGGTTGTCCGAGTACCGCCAGTCCGAGAACTCCGCCTTGTCCTCGAACACGCCCAAAGTCAGCCGGTTGGTCGTCGCGCCGTCACCGGGCAAGCGCAGCCCACCCCAGAGCAGAAACGTCTGCGTCTTGGCGGCGCCCGAGACAGCCTGCTTGTTGTTGGAGTAGAGGTACTCGGTCTGGCTGAGCGACTGCCAGTTACCGCCACCGGCACGCGGCGTCGCCAGCGCAAAGAACGGGTATGCGAGGCCAAGCGCATTGCCTTTCCCGTCCGATGCACTTTTATACTGGAGCATAAGTTGCCACCGGCTGGCTAAGACCAGGTTATCGATGTACTCGAAGGTCGTCGTCCGCCGCTCGGAGTTGGAGTCGAACTGGAATGCGAACTCCTTACCCCAGCCGAGGAGGTTTTCCTCGATAAGGCTTGCACCGAATTCCTTGCGGTTGCCAAAGAGGCCGAAACTGACCCCGGCCAGGGTGGTCCACTCGTCGTGGGTCCGCACCACCACCTCGGCACCGCCCGGAGCGGGCCGAGCCGTGATGGTGACCGGACTCAGGAATCCTGTGCTGCGCAGGAGCCGCTCGCTCTCTGCGAGGCGTGCCGGGTCGAGCGGATCGCCGACCTTGAACAACAGCAAGGAGCGGATGTACCGCTCCTGTGTGGTCACGTGCAGATAGTCTGCCCAACGGTACGGCCACGCAGAGGTTGCAGGGTCGGTGGTGTCGAAGATGTCATCGCGGATCACGGTGATCGTGACGATGGGCGAACCCGGCGGGGGCTGGGTCGGTGCGGGCACCACAACGGTTGCGATCAACGCGAGTGCCGACAGCATCCTGGTCTGCCCTGGAAGATTAGATCACGAGAAAGCAGAGATTCGATCAGCATATTCGCCCTAGGGATGGGGCGGGCCCCAGGTCCAGTAAAGGCCAAGGTAGGCGACCGTGTGCGGCTCGCCGCGCACCGAACCTCCCGCACTGAACAGAAGGCTGA
>JBEKAA010000069.1:0-9812 GCA_050018455.1 Thermoanaerobaculaceae bacterium | reverse complement strand
AACCCTACTCGATACCCGAACCAACACCACCTCGCGCCTCCGGCGCGGATGACGCCGACTACCAACGCTTCTCACCCCGCCGCGTCAGAAACTCTCGACTTCATTTGGCCGGCGACACCCCAAGTCCTTGTCCTCCATCATGCCGCGCGTTCTTCAGGGAGATTCTTCGTGGCGCTTTGCGCGCCACTCAGAATGACATCGACTTTGGCATCCGTTCCCTACACCGGAGACACCGGAAGGCCGGCGCAAACGCTGGCCTCGTCTCTCAGCGCTTCTCTTCTTTCGGATCGACGCCCCGGGCAAAACCCGAGGTTCACACCAGCCGTATCAGTCGTCGGAAAGGTCGGTCTCGTCTCCCTGCTCGAGCGAGGCCTTCTCCCGCATCTCCTGTCGCGCCTCAGACGATAGGACACGGGCAAAGCGGGAGAACCCGAGCGTCAGGTATGCGCCGGGACCTCGCTCCTCTTCGAATCGAGCACGCTCGCGATCAGCTCGGCCCACCGACGCGTGCACAGCCTCCGCTCGTACTTCTCCTCGAGCAACCGCCGCGCCTTTGCGCCCATCGCTTCGAGCCGCGTGGAGGGGCGACACGCCTCGACGATGGCGTCGGACACCGCCTCAGAATCGCGGTCGCAACACCACCCGAGGCCTAGTCGCTCGATCTCGCGCCGCATCTCGGTACCGCGGCCGCCCACGAGCAGCACCGGCTTTCCCGCCGCCAGGGCCGCCGGATACTTCGACGGCACCACCATCCCGGAGACCTCGTCGCGCAACGTCACCAGGTGCAGGTCGGCAGCCGCGTACAGCGCCCGCAGTCTCTCGAGCGGCTGGTAGGGCATGAATCGGACGTTGGGGGCGTCCCGTGTCGCGGCCCGCACCTCGTCGAGGCGTGGCCCGCCGCCCACGAACAGGAACAGAACCCGCGTCTTCAGCTCGGAGAGGATCGCCGCGGCGCCGACCATCTCTTCGAAACGGTGCGCCAGACCGAGGTTGCCCGAGTAGAGCACGACGAAGCGCCCGTCGAGCGCGCGATTGCGCCGGAAGAGGGCTCCCGCTTCGGGGTCCGGCCGGATCGCCCGCCCGTCCGCCCAGTTCGGGATCACGACCACGCGCTGCGCCCCACGCTCCGCGAGCACCGCCGCCATCCCCTCATCGAGAGCCACCACCGCGTCCGCGCGCCGCAGGAGGAGGCGGGACAGCGCGCCGGACCAGCGTGCCACGAGCGAACCGGCGTGCATTGTCCCGAGCATGATCGCCACGTCCGGGTACAGTTCTTCGACCTTGCAGACGAAGCGCGCACCGCGGAGGCGCGCGAGCAAGCCGAGCACGGCCACGAGCAGCGGGGTGGAAGGGCAGACCACCACGTCCCGGCGCCGCCCGAAGAGCACCACCAGCTTCGCGCTCGTGAGGAACGTGAGGTAGTCGGACAGACGCCCGAGCGTGCTCTTCCTCCCGAAGCTCGTGCACCACACGCGGCGGATCTCGACGCCCCGCCACTCTTCCCGCCTCGGAAGCTTCTCAGCCCTCCCTGGCACGTACGAGCCGCGCCCCGTCAGCGCTGTCACCTCCGCCCCACCCGCACTCAGGTCCTCTGCCAGCTCTGCCAGCAGTTGCGCCGTGGCCGCCACATCAGGCCGGAAGTATTGGTTGATGAGAAGAATCCGCAACGACTCAGACCTCCGAACGGCGCCTGATACCGGTTTGCCATCGAACATGTCATTCCGAGGAGCGGAGCGACGAGGAATCTGGATGGGGGAAAGCCTGGATCTACCAGCCCCCTCCCAGATCCCTCGCGGAGCCCGCCCTGAGCGGAGTCGAAGGGCTCGGGATGACACCTTTGCTCTACGACGGACGGCAAACCGGTATGACAGACCGCCTTTCTCATGATAATCCGGTCCATCTTGGTGCGCAGGAAGCAGTCAAGCTCCTCCGCTGTTGCTTCTGTGGAGCGCGCCCTCCGGGCGTGCTCATGATGGTCCCTGCGGGTTTGAAGCAAGCACGCGCGGAGCACGGGCTCCACAAAAGAACCGACAGGCCGGCGCTCAGCGCTGCGAGCGCAGCCTGATCGCGCTCGCCGTGTACCGGACTAACCGCCACGCCAGGTCGAACGGGCGCGCCAACCGGCGTCCCAGATACCCCAACTCCGTGCGCGGCCGTCCGTAGATCATATCCACCTGCCCGCGCGTCAGGAACACCGTGTGAAAGGCCGTCGTCGCGAACGCGAGCGGCCGCGCCCGTCCCGTCGGCACGGCCCACGGCGCCGAGGCTTTCAGCGCGCTGCGATACCGCTCATCCAGCCGCCCTGCCACGATGTGCCGCAGCAGCACCGCCTCCGGCCGCTCGGCCGCTTGGCGGGCGAACAGTCCTTCGTCCCCCTCTGCCAGCGCGACGCACAGCGCCCGCGTCGCGTCGGCCTCCTCGCGGCTCACGTCCTTGGCGATCCATCGGTGGGCGGCTTCTAGCGCCTCACCTCCGTCCGGCCCGGTGGCCCCGAGATCAACGAGATCCGCGAGCATCCGCGGCAGCGGGTACGCCAGCGGCGCGAGACCGTGCACCGCGACGCCGTGCACGAGGGTGTGGGCAACAAGAACCTCGCGCGCCGGCATGAAACACGCGCCCGGCAGGCCCGGCAGCGGTGCGAGCAAATCGCGCTCCTGTAGCTCTTCGAACGTCGCATAGCGCCGCCGCGCCGCGAGGCGCACACCGTGCAGCACGTCGTGCACCTCGACCATCTCGGCGTTTCCGCGCATGAGCGGCGGCAAATGCTGCTCCTCCGACGGCACGTCCGCCACGCGGAAGCCCCGGGCCACGAGCGCTTCCGCGAGGCCGCGGGCGCTGCTGGCCGGCGCCAGCACGTCCACATCCGAGAGCCAGCGCGATCCTTCCGCCACCACACCGCCCAGTCGCAGCGCCACGCCCTTGAGAAACGCGACCGGTATTGCGAGCTCGGCCGCCGCCTCGGCGACGACCCGCGCGCACTTCAGCAGCTCCGCCGAGATCGCGGCGGCCATCACCCCGGCGATCAGCAATGAGCGCGCGCCCGCCTCGCCGAGTTCCGCCTGCAACGCGATGAGGGGCGTCCGCGCCGCGATGCGCGCGCTCAGGTCCAGGGACCCCGCGACCCCGATCGCACCCTCGGGATCGATCCCCTGATCGAGAACGCTCTCGCGAGGGCCGAACGCGCGGAGCAGCGCCCAGCGCACCTCCGGCGTGAACTCGACCGCCGGCGGACGGAAGCGCATGCCTGACCTCATGTCGGCATTATCGGTCCATCGCTCAGGGGCGGAAAACCGGCCGCCCGGCGGGCGGCCGCGATACGGAGGAGGTTTGCCCCCATGTCTCTGTGGAGCGCGCCCTCCGGGCGTGCTCCTGGCGGTCTCTGCGGGCTTGTGGAAAGCGCGCGCGACACGAGTGCCCCGCAGCAACGTCCCCGCCTTGTCTTGCCTCTGTGGAGCGCGCCCTCCGGACGTGCTCATTCCTGTCCGAACACGCTCTCCGACGGCACGCGCGGAGCGCGTTCTTCACAGCAACGGATCCTTGCTCGCACCGTGACCCGAGTGGCCGGCGGTCGGTCGGGGTTGACCTGACTCGATACGCCAGGTTGGCTGCTATCTCTTTTCCAGGTACACCGCCCGCGTGGCGATGAGCAACATCCACAACGCCATGGCGCCCCGCCAGTAGCCCTGGGGCGTGAATAGGAACGTCCTCCCGGCGAACCCCTCGACGATCCCGACGATGAAAGCCAGCAGTCCGAGCGTGAGCAGAATCTGAAGGAACCTGGTCATGATCTCTCCTCCTTAGTCAGACCTCAGCATAACGGAATGCGTGGGATTCGACGAGTTCGCAAAAGGCAGAACCGCGCGTGGATCCCGCGCGCTGGCTCCAGTAGAAGCAAGACCTCGCCGTGACCTGGCTCGAGCGGGTGGGGGAAAGCCTGGATCTACCAGCCCCCTCCCAGATCCCTCGCGGAGCCCGCCCTGAGCGGAGTCGAAGGGCTCGGGATGACACCTTTGCTCTACGACGGACGGCAAACCGGTATCACACACACCCAATCGGCCGCCCCGGCGTTTTCTGGAAGCGAGCCGTTCACAAACACCGAAGGCCGGCGCGAACGCCGGCCTCGTCCATCGCCGTATGTCTTTCCTCGCGGCGACGCCCTGTGTCATCAACCCACGGTCACATCACCGGCGCCTTCGGTTCGGGCACGCTGGCTGCCGCTGCGGATTCAGGGGCCTCGATCGGCGCCGAGTACTCATACGAGCTCACAAGCGTGCGCAGCACGGCGCGCACACGATCCCCGTCCTCGGCAGCCGCTGCCTCAGCAAGTTCGCGCACACGCGCGTCGAGATCCTCCGGGGGCGCCGGGCACTTCGCCACGAAGATCTTGCGGTCAACCTGCTGGGTGCTCTCCTCGTCCTCGGTGAGCAGCTCCTCGTAGAGCTTCTCGCCTGGCCGCAGGCCCATGAACTCGATCGCAACGTCAATGTCCGGCACGTGCCCCGCCATCGTGATCATGTGCCGCGCGAGGTCCACGATCTTGATCTGCTCGCCCATGTCGAGCACGCACAGCTCGCCGTAGTCGCCGTACCCGGCTTGCAGCACCAGCCCCACGGCCTCTCGGGTGGTCATGAAGTACCGTTTAACCTCGGGGTCGGTGACGGTCACCGGCCCCCCGGCCGCGATCTGAGCGCGGAACAGCGGCACCACCGAGCCGGCCGAACCGAGGACGTTGCCGAACCGCACCGCGCAGAACCGCGTGTGGGACGTGTGCGCGAGCTGCCGCACGATCATCTCGGCCACCCGCTTGGAGGCGCCCATGACGCTGGTCGGGCGCACCGCCTTGTCCGTCGAGATGAACACGAAGCGTTCCGCGCCCGCGCGATCCGCCGCCACTGCGACGTTGCGGGTTCCGAGCACGTTGTTCTTGATCGCCTCCCCGGGCGCAATCTCCATCAACGGGACGTGCTTGTGCGCCGCGGCATGGAACACGTCCTGGGGCCGGTGCTTCGCAAACAGTGAATCCATGCGGCCGGCGTCGCGGACGTCGCCGACCTCGGTCACAAGCGATACATCCGGGTACAACCGCCGCAGGTGGCGGCTGGCCAGGTACATGTCGTTCTCGTTGAGATCCACCATGACGAGCCGGCTCGCCCCGGCCTCCAGAAGCTGCTCGCAGATCTCCCCCCCAATGGAGCCGGCGGCCCCGGTCACCAGCACCCGGCGCCCGGTCACCGACACACGTCGGCCGCGGTCGGAGAGGTCAACCTGATCGCGCGGCAGCAGGTCCTCCGGCTGGAGGTCCTGCAACATCGCCGCCGCCGCCCGGTCGTTCAGGTACGCAAACGACACCGGCAGGATCTTGAACCCCAGCTTGAGGTCGGCGCACAGCTCGAGGATCTCGCGAATCCGCTTCGCCGATATCCGCGGAATGGCAATCAGCACCTTCGCCACGCGGTACCGTCTGGCGATCTCCGGGAGCTCCGCCACAGTGCCGAGGACGGTCTTGCCGCCCGCGATGACGCCCTGTTTCAACGGGTTGTCGTCGACAAAGCCGACGACATAGTAGTTGTGCTCTTCGGACTGCTTCAGGTCGCGCAGCAGCAGCTCGCCGGCGACGCCGGCCCCGACGATCACGGCCCGCAGCGCGCTCTCTTGCCCGGCCCGCATGCGGTCGCTGACGTACATCCAGGTGAGGCGGGGCGCAAACCGTATCGCAGCCATGAGGAACGTGGAGAAGAAGAACTCCATCACCACGACCGAGCGGGGCGGCTGGGTGAGTTGCAAGAGGAAGATGCCCAACATGAACACGCCCGTACCCAGCAACCCGGCAAGCCCAACCCGGGCGCCGTCGGTCAGCCCCGAGAGCCGGAACGACCACTTGTGGAGGCGCAGGAGCAGGTTGGCGAAGACCCTCGCACCGACCAGGACCAGACCAAGCACTGGAAACTCTCTGGCGTAGTCGGTGGCGATCCGGCCCTCGAACCGCAGGAGCAGCGCCAACCACAGACAGCCCGCCGGCACCACCGCATCGAACACCAGAACCACAACCTGCCGGACCGGGGAGAATCGTGCCCAGCTGGCAGCCCCCATCATGGCTCCAGTGATGCCATTCCAGCGAGTAGGGGCATCATTCCTTTCTGGTTTCATGGCTCTCTCATTTCCGTTTGATTGTGTCGCACGCCGCGGTCAAACCGCGCAGCTGCGTGATGATACTGCAGGCTTCAGTCTTTGGCCTCGCCGGCGAATGACCCGCGCCTGTTGATTCTCGCCCGCCCAGCTCGAGCCCGCGCCCAAGAAATGCGGCCCACCAAATGGCCGCCTCTTAGCCACCCTGCGGGCCACGACCCGCGGCTGCAAACTTGCAGCGGAGGCTCGTAGAGGCACGACAAAGTGTCGCCTGATTTTCCCGACGCCTCCCCGCCCGGTGTGCGAACAAGGGCACAGTGAACGGCCCATCGGATGCCCCTTCCAGCACCGAAGCCGCCGTGCCGGCCGGTGTGAAAGGCCTGCTTTGCGCCATTGGCGCCCTGTCGCCCGCCATCCTCGACGCCTGGCTCGCCCGGGTCCCACCGACCACAGCCGTAATCGACTGGCAAGCCATCGCCGGCCGCGCCCGGGAGTGGCGGATCACCACCGCTACCTGGGCCGCGCTCTCACTAGCGACCCGGCTCTTTGCCACGCCCATCCCCGCCGGAGTTCTCGATGCGCTCAGCCCGGGGCCGCTGCGCCGCGCTGCAATCCGAGCACTCGGCATCGACCGGGGCATCCTGCTCGGCCGGACGCACGGCTACTCGCTACGCCGCGGCCTGATCTGGCTTGTCATGACCGATCGCCTCTCATCGGTGTTTCGCTTCCTCGTCCGAACCATCGTCCCCAAGGCCAACTGGCTGCGCGCGCGGTGGGGCACCACGCCCGAAGCGCCCGTCCTGCCCCTGCTCGCGAAGCACTGGCGGTCGCTGCTCCTCGAACAGAGATCCTGACGCCCGGCTTTACGCGGCGCCCCAGTGCGGCATAGGCCGCCCGGAGGCAGCCGCATCGAGCCCAATATCATCCTCCCGCCGTCGCCTCGCTCCTTAGGACGGCAGTCGACGTCGAATACCCTCAGGACGACTGTGCCGAGCCACCGAGAGACGAGGCCGCAGCGGCGGTTGCAGCGATCTCCCGAATCTCCTCCAAGGGCGGCGGCGACGCGACTGCCGGCACCAGTACCGCGAGCACCGTCCGGAGGATCACGCCGACATCAGACAGGAAGGAACGATGTTGCAAGTAGTGGAGGTAACCGACGAGCTTGTACGGCTGTAGCGTCTCGAGGTAGAAGCGCTCCCGGTCCCCGGCCTCCGCCGCCATCAACTCCTCTTCGTTCCGCAGTCGCAGCGTCACCGGATCGGTGATCCCCGGCCGCGCCAGCAACACGGCACGCCAAAGTGGGTTCGCGAGATCCACGTAGCGCGGCACTTCGGGGCGCGGCCCGACCAGCGACATGTCGCCCCGGACCACGTTCCAGAGTTCCGGTAATTCGTCGAGTTTGAGCTTGCGCAGCCAGCGCCCGAGTCTGGTGATGCGCCGATCACCTTTGGCCGTCACCTGCATCGCCTCGCTGTTTATCCGCATGGTGCGGAACTTGAGCAGGGTAAACTCCACCCCGCCCCGACCGACCCGCCGCTGCCGGAACAGCACAGGTCCCGGCGAACTCGCCCGTACGCCGAGTGCCATCACGCCGAGAACGGGCAGGCACACCACGCAGCCCAGGCCGGCAACCGCCGCTTCGACCGCGCGGGGTATCCCGGTTCGGGCCGGTGTCCCTTCAGCGGCGATGTTTGTCGACGACATCCCTCACCGCTTCGATCACGTCTTCTACGTCCTGCTCGGAGAGACGCGGATACAGTGGCAGACTGACGAGACGTCGGTAGTTGCCGAGCGCAACTGGAAAGTCTCCAGGTTCATACCCATACTTGTCCCGGTAGTACGGATGAAGATGGATCGGGATGAAGTGCACCGAGGTCCCGATGTTGCGTGCCTTCAACTCCCGGATGAACTGGTCGCGTCCGATCGTCAGCATCTCCAGGTTCAACCGCAGGGGATAGATGTGCCAAGAAGACTCGACATCAGGCCGCTCGACCGGCATTTTAAGCTCCGGGATCTCACCAAACGCTTCCTGGTATCGGCGCACGACTTCGCGCCTTCGCCCCTGAAACCGCGACAGTTTCTTCAGCTGCTGGATGCCGAGGGATGCCTGGATGTCGGTCATATTGCACTTGAAGCCGGGCAGCACCACCTCGTAGAACCACGATCCCTCGGCGCAGTAGCGCTTGTAGGCGTCGCGGCTCATGCCGTGCAGGCTCCACATCCGCGCCCTGGCGATCAGATCCGGATCACCGGTCAGCATGCCACCCTCGGCGGTCGTCATGTTCTTGGTCGCATAGAAGCTGAACGCCGTCGCCGTGCCGATGGTGCCGACCATCCGGCCCTTGTACCGCGCTGGCAGCGCATGCGCGGCGTCCTCGAGGACGAACAGCCCACGGGCAGTCGCCAGATCGAGCAGGTTATCCATGTCGCATGGGTGGCCGTAGAGGTGCACGGGCAAGAGTCCCCGCGTCTTCGGGGTCGCGGCCCGTTCGACAGCAACGGGGTCAATGCACAGCGTGTCCGGTTCGACATCGACGAGCACCGGCCGGGCACCGAGGTGCTCAATTACGTGCACTGTCGAACAAAAGGTCATTGCAGTGGTGATGATCTCGTCTCCCGGTCCGACCCCGAGAGCGGCGAGGCCGACCTGCATCGCATCGGTCGCCGAGGACACGGCCAGTGCCGCTCCGGCCCCGATGAACTGCGCAAAGTCGGCCTCGAACTGCCGGGTCTTGGGTCCGGTCGTGATCCAGTCGGTCTTGAGGGTGTCAACAATCTCGGCGATCTCCTCGGGGCCAAGGAACGGGGGGGAAAAGGCCAGGAATGAGTTGCGCACAAGCGATCTCACGTTTCCAGGTTCGCGAACCCGGCGCCTGCAAGCTGGGGGAACCTCTCGAACACCTCACGATGGAACACGCGAACGAAACAGGTAGTGTCGTCCGAACCCAGTGCCGACACCTCGACCCACCCACTTTTTTTCACGAAGACCCGATAGCAGGCCAGGTTTCGCCTGTAGAGGCCGACCCGCACGGCCCGGAGGCCGCGCGACCGGCCCTCCACCTCGCACCGCGCAATTAGCGCTGAAAGCACCCCATGCCCTTGAGTCTTGGCACTAACAGCACCGATCGTCATCTGTGCGACGCCGGGCTCGGTGCAGAATTTCGCCGCCCACGCCACTGTGGCCTTGCGCCGCACTAGCCTGGACCACAACCGGCGATCCGCGAGCAAGCGCGGGCGGCGTAATAGCGCCGCAGCGACCGCCATGCTGCATCCCCGCAGCATCCGCGTTGTGAATGGACCGTCGCACACCCCCTGCAGGCCAACAACTTCTCCATCAAATTCAGCGACGATAACCCAGACCATAGGGTCTGTGAGGTGCCAATGGTATGAGGCCCGCACGAAGCCTGGGCCGAGCAATGCACTGAGATGGTCGTCCGCCGAGAATGAAGCCATGTGGAGCGCTGTCATAGCGCCGATGTCCATCCTAGTCGCCAAGCGCATGGTCAACGGCATCGCGTCTCACTCGTCGCCGAGCTCGAGCCATCTCGCAGGTGCGGGTGGACAGCAGTATCCTGCACCCCTTTGAGTGAGAGCCACCGATAAGACAAGACGGCGGTACCTTTGTGATCGTCGTCGAGGCTGTGGGAGCTGCGGGGCGAGCGGAGCCAGCTCCGCAGATTCCACAG
>JBEKAA010000068.1:0-6789 GCA_050018455.1 Thermoanaerobaculaceae bacterium | reverse complement strand
ACCAAAGCCATCCCCAACCTCCTTCGCTACCTCACCGACAGCCCCCGCCATCGCAAACGCCGAACCCTCCCCCCGCTCATACTCGGAAAGCAAAGTTAGCGCGTATGCCCCCGAGCCCCTCGCGAGCCACGGCAGAGCCGCGTCTCGCCTGTGCGGTGCGCTCGCCGGTTTGGATCCTCACATAGCCTCCGGCTATGCTGCGGCGCGACCGGCTCGCGCGCCTTGCGATAGGCCCAACCGCAGCGACGCGGCTACCCGCCGTGCTGCGAGGCCCTGCCTTTGGTCGAGACGGGACAGGAAAGAGGGAAGAGGGAAGACGGGAGACGAAAGGCGGACGACGGGAGTTGCGCCTTGTCTTCCCTCTGCCTTCTATCCTCTACCTTCTTCCCGGTTACCATCCATCTCGCCGCCTCTGAACGTGCGAACCTTCGAACCTTCGAACGATCCGGGCTCCTCTGTTCCTCTACTGATCTCCTCGGACCACGAACCACGGACCACGGTCTCTCGGGCGTTCGGTAGTGGGTCAGTTTGAAACCTCGCCGTCGAGAAGCGCCACGATCTCCTCAATTGACCAAACATGGTCGGTTACGCTAGCAGCCATCGCGGGCGTCTTGCCAGCGAGGCTCTGGTGCTTCCTGCCGAAGTTGTAGAACATGAAGTGCAGACTGACCGCCGCGACTAGGTTCTCAACCTTCTTCGAGAACGCGTTCGTCAGCCGCGTGAACCGGCGCATGCTCATCCGCATCGTCAAGTTCTGGCGTTCGACATAGCTGGTGGAGATGTGCTTCGGGTCCGGGTTGCCCTGGCGAATGTCGGTGCTGGTCCCGATGCACTCCGCCGGGCTGTAGCGCTTCTCGGCCTCTGGCGGCACACCGTAGTGCTTTTGGAGCATCGCGTAGTCAACCTCGGCGCCGAAGGCATCCTCGACCGCGTCGAGGTACATCGTGTGCCCGTCGGTCGTGAGTTGCACCCGGCGACGAAGCCGGCCAGCGAGATCCTGCATGAACTCGGTTGCCGTTCCGGTGTCACGGGAACCCACTAACCACGCCGGCACGAGCTTGGTATCGGCGCAGATCGCCGTGAACGTCCACACATCCCCGTAGCCGAACTCGCCCCGGTGTTCGTCAGGGACGTTCTTCGCCTTGGCGTAACAGAAGGACCAAATCTCGTCCACCTGGAGCCGCCGGCACGGCAGGTTGCGCAGGGCCTCATCCTGGAACCGAGAGCACGCCTCGCCAAGCTCCACCAGCAGCCTGACGATGGTGTTCTTGGCAACCCCAGTCATCCGCACAGTGGCGCGGATGCTATTGCCCTCAACGAGGGCAGCGACTACCTGGGTCCGCTTGGCCGTGGAGAGCTTGTTCATACTGACAATATAGCTTGACCGCTCAAGAATGTCAAGTCCTTTTGACTGATTCGTTCTTCCGATTGGTGAGATTGGCGAGCCAGGTTTAAGACCACCTGGCCCGCCAGGTTGGTGTTAGGCGGGAACGCGGAAGACAAGGTCGAAGAAGCTCTTGCCTCCAGCGAAACCCGCCGAGTGGTGCCCGGTTCACGGGCAGACCCCCAGTTTCTGGCCACAACTAGCGCCATGGTCTTGACAAGGTCTGCTTGAGCGCTTATGCTATTGGTGAAGTCAGCGGTCAACAGACATGTCAGTTGCTGTTTGGTCAGCCTGGCGGGTGGCGCCGCCAGGTTGCCGTTTCCGCGCGTGGACGGTCTTAGTCTTGCTGGTTCGCATCACCTCCTTTGGTTAGGCGGTATGCCCAGGCCGCCCTAGAGCCACTGGCGGCCTTAACGCGGCTAACGATCTTAGACTCCACAAGACGGTTGAGCATTTGATAGAGTGATTCCCGGCCAACCCTAATGGAAGTTTCATTTGTTAGGCGCTCAGCGATTTCGGCCGCGGTTAGTGCATCAGAGTCATCCAGCACCCTCAGAATCGGCTCTCTAATGCCTTTGGGCCTTGAGATTTTCACACGTCTCTCTGGTTCCAGTTCCGATTTAGGATCGAGCTTAAGACCCTCAAGGCTCATCCGCAGACCACTTACGACCTTCTCGGCTTGGCGTAGTTCCTGGAGAGCCCGCGCCTGCTTTTCCTCCCACTCTTTCAGGGTTTCGAGGAAGACCTTGACCTGTTCTTCGTTCATATGAGACCTCCGAGACGCCACCGAGTATGTATACGGTCAACATCTCGCGGTGACGGTACCACAAGGCGGGATTTCTGTCAAGGCCAGTGTAGGGGTTATTGGCAGCGTCAATGAGGCCGTCTCTGTCGAGGTTCTATTGGTGAGCCTTGTGGCGGGACCATCGGCTCTGCGCTGCTTTCTTGGCGATCTCCTGGCGGCGTTCAGATGTCAGCTTTTCCGCTCTCGCCCGTCCGCCTTTCTTCCCCCCGAGCCGGCCGAGCGCCACGGCAGCCGGGTTCTTCCCCGACGTATCCACGGGCGCCTCTTCAGGTTCAGGCGCCCTTTCACCCGTTGCCCGATCTGTGATGGCTCTTGCCAGCTCGTTGAGATCGCGGCGCTTGCTTGAGCGCTTAGGCATGTTACCAATCTAGGCGTTGCAGAGCGGTTTTTCAAGCCCTATGATGCATTGGTTACATCAGTGGCCCTTGACAGCTACACCTTTTGCGCCTATATTCAGCTTGCGGTTGAGAGGGCCGCATTGCCGGAGCGGCGGTCCGTTGGGGCTTAGGTCTCACTCGGCTGCATTTTTTCTTGATGTATCTGCTGTACCTGGATGATTCCGGGTCGGCTGGAAACCCAGACGAGCACAACCTGGTTCTTGGCGGACTCATTGTCTTTGAGCGCCAAGCACACTGGATACGCCAAAGCCTCAACGAGATCGCCACGGAGCTTTCGCCTTCCTTGGGCGGTTGTCCTCCCAGCGAAATCGAGTTCCACGCTTCTGAAGTCGTGAGTGGCAGGGATCTGCCCTGGAGTTGCTTGCGCAACAAGCTCGAGCGCATCAGAGTCATGGAACGGGTGCTCGGAGTATTGCCGAAGGCAGAAGAGAGTACCTGTGCGATGGCTTGTGCCGTTCACAAGTCGTCTTTTCCAGATAAAGACCCAATGGAAATCGCATTTGAGGAACTCTGCCAGAGGTTCGATATCTTTCTCAAGCGCCTCTACCACGAGACGAATGAGCCCCATAGGGGCCTCATCGTGCTTGACAAGACTGTACAAGAGACCAGCCTGCAACGGCTGCTAATGCGCTTTTGGGAAGCGGGAACGCGCTGGGGGGGCATCCATAACATGTCGGAGGTTCCTCTTTTCGTTGACTCAAAGAATTGCCGACTCGTGCAATTGGCTGACCACATCGCCTATGCAACGTTCCGAAACTATGAGGCCAAGGACCACAGACTCTTCGATATCGTGGCGCGGAGGTTCGTGAGAGACGGGGAACGGATTCACGGATTGGTACACAGAACCCGAGAGCCTGATTGCATGTGTCTGGCGTGTGTGACGCGGCGGGCCTGCACCGAGTGATTCACTATCCGAGGATCCTTCTCACAATCTCAAACTGACCCACTACCGGGCGTTCGCCGTCTGACCGGGCCGTACCGCGGAAGCGGTACAATCGCCGCTTCCTGGAGGACCGGTGAATCGTCTCGAGACACTGCTCGCAGACCTGGACGGGGACCAGAAGCTGGCCGTGATGCACGGCGAAGGGCCGCTTCTCGTCGTCGCCGGGGCGGGATCCGGCAAGACGAGGGTCCTCACGTACAGAATCGCGGGTCTGCTGGCGCGAGGCCTGGCGCAGCCCCACGAGATTCTCGCCGTGACGTTCACCAACAAGGCGGCGCGCGAGATGGCCGCGCGGGTCGAATCGCTGGTCGGCGGCTCATTGCGGGGCGGGTTCGTCGGGACATTTCACTCCTTCGCGCTCCAGTTGTTGCGCAACCACGCCCGCGAAGCCGGACTGCCGGATAGGTTCGCCATCGCGGACGAGGACGAGCAGCGTCAGGTTCTCGACCGGGTCCTCAAGAAGCTCGAGATCCCCAGTACGCGATTGACCCCACGGACCGCGCGATCGCGCATCTCTGCGGCGAAGAACGCTCTCATCGGTCCGAAGGAGCTGGAGGGCAAGGCACGCGCCGATAGCGAGCGTCTCATTGCCGAGGTCTACGCCGCATACCAGGACGAGCTCCGGTCCGCCGCGGCGGTGGACTTCGACGACATGCTGCTCGGCGCGGTGTCGCTTCTGGAGCGTCACGGCGCGGTGCGGAAGTCCCTCGTTTCCCGTTTTCGATGGTTGCTGGTTGACGAGTACCAGGACACCAATCTCGCCCAGGCCCGTCTGGTGCGGCTGCTGGGCGGGAAGACTCCGAACCTCACAGCCGTGGGCGACGAGGACCAGTCGATCTACCGGTGGCGCGGCGCGGAGGTCGAGAACATCCTCAACTTCGAGACGGAGTACCCGACGGCGAGCGTCGTGACGCTCGGCCGCAACTATCGCTCGGCGGAGCCGATCCTGCGAGCGGCGGCAGCGGTGATCGAACGCAACAGTCGGCGCCGCCCGAAGAAACTCTCGTCGGAGGTGGGGTCGGGAGTTCCCGTCGCCATGTACCTCGCGGCCGATGAGGCGGACGAGGCGCGTTTCGTGGCCGACGAGATCGGCCGCCTCCGCGGCTCGGTGAGTGCGGGAGAGATCGCGGTGCTGTTCCGGGTCAACGCCCAGTCGCGACCGTTCGAGGCCGAGATGGTGCGGCGCGCGATGCCGTACGTCGTCGTTGGAGGGACGAGGTTCTGGGACCGCAAGGAAATCCGGGACGCGCTCGCGTACCTCCGGTTGCTCGTGGCTCCGGACGATGTGCTGGCGTTTCGGCGTGGCATCCACGTGCCGGCCCGCGGCATCGGGCAGGTGGCGATGGACCACTTGGAGAGTGCGGCCGCCGCATGGGGAGTGCCGCTCCCGGAGGCGGCGCGCCGGCTGCCGGAGGCGCTCACGCCGCGGGCCCACCTGGCGGTGGGGGAGTTCTTCACGCTCCTGCGCGAGCTGCGCGCTCTCAGTGCGATCGCACCGGCCGCCGAGGTGGTACGCCAGCTGCTGGAGCGCTCGGGTCTGGCGGCGCAGTACGGGTCGGAGGACGAGGATGACCGGGCGCGCCGCGCCAACCTCGACCAGCTCGTCGCGGCGGCCGCGGAAGCAACGGAGCGAGGCCTCGACTTGGAGGGATTTCTCGATGAAGTGGCCCTGCTGACCGACGCCGACATGCGCCGCGAGGGTGACGCGGTGCAGCTCTCGACGCTGCACGCCGCGAAGGGGCTCGAGTTCGCCGCCGTGTTCCTGGTCGGCATGGAGGACGGGCTCCTGCCTCTGCGGCGGGAGGGGAGCGGCGAGGCCGACGAGGAGGAGGAGCGCCGGCTCGCATACGTCGGCATGACGCGGGCGAAGCGCCACCTCTTCCTGACGTTCGCGCGGGTGCGCCGGGTCAACGGCCAGCTCCTGTCGGGGCGGCCGTCGCCGTTCCTGCTCGACGTGCCCCGAGAGCTCGTGGAGGACCGCACGGCGACGGCCGGACGGGATCCATTCCGCGCGCACGCGCCTCGACCGGGCCGACACGCGGCGAGGCCCTCGGGCGAATTCCGCGAAGAGCATTCCGGACCCCGGACCCCGGACCCCGGACCCCGGTCGTCCCCGCAGTACCCCGACGGCTGGCGCCCGGGGCTGCAGGTCCGCCATGCCAAGTTCGGATCCGGGGTGATCCTCCAGGTCCAGGGGACCGGTGCGCAGACGCGGCTGATCATCTTTTTCGACCGCGCGGGCCGCAAGACGCTGATTCCCTCCCTTGCAAAGCTCGAGCGCGGCTGAGGACCACGCACACCGCTGGCGGCGAGGAAAACAGCCCGGGAAGTCCCCGCTGCGCCGGCGTCCATTCTGAGACCGGTTCTACGCCTGTCGGTACCGCTCCGCGTTGACTGCTCGGGGGCGCAGGGTTAGATTGGTGCTGAGGCTCCCATGCCTCCCCCTTCTGGGGGGCGTGGCCGCCAGTCTTGCAAGGGTCCGTCGGCATCGTGCCGCCGGAGGATAACCTCGGATGGTCGGGCCGCCATCCGGCTGATCGTCGGCGACGCGGTCATGCCGCGGAGCCGGAGCCGCATGGGGAGCGTTCTCCAGCGGCGATTGTCCGGAGGGCATACATGTTCGAACCCCTTGGCGACGCGGAGAAGAAGACCACAGGCCGCACCATGCGGATCATCTGGATCGTGATCGCTGTTGTGGCGGTGATCCTTGCGGTGATCTCCTTCGCCTAGGTCTCCTCGCCGAGGCCTGGCAGAGATCGTTCGTTGACCATGTTGAAGGCAAGACCGGGAGCATCTTGGTGCGCTCGCGCCGAACGGCCTGGATTCTCGCGGACAGCCGTCACGAACGGGGCCGCCCGTGGCGGAAATGCTCGCGCACTGAACTTGCCAGTCGCGACCCCCTGACAATCCAGTCTCTCCCCTCTGGGTGATACTCCGGCTGCGCCCCCTCGATTTCCTTGCCGAGTTCGACCTCGGTCGCGGAGGACTTCTTGATGGCGAGCACCTGCGAAGGGCAGACGCTCCTGTGCCCGGTCATGAGGTAGCTGATCACGCACGCCACGGCCGCGTAGGGTCCGAGAGCGGCGAAGGTCGGGGCGTGCAGCCCGAAGATCTGGGCAAACAACGTCCCCGAGGTCGCCCCGACGAAGAAGATGGGCGTCACGATGCCGCCGCTGCCGCCGAAGTTGAGTGTGACCGAAGTGAAGGCCGACTTGACCACAAAGGCGTACCAGGGAACGACACCGCCGCCCAGCGCCGA
>JBEKAA010000067.1:0-7758 GCA_050018455.1 Thermoanaerobaculaceae bacterium | reverse complement strand
CGCTCGCCTTCCGAGTGCATGTACCCCACCGAGTACACGTGAATCAGAAATCCGACAAAGGTGACGAAGAACAACATCACCGCCGACAGCGCATCCAGACGCAACGAGAATTCGATGGTGATGTCCCCAGCGGCGATCCAACGGAAGAGAGGTCGGATGACCGTCTCGCCGTGCATGCCCGAGTACTGTACGAGGGCGCCGAGCGCGCCCGCGAGGGTCAGGCCGACCGAACCGACGCCCACAATCGAGGTTGCACGATGTGAGAAGCGCATGGCGCCCGCGAGCAGAATCACCGCGCCGGCGAGCGGCAGGGCGGGGAGGAGCCAGAGGAGGTCGAGCATCGCGTCTCCTACCAGCGCAACACGTTGAGACGGTCCACGTCGATGGACTGGTTCTTGCGGTAGATGGCCACGAGCAGGGCGAGGCCGACGGCGACCTCCGATGCCGCGACTGCCATGACGAAGAACACGAACACCTGCGCGTCGAGCTGGCCGTGCAGCCGGCCGAACGCGACGAGCGCCAGGTTGGCCGCGTTGAGCATCAGCTCGATCCCGAGCAGGATCGAGATCCCGCTACGCCGCACCAGAACGCCTGCAGCGCCGACCGCGAAGAGCAGCGCGGCGAGGATCACGAAGTGGCCTGTGGGCACCGTCATGTCAGTGCTTCCTTTTCACGAGCATCAGCGCGCCGACCATGGCTGCCAGGAGCAGAATCGAGATGAACTCGAACGCGAACAGGTAGGGTCCCGCCAGGAGCCGACCGATGGCCTGCGCGGTGCCCTGAGGTCCCTCAGCCGGCAAAGACCCGCGCAAACCTGCGATCAGCGCGATCCCGCCGAGCGCCGCGAAGGCAGCCAGCGCCAGACCTGCCACGCGTTGGAACGGGCGCGGTTCGGCGGCCGGCTGCTCCTCGGGAGCGTTGAGCAGCATCACGACGAACAGGAACAGCACCAAGATGGCGCCAGCGTAGACGAGGATCTGCGCGGCGGCAAGGAACTCGGCCCCGAGCAACGCGTAGTTCACCGCGATGCAGAACAGCGTGACCACCAGGGAGAGCACGTTGACGACCGGGTTGCGGTGCGATACGGCCACCACCGCCGACACGAGCCCGACCGCGGCCGCCAGGTAGAAAACCGCCGTCACCATTGCCGGCCCCCGTGACCCGCTGACAGCCGACAGCCGACAGCTGACAGCTTGAGACTCTGTTCTGGGTGGGTGGGGGAGCTGTTGGCTGTGAGCTGTGAGCTGTGAGCTGTCGTCATCAGATCCACCTCATCGCCATCGCGACGCCCACCCACACGAGGTTGAGCGTCGCCAGCGGCAGGAGACCCTTCCAGCCGAGGCGCATCAGCTGGTCGTAGCGGAAGCGGGGCAGCGACCACCGCACCCACACGAAGAGCCAGAGGAAGAAGGCGAGCTTCACAAGGAACGCGCCCATTGAGGCGATCAGCAGCCACCAGCCCGAAAAGTGCCGCATGCCGGGGAACGTCCACCCGCCGCAGAACAGCGTCACGATCAGCGCCGAGGCGGTCGTCATGTTGACGTACTCGCTCATGAAGAACGCGGCGAACTTCATGGACGAGTACTCCAAGTGGTAGCCGGCGACGAGCTCCGTCTCCGCCTCCGCGAGGTCGAACGGCAGGCGGTTGGTCTCGGCGAACGCAGCGGTGACGAACACGACGAAGCCGACGAACTGCGGGATGAAGTTCCACTGGGGGATGAAGCTCAGCCAGAGGTGGTCGGCCTGCCGCGCGACGACGTCGTCCAGACGCAGGGAGCCCGTTGAGAGCAGGACGCCGAGGACTGCAAGCGCCATCGAGAGCTCGTACGAGATCAGCTGCGCCGAGGACCGCAGGCCGCCCAGCAGGGAGTACTTGTTGTTAGAGGACCAGCCGGCAAGGACGATCCCATAGACTCCGAGCGACCCGATCGCGAGAAGGAACAGCACGCCGGCGCCAAGGTCGGGAGCGACCGTCAGGCCGCCGAGCGGCGCGCCGAACACCGTGATGTCCTTGCCGGCGCCGAACGGGATCACGATGAACGTCACCATCGCGACCGAGAACGAGATCATCGGTGCAAGGAGGAAAAGGCCCCGGTTGACGTTGGCCGGGGTGAGGTCCTCCTTGAAGACGAGCTTGACCGCGTCGATCACCGGCTGGAGGAGCCCGAAAGGGCCGACCCTGTTGGGGCCGAGTCGATCCTGAATTAACGCCGCGCCACGGCGTTCGACCCACACCATCACGGGGACGGCCGTGAGCATCCCCGCGGCGACGAGCACGAACTTGACGGCGGTGACTGCGACGCTAGCCCACATGCTGGCGCTCCCGGAACGACTCGTCCCGCTGCAGCCCGCCGAGCGCTTCCCACTCCAGGCCCGCGAACGCCCTCTCGCCCCGCGCCATCAGTGCGAAGATCTCGGCGGGCGAGGCGAGGTCGAGGTTCGGGGCCCCGAGCTCGCGCGCCAGCGAGGTGAGCACCAGCCAGAGCGGGCGGGCCTCCCCCGGAGGTCCCCACGGGGAAGCGATGGTCGGGCATTCCGGCGACATCGCGCCGGTCGCCGTGCGGCGCACCGTGCCGGGGGGCGAGAAGGCCGCTGCGAAGCGCTGTACCGCGCCGGTCGAGGACGTGAACGTCCCCTCGTCGCTGGCGAGCGACGCCACCGGCAGCAGCCAGCCGGCCACGCCGGCCAGAGGGTGCTCGCGGCGCAGCCACACGGCCGTCGCGCCCACGCGGAGAAGCTGCAGCGCCTCCGCGCTCGCCAGGAACGGATGGGCCTCCGCGTCGAGTATCAGTGTCAGCCCGGCGCCGCCGTAGAGGAAGCGCGACAGTCCCTCGCCGTCGACGACGTTGAGCCCGAGCCGGCGGGCGCCGAGAGAGTTCGGGTATGGGTCGGTGGCCTGCAGCCACTCGCCCCTGCCGTTCTTCATTCGGCGCTGCTCGCCGGACGCCACCGGCACCACGAGGTCTCCCCGGAGGTGGTGGCCGAACAGCTCGCGCGCCAGGAACAGCTCCTCGTTCGAGAGGTTGGCCGAGGCGACCACGCGCAGAGGGCGGGAGGCGCGGACTGCGAGGGCAAGGGCATTCACCGCCTCGCCCCACACGGCGCGGACCAGACGTCCCGCCTTGCGGTGTTGCGGGTTGAGGTACGTCTGCTCGTTGAGCGAATCGGCGAGAAAACGGCCGTGGTCGCAGAGCCAGGTGGCATTGACGGCGGGGTTCTCCCGCGGAGTGAACCGATGCACCTCGCGCTCGTGGTGGTCGATGAAGATGTTGCACCCGATCGAGCATCCGGGGCAGATCGACGGCGTCGAGCGCAGCTTCCACGCTCGCTTGCGAAAGCGGAACTCCCGCACCGTGAGGGCGCCGACGGGACAGACGTCCGCCGCGCACGCGGACATCGGGTCGTCGAACGCCTCGCCGTCGAACGTATCGATGAACGCGAAGTTTCCGCGGGACTTGTACGTGAGCGCCGCCGTCTCGGAGATCTCGCCGGTAAACCTGATACAGCGCGAGCAGTGAATGCACCGGTTCTGGTTCTGCACGATGTGCGGTCCGAGCAGCCGTCGCTCGTACCCCGGGAAGGTGCGGCGAGTTTCCGCCATGTGGCTGGTGAACGCGCCGCTCTGCTCGCGCATCGAGTGGTCCTGGAGCAGGCACTCGCCCGCCTGGTCGCAGACAGGGCAATCGAGGGGGTGATTCGCGAGCAGGAACTCCATGACGGCCTCGCGCGCCTCCTTGGCGCGCTCCGACGTCTCGACCTTCACGACCATACCGTCGGTCGCGGCGGTCGCGCAGCCGAGGGCGAGGCGCGGCTGACCCTCGATCTCCACCATGCAAATCCGGCACTGGCCCACGACGGTCAGGTACGGGTGGTAGCAGAAGTATGGGATGGCGATGCCGGCAGCACGCGCCGCTTCGATCACGTTGGTCTTGGCGGCGACCTCGACCTCGCGCCCGTCGATGGTGAGCTTCGGCATGGCCCTCGTGCCTCCTAGATCCCGAAGCCGGGACGGGGCCCGGTCCACGGCAGCACCGGCAGCTTCTTCTGCGGAAGCGGAGAAGCGGCGACGATGCGGCGCTCGAACTCCGGCCTGAACTTGTTCACCATGCTGGAAATAGGCAACGCGTAGGCGTCGCCGAGCGGGCAGATGGTCATCCCCTCCGAGGAGAAATGGCAGATCCGCAGGAGGGTGTCGGGGTCGGCCGAGCGACCGTGCCCGGCCGCCATGCGGTCGAGAATGTCCGCGCACCAGTCCGAGCCCTCGCGACACGGCGTGCACTGCCCGCACGACTCGTGCGCGTAGAAATGCGCGATGTTCTCGGCGACATCCACCATGTCCACCGAGTCGTCGAGGACGATCACCCCGCCCGAGCCGAGCATGGTGTGGGCCTCTGCGCAGGCGTCGAAGTCGGCCTTCACGTCCACCTCGTCGGCGGTCATGACGGGCGCCGAGGAGCCGCCGGGGAAGAACGCCTTGAGCTTCCGCCCGCCTCTGATGCCGCCGCAGTGCTCCTCGATGATCTCGCGGAACGTGACCCCGAGCGGCAACTCGTACACTCCGGGCCTGTTCACGTGCCCGGAGACGCAGAACAGCTTCGGACCTGTGTTTCTCGGGCGGCCAATCGAGGCGAACCAGGCTGCGCCCCGGGCCATGATGTGAGGCACGCAGGCAAGCGTCTCCACGTTGTTCACCACGGTCGGCTTGCCGAAGACGCCCACGACGGCCGGGAAAGGCGGCTTCAGGCGAGGGAACCCGCGTTTCCCTTCGAGCGACTCGATGAGCGCGGTCTCCTCCCCGCAAATGTACGCCCCCGCTCCGCGGTGGACCCAGATGTCGAGGTCGAACCCGCTGCCCAGCACGTTCGCGCCCACCAGCCCGTGCGCCCGCGCCTCCGCGATCGCCTCCTCGAGTATCGCGGCCCATCGCACGAACTCTCCGCGGATGTAGATGTAGGCGGTGTTCGCCTTGATCGCGAAGGCTGCGATCGCGATGCCCTCGATCACCTGGTGCGGGTCGTGCTCGATGATCTCCCGGTCCTTGAACGTTCCGGGCTCCGACTCGTCCGCGTTGCAGATCAGGTAGCGCGGCCCGGGGTGGTCCTTGGGGACGAATGTCCACTTGCGTCCCGTGGGGAAGCCCGCGCCGCCCCGCCCGCGCAGCTCCGAGTCGAGGACTTCCTTGACGACGGCGTCGGGCCCGAGCCCGAGCGCTTTCTTCCAGCCTTCGTAGCCGCCCGCGGCGAGGTAAGTCGCAATCGACCGTGAACCGGGGACGCCGCGGGCGCGCAAGAGCACCGGCTCCATTCAGCGCCCCTCTCTCAGCTCGTCCAACAGCGCGTCCAGCGTGTCCGGCGTCAGACTCTCGTAATAGTCGTCGTTGACCTGGATCACCGGGGCGTTGCCGCAGGCGCCCAGGCACTGCACGCCCACGAGCTGGAACGAGCCATCGAGAGTCTTCTCGCCGAAGCCGATGCCGAGCTTGGCCGTGAGGTGATCGACGAGCTCGCGGCCGCCGCAGACCGCACACGAGAGCGTCGTGCAGACCTGGAGCACGTAGCGCGCCGGAGGGGAGGTGTAGTACATCGTGTAGAAGCTCACCACGCCTTCCACGAAAGCCCTGCCCTCGCCCAGACGCTCCGCCACGGCCGAGATGACGCCGGGGGAGATCCACCCGAACCTCTCCTGGCAAAGCCAAAGGACGGGCAGCAGGGCGGCTCGCCTCGTCGGATAGCGCCGCAGCACCTCGGCGATCCCGTCTTCCATTGTCGTGTCGAAGGTCAGACTTGCAGTGGTCTCTTGAGGTTCGACCACGAGGGGGCGCGTGGTCACGACTCGCTCCGGCGGCGCGACCAGTCGAAGGCGCCTTCGCGCCACAGGTAGACGTAGCCGATCGCAAGGAGCACGAGGAAGATCAGGCCATCGAGCAGCACGGCGCTGTTCCCCTCGGCAAGCAAGCCCCGCACAGAAACCGCCCACGGGAAGAGGAACGCCACCTCGACGTCGAACACGATGAACACCATCGCGACCACGAAGAAACGGATTGAAACGCGCTTGCGCGAGCTGTCGAGAAGCGGCATGCCGCTCTCGTAGGTGTCCCGCGTCCGCGTGCCGCGAAGACGGCCTCGGCCGAGGAAGGTGGTCAGTCCGACCAGCGCCCCTACGACCACCGCGGCGAACGCAAACGCCATCACTACAGGGATGTACTGGGCGATCATCCCTTCCCCCCTCGTGCCCAAATTCACATGATCCTAGCGTTATTCCCAGGACGAGGTCAAGCTCATTCCGGCTTTCTTCCAGGCGGCGGAGCGGGTAGACTCGGCGGGCGCGGCCGGCGCGCCGCGCGTGGAGGGCGCATGCCGACGATCGCTCTTGACGCCGCCGACCGCAGGGATCTGCTGGCCCGGTTCCTCAGGTACGTCCGCATCGACACGCAGTCGGACGAGAACTCGACCTCGAGCCCTTCGACCGAGAAGCAGAAGGACCTCGCGCGCGTCCTGGTCGAGGAGCTGAGACAGATGGGTTGCGCCGACGCGGCCGCCGACGAATGGGGCTACGTTTTCGCGACCGTCCCCTCGAATCTCCCTGCGAATCACCCCGCGGTCGGGAAGGTGCCGGTCATCGGGCTCGTCGCGCACATGGACACCTACCACGGGACGTTTGGCGCAGGCGTCAAGCCCCAGGTGATCGAGGGGTACAAGGGCGGCGACATAGCCCTTTCGGGTGACCAGCGCCAGGTGATCCGGGTTTCGGACAACCCGAACCTGCCCAAGTGCGTCGGCCACACGATCGTGACGTCGGACGGAACAACGCTCCTCGGGGCCGACGACAAGGCCGGGATCGCGGAGATCATGGCTGCGGTGGCCTGGCTCCGCAAGCACCCCGAGTTCGCCCATGGGCCTGTGCGGGTCGGCTTCACGACCGACGAGGAGGTCGGGCGCGGCACGGAGCACTTCGACGTCGCCGCGTTCGGGGCCGCCTACGCGTACACGCTGGACGGATCCGACATTGCCGAGATCGAGGACGAGACGTTCTGCGCCGACTCGGCGCTGGTCGTGATCGAGGGGCACGACGTCCACCCCGGGTACGCCAAGGGCAAGCTGGTCAACGCGGTGCGCGTCGCGGCGGCGATCGTCGAACGCCTCCCTCGCGAGTTCCTGCCGGAGACCACCGATCTGCGCCAGCCGTACCTGCACCCGTACGACGTGCGCGGTGACGTCACCCGCGTCGAGATCAAGCTCCTGGTGCGCGCGTTCACAGACGATGAGCTGAGGGAGCGCGAGGACTCCCTGAAGGCCGTCGTGAGCGACGTTCAGGGCGCTTTCCCCGGGGCGAGGATCTCCGTCGAGGTCAAGGAGTCGTACCGGAACATGGCGTACAAGATCGCGGAAGACCCGAAGGTTCTCGAATACGCGTTCGAGGCGGTCCGGCGGCTGGGGTTGGAGCCGGTCCGGCGTGCGATCCGCGGCGGCACCGACGGATCCCGCCTGTCCTTCATGGGTCTGCTCACGCCCAACATCTGGGCCGGCGGCCAGAGCTTCCACTCGGTGCAGGAGTGGGTCTCGCTGGATTGGATGGCCAAGGCCTCCGAGGTCACTCTGCACCTGCTGCAGGTCTGGGTGGAGCGTTCGGCCGCGTAGAAGCAGCTGACAGCCAACAGCTCACAGCTGACAGTCAACAGTTGACAGTTGACAGTCAGAAGACAACAAGATCTCCACCTCCATGGTCTCTTGGGTGGGTGGGGGACTGTCGACTGTCAAC
>JBEKAA010000066.1:0-7836 GCA_050018455.1 Thermoanaerobaculaceae bacterium | reverse complement strand
CCCGCCAAAGGCCCGCAACACACCTCGATGATGTGGCTCATCTACGCGTGCATCGCTATGATCAGCCCGATCGCGCTCCTGCTCGCCAGACGCTGGCTCCGCACCGGGAGCGTAGGCATGACACGACGTACACCCGACACGACCGGAGCCTGACGCTCACCCGAGTGAGAGCCACAAACGAGAGGTTCCCGCACCGGAAGACTCGCATCGCCACCAGAAGCGTGCCCGCCCGCGAGGGAGCAATCGCCACCCGCCTGTTCGCCTCGTGCACCTTGCGACAGTTGTAGGGGCGCCAAGCAGCCGTGAGGTTCTCAGTTCGCCGGCTCCGGCAACGGTCGGGCGACGCAGCCGCGCGCGTGATCCTTGGCGCGGACGACCTCCCAGGCAGTTCCGCCCAGCGCGAACACGTCCCCGACGCGAAGGGGAGCAGCAAAGCGCAGGAGGACGACCCGGACGTCCTTCCCATGGTCGAGGATCACCGGCGTGGGCTCGGCTTCGTCGACCGAAACTCGCTCACTGTCAATGACTTCCCGTGCAACTGTAGCCATCGTGGACTCCCCGGCATCCTCGGCTCCCGAACCTGGCGGAGCGTGCCGCAGTGCCTCTCCACCGTACTAGACGCAAAACAGGGGTCGGAGGTTCTGCAGGGTGTTCCGGAGACGCGATCCGGCTCGTGCTCTTGGCACTCCTGATCAGCAGCGGCGCTACCGCTCCATCGCGTTGCAGCCCGGCACCGTGTCGTCGCGGCGCGGGAGGACTACCATTACATGTGACATGAACATCGGCCGCTGGCGAAAACGAACGGGAGAGGTAAGCCCATGAAGCTCGACAAGTACCTCCGCAAGCGCAAGGTTGACAAGGCTCAGCAATCCGCGAAGGCGACGCAGGCAAGCTTCCCGATCTCCCCCGAGGAGCTCGTGGAGCGGCTCGACGCGATCGAGCGCGAGGTGAAGGCGCTGCGCGCCGACACGAAGTTCGCGACTCAGCTCGCCTACACCGTCGAAGAAGCGGCCCAGATCACGCGCATCGGCATCAACGAGCTGCGCGAGCGGTGCGGGATTTCCGAGAGCGAGCCGCAGCACATCAAAGCGGTCCACATCGGGCGACGCATCGTCATTCCCCGCAGCGAGCTCCTCCGCCATCTCGAGCAACAGGCCAGATAGCGAAGACCGCGGTCCGGGGTCCGAAAAGACAAGCAAAGGAGCGGAGGGGCCAAGGAGCGAAGACCGTTCGAGGGTGTGGACGTTTGAATCTGCGAACGGTCTATTTCTCCTCCGCTCCCCTGCACCTCTGCCCCTCTGCCGCCGCAGATGGTCCGTTCTCGGCGGCGCCAGGGTCGACGGTTAACGCCGACTAAACGGATCCGGGCAGTAGCTCCCGGAGAAGCCACGGGCACCCTCACGGCGCACGAAGGGGTCTGGGCCGGCGGGAAGCACCCCGAGGCGGGCAAGCTGCTCGCGAAATTCGTAGCGGATTCGAATCACCGCGGCAGGCCTGTCCTCCAGCTCGAGGTCCACCCACTCCACGTCGTGCCGAGTGCGCTCGCCGATGCCCGTCGCTGCGTATTCCTCGCTGAGCTTTTTGTCCTTCGGGAGGGATTCGGCGGTGGCCCCGAGACTATCGACCGAGGGCACCCCCCCAGGAACGCCTCCGACTGCCCCGTCTGCTCCCGCGGAGCCTTCCGCAGATGGGGGACCCGGTGGGACGGGAGGACCCTGTTCCCGCACCGAACCCGCCTTCCCCTCGCGCTCCGGTGGCTCGGTCTGTGCCCGTTGTTCCTGAGGCACGACCTTGCAGCGAGCGACCTTCTGCCGGTAGAACACCGCCTCGATGACGCCGAGGTTGCCGGTCTGGCCGAGCCAGGCGCCGTACGACGAGCGCTCGCCGGTGAACACGAAGCGACGCGCCTCGCCGCCGCTGACCTGCCAGCCCGGAATCTCGACCGACTCGTAGGGGCGCAGCACCCACTTGGCAGCGCTGCGCGCTTCGCCGTGGCGGGCGTCGATCGTGTCGAGACCGTCCACGGCAAGCGCCACGGCCACCGAGACCGGTAGCGGGTTGGTGATGCGCAGGACGTACGCCCGGTCGCGCACCGCCTCGACGTACACCGCGCCGCGAGCGCGATATTCAGGGCGAACGCTGCCGTCGAGCAGCACCTGGAGCGAAAATCCTCCCTTTGCGGCGCCGAGCGCCGGTTCTGCGAGACAGAGAACCACGGCAGCTGCAAGTGTGATTGCCTTCGGGACGCTCATGGCAACCTCCCTTCCCGTCCCTTAGACACCGCAGTCGCGAGAACCGTCCCCACGCGCCCCGAAGGGCCCGCGCGAGGAGCCATGATGTGCCCTACGCAGGGACTGGCCCGGGTCGAACCCGAGCTCTCGGTGAGATTGCGGCTGGGCGGAGCAGATCTCCCTTGTGGTCAAGCCACAAGGGGGCCCGGACCATCATGATCTGCACTCACGCACTGAACCGAAGCTCACCACAAGACCAGAAACGCGGGGGAAGTCGCCTCGCTGAAGTAGACACTCCCGCCTGACGCTCGAAGCAGTGTGTGGTAGTTTCCTTCGGCCGCCGGCGCCTCCGCGCAGGTGCCGTCTCCCCGGCTTACTTCGCGCCCTTCATCCCCTCGAGCTTCTTCCGGGCTTCCCGCACACCGATGTCCCGGATCGCGAGAATGGCGGCTCGGGTCGTGCCCCTCATGCGCAGGCGACCGCTCGCCTTCTCCCACCCGTAGATCACCTGCGGCGTGATGCCAAGGAGCCTGGCGAATTCCTGGCCGCTCAGTCGGAGCCTCCGCCGCAAGCTGCGGATACCTTTGGCGGTGATTCGCGCATTGTCGGCCGTCTCGGCAGCCGACGGCGGGTGGGCCTTCGCGAGGCCGTTGATCGTCTTCCGGAGCGAGCGCAGCTCCTTTTCCAGCTGGGCGACCCTCCGCTTCAGGTCGGCCGCCGTGCGCCTCAACCCGACGGTCGGCCTGCTGACCGAGGCGAGAGTCTTGTTGGTCTCCCGGCGAGCGATGCGGGAAACCTCGTCTTTCAGAACCTTGGCAATGTTGGGCATCGATTCTCCTCCCGTAAACCAGCTGCGTCTAGGTTACTCCTTGTTTCTCCCTCGTCACAAATTCCTCGGTCAACTATACAATTCCCCGAGGCCCGCTCTTCCCACAACGTTCGAGACGGGCCGCGGTTCGTCAGAGCCGTCAGTGGCTCCCGGTGGCCGCGATCTTGGCCTCTGCGGCGGCGATTGCCTGCAACGCCCGCACCTGCAGCAACGGGCTGGGAACGGCGAGGAAACGGTACAGCCCGTCAAGGTCGTCCTTCCCCCCAAGCTTGCCGATCAGCAGCAGCGCGCGCCCTCGAACAGCGTCGGACCACCCGATGTCGGCTGCGGTTCGGCGGGCAAACGCGAGCAGCACGGCGTCCTCCTTGTCGTTCATCTGGAGGAAAGTTTGCAGGACGAAGGCGGGTAGGGCGTTGTCGGCTCCGACGGACACGGCACCCGAATCGACCTCCTTCAGGGCACGTTTGAGGTCGCGCTCCGCGGCCTCGAGACGCGCGAGTGCCGCGGCCTGCGCCGTGGGGTCGATCACCTGCCGGTCGACCTCGCGCGCGAGGCCTTCGAAACCGCTCGCGAAGTAGCGGTCGAAGACATCGTGACCGGGGGCACGGGCGCCCTTGCGCACAGAGGGGCTCACCTGCTCGAAGCGACGCACCAGCTCGGCCGTGGCGCGCGTGCCGAAAGACGCGAGCGCCCTGGAGAGGGCCAGCGACTCGCCGCCGTCCCGCAGTACCGCCGAGTCGTCTGCAAGGATGCGAAACAGCTGTTCGAGCGCCTCATTCGAGCTCATCGCCTGGAGCGCCGCGATTCCCTGCACCTTGACGGCCGTTTCCGTGGCACGCAGCACGGCGCCACCGACCAGCTCGGCGGGGGCCGACTGGCGCGGCGAACGTTCCAGGTCGATGGCCAGCGACATCGGGGTCCTGTTGCCCCCCAGCTCGATCCGGTTCGCGGCGACGAACGCGGCAATCGGGATCACAAGGCCGGCGAGGATGAACTTGACCAGGCGCGAGACAGCGTCCGCCCGGTTGAAGAGCTGGCGCTTTCCCAATTGCCGGCGTCGCGCGAGGGTCGTGACGTCGATGCGCAGGCTCAGGAGGAGGCTCGCCGCCACGAGGAGAACGCCGAACACCGCGAGGCCGATCGACGTGCGGAGATTCCACACGTGGATGTAGCTCGCCGCGACGAAGAGGAACACTGCCGAGAGCACGACCGGCAGAGCGAGCTCGAGCAGAAGGCCGGTCAGTCCGAGCGTGCGGCGCTCGCGGCTGGGCTCCCCGCGCGAATCGCGCGCCGGGGCGTCGTGCGAAGGTGGTCTGGTGGCGGTCATTGATTCCTTTCGGGCGGTGCGGATGATACCAGCTCCAGGGCCTGTCTCAACTATACGGTTCTCTTCATCTGGTTCGGCGTCTTTGTCTTTGCGCACGACTGGATGTACCGAATGCACGGTCGTTGGTTCAAGCTCTCGGTTGGGACCTTTGACGCGATTCACTACGCAGGTCTTGCCGTCTACAAGATCGGCATAGTCCTTTTCAACTTGGCACCATTGGTTGCACTCTGGTTTGTTTGGTGACGAAGGGCGGCCAGATCATTGCTCCCCTTCTCCCTTAAACTCACGTGCCAGGCGTTGTAAGTCCTCGCCGTAGCCCACTTCGAGCTGATGCGTGTCCCGGCCTCGGCATCTCGTCCCGCTTCTGCGCCTTTCAATGAGATCACCGACCCGGCTCGGACTCAACTTTCACCTGGACCAGTTTCCGGGTTTTCGGTGACGCTAACGGCCCCCAATCGCCTTCGAATAGGTGGCGACCAGCGATTTCGCAAAGTTCTCTTCCGTCTCGGTGTGGATGAGGGCGGCACTGGCATCCCGCTCGATCTCGCCCAACTCCCCGTCGGTGAGGGCGACCGGGCCATGATTCGCATCCATCATTGCCGCCCACTTCTGGAGTTCCAGCCATTTCTCCAGGGTGCGCTCCTGCATGGTAAGGAACTGTGCCTGCAAAAGATAGACGCGCGTGTATTGCTGGACCTCGGGATATCGCATGTAGGCAACCGCGCCGGTCGCGGCGGCGCTTTCCCAGGCGAAGGAATCCAGTGGGCAAAGCCCAAAGGACCATTCGAGGCCGGACGGAACGGTCGCACGGTTCCTTCGGGACGCCTCGATGGCCACCATGGTCTTTTTCAAACGATCCTCGGCGTCGGGCGCGCTGGCCAAACCCTTCTCCAGCCGCGCCCGGTTCCCGCAAATTTCCGAAGCAAGGTTGAGGCGCGCCTCCTGTGCGAGCGCGCGGTGATGGTTCCACTCCAGAAGCCCTTCCAGGGAAAGCGCAATCAGGATGCCGATGATGACCGTTAGCAGATGGACACAGAATTCCTTGAAGGAGCGTATTGCGCCCTGCGGCGAGTGGATGATATCCATGGGGCGAGCATAAGGGAAGGCTGTAGCTCCGGCAAGGCTTCGCAGCGGACCGGGCCGGAGCTTGGATCAATAGGCCATGCCAAGCATTTTGAAAGTGTTGGTGACGGCGGTCGGTTCGGTTGCGCTACCGGAGTGGGCGGTGGACTCGTCACCCTTGCCGGGCCCGGAGATCCGGAAAAGCTCCACACTGGCCTGCCGCAACGCCGCAATGATCTGCTCGTCGTTGCGTCCTCGCTTCGGAATCTCGTCCCCCTTCCGCGTCACGCCAGGAGAACACCGATCGGCTGCTGACTTAACGTTCAGGTGGTCCAGTCTTCCGGGTTTGGGTCACTTGTGCAGCTGGGCCGCGATCGGCCGGCATGGCCTTCCCGCGCCTACGTGGTCTCCCGGGAACCCGCGATCTTGTTGTAGACCCACGCAAATACGCCGCCGCCGATCAGGCCAACGAAAAACGCCCAGACCAAACCTATGACGCTGCCGACGGGAGAGATTCTGTACCCCCGGTAGATCCTCCCGAGGAGCATGGGGCTATTGCCGGACCCTTCAAATGCGATGATCCACCACGTCAGGAAGAACAATCCCAACCCCCAGACGATGCCGCAGGTCAGCGCGAACGCCCTGATGTTGAACTTCACGTTCAGCTCCTTTCTCATCCGTTTCACGCCCAACGTTTGTGGTGGTTTGCTTATGGATAGGAATCTTCTTTCTCGCCTGAGCCGATGCTATCCGGTTGAGGAGAAGTGTCAAGGTCTCGGGCGGGCACGCGGGGGGCCGCTGCGCGAGCGGGACCCCACAGAGTTGGCCCGGCTCCAGGCCCCTGCCGCGACTGGTCAACTTTGATTTGCGACCGCTGCGAAGCGGCTACGAAGATCCGGAACTGAGGCCTCCGCACACCCAATCGGAGCGGGACATCGATTCCCGCCAAATGCGCGTTGGCCGCCATATCAAGGCGCTCCTTCCGAGCCAACACCCAAATCCTCAACGCACAGGGCCGGGCGTCGCCCGGCCCTGCTCGTTAATATCGGCGTTCGAACTCTAGAGGCGGGAGGTCAAGCCGTCAGCGCCGCCAGTTGCCGTAGTCGCCGTGACCACGGCGCTCGCTGTACCGGCCGTCGCGGCGCCCCTGCTCGGGGCCAGCGGATCGGCGCTCCTCGCCGCGGCTGTAACGCTGGGGACGGTAGGACTCGTGGTCGCTCCACGTACGCGGCACGACCCGTGGTGTCAGCACCAGCGGACGGACCAGGTACGGTACGCGGTCCTCGCCGCGGATGTAACGCCGGGGACCGTAGTACTCTTGGTCACCCCAGGTCTGCGACGCGACCAGTAGCGGCGGCACCAGCGACCGAAGCAGGTGCGATACGAGGTGAGGCAGCGCCAAGAGTGGCAGTACCGGCGGCACCGCCGCCGCCGTCGGCGATGCCGCCATCGCTAAAGCCGCCGTGAGGACCACGATGGACAGCCTCGAAGTGCTCGTCGTCATTGCCATTGCCTGCCTTCCTTCCCACGCCGGCTCGCACCGGAGTTACTCTGGATTAGGCAAGACTCATGCCCGGTTCGCCGCGGTCGCGGCTATTCCGAGAGGCGGATTAGACACACCAGCCTGTGTCAGCTGCGCCACCAGCAAGCACCGAAGCAACCCAACAGGTGGGCTTGTTGTGGGGTCTCCCCAGTGTGACCCAAAACCCGAAACCTGGTCCAGGTGAGCGTCGAGTCCGGCCCCTGTCGGTGGTCTCCTGGCGCAGCGCGAGAGGGGGACGAGATGCCGAGGCGAAAACGCACGGAGCTTCACGCGACCACGTTCATTGGCTCAAGACACCCTTCGGCGAGGACTTACAGTGCTTGAAGGGTGAGAAGAAGTAGGAAGACGACTGCCCCACCTCCACCGGAGCCCGGGGAGGCCCACCACCGGCGTGGACCCCCCGAGGGTCTTCATCCCTAATGCACACCCTCCGCAAATTTCTGAGAGAATTCCCAACTCCGGGTGAGCAGAGATGCTTGCCGTTCTCGACGAATTCTCCGGCGACGAGGGATACATGCGCCGCCAAGGCAAGCGCGTCGATCTAGCCCGATCCGTTTTCATTCCGGAAGCGTTCAGACCCTTCGGAAAAGGCGCTGGCTGCCCTCAAGTTCTGATCGAGGGGCCGCTCAGGCTGCCAGCTTGGCGAGCGTGGCCACGAGGCGCTTCTGGTCTTCTCCCTGGAACGAGGAAAAGCGCACACCCAGGCCGGTAACCCTCTCGCACTCTTCCTGAGTCTGGCGAACGACCGCCGCAAGTCCGCGAACGCGGGTACTCTCGCCCGGAATCGCGAGTTCGAACGCCATTTGGGTCCCGACCGGGTAGGGATAGTCGGTCTTGATCAGCA
>JBEKAA010000065.1:0-8860 GCA_050018455.1 Thermoanaerobaculaceae bacterium | reverse complement strand
CAGGCGACGGGACCACCGCGACCCCGCTCGGGATCGCGACTGGAGGCGTCGGTAAGACGAAGCTGGCGGCGTCGGGCGGGACGAACGGCCAGGTGCTGGGCACCGACGGAACCAACCTCGCATGGACGAACGCCGGGCTCTCGCTGCCATTTGCCGGGATCGCCGCCTCGACGGCCCCTGCGCTTGCGGTGACCAACAGCACCGGAAACATCGCCATCCAGGGGACCGCTCCGCTCGTGCAGGGCACCAACCAGCCGGCGATCCTCGGCGTGGGGGGTGGAGCCAGCACCATCGCGAATGGCTACGCCGGTAGCCCTTCGGGCGTCTGGGGCGACTCAGAATCCGGTGCAGGCGTGGTCGGGACAAGCGATAAGTACATAGGATTGGAGGGTGCCGGCGCTATCGCAGGCGTCGTCGGAGTAACTGCCGTGGCCACCGGCAACGGCGTCATTGGCACCAGCGCCAGCGGCACCGGCGTCCTGGGCGAGAGCAATACCGGGATCGGGGTGCATGGTACGAGCAACTCGGGTTACGCCGGCATGTTCGAAGGGAACGTGGCGATCAGCGCGTCGAGCCCGGTCGGTTCGGACATCTTCACCGTCAACAACACCGGTGGCGGCCGCGGATTGACCATCGTGGCGACTTCAGACACCGCGCTATGGGCCAACAGCACCAGCGGTGCCGGCGTCGATGCGAGGAGCAGCAGCGGCAACGCGCTCAGTGCGACCAGCACGACGGGCTACGCGGGATTTTTCAACGGCAAGGTCCAGGTCAACGGCAACTTCAACGTGTCCGGCGGCACCAAGAACTTCATCATCGACCACCCGCTCGACCCGGAGAACAAGGTCCTTGTGCACGCCGCCGTGGAGTCGAACGAGGTGCTCAACATCTACTCCGGGAACGTGACGACCGACGCCGAGGGGCGAGGCGTGGTCCAGCTTCCCGACTGGTTCGAGGCCGAGAACACCGACTTCCGATATCAGCTCACGGTGATCGGCCGCTTCGCGCAGGCGATCGTTGAGCAGGAGATCGACAACAACCGCTTCGCTATCCGCACCAACCTTGCCATGGTCAAGGTTTCGTGGCAGGTCACAGCAAGACGAAACGATGCCTGGATGAAGGCGCACCCGTTCGTGGCCGAGCAGGACAAACCCGCTGCGGAGCGCGGCTTCTATCTGGCGCCGGAGGCGTGCGGCCAGCCCGAAGAGAAGAGCGTGACGTGGGCGCGCGACCCCGAGATGATGCGGCGCATGAAGGAGGAACGCGCCGCGCTCGAGCAGCAGAAGCCGTCGATGTGAACTCCGGCTGCGTTCCGGCGCGGAGTCGTCGCGGTCATCGCGAGGCCCTCGCAACGAGGGAGCCGTCGGACATCATTGTCATCGAGAGGAGCCGCGCAGCGGCGTGGCGGCAATCCCGCGGAAGTGGACGAGACTGCTTCGGCCCCTTCGAGGCCTCGCAGTGACAATGGTTCCCCCTTGACTCTGGGTGGTTAGGCATGAGGTTGGAAGTTCGAGGCGCTTTCGGCACCGCGCTCAGGCGGCCGGCATCGCGCGCAGCGCTTCGACGGCACGGCGCAGGCGGCGGCGGCACACCTCGCGCCCCAGCACCTCCATCGTCTCGAACAGCGGGGGCGTCGCGGCCTTGCCGGTGACCGCGATGCGCACTGGCATGAAGAGGTCGCCGGGCTTCCAGCCGGACGCCTCGCACCAGGCGCGCATCGCGGCCTCGAGCGGCGCCGCGGTCCAGTCGAGTAGCGGGTCGAGGCGGTCCTCCAGCATCTCGGCGAGCGCCTTGGCCGTCTCGGCGGCCGTCTTCTTCTTCGCCACGAGCTTGCCGAGCGCCTCGTCGTCGTACGCCACCTCGCCCACGAAGAAGAAGCGCGCGTACTCCACGAAGTCCTCGAGCGTGTCGATGCGCTCGTGCGCGAGCGGGAGCACTTTCAGCAGGTGCTCGTCCGAGAGCACGTCCGCGCGCAGCCGGGCGAGCAGGTCGGGGACGGTCAGGTTGCGGATGTACTTGCCGTTCAGCCAGGTGAGCTTCTCGAGGTCGAACACGGGCCCGCCGAGCGTGACGTCCTCGAGGTCGAAGCTCGCGATGAACTCCTCGAGCGAGAACTCCTCGCGGTCGGCCGAGATCGCCCACCCCATCAGGGCGAGGTAGTTGAGCATCGCCTCGGGGAGGTACCCGGCGCGCCGGTAGTAGTTCAAGGAGACCGGGTTTTTGCGCTTCGAGATCTTGGACTTATCGGCGTTGCGCAGCAGCGGCAGGTGGCAGAACACCGGCTCCGTCCAGCCGAACGCGCGGTAGAGCTGGGCGTGCTTCGGAAGGGAGGAGATCCACTCCTCGGCGCGGATGACGTGTGTGATCTCCATCAGGTGGTCGTCCACCACGTTGGCGAGGTGGTACGTCGGGTATCCGTCGCTCTTGATCAGCACCTGGTCGTCCACCAGCCGGTTGTCGATCCGGACCTCGCCGCGCAGCAGGTCGGCCACGACCGTCTCGCCCTCGCGCGGCATCGCGAGGCGGATGACGTGCGGCTCCCCCGCGGCCCGGCGCCGGGCGGCTTCCTCGCGCGGGATCGTGCGGCAGTGGCCGTCGTAGCCGGTCGCCTGGGGCAATTTCTTGGCGCGCTGCTCCTCGCGCAGCGCGTCGAGGCGCTTCTTGGTGCAGAAGCAGGGGTACGCGGCGCCGTTCGCGACGAGACGCTCGGCGTGCTCGCGGTAGATCGGAAAGCGCTCGCTCTGGCGGTACGGGCCGTGCGGGCCGCCAATGTCCGGTCCCTCGTCCCACGAGAGGCCAAGCCAGTGCAGTGAGTCGAAGATCATCCGCTCGGAGGTCGCGTTGGAGCGCTCGCGGTCCGTGTCCTCGATGCGGAGGATGAATTGCCCGCCGTTCTTCCTGGCCCAGGCGTAGTTGAACAGCGCGACGTAGGCCGTGCCCACGTGCGGATCACCGGTCGGGCTGGGGGCGATGCGTGTCCTGACTGCCATTCTCGATCTCTCCGTACAGGCCGCGACGCCGTCGCGGCCAGAACGAGTGTAACAGCCCCGGATCGGACCTCCGGCGTGGGCAGCAAGGAAGCCCAGCCTTGATTCCGTGAGGTCTCGTCGCGAGGACGTGGATGCAGACGGCGTCCGCAATTGACACCACCGGAAGCCGGGCTAGAATGTCGGTCCCTGCTTTACTGGGGAGTCGTCCAACGGCAGGACACGCGGCTCTGGACCGCGGTATCGGGGTTCGAATCCCTGCTCCCCAGCCATCTGCTTCGAGCGCACTTACGACGAACAAGACTGCAAACTCGCCCAGTGTGGGGATGGGCGGCTGCCGCTGCTACTTCGGCACCCGCCAGCGGTAGGCCGCAACCCACTGCCACATGTCGTGGCGGACCACGACCTCGACACGGTCCGAGGCGCCCAGGAACACCCAGCGGTCCGTCAACGGGAGGTACGGCAGCTTCTGCAGCGTGAGCCTTTGCGCCTCCTGCAGCAAACGCAGGCGTTGGCCGCCGTCGAGCTCGCGCTCGGAGGCTTCGATGAGGGCATCCACTTGGGGGTCACTAAAGTGGGCAAAGTTGTCACGGCCCAGTCCGAGCGATTCCGAAGCCGAATGAACGCAGGTGGTCAGGAAATCGCTCGCGTCGCCCGTGCTGCACTGCCAGGCGAAAAGACCGAGGGCGCTCTTCCCCTCCCGCATCCTGGTCATCAGCTCGTCCCATTCGAACACCCGGGGGGTGAGCCGAATGCCGATCCGGGCGAGGTCGGCGACCAGCGAAGGGAGGATGAACTCCTGGGTAGACGTGTAGTCGATCGTCAGATCGAAACCGTTGGGAAAACCAGCCTGGGCCAGCAACTCACGCGCCTTCTGGGGATCGTACGGCTGTGCCGTGGCCCCCGGGTCGTAGCCGAAGACCACAGGGTGCACGTACTGCGACGCGACGATTGCGTTTCCCCGATAGACCTCGCCCACCCACCCCTGACGGTCGCACGCGAGCAGGATCGCGCGACGCACCCGGAGGTCGGACAACGCCCGGGCCCCCCCGTCTGGCCTCCCGCCGCCGAGACGGCGATCATGTTTATCGCCAGCCGCGGCTGCGGCTCGGCGCGCACATGGGTGGAGTCGCGCAGATCGCCGAGTCGGTCCTCGGGGACCTGTCGCAGCACGTCGATCTCGCCGGCCAGAAAGCGCTGGAAGAGGGCGTGACCGTCCGTGGCGAAGACGAACTTCACCCGGCGGATCTCCGGCATCCCTCGCCACCCCGCCCACCCTTCGAGAAGCAGCGAGTCCGGGTCGTCGTGGCGCACGAGGCGGTACGGTCCGGTCCCGTTCGGCTCCGTGATCTCCCGAAGCTTCGCGTCGCTGGCCGCCACCACCGGCAGGAACACCAACCGGTTGAGGAGCGTCGGACTCGGGCCGTCGGTCTCCACGACCAACGTCAGGGCGTCGACCGCGGTCATCCGCGTCACCCCGAGCAGGTGATGGCGGATTCCCGATTGCGGATCGCTGCGTGCGCGCTCGAAGCTCGCGACGACGTCGGCGGCTGAAAACGGCTCCCCGCGCCGAAAGCGCACGTTCTTGCGGAGGTGGAACTTCCAATGGGTGGCGTCGAGCTGCTCCCACGACTCCGCGAGGGCGGGTTCGAGCTTCAGCTCGGCGGAGAAGCGCACTAGGCCGTCGTAGAAGTTCGAAAGCACCGACCATGTGACCGCTTCGTTCTTGTGATGCGGATCGAGGCTCAGCGGATGACCTTCGAAACCGACGACCAGCTGCCGCTGATCGGCCCCCCGCCCGCACGAAGCCAGGGGCAGGGACAGAGCGACGGCGAGCAGCACCGGCACCGTCGTCGACCTGTTCCGAAGAAGCCTCATGTGAACCCATCCCTTAGCTGGGATTATACGTCCACTCTGCCGTGGGCCGTTCGGTATCCGTGCAGCCGACCAGCCGTCGGCAACCATGCGGAAAGCCGGCTGGCGGCCGTTACGCGTCACGCCCGTATTCCTGGGGAAGTCCGCCGACCGGGCACCGTCGGATTGCTACGGGGACCCGGGATTGAACTGGATCCAGCGGACGGCGAGGCCGAGGACGCGGTCGTCCAGGCCCCTTCCCACGCTCTTCCGCGAGTGTGCGTCAGGCAGCAGGAAGACCAGTTCATTGTCGGGCCGCAACGCCGCCGCAGGCAGGGCGAGGTTGGCCGTGACCCACGCGCCATCGCCCCTTCCAGTCCAGAGGCGGACGCCGTTCAGCTCGACGGTCACGCGCTGACTCTCGACCGTCTCGACCTCAAGACCCAGCGAGAGAGGGCGGATCTCGTCGAGACCGAACCTGATGGACGCGGCGTGCCCTCGCGTCGATCGCACAGCGAACTCCGGCTCCCCTTTGCCCCACCCCGGTCCCAGGAAATCCTCGACCTTGCGCCTGTCCATCGCCAGCCGCTCGCCGATTGGGGGTCCCGCGTACCGGTGCCGCCCGAGCTGCATCCACTCCGCCTCGATGCCAAGAACCCTGGTGTCGCCGTTGTACCCGACGCTCTTGGGGGAGCGGGCATCCGGGAGCCGGAGAACGATGCGGTTCTGCCTGCGGAGCAACTCGACCGGCAGCGGCGCCATCACGGTCTCCTTGCCGCGGAGGAGTTTCGTCGGGAACACATCGTGACCGTTGAGCTCGACGCTCATCCTCTGGCGGCCGTAGGGCCTGACCCGGATGCTCCAGTAGAGCGGCTCGATGCGATCGAGCGCGAAAGCCACCTCAGCCAGGTGGCCCTCCGTGTTGGTGCCGTCCCAGCCTTCCCGCAGCCAGTCGTCCGTCCCAGGGTCGTCCATCCGCAGCAGCTGATTTGGCGGCCACGGCACAAGCCGATTCTCGAGCCGCAGCTGACGCCCGAGGGCAGGGTCGACGAGCGCTTGCCATTCGCGCCGCTTCGGGATGAATTCGATCGCGCCGTACGGCTCGCCTCGTGCCGCCGCGACCGGGCCACCAAAGCGGGCGTGAAATCCGGCCACCGTTTCGGGGGGGAGGATGTCGGTGTACAGCACGATCCCGGCGAAGTCGTTGGACTTCACGAACTCTTCGAGGAAGGCCCACTCCCAGGGCAGGAAATCGCGCCGCTGGCGGCGCGCGACGCCGCAGTCCCGGTTGTCCGGCAGGAACAGGCGCGGCCACCCGGCGAGCCGGTACGCCCTAAACTGGTCCGGGTGAAGGCGGCCGAAGTACGTGCTCATGATCTTCTTGCCGTGGAAGACCTGGAGGCTCGAGATGCCGGCCTGCAGCCCGTAGAAGCGCCCGACCTCGCCGGTGCCGATGCCGTTGCCGCCGGCGATGCAGAACGGCCAGTCCAGGACCGCCGCGCCCGGCGATTCCCGGATCGTCGCCATCATCGCGAGGAACGGCGGGTCCGGAGTCCAGAACCGTTTCGGTCTGGTGAAGCACACCTGGTACGCGGTAGCCGCCTCGACCGCGAGCAGCGCGGCGCCGAGCAGCCCCACGACACGCCCGGTGCGCCGCCGAAACAGGGAGTCCGGCACGGCAAGGCTGACGGCCACCAGCAGCGCGGGGTACAGAGCGGAGAACCGCCCGCTCACCCTCGCGAACGAAAACCACGGCAGCACCTTCAGCCACGGCCGGTCGTAGCCGTGGAACGTCAGGAACAGCGCCAGCGCGACGAGCGCCGGCACCGTCGAGAGCCGGCGGCGCCCCGCCACCAGAACTCCGAGCAGCGCGGCCAGCACGAAGAACGCTCCCGGGCTCGCTGCGAACAGGCCCTCGTGGCTGTCGTTGAACAGCCACTCGTCGCGGACCGGGTTGAAAAACGGCAGGACGGGGATGAGCATCCGGGCCGGGTTTGCCCACCACATTCCGATCGGCACGTTGTGAAAGTCGAACCGGCTCGCCGCGGACCGGACCTCGAGGACAAGCGGGCCGTAGAACGCCCCAGCGACGGCCGCCGCGATTGCGAGCGACGCGACCTGCACCTTGTGCGCCCGAAAACTCTCGAGAAGCTCGTCGCGCGCCGCCGCGGCCCGGACCTGCAGGCGGCCGAGCGCCGCCCGGTCCGCCAGGACCGCGCGAACCGCGATGAACCCCGCCGACACGAGGAACGATGTCAGCGCCACCCCGGCGACGTAGCCGAGGTCGAGGCTGAGCGACAGGAACAGCACCAGTGCGCGCAGTGCGACCAGGCGGGCCGACCACCGGCGTCCGGCACAGTGGCGCCGGACCATGATGGCGTCGAGGAGGATCCCGAGCGCGGCCCAGTGCACACAGGCGACGATCATGTGTCCGGGGAACTTCGCGATCGCGTAGTAGTTGGCGAAGCCGAGCGCGGCGGCGAGCAGCGCGGCGCGCCCGGCGCTGTGCTCCCGGACGAGGATCAGAAACGCGCCGATGCCGGTTACCAGGATGGAGAACAGGAAGTACGTCTGGAGCCACGGTCCCAACCCGAACAACCGATTCTGGACGGCCACCCAGGCGTTCATCTCGAAGACCCAGGGTTGAAACACGTTGCAGCCACCGTATGGGAAGAAGAGTTGGTCGTTGTCGAAATCCAGCCAGGGCCACGGGCGCAGCGACAGGTTGTGTCCGAAGTAGTAGGACTCATGAAGCCACTGGTCGAGGTCACCGTGTCCGAGCATCGGGCCGCGGAAGTCCTGGACGACCGTAACCGCAAACACGGCCAGGAGGACGCAGACCGCCAAGCCGAACACGAGCAGAGCCCGGCGCGGCACACGCCACGCCCCGCCGTCGGCGGCGGAAGCCGGGTCCTGTTCCGCGCGTGAAGAACCGAGATCGCGGGCCACCGCTCTCATAACTTCGAGGAAACCACGGGGAAGCCGCCGGAGACGGGGGCCGAACCGCACGCCGGCGCTCACCGCCACGACGGCGATCACGGCCACGGCGAACAGCACGAGCGGCGTCCGGCTGGCCATCACGAGCCAAAGACCGCTGACGTGTCCCGCGACTTCGAAGGCGGCCAGGACGAGCACCGGCACGCCTGCGGCCAGCGCCGCGACCCGCCGGGCGCGCCGTCGAGGCGCTCGGATGACAAGAGCCTCCCACATCCACACGAGCCCGAAGACCACAAGCGGCGACAGGAGGCTCGTCAGCCGTGGATCCCAGCGTGTCGTCGGCGTCTTTGCCCGGCCCGCTACGAGGTGGGCTTCCACAAGACCTGTCGCCTCGCCGTGGAAGCCGGCGACCGTCATGCGCGAGAAGTGCACAGGGCACGGCTGCGGCGTCGCCTTCTCCCAGCGGATCTCGGTCCCGTCGTTTGCGAGCGTGAGCTCGACCTGCCGCCACCGTGCCCTTGCCGGGATGCGCAGGGCCGGTCCGGAGCCCACGCGCAGGACGAGCTCACCACGGTCGCACTCCGCGAACACCTTCGCCTTGAGAAGGTCGCCCTGTCGAACGGAAACGCCCCGGACGACCAGCGGCTCCGCACCGCGCCACTGGAGCATCCCGATCGTGCTCGGGCCGACGATTGAGGGATCCGCGACGAACCCTTCGGGGTGTCGCAGGTCGAGCGCCGTGTACCTCGCCTGGAACCCGTCGTCCACCTGCCGAACCACGACCGCCGCCGAGACGAGCATCAGGCCCGCCACCACGAGCACGGTTGCAGGTCCATCCAGACGCGTCCCGACCATCACGATTCCTCTCGGTACAAGGTCGGTATCAGCACTCATGCGAGTGTACGGGAGTCGTCTCGTGACCGTCCACCGACGGATAGTCGACAGTTTCCGCCCACCCGCCCACCCAGTTGACAGTCGACAGTCCCCCACCCAGAGAGACAGCCGACAGCTTCCGCCCACCCACCCGCCCAGTTGACAGTCGACAGTCCCCCACCCAGAGAGACAGCCGACAGCTTCCGCCC
>JBEKAA010000064.1:0-9501 GCA_050018455.1 Thermoanaerobaculaceae bacterium | reverse complement strand
GTGCTCAGCGTTGTCCTGGACGGTGTCGTGGAGGCGATCGGCAAGGGTGAGAAGGTGGAGCTCCGCGGCTTCGGTTCCTTCCGCACCCGCAAGCGCCAGGCCCGCGCCGGGCGCAACCCACGAACGGGCGCCCAGGTCAACGTGCCGCCGAAGGTGGTCCCTTACTTCAAGCCCGGCAAGCAGCTCCGCGAGACGCTCGGCGGCAAGTGAGGGGCTGTTGCAGCGGCTCTTCGCCCCTTGGCGGTTCGCGTACGTGTCACACGCCGGCGCCTCATCAGACTGCGTTCTCTGCACCGCCGCGGGCGGTGGAGATGAGACCCTCACCCTGGCACGGGGAGAAAGGACGTTCGCGCTCCTAAACCGCTTCCCGTACACCTCCGGCCACGCGATGGTCGCGCCGATCGCCCACGTCGCCGACTTCTCCCGGCTCGAGGCGGCCACGCTGACGGAGATGATGGGAATGGTCCAGCGGGTTGTGCGGGCGGTCCAGCAGGTCTACCAGCCTCACGGCTTCAACATCGGCTTCAACCTCGGCGAGGCGGCGGGCGCCGGAATCGCCGATCACCTCCACCTGCACGTCGTGCCGCGATGGCGCGGCGACACCAACTTCATGGCTGTCACCGCGGGCGTACGCGTCCTGCCCGAGGACCTCTCCGAGACCCTCGCCAAGCTGCGGCGCGCGCTGGAGGTCACCGTTGCCTGAGCAGGGCAAGCCTGTCGGTATGTCGCTCCCGCTCCTGGTCCTGCTGGGGCTCGCGTGGTTCGTTCCGGGGCTCGGGCACGTCTTGCTAGGCCGCAGGCTGCGGGCCGTGGTTTTCTTCGTCGTGATCGTGGTCGCGTTCCTCGCCGGTCTTCGCCTCGACGGCGAGCTGATCGTGCCGCACGCCGGCGACCCACTCTCGTACCTGGCCGCGATCGCCAGCGTCGGTAACGGCCTGCTGTTCTTCATCGCGCGCGGCGTCGGCCTCGGACAGGGCGTTGTGACGTCCGCCGCGTACGAGTTCGGGAACACGTTCCTGCTCACGGCCGGGATGATGAACCTTCTGGTCGTCCTCGACACCCACGACATCGCGACCGGCAAGAAGGACTGGTGATGCTCGACCATCTTTCGCTGATGGTGCTCCACGCCCTTCTCATCGCCGTGTTCTTCTCCTTTCTGTGGAAGCGCGACCGGCAGGAGCGCTGGCGCTACTTCTTGAAGGTCTTCGGAGCGCTGGTCGTGGGAGCGATCGTGCTCGGGTGGGTGATGTATCCGTTCCCGCGCGGCTGAGGCCGGACCGGACGGGTGCGCGATGCACGCCCCGCGACCCCTTTCCGTGGCCCACGGCGTGTTGCTCGAGGTGGTCCAGTACTTCACGCCCCCACGCAGCGCCGAGGTCGGCGACGCGGTGGCCGACGCAATGGGCGCGAGGTTCGGCGTTGCGGTCCCGGCGGCGTGGAAGAGGCGCGGGTGAACGTCTTCCTGGTGGCCGGCGAGGCCAGCGGCGACCTCCACGCCGCGAACCTGGTCCGTGCCCTGCGTTCCGAGGAGCCGGAGATCCGGGTGTTCGGGGTCGGGGGCGAGAGGCTCCGAGAGGCGGGGCTCGAGTGCGTGGCCCGCAGCGAGGAGCTGTCGGTCATGGGACTCGTGGAGGTCGTGAGGGATCTGCCCCGCCTCCTGCGGCTCTCCCGCCGGGTTCGCGCGGCCGCCCTGGCGGGACGCCCCGACGTGGCGGTTCTCGTGGACTCGCCGGACTTCAACCTCCCGCTCGCTCGGCACCTGCGGCGCGCCGGGATCCCGGTCGTGGTCTACGTTTCCCCGCAGTTCTGGGCGTGGCGCGCCGGCCGGGTGCGCCGGATCCGCCGCGACGTGCGGCGCGTGCTGTGCGTGCTCCCGTTCGAGGTAGAGTTCTACGCGGGCCACGGGGTCGCCGCCGAGTACGTCGGCCACCCGCTGGTCGACGAGCTCGCGCCGGTGATGGCCGCGAGGCCGCCGGTGGAGGAGGGCGCGCTGGCTCTGCTGCCGGGATCGCGCTGGCACGAGGTCGAAGCCCTGCTCCCTACGATGCTTCAGACGGCAGCCGCGCTTCGCGCCGAAGTCGAGGACCTACGCGTTCGTCTGATCGCCGCGCCGGGGCTGGAACGGGAAAGGCTCTCGACGATGGTCGTGGGAGCGCCGCTGGCCGTCGAGATCGTCACAGAGGAACGCCATCGCGCCCTGGCGGCGTCCGCGGCGGCCGTGGTGGCCTCCGGGACGGCAACCCTGGAGTGCGCGCTGCTCGACGTCCCGATGGTGGTGGGGTACCGCCTGCACCCGGTCTCGTACGCGCTTGCGAAACGGATGGTTCGCGTCCCACACGTCGCCCTCGTGAATCTGGTGGCGGGTAAGCGTATCGTGGCGGAGGCCGTGCAGAGTGAGTTCAACCGTTCGCGGCTGCTGGTCGAGGTGAAGCGCCTGTTCGGCCCGGCAGGCTCGGCGCAGCGGCAGGAGCTCGCCGCGGTCAGGAGGGCGCTGGGAGAGCCGGGTGCCAGCGCCCGCGCGGCGCGGGCTGTCCTGGCGGTAGCGCGGGAGGCGACGTGAAGGCGCTACGCAGGATCCTGAAGTTGCTGCGCCCGCACCTCATGTGGGTGGTCACGGCCGCCGTCTTCATGGTCGGTGTGGCGCTCGCGACCGTGGTGATGCTGTTCCTCATCGGCCCCATCCTCGAAACCGCCCTGGGGTCGTCGCTGCCGATCCCGGCCCTTTCCGGCGGCCACGCGGCCGGAAGCGCGCAGGCCTCGTCCGGCGCGGGCCAGCTCGCGCCGGTCCGGATGCTCCAGGCGTGGTTCGAGGATGCCCGCGCCTCGCTGCGCCGGTTCCTCCCAACCGACGCGAGCATCATCCTGTTGCTCGGTTTCCTGGCCGTGGTCGCGAAGAACGCGTTCACGTATTTCGGTCACTACGCGATCTACCGCGCCGGCCTGGCGGCGGTGAAGGACCTCCGCGACCTCCTGATGGACCGGTTGCTCGGACAGTCCGCCAGGTTCTACCAGAAGCAGCCGACGGCTGTCCTGATGTCCCGGGTCACCAACGACATCGAGCAGATCACGGTGGTGATCTCCGACCGCCTGTCCGACGTGGTGCAGGACTCGTTCACGGTGGTCGGCGTGCTCGTGTACGTGCTTTCGCTCAACATCCGCCTCGCCCTCACGGTGCTGGTAGGCGCGCCGCTGTTCCTCTGGCCGATCCTGCACTTCACCGAGAAGCTGCGTAAGCGGTCGCACCAGAGCCAGGAGCGCCTGGGCGAGATGAACGCGGTCGTGGACGAGGTGCTCAAGGGCTACCGCGTCGTGCAGTCGTTCGGCATGGAGCCGTTCGAGGCGGCTCGGTTCCGCGAGACGACGCGGCGGCACTTCAAAGCCAACCTCAAGGCGCGCAAGGTGCTCGCTCTCAACGCCCCGGTCGTCGAAGTGATCGGCGCCGCTGGCGTGCTCGGCCTGCTGGTGTACGCCCACAAGCTGATCGGCGCCGGGACGATGACAGCGGCGTCGTTCGCGTCGTTCCTCGTCGGCCTGTACTCGCTGTACACGCCGATCAAGCGCCTCACCCGGGTCAACCTCGCGCTCCAGGGCGCGGTCGCCGCCGGGGAGCGCGTGTTCTCCGCGATCGACGAGCCCGTGGCCGTCCACGACAATCCGGGCGCCCGCGAGCTTCCGCGCATCCGGAAGGGGATCCGGTTCGAGGGCGTCTCGTTCGCCTACGAGTCCGAGAAGCCGGTTCTGCGCGGCCTCGACCTCACGATCCCGGCGGGGAAGGCGGTCGCCCTGGTTGGCCCCTCGGGCGCGGGGAAGTCCACGGTGGCCCAGCTCCTGCCGCGCTTCTGGGACGTGCAGGAGGGGCGGATCACGATCGACGGGACCGACATTCGCGACGTCACGCTCGCCTCGCTGCGCGGGCAGCTCGGGCTCGTCACCCAGGAGACCGTGCTGTTCAACACCACCGTGGCCGCCAACATCGCATACGGGCAGAGCACGATCGAACGCGACAGGCTGCTGGCGTGCGCGCGCGCCGCGTTTGCGGACGAGTTCATCCTCGAGTTCCCCGACGGCTACGACACGGTGATCGGAGAGGCCGGGGCCCGCCTCTCGGGCGGGCAGCGCCAGCGGATAGCCGTTGCGCGGGCGCTCTACAAGGACCCGCCGATCCTGATTCTGGACGAAGCGACCTCGGCCCTCGACGCCGAGGCCGAGGCCATCGTCCAGCGCGCGCTCGAGAACCTCATGCAGGGCCGCACCACGCTGGTTATCGCCCACCGTCTCGCGACCGTCCGCAACGCCGACACCATCGCGGTGATGGAGGAGGGGCGGATTGTGGAGCTCGGAAGCCACGTCGAGCTGATGGCGAGGGGGGGGTCGTATGCCCGCCTCGCCAACATGCAAGGGATTACCGAGTAAGGCGCCGCCGGCGTCGGACCTCTGGCTGCGTTGCGCTTCGCGGCCTCGCGTCCTCACGTAGCCTCCGGCTACGCTCCGGCGCGGGCCGCTCGCGCGCCTTGCCATAGGCCCAACGGCGGCGGCGCGGCTACACGCCTCAGGCGGATCGCCTTGCTCGAATCCCTGTCATTGCGAGGAGGGCCGCCGCCAGCGGCCCGACGCGGCAATCTCCTGTCCATCGCGAGGACACCGAATCGGTGCGTACCCTGAGCTGAAGCCCCGATCAGTCCTTGGACGGTGGTAGGATCGCGACCGGTCCGAGCAAGGGAGGCTTCGTCGATGCTACGACTGACTGCCTGCATCTCGTGCGTAGTTGTCGTCCTCGCCGCGGGTACCGCCGTCGCCACTGGAACGCCCCAATCGGCGCCGACCGTCGCGACGGTCCCATCGTCATTCGACCATGTGGGCATCCACGTTCGGGTCGAGGGCGCCGGTTCGCCGGCCGTCGTGCTGATCCACTGCTGGATGTGCGACAGCGGAATCTGGGACAACGTCGTCCCGGCGCTCGCGAAGAGCTACCGGGTCGTCACGCTGGACCTTCCCGGCCACGGAGCCTCGGGCAAGGACCGCAAGGAGTGGTCGATGGCGGCGTTCGGCGCCGACGTCGCGACCGTGGTGAGCGCGTTGCGCCTCGACAGGGTGATCCTCGTCGGTCACTCGATGGGCGGCGCCGTCATGCTCGAGGCCGCCGCGCGGATGCCCGGCAAAGTTGTCGGGATGATCGGCGTCGACACGCTGCTCGACGCCGACCGGCCGAGCGACCCTAAGGAGATCGACGCCTGGCTCGCCAAGATGAAGGCAGATTTCCGCGGCACGGCCGATCAGCTCGTCCGCATGATCGCCGGCAAGTCGGCCGACCCTGCGGTGGTCGACCGCGTCGCCCAGAAGATGAGCTCAGGCGATCCTGCGATCGGGCTCGCGCTGATGGACAGTCTGCAGCATTACGACGTCAAGGCCGGGATGGAGCGCGCTCACGCCCCAATGATCGGGATCAACTCGACGATGCGGCCGACCAACGTTTCGGCCAACCGCAAGTACCTGCCGCGCTACGAGCTGCTGCCCCTCCCCGCCGGCGTGGGCCACTTCCCGCAGGTTGAGGCGCCGCAGGCGTTCAACGCGCTGCTCGAGCAGGCAATCGCGCTGTTGACCCACTGATGGACCCATCGGGACTGCCGGCAGAAACAAGGAGAGGACCCCACCATCACTCGCTCAGGCATTCGAACCGGACGGCGAGCGTTGCCGCATCAGAGAGGGAGGATCCGCGCAGTGTGAGCCGGTGGGCGGCGCAGCCGGGCGAGAGGCGACAGGTGGAGAGGGAGTTCGAGGCGGAGTCCTCGTGTCTGGAGGCGGTGGTGGGCTAGGGCGCCAGACCCGCTCCGAGGTAATCATGAGATCGTCATACACCGTACCCAGTCCCAGGCCCCGAGAGAAATCTGGATACCGGAAATATCTCGGCAGGTCCCCATTGTCGCGTGAACACTCCCGCCTCGCGGCACTGCCTCAGGAAGCGCAGACGTGTGCCGCGCCTCACGGCGTCCGGAGGAAGTGAATTGGTCGCCTGCGGGGCCTCTTGAGGCGCACGGCGGCAGAGAACGGATCCCACTTCTGCCATTGATCCCGAATCTGGTCCTCGACCTCGGTGACATACGAGGCGAACTCCCAGGCGAACATGTTGAACGCCGATCGCCCGAACTGCAGCATCGCGGAGACCCTAACCTCGGCGGGATCCCCACTACCGACCGGGAGCGTCCGCGTACCAGCTTGATAGTCAACTGACCAGAACTTCCGGTCGAAGTCCACGCGCCACTGGAGGCCCAGCTCGTCAACGCGGTAGGGATCGAGGTGAAACCATCGTCGGCGGAATTCGCTGATCCATCCCCATCCACTGTGGCCCCGGATCCGCGCCAGCCGGTCGGCCTGATGCGGGCTGACGGGTCGAAGCTCCTGAATGACATCGGAAGTCCCGAAGTTCCTTCGGCGGGGCCTCGGCTTCTTGTGGAGCAGCAGCATAGAGATCGCCGCGTGATTTTCGGCCGCAACGGCGTGGAGGGTGAAGGACGTGAAGAACCATGTTGCAATCGCGTCCCCAGTTAGCGGATCGGGAGGCTTGCGATACTGCTGGTAGTAGCAGCGGTCATGGTGGGCGAGATAGAGGTGGTAGCGCGCCGCCTGCAGGGCGTGCGACGCCCAAAGGACGGCTGTCCACGCATTCGGAACTCCGCTTTCAGGGCCAAGAGCCAAAGCCAGCGTGTTCGGATCATAGTTGAGGATGGTGTGCTGGACCTGGAAGGTTTGCCGGAGCTCCGCCTCAATGACCCGCATCGCGGTGAGAGGGAGTGCCGGGCCACGTTGCGGTGGGTTCTTGCGCCTCACCCGGCGCTCTCCTCAACGATTTTGACCTCGTCCTTGGTGAGGCCATACACCTCGTAGACGAGGGCGTCGATCTCGCGGTCGGTGGCGTCGATCTGGCGCTGGAGGACTTCCTTCTCATGGTCGGTGCGTACCGACGCGAACTTTCCGTGCAACGTCAGCATGCGGTTCGCGAGGCTCGCCAAGGCTGGCCACTCCCGGGCCCACGGATTGGGCAGGGGAATCCTCGCCACCTTGAACCCGGCGACTTCCATGAGCAGACCGTAGCGCTTTGCAAACCACCAGTTTCCCAGTTGCGAGTTGAAAAGACCCAGGACCGCTTGCAGCATTTCCGGCGGGGAGCCGTCGCGGAGCACTAGATTCGAAAGGGAATGGCGATTTGCCGCCCCTGCCGTCTCGATCGTTCCCACAAGCTGCCGGGCCAGCTTCTTCCTTAGCCTATGAAACAGGATCTTCGGCTCCTTGAAGAACCGGGGGTCCCGCGCACACCATAGCCACGGTCCGTAGTGGACAAACGCCTTTGGTTTGTCGATCTCGTAGCGGCGAACCTGAGCGGCGGTTTCATACAGAGGAATCCACTCTCGATCGGGTCGCACAGCCGAGATGAAGCGGTTCTTGAGGCCGTCGGCCTTGGTCTTGTACGGGATGATTCCCTGCGAAAACTCGATCAACGAACCGAGCGTCTCCGCGCCTGCTTCGATGCGCGAGGCCAGCCGGGATTCGTCCGGGCGTGCCTGGAGGTTAATTACCAGTTCTGGGTCGGCGAGCCAGGCTGCCTGAGGCGTGCGAAACTGCTGTGCAATTGTCTGACCGCCGTCGGCTCGCGATACCGCGACCTCCCAGTCCTGCGTCGCCGCTTTGGCGCGCAGGGTCGTGATCGCTGTGTCAACAACAGCGGCCTCGAATACGCGGGATGGCTCGAGGTCGGCTACCTCCTCGAACCGGGCGGTCTGTAGCAAGAGCCGTCGAAGTTGAACCCCGTAGAAATTGGTGAGCCAAGCGTTCGGCGTGATATAGCCAAGCATGCCGGTTTGGCGAAGGAGGCGAAGGCCCCTCTCAAGGAAGTAGATATACGTTTCAGGCTTACCTTTGCGATACGAGTAGACGTGCTGGAAGTACGCCTTATCTTCGTCGGTGTAATCCGCACCGTACGGGGGGTTCCCGATCACCGCGTCGAAGCCGGGGTTCTTACGCTGGAGGATCTCGGGGAAGCCCTTCTCCCAGTCGAAGGCGTTGACGCGGAGCGCCTCTTCGTCCTCGAACATCTCGCCCTGCCGGCCCTGGTAGTAGTCGGTGCCGATCAGGCTGTTGCCGCACTTGACGTTGCTGCCGAGGTCGGGCAGCGCCCGCTCGTGGAAGAGCTTGAGGTTCTGGTTGACGCCCTGCTCGCTCTCGCCTTCGAGAACCTTGAGCAGCAGAGAGAGCTTCGTCACCTCGACAGCCTGCGAATCGATGTCCACGCCGAAGATCGAGTTCAGCAGGACTCGCTTGCGCTCGGCGGTCGTCAGCCGCCATTCCCCATGAGCCGCCTGGTACAGCTTTGGCTGTCCGCCCTTGCGCGGCTTGGTGTGCTTCTCGGCACCGTCGTTGACGTACCAGTCGCGATGCCAGTCGAGCAGGCGCTGGTACGCGCCGAGGAGGAACGAGCCGGACCCGCACGCCGGGTCCACGATCTTCAAGTCCGTGGCCTCCTTCGGTGTCTTGCCTTCGAGCAGCTCGCCGACGGTGTGCTCGACGATGTAGTGCACGATGTACGTCGGCGTGTAGTAGACGCCGCCCGCTTTCTTGACCTCCAGCTTGTCCTCGACCTTGGCCTGGTGGCCGGCCGTCAGACGGATGACCTTGCCGAGGAACTGCTCGTACACCTGCCCGAGGATGTCGGCTGGAAGCACCGAGAACTCGTACGGCGACTCCGGGTAGTACAGGGCGCCGATGATCTCCTTGAGCGCCTTGTCGTCGATCGCGAGGTTCGGCGTCAGGATATCCGGCGACCAACGAACCCCTTTCTCCTTCTGGAAGTGAAAGAGGCCGGAGTTGTAGCGCTCGTCCGCGCGCTCGAACAGCTCGAACAGCCGGCGGTAGACGTTGGCGCCGTTCTGGAGCGACCGGAGCTGCCACTGACTCTCGGTTTCGATGCCGCGGTCCTCGCAGATGCGCAGGAAGATGATGCGGTCGATCGTGCGCTGCACGGTGTCGTTCAGCTCGCGGATCGTGAGGCGGGGGTTGCGCAGGGCGATGTTGCGCGCAAGCAGCTCGCGCCAGCGCTCGATCTCCTTGAGGAACTCCGCGTCCACCGGCGCGGTGCCGCGCTTCCCCTTGCCCTCGACGGCGAAGCGGTCGAACGAGCCCTTGAGGGCCGCCTCCTTGGAGAAGACGTTCGCGATCTCGTCCCAGCGTTCGGGGTACTGGTCGAAGGGCACGTAGTTGATGCGGCCGATGGCGGCCTTTGCGTCTTTCGTTGGCTTCAGGCGGCAATCGTAGACCGCCATCTCCTCGAAGTTCGTGAGGATCGACAGCGGCAGCTTGCCTGACCAGGCGTAGCGGCGCAGTTGGAACGCCGGGTTATCCTGCACCCCTTTGAGTGAGAGCCACCGATAAGACAAGACGGCGGTACCTTTGTGATCGTCGTCGAGGCTGTGGGAGCTGCGGGGCGAGCGGAGCCAGCTCCGCAGATTCCAC
>JBEKAA010000063.1:0-10884 GCA_050018455.1 Thermoanaerobaculaceae bacterium | reverse complement strand
GCTGTGGAATCTGCGGAGCTGGCTCCGCTCGCCCCGCAGCTCCCACAGCCTCGACGACGATCACAAAGGTACCGCCGTCTTGTCTTATCGGTGGCTCTCACTCAAAGGGGTGCAGGATATCATTTCCTTAGGTCATCATGGGTCGAACCCGCGCGATCGTCGCACACGCTCTTCGCCTGGCAGGGCGGAGCCGAGGCGTCACGGCTCGCGAACTCTCTGAGGCGGCTGGCTGCCCCATGCGAACGGCGCAGAGGCAGCTTCAGTCCTTGGTCGGCGATGGCATTCTCAGGAGGGAGATACCTCTCCGCCTCGGCCGTAAGCGTGGCGACTGGGCCAGCACGTACCGCACGAGCAAACCTACGAGCCGTGTCAAAGACGTCGAGGTGATCGCGACGATCAACTCGAAGACAACCGACGCAGAACTCGATCGCCTGGCGAAGGAGATCGTCGCGAAGCTCACGCCGAAGAAGCCCTGAGGAGCGATCTCGAACGGGGAGCAGTACGAAGGCGGCCGTGGCCGCCATCTTCTTTGGCCTTCGCCGTGAGGCCCCAGGAGCCGCGATCTTCCGCTTGGGAGGGGTAGGGCCACGGGCGGTGTGTACCACAGAAGCGCCCGCCCCGGGGATCCTGGGAGGAGTCCGAGGCGGGCAGGAGCAACCACAAGGTGTGCGGTCTGGCGGCGCTCCACAGGAATTGTACCGCCGCTAGAAGCGCCCGCCCCGGATTGACTGTGGAAGAGGTCCGGGGCGAGCAGGAGCGGTGCATGGGCGTAGAACTGGCGCTCCCGAACGATTGTAGCGCCACTACGACGGGCGGGCGCTCCGTTGACCGAATGCGGCCGCCTCAGTTGCGGATCTTCGCGGCCCGCTCGCATCGGTCGCACGTCAAGGTTGACCAGTCGCGGGAAGGGACGTGGAGCCGTGTGAGGACTAGGGGATCGCGCTCGCGCAGCGGGGCGCCGTACCAGGGGCAGCGAGGTGGATCGGCAGGCAGTGACGGCGAGTCGGGTAGGGGAGGCACGGGACAAGCGTAGCACTGGCGCTTTCGGGTACTTCGAGCGTGATAGCCTGAACTATATACGTTGCTGAACTCCGATACCCAGGGACGTGGCTCGATAACCCCAACCGCGACTGGGCTTGGCGGGTCGGGAATCTCGTCTCGCTTCTCGAAACGCCGTTGGCAGAAATGGCGATCGCGCTGACGAGTTTCGAGGAGGCTCTGTCAACCGTACACCGCCGTGCGGCCGATCTCGGGCGGCTGGACGATCCCGAACGTAGGTCAACGCTCGAAGCAGAAGTCTGGCACGAGTTGGGGCTCGACCCCAACCTCGGGAGTTCTTGGCTCCAGGTGGCCGCCGTGGTCGACGTGCGGCTTGAGCGCGAACGGTGGGCCGCGGGCCACATGCCATCCTCGTACACGTTTCGCCTGCCCTTCATCCATGCAATCACCTTCCTCTTCGCGCTGGATCGAGTCGACAAAATACTCGGGAAGTTGGAGGCAATGGAGGGGATACCCTCAGCGGTTTGCGACGCCCGAGCTCGTCTCTTGGCGCACTTTCCAGATCTCCGAGGCGTAAGGGACTCATCCGCCCACATCGAGGATCGAGCGCGGGGCCTGGGGAAGTGGGACAGACCGCTGGAAATCAAACCCGTGGAAAACGAGATGGTGAGTGCCCCAGGTGGAGCGCTGTTGCTCGAAAACCTTGTCGGAAACCGCCTCACTTCGACAAAGGCCGATGGTACTTGCGGCCAGGTTGAGGTGAGCTCCGGAAGTTTGGATATCGCACGCGAGGTGATTCAAGACACCATCAATGCGTTTCGATGGACTGGACCGCCACGTCATGTTCCCACTTAGACCCCTCTCGCGTTGGCGGAGGGCTTGGTGACGCGGCAACCACGCCGGCCGGTCTGGAGGTTCGTAAGCCCTCGCCCTGGCCCGTCTTGAGGTCGGGTCGTTCTCGTCGATCCTTGGGGCATGAGCGAGGGCCACGTTGACGACCAAGGGCAGCAGCTTCGTGACGAATTGGACAGGCAGCGGCGGAAGGCCGGGGTGACGCACCGGTGGCGGTGCTCCGAGGAGCTGCGATTGCGAGCGGTCACGTACCCGGTTGCCTGTTCACTGAACGGCGAGTCGCACGTGAGGCCCCAGGAACCGCGATCTCGCGCAGGAGAGGGGTAGACGCGTGCCTCCGCATAGCCGGGGCGGCAGCGGTGCGCGGGGCGCTAGCCGGCGTCGAGCGATCAGGTGAGGGCGTGGTGTAAGTGCCGAGGCGAGGACGCACCCAGCTAAAGACGGGCTACGGCTAGGTCTTGCTAGAGTTCATATTGGAAACGGTGGCTACTCTGTGAGACAGGAGGGCCTATGACAGATCGACAGCCTGGCAGTGCACCGGACGCGCACGGGGACGGATGGCCAACTGCGGTAGCCTCGCTGGCGGTAGGCGCGGCGTTCTTCGCGTTGTGGTTCTGGCTGCTCCCGCGATGGCTCGACTTCCGCGCGGAAGCGGCGGCCACGGCGCACTGGCGATGGCTCGCAGCGGTCCCGTCGGTGCTGGGATTTGCGGTTGCCCTACGCTGTGTCTGGGACTTTGGGTGGACGGGACACGGCACCCCTGCCCCGGTCGTTCCTCCAAAGCGATTGGTCGTGGTCGGCTTCTACCGCCATGTACGGAACCCTATGTACGTGGGGTTTGCAGCGGGCTGGATCGGGCTGTGGGTGGTGTTCGGACACGCACACCCAGTCGCCATTGCTGCAGTGGTAGCCATTGCCCTCGGGGTGCATTTGTTCGTGGTTTTCTATGAAGAGCCGACTCTGCGCAAGAAGTTCGGGGCAGACTACGAGGAGTATTGCCGGAACGTAGGTCGTTGGTGGCCGCGCTTGCGAGGCTGGTGACCTAAGCCGCACCCACCAGGCAAGCCACCGCGAAGGCGGTCCGCTGCAGCGAACACCAAGTGCCGCCGGAATCGCGCGCACCCGACCATCCGCAGGCCCGCAGAGGCTCGAAAGAAAGAGCCTCGGCGTATTGGCAATCATGGTCACGGTGAGTGTGCCAGAGGATCACGGAAACCGGAAGGCGAACGCCTAGCACATGAGCTAAGGAAGAAGAAGGGAAGCGACGATCTGGCCGCCCTTCGTCACTAAGCCAACCAAAGTGCAACAAATGGCACCAAGTTGAAAAGGACTATGCCGATCTTGTAGACGGCAAGACCTGCGTAGTGAATCGCGTCAAAGGTCCCGACCGAGAGCTTGAAGAAACGACCGTGCATTCGGTACATCCAGTCGTGCGCAAAGACAAAAAGGCCAAACCAGATGAAGAGAACCGCATAGTTGAGACAGACACACCAGAGAAGAACATGTTTGATCTCAATCGTAGTCACCACACACCTCCGCGGCACCTGAACATCATAACTTCCGGATGAGGGAGAGGCTGACCCCCGGCGGTTTCGCGGGTTAGCCGGGTGAGGGCCAGAGCCGCACGCTGCACGGCGTCGCGTCCCTCGCGCCAAGGTTCAACCATGCCCAAGCCTACTACCCTTTTCGACGGTCTGGACAACCAGAGGGAGTTCATCCGCGTCACACGCGCCGGTCCGCCAGTGGAGCGACCCAATGATCGGGCCCGAGAGAAGCTCACGCAGTGGACGCTCTACGACGCGACCTGACGGTTCCTGGACTCCGGCGGTGAGCTACACTCTTGCCGTGCATCTCAGCGGGTTGTCGCAGGTCATGTTGCTTGGCGCGATTTAGGCGGCGGGTAAACGGCTCTAGCAATCGTGGCCGAGAGCCACCCGATCACCCACCCAAGGAAGAGCAAGAAAAATGTGTGCACAGTGTCTTTGCTCGCTTCAGACGCAACACCAGCCAAAATGACAGCCCATACAACAGCACAGCCGATGCTGTATGCCGTATAGGTCTTGAGCGACAGTTTCATTGCGTCATCCTCCTTCCGCCGCACGCCGAGCTTCAGCGTTACCGCTTCTAGGTGGGCATGAGGGTATGGCTACCCTAGGTGGCTTGCGTGGGCCTGGCTTGCAACGTCGCCAGTTGCCTCTCCAACGGCCACTTCGAAAATGCGAAGAACCACAGGAGGAGGACATTCAGGACCGGGACCATGGCGAAGACACCGGCCCACGAGGGATACCCGGCCTTGATGCAGATCCTGCACGCCGGGAGGAGGATTGCGACCACAGCGAGCGCGAGCCAGACCAGGATGGGCACGATGCCTCCTATCTACCCGTCCGGTTGACCCGACTTCGCCCGATCCATACGCAGAGAGCGGCAAGGAGAAGAAGGGCGAGACCGGCGCAGAGGAAGTAGACGTGGTGGACGGCGAAGACCCGGCGAGGCGCGAAGAGCCAGACGATAGCGGGATAGACGACGGAGAAGAACCCCAAACCGAAGAGACCGGCTGCGATGAGGCGGTAGGGCCCGAGTGCCGTTTCTTTCATTCTAGCCTCCGGGAGCTGTCTAGACATCACGACTCCTGCAGCGAAGTGAGGCTGACCTCCGGCATGGTCGTATAGTGACCCCCTGCCGTCAAGCCACCAGGTCGAGTAGCAGGGCGCTAACTCTCCCGTCCCGCCCGTGCCGATCGGGGGCACGATCTCGTAGGTACCGAGGCGCGAGCCGATCACGGCTTGACCTGGTACTTGGTGAGCAGAGCTTGGAATCTGGGGTCCGACCGCAGCGGGTCCCACCTGGGGTCAAGGCGGAGCAGGTGGACCGTGAACTCGCCGCTCCGCGCCAGCAGGTCGTCCAAGTGACTGATTGCCTCGCTGGTCTGTCCGATCATCGTGTAGACAAGGGCCAGATCTTCGAGGCGAGCAAGAGCACGATACGCATCCTTCGAGGCCGGCATGAGCTCATAGCCCCGCTTTGCTTCCCGCGCCGCCTCTACGCGGCGACCGAGCCCCGCATAGGCGATCCCGAGGGAACTATGAAAGCGGGCATCGGCGGGATCCTGTGCGACTTTCTGCTCGAGCTCGAGGCGTGCGGCCTCGAAGGACCGACGCGCAAGATCGTGCTCGCCCGCTAGCATCTGGACCTGTCCACGAAGCAAAGGGATTGGCAAATACTGGAGTTGGTCTTCGGAGGCGTTGCGTGTCATCGACTCAAGCTGCCTCAACGCCTTTTGGAAATCACGGCGAAAAAGGGCGAGTTCCAGCGCCGACCAAGGTATGACCCCCGTAGCGTCCGTAAGGCCGGCAACCTGCCCAGCTTCATCCAGCACCGCCTGAGCCTTTTGCACGTCACCGTGCCACTGAAGCTGGAGCCATGCTTCCTCTGCGTAGAGCTCGGCCCACTGTGGGCTCTGGGCGATTGCGAGCACATAGGCGTGGTCCGCGTCGGCGTACCGGCGAGCGAGCCCGCAGGTTTCGCCGAGGTTAGCCAGCAACTCGGCGTTCTTCGGGTCCAACTCGAGCGCCTTGGTCAGGTGTTCTGCCGAGTCCGCCCAATGACCCTGGCGGCGCAGGACATAGGCCACCGCGGCAAGTGCATCACCACTGTTGGGCCGGATCTTGAGGGCTGCGTTAAACTCCTCCAAAGCTCGCGGGTAATCGAGCAGGCCCTGATAGAAGAAGAAACCGAGTGCGGTGTGAGTCTCCGCGAGGTCGGGCCGGAGCTCGACAGCCCGCTCGGCTGCTTCCTTCGCTTTGACGAGTCGATCTGGGTCGCGGTCAATGTAAAACCAGTACATGAAGAGGTGGCTTCTGGCGAGCCCCGCAAGGGCCTGTGCGAAGCGGGGGTCCCGATCGACCGCCGCCTGGAACTTTTGCAGGGCACCCTCGACATGCCGTCTGTCCTCGCCACCCTTGGCCAGTTCCTGACCACGGAGATACAGGTCATAGGCTTCCAGATCGTTCGTCGAAACTTCCTTCAGCGTGGTCTGCTCATGCGGCAAGAGCGTGACGCCCATCGCCTTCACGGCGTTCTCTGCCACCTCCGACTGGATCGCGAAGACGTCTGCGATCACCCGGTCGTACCGGTCCGCCCAGACTTGGGTGTCGTCTGCGACCCTTATGAGCTGCGGGCTGATCCGGACCCGGCTCTCGTGACCCTGGCCACGCTCCCAGCGCACGCTGCCCTCGAGCACATAATCCACGCCCAGCTCGCTCCCGATTTCCTTGACCGTCTTACCACGGCGCGTGTACTCGAGCGCCGAGGTTCGCGAAATCACGTCCAATCCGTGCACGTTCGCGAGACGGCTGGTGATCTCCTCGGTCATGCCGGCGGCGAAGTAGGCATCTTCCGGGGCGCCGAGGTTCTCGAAGGGAAGCACGACGATTCGTGCCGGCTTCGCGGTCAGGAAACTCGGCGTGACCGGGGACGATTCTTGTGGACCCTTGCCGCGCCACACGAGAAGGGACACAGCGGCGACACCGACGAGCGCAACGCCACCCGCTACCTGCCAACGGTGTTTGTTACGCCCGCGCTCCGGGACGGGCGGCGCGGCGACCTCCGGTGGGCGGTTTGTCATGGCCGGCGCGGACGCCTGCGAGAGGGCAAACACGATGTCCTTCGCCGTCTGGAACCGGTCGTCCCGGTCCTTCTGCAGGCAATGCTTGACGATGTGATCGACCACCGGCGGGAGGCTCTTGACCAAGTCCGACAACTCCGCCGGTTCACCCTTCAGGATCGCGGCGATCACGTTGGCCTGGGCCTCACCCGCGAACGCTCGTCGCCCCGAGATCATCTCGTACAGCAGGCAGCCGAACGCGAAGATGTCACTGCGCGCGTCCGCCTCCCGCCCCTCGAGTTGCTCCGGCGCCATGTAGTGCAACGTCCCGAGGATCGCCCCCTGCTCCGTCAGCGACCCCGAGGCCGTCTCCTGCGTGGCCAGGTCCAGGATGCCGTGGCTCGCTGCGTGCAGCTTCGCCAGCCCGAAGTCGAGGAGCTTCGGACCACCCTTGGTGAGCATGACGTTGCCCGGCTTGAGATCGCGGTGCACGATTCCGCGATCATGCGCTGCGGCCAGCGCCACGGCGATTTCCCTCCCCAACTCGAGGGCTTGGTCGAGCGGAAGAGGTCCACGGGCAAGCCGCGCGGCGAGCGTCTCGCCTTCCAGGTATTCCATGACCAGGAAGTGCGTCCCCTCGTGCTCACCGATGTCGTGAAGCGTGCAGATCGAGGGGTGTGAGAGCGCCGAGATGGCCCGCGCCTCGCGCTCGAAGCGTTCGCGCATCGCGGGGTCCTCGGCATGGCGCCCCAGCAAGACCTTAACCGCCACGACTCGGTCCAGCCGTGTGTCCTTCGCCTTGTACACCTCGCCCATCCCACCCGTACCAAGAAGGGCGATGATCTCGTACGGGCCGAGCCGGGTGCCCGGTTGCACGTGTCGAGTCTCCTTGTTGAGATTATACTGCGTGCTGCGGGAAGGAGTATGGGCGCACTGGCCAGCCCCAGAACGGACCATAGGCGGCTTCAGTCCGCCAGTTTCCTTGACCCCTCGCTACGAGGCCCCAGGAGCCGCGATTGTGCGCAGGGGAGGAGTAGACATCTAGGCGGTGTGCCTCCGCACAGCCGGGGCGGCAACGGGGCGGGGGAGCCAGAAACTTCCAGAGGATTGGTTACCAAGTAAGAACGCGCCGTCCGAACTTGTGCCGCATGGTTACCCAGCGGTTACCCAGAAAAGTGTGGCCCGTCGATCGTTATGCTAAGTGCTTAAATTTGTTGGAGCCAACGCGCGGGATCGAACCGCGGACCTGCTGATTACGAATCAGCCGCATCAGAGAGCCTTCCGCTATGCTAGGGTCCGACCAAGGAGGAGAGATCATGAACATGAAGACGTTCCTTCAGATCCTGCTCACGCTTGGGCTGCTGGCTTTCATTGTCGGGGTCATCGAGGCCTTGGCCGGGAGGACGTTCCTGTTGTCGCCTCAGGGCTACTGGCAGGGCGCCATGGGGCTCTGGATGTTGCTCATCGCCACGCGGGCGGTGTACAAGAAATAGCGGCCCACCAGCGGTGTTGAGTGATGCCAACCCCGGCTGACCGCCGGTACCGCTGACGCCCCTGCCGTGGCTCCCGTGAAGCCCGGCCCGGAAGCCCTGCAGGGTAGGGCTTGGCTCTGGTTGACCGGTGGAAGCCTTGTCATCCCGCACGTCGCTGAAGTGCGACTCAACAAGGCGATCCAGAGACGTCACCTGAGGCTGATGCGGCCGATAGGGTGTGCTCCAAGGCCCCAGGAGCCGCGATCTCTCCACGGGGATGGGCAGTTCTATGGGCCGTGCGTAGAAGAGAAGCGCCCGCCCCGAAGATCCTGGGAGGAGTCCGGGGCGGGCAGGAGCAGCGCAAGATACCGGGTCTGGCGACGCTCCGCAGGAATTGTAGCGCCACGGCGGACAGGCGCCCCATTGACCCAGTGGAGACTGCTCAGGTGCGGAGCTTCGTAGCCCGCTCGCAGCGGTCGCACGTCAAGGTTGACCAGTCGCGAGAGGGGACGTGAGGGCGGGCAATTTCGAACGGCTCATGCTCGCGCAGCGGGACCGCGCCGGGGTGTGGGGTCTCGCTGGCGGCAGCCTATCGAGGCGGGGGTTTGCTTCATATCGGGGCCTGAGGCGCTGCGGCCTTTACCCCGCCTGCGGCACCTTCCTCCCAGTGATGCGAGTACCATCTTCGACCTTGACAATCCTGGGACGCGCTCTAAGATCTCAGTATCGAGTCTTACTTTGAAACGGGCGAAGGGAGAACACCATGAAACGGACGGCGGCTGTGGTCGTCGCGGTTCTTCTGTTCCTTGCTCGTGCAGGGGCGGCGCAGTTTGCTCAGCAAGGGAGCAAGCTGGTTGGCACCGGAGCCATGGGGCCTGCCCAGCAGGGCAACTCGGCGGCGATCTCGGCGGACGGCAACACCGCGATCGTCGGTGGGCGGGAGGACAACACCTGGGCAGGTGCCGTGTGGGTGTTCACGCGCAGCGGGGGGGTGTGGTCGCAGCAGGGCGACAAGCTGGTTGGCACGGGTGCCGCCGTCACTCCTGGAGGGCTTATCGCCTGGCAGGGCGTCTCTGTCGGGATCTCGGCGGACGGGAACACCGCCATCGTCGGTGGGTTCGCCGACGACGGGGGTTTTGGCGCCGCATGGGTGTTCACACGCAGCGGAGGGGTGTGGTCGCAGCAGGGCAGCAAGCTGGTCGGCTCGGGCGCTGTCAACGGAACGTACGGAGCCCTACAGGGCAACTCGGTGGCGATTTCGGCGGACGGGAACACCGCCATCGTCGGCGGGCCGCTTGACAACTCGGGTGCCGGCGCTGCGTGGGTGTACACGCGCAGCGGTGGGGTGTGGTTGCAGTTGGGCAGCAAACTCGTCGGCACGGGCGCCGTCGGGGATGCGAGGCAAGGCCAGTCGGTGGCGATGTCGGCGGATGGGAACACGGCCATTGTTGGTGGGCCGGACGACAACTCCAATGCCGGCGCCGCGTGGGTGTACACGCGCAGCGGGGGCGTGTGGTCACAGCAAGGCAGCAAGCTGGCAGGTACGGGTGCCGTCGGGTATTACGGGCCTTCCGGTGCAAACCAGGGTTCGTCAGTGGCGATCTCGACAGATGGGAGCACCGCAATCGTCGGTGGTTCCTCAGACAATACTGGTGCCGGCGCCGCGTGGGTGTACACGCGCAGCAGGGGGGTGTGGTCGCAGCAGGGCGACAAGCTGGTCGGAGCAGATGCAGAGGGCGCTGCCCAGCAGGGCAACTCGGTGACGATTTCGGCGGACGGGAACACCGCCATCGTCGGCGGCCCGCTTGACAACTCCGGTGTCGGCGCCGCGTGGGTGTACACGCGCAACGGGGGGATGTGGTTACAGGTTGGCAGCAAGCTCGTCGGCGACGGCTCCGTCGGAGCCGCCGAGCAGGGCTTGTCGGTGGCGATCTCCGCCGATGGCACGACGGCCATTCTCGGTGGGCCGTACGACAACTCACCTACCGGAGCCGCGTGGGTCTTTACGGCCTCCACGTTCAGCGCATGGGTGCCGGTCGCGAGCCACACGTCCGGCAAGAACAACAGCCAGTGGCGAAGCGACCTCGGCCTGCTCAACCCCGGCACCGTGACGGCCAATGTGCAGATCGGGTTCTATGGCAGCGGCGGCGTGGTGAGCAACACGACATCCGTACCCGCTGGGACGCAGTCGATCCTGACCGATGTGGTCGGACAGCTAGGCGCCAGCGGCTCAGGCGCCCTGGAAATTCTCTCCGACCAGCCGGTGAAGGTCACGGCACGTAGCTACAACCAAGTCGCGTTGGACGCGAGTTGTGACGGCGGCGGGACGCAGGGTCAGGACTACCCGGCGGTGGTCGCGAGCAATGGTCTGGCGGCGGGTGAAAGCGCATTCCTCGCGGGCCTGACCGAGAACGCCTCGTATCGCACCAACATCGGGGTAGTCAACACGGGGACGGGCAGTGCGACTGTGCTGGTGACGCTCTACGACGGCGCTGGGAACAGTCTTGCCAACTACACGGTGCCGTTGACGGCGGGCCAGTGGGCGCAGGCGACGCAGCCCTTCCTGACCTATGCGAGCCAGACAGCGATGGACAGTGGGTACGCGGCGGTTACGGTGCAGACGGGGTCGGGGGTGTTCGCCTTCGCCTCGGTGATTGACAACATCACCAACGATCCGACCACAGTCGCCATGCGGGAGACGGCGCCCGCCCTCGTCGTCTGGGTGCCGGTGGCGAGCTACGCGAGCGGCCTCAACCAGAGCCAGTGGCGGAGTGACCTCGGGCTGCTCAACAACTCCGTGTTCGACCTCGGCATTAGGACGACGGCGAACGTGCAGATTGCGTTCTACGGTACCAGTGGCACCGTGACCAACACGACCACCGTGGCGGTCGGGGCGCAGTCGATCCTGACTGACGTGGTGGGACAGCTTGGCGGGACTGGATCGGGGGCACTTAAAGT
>JBEKAA010000062.1:0-10909 GCA_050018455.1 Thermoanaerobaculaceae bacterium | reverse complement strand
TTCGACTCCGCTCAGGGCAGGCTCCGCGAGGGATCTGGGAGGGGGCTGGTAGATCCAGGCTTTCCCCCACCCAGATTCCTCGTCGCTCCGCTCCTCGGAATGACATGTTCGATGGCAAATTGGTATGACAGATTAAGATGGAAGAACCCGTGAAGGCTGTCGAGGCGGACGGCTGGATCCTTGCTCGTGGCCAAAAACCGAAAAACCGGTCCAGGTGAAAGTCGAGTCCGGCGGGCGACGGGTTCGTAGCAGGGTTCGCGGATTCCCACTTTTCGTCGTTCGTGAGGAAGTGGAAGCGGGAGATCAACCACTTCCTCAAGACAGGTCAGAAGCTGCGGGTCGCAATGTACTAGCCGCGCATCTGAGCGGCGTCGACTCGCAGGAGGTTTGATTGCCGGACCATCACATCGCTCTTGCCCTCACGTTCGTCGGCCTGGGGCTGCTCCTCGTGGCGCTCGCCATTCCCTTGATCCTGGGAAGGGTGAAGCCCAACCGCGCGTACGGGATCCGGATCTCCGCGGCGTTCGCCTCCGAGGAGGCGTGGTACCGGATCAACAGGCACGGCGGCTTCTGCATGGTGGGATTCGGGCTGGCCCAGGTCCTGCTCGGGTGCGCCGACTACGTGTTCCTGCCGGCAAACCCGGCCCGGTTCGTCTTCCAGCTGCACCTTTACGCGCCGGCCATCCTGCTGGTGCCGTTCCTCGTCGCGGTGTTCCTCTACCCCCGGCGCTAGGGGTTGGCGAGACGACGAGATCGTGCGGTGTCTCCGGCAAGTGCGGCACAGGAAAATGGGGAGGTGGGTCTTGGCGCATCGGATCGCGCTGTTTGCGGCGCTGGTGGGTTCCTGGTGCCATGCGGCCTCGAGTGTGGCGGCCCCGGCGGGCCGCACGGCGGTCCCTCAGGTCAGGGTGGTCGCGCTGCCGGAGGGCGCGCAGCCGTTCTTCCCGATCCTGGCCGGCCCGCCCGAGACCGCCTCGATGGAGTCGGGGCTGGTCACGCTGGACCCCGGGAAGTCGGTCGGTGTCCACAGCACCAAGGGTTACGAGGAGCTGCTCGTGCCGCTCGCGGGCGAGGGTGAGCTCCGGGTCCCCGGAAGGCAGGCGATCCCCATCAAGAAGGGGTGCGCCGTCTACTCGCCGCCAGGCACCGAGCACGACGTCGTCAACACTGGGAAGGCCGCCCTCACCTACATCTTCGTCGTCGCCAAGGCGCCGTAGGATAGTTGCGCTCGTGCGGGGTCTCATCATGAGTTCGCCCGGTCGTCGCTGAGGGGTGGGACGTAGCGGCCCCCGTGTGGAGGGAACGGCCGAGGCCCCTCGCTGTGCGCGACGCCTCGCGTTTGGTACGCTTCCCATGGGAGGACACCGTGAGAAAGCTGATTCCCATTATCGGCCTGGCCGCGATTCTTCTCGTCTCGTTCGCCTCGGCAGCGGAGAACGAGGCTGTCACCAAGGCGCAGGACGGCGCGAAGGCGTGGCTCAACCTCGCCGACGCCGGAAAATACGCGGAGACCTGGGACGAGGCCGCCGCGGTCTTCAAGGCGGCCATAACCCGGCCCGACTGGGAGAAGGCCATCAAGTCGGTCCGCTCTCAACTCGGCCCCGTCAAGTCGCGGACGACCGAGTCCGCGACGTTCACCAAGACGCTCCCCGGCGTTCCCGACGGCGAGTACGTCGTGATCCAGTGCGACACGCAGTTCGAGAACAAGGCGGCCGCGGTCGAGACGGTCACGGCGATGCACGAGAAAGACGGCTCGTGGCGGGTCGCCGGGTATTTCATCAAGTAACGAAGCACGCGCCACAGCCAGGGCGCGGGACGATGCAGAGGGCGCCGAAGGTGTCGCGCGACGATGTCATTCGGCCATTCCGGTGGGACGGTGTTTGCCGTCGGCTCGGAGCGGAAGGGCGGATTCTCCCTGCACGCCGGGGTTTGGTGTGGCTTCGTATCTGATCTTCGGGTGTGCCTACGCGTTTGCGGCCGCGGTGCAGCCCGGCCCGTTCCTGGCGTACCTGATCTCACAGGCGCTGAGCGCGGGATGGCGGCGGACCCTTCCGGCAGCGCTCGCGCCCTTGCTCAGCGACGGGCCGGTGGCCATCCTCGTCCTTTTTGTCCTGACCCGTCTGTCCAGGGCGTCTCTGGAGTGGCTGCGGTGCGCCGGCGGTCTGTTCGTCCTCGTCCTGGCGGCGCGGGCGTTCAGAACGTGGCGCCGTTCCGAGGACGCCGAGGCCCAGGTTCGCGACACGACGCAGCGGAGCGTTCTCAGCGCCGCCCTCGTGAACCTCCTGAATCCGGGCCCATATCTCGGATGGAGCCTGGTACTGGGCCCCCTGCTGCTCAAGGGGTGGCGCGAGGCGCCCCCCGACGGGATCGCCCTCATCGCCGGTTTCTACGGGACGATGGTCCTGATGTTAGGGGCGATCATCATTCTCTCCGCCGCCGCCGGGCGCTTCGGACCGCGGGTCGGCCGGGCGCTCGTGGGCGGGTCCGCCGTCGCGCTCGCAATCTTCGGCTGCTACCAACTGTGGTCGGGCGCACTGTCGCTCCTGGGCCGGTGACGGGCGGGCTTCAGAGGAAACGGTAGGGGGTTCAGGGCGAGGGCCGAGCCCGCGCGACGCGTTGTAAAGTTCGGGATGGAGGGAACGATGAGCTCGACCACGACCGGCACGGACTGGGGCATGTTGCGGCACGTCGTTGCGACCATCGCGTACCGCGGCGGGAAGGCGCTCCGCGACGCGCCGGCCGATTTCGCAACGTTCGCGATCGGCGGGAAGACGCGGACGCCGATCCAGATCCTGGCGCACATCGGCGACCTGCTCGAATGGACCCTGCGCCTCGCGCATGGGCAACGCGAGTGGAAGCCGGCGGCGCCGCTGCCGTGGCCGGCGGAGACCGATCGGTTCTTCGCCTCGCTGAAGGCGCTGGACGATTTCCTCGCGTCCGGCGCGCCGCTGGACTTCCCGGCCGAGAAGATCTTCCAGGGGCCGCTCGCGGACGCGCTCACGCACGTGGGCCAGATCGCGATGCTCAGGCGCCTCGCCGGATCGCCGGTGAGGGGCAAGGTCATGATCGGCGCCGACGTCGTCCCCGGCCGGGTCGGTCCCGACCAGTCGCCGCCGTCCAGGGAGTTCGACTAGGTGACCCTCGAGAACACGAGGATGCTGCACGTGACGAGCCGGGACGCCTGGCGGGCCTGGCTCGAGCGGAACCACCAGAGCGAGACGGAGGTATGGCTCGTCTTCTTCAAGGCCCACACCGGGAAACCGCGCGTTGAGTACGAGGATGCGGTCGAGGAAGCGGTCTGTTTTGGGTGGATCGACAGTCTCGTGAAGCGCCTCGACGACGAACGATATGCGCAGAAGTTCACGCCGAGGAAACCTGGGAGCACGTGGTCCCCGTCGAACCGCAGGAGGGTGGCGAAGCTCGTCCGCGAAAACCGCATGACCCCGGCCGGCATGGCGACGGTCACTTTCCGGATTTCGGCAATTCCTGAGGAGGAACCGCCCGAGCTTCCGGGGCCGAGGACCGAGCCGGAGCTCCCGCCAGAACTCATGCGGATCCTGAAGGGCGACGCGCGCGCGTGGAAGACGTTCAGCGGTCTGGCCCCGTCGTACCGCAGGAACTGCGTCCGGTGGATCATCGACGCGAAGAAGGACGAGACTCGGCGGAGGCGGCTCGCCGAAGCAATGGAATTAATGGCCGAGGGCAAGAAGCTCGGGCTCAAGTGAACGACACCTGATCCCAATTCACTGTCTGTCGTAGAGCAAAGGGGTCATCCCGAGCCCTTCGACTCCGCTCAGGGCGGGCTCCGCGAGGGATCTGGGAGGGGGCTGGTAGATCCAGGCTTTCCCCCACCCAGATTCCTCGTCGCTCCGCTCCTCGGAATCCTCATGAGCCGCGGGCTCACCCCGAACCATAAGAGGGACGGCTCCGAACGCAGGCCACCACCGGCTGTCATTCTGAGCGAGCCCTTCGACTCCGCTCAGGGCAGGCTCCGCGAGCGAAGGATCTCCAAGGAGCGCGCGGCCCCGGTCGCTCGCGGGTTCGGGGAGATCCTTCGTCGGCCCGCCTGCGGCGGGCCTCCTCAGGATGACAAAGGTCGTCGGGGAGACTTTCTGAACAATGACATGGCCGATGGCAAACTGGCATGAGATAGACAGGGCGCTGCGCGCTGCGCCCGACGGCGTTCGTCATCGGCGACGGCCGGCTGCCATACGGTTGCCGGCCGTTCGTGTCATTTGCGGAGGAGCTTGAACGCGTGGTTCCAGGTGCCGGTGGCGAGGGCGTAGCCGACCCAAAGGAGACGGCAAACTGGTCGGCACGGGCGCCATCTGGGCTGCCCAGCAGGGCGCGTCGGTGGCGATCTCGGCGGACGGCACCACAGCCATCGTTGGCGGGGACTGGGACAACTCCCTTGCCGGCGCCGCGTGGGTCTTCGTCTGTGAACTGTGACCTATCGTCCGTCTACTGGCTGGGCGGGTGGGGCCGGTGGCGGAGGGGAGGAGATTCGAACTCCTGGTCCCTTGCGGGACGGCGGTTTTCAAGACCGCTGCCTTAGACCGCTCGGCCACCCCTCCGCGGCGGCGCAAGGATAGGGTCAAACGCAGCCGCGCTCAAGAAGAGCCCTGAGGTTTGGCGTCGCGAGCCACTGGTACACTCTGGCCCCGTGACGGTGGTCGGCGGCCTCCTGCCAGTTTTCCTGTTGCTCGCGCTCGGCGTGGGCTGCCGCCGCTTCGGCCTTCTGAACGAAACTTCGGCAACCGGCCTCAACGCCCTGGTGGCCAACCTGGCGTTGCCCGCGTTGTTCGTCATCAAGGTGGGAGGGTCCCCGCTCGAGGCCGCGCTCTCGCCCAGGGCCATGCTCGTCACCGTCGGGGTCACCGTGCTCGCGGCCGCGCTGGGCCTCGCGGTCGCGATCGCGTGGCGGCTGCCGCCCTCGCAGCGGGGCGTGTTCGCGCAAGGGGCGCTCCGCGGCAACATCGTCTACTTCACGCTCCCTCTGATCCTTACCACGTTCGGGAGCGACGGCCTCCACCTCGCGGCGGTGACCTCGACGGTGATGATCCCGGCGATGAACCTGCTCGCAGTGGCGGCGCTCGAAGCGCACCGGCCGGCCGGGACGGCCAAGACGCACGTCGTCGTGCGCGTCCTCGCCAACCCGATGGTGGTCGGCGCGCTCCTGGGGCTCGCGCTCGGGGCTGCCGGCTGGAAACCGTGGGGATGGCTCGCGACCACGCTCAACGCCCTCGCCGACCTGGCGTTCCCCGGCGCCCTGCTGGCACTGGGAGCACAGCTCGAGGTTCGGCGGCTGCAGGCCATGTGGCGCCCCCTGACGGCCGTCTCGTTGATCAAGCTCGTCGCAATGCCCGCCCTCGGGTGGTGGCTGATGCTCCTTCTGGGCGCGTCGCATCTGGAAGTCGCGGTCGCCGTCCTGCTCCTCGCCGCGCCGACGGCGGTCGCGAGCCACTCGGTGGCGGCCGACCTCGGCGGCGACCCGGAGCTGGCCGGCGCGTGCGTGCTCTTCACCACCATCGTCTCGGCGGCGACCTACGTGGGATGGGTGATCCTGCTGCGCGGGTGAGGGCGGCGCGGCAACGGCAGGGCACGCGACGATAGTCCAGGCTAGAATGCGCCAATGCATGACGACGAAATCTCACGAGCGGTCGAGATTCTGCGCCCGGCGAGGAGGGTCCTGGCGTTCACCGGCGCCGGCGTATCGGCCGAGAGCGGCGTGGCGACGTTCCGGGGCGCGGGAGGGCTGTGGGAAGGCCGGTCGATCGAGGAGGTGGCCTCGCCGGAAGGGTTCCGCGCGGACCCGATCAAGGTCTGGCGGTTCTACGAGGAGCGCCGTCGTAACGTGGCGCGTGCCCGGCCGAACCCCGCCCACGCGGTCCTGGCGAGATGGCAGGACCGCTTCGAGCGCTACACGCTGGCCACGCAGAACGTGGACGGGCTGCACCAGGCCGCCGGGTCCCGCGACGTGCTGGAGCTGCACGGCTCGCTCTGGCGGGTGCGCTGCACCTCGTGCGGGACGGAGCGGGACGATCTGGTGGTGCCGCTGCCGCAGCTGCCTCCGCTGTGCGCAACCTGCGGCGCCATGGAGCGGATCGCCGTGGTGTGGTTCGGGGAGTTCCTGCCGCCGAACGTGATGGCTGCGGCGCAGGCCGCGGCCGAGACGTGCGAGGTACTCGTCGTGGTCGGCACGTCGGCCGTGGTCTACCCCGCGGCCGGCCTCGTCGGCATGGCGGTCGAGGCGGGAGCCAGGGTGATCGAGGTCAACCCCGAGGTGAGCGCGCTCGCGCACCTCGCGGACGCGACGCTGCGTGCCCCTGCGGGCGAGGTGCTGCCGCTCCTCGACACCGGGCTACGGGAGGGATGAGGATGTCGCTTGCGGAACTGGCACACGACGACCGGCCGCGGGAGAAGCTGCTCGAGAAGGGCCCGGAGGCGCTCTCGGACGCGGAGCTGCTCGCGGTCCTGCTGCGCACCGGGGTCGCCGGGACGGACGTCCTCGCGTTCGCCACGAAATGGCTTGCCGACGCCGGTGGGCTCGACGGGCTTGCGACGGCGGACCGGAGGGCGGTCCTCCAGCGCAAGGGGATCGGGCCGGCCAAGGGGAGCGTGGTAGCCGCCGCGCTGGAGCTCGGGAGGCGGCTCGCGCGGCTGAGCCTCGCACGGGAGCCGCTGCTCGACCGCCCGGAGGTCGTGGCCGACTATCTCGCACGGTCGTTCGGATCGGCCCGCGTGGAACGATTCGGCGCGATCACGCTCGACGCGCGCAACCGGCTGCTGCGGGTTCACGAGCTGCACCGCGGCGGCCGGGCCCACGCCGACGTGGAGCCGTCGGAGGTCTTCCACAACGCGATTCTGGACAACGCGCACGCCGTGATCCTCTGGCACACGCACCCCTCCGGCGATCCCGCGCCTAGCGAGGACGACGTGACGCTGACGCGGCGCCTCGCAGACGCGGGCCGTCTGCTGAACGTCGCGGTGCTCGACCACGTCGTCGTTGCGCGGTCGGGGTTCGTCTCGCTGCGCCAGCGCGGCCTGCTGGACACTCGCTGACGCGGCGCGCCGGCGACCGCGATTGCTTCGGGGTGGCGGGGCTGCGGACCGGCTTCCGACGATGTATCCTGTTTGCGCAGAGTCGAGACGGCGGCGTCCAGGAACCGGAAGTGGCATCGTGATCCATCTTCGACTCGTGCGCGACGAATGAGTGGGGGCGATAACGGCTCAGGAGATTGAGGGTCCGAAGGCGGGAACGAGGCTCGGCGGGAAGATCGAGGACGTCACGCTGCCTGGGCTCCTCCAGATGCTTGCGGTTCGGAGGAGGACCGGCAAGCTCACGCTGACGAGCCGCGAGAACGTCGGCCTGGTCGTCGTGCGCGACGGGCACATCATCTACGCCGCGACGAACTCCGCGAGGGAAGCGCTCGGAAACATCCTGGTCTGCCAGCAAGTGATCGACGAGGCGACGCTGACCCGCGCGCTCGAGCTTCAGCACGAGTCCAGCGAGGAGAAGCGGCTGGGGGCGGTCCTGGTCGAAATGGGCGCGGTTTCTCCCGCGGCCATCGAAGAAGTGATGCGCCAGCAGACCACCCTGGTGATGCGGGAGATGTTCGCCTGGGAGAAGGGGTTCTTCGCGTTCGACCCGGTCGAGCTGCCGGAAGGCGGCGAGGTCGCCGTGGACACCCGCGACCTCGTGATGGAGTCCGGGCTCAATGCAGGCGACCTGGTCAGGGATTCGCTCGACGCGGGGGGCTTCGAGACCCAGCCCGTGCGTTTCCAGCGCTCTGCCGGAGCCGAGGCGAGCCCGGACCGCCACGAGAAGCACGAGGGCGGCCCGACCCTCGCCTCGCTGAAGTCGATCATGACGGAGCTGCGGTCGCCGGCCTTCGGCGGCGAGATCACCCTCTGGCTGCTGCGCTACGCAGGAACGGTCGTGCGCCGCAGGGTCCTGTTCTCCATCTCGAAGGAGGGGATCCGCGGAATGGGCCAGGCCGGGCTCGATGGCGTCGAGGGCACGAGCGACCGGCTGCGGAGGGTCAGGATACCCGTCGACGAGCCCTCGGTCTTCAAGAGAGTCGTCGAGGTGAAGACCAGCTTCGTCGGACGGCTGTCCGATGAGACCTGGGACCGGTATCTCGTGGAGCAGCTCGGCGGCGTCGCCCCCACCGAGGTCGCCATCGTGCCCATGGTGGTGAACGGCCAAGCCGTCGCGCTGCTGTACGGCGACAACCTCCCCGACGGCGGCAGGATCGGGCCGATCGAGGGGCTGGAGCTGTTGATGCTCGAAGCGGGGCTCGCCATGGAAAAGACCGCGCTCGAAGTGAGACTGCGCACCCTCAAGGAGCGCCTGGGCTCGCGCTGAGCTGCGGTCGGCCCTGCAGGCTGGCGATGAGATCGCGTCGTCGCCTGGCCTTACTTAGCTTTTCACAATGACGGAAGATTTTCGGGCGGCGGCAACGGCGGTGCTGGCCAGGATGGTGCGGCCGGCCGCTCCACGCGACAGTGCGCTTCGCGTAGGATCTCCCCGCACCCGCAGCGCCGGCCAGATGCGCGTTCGCAGCGGAACGCACATGATCGATGGTGCTATGCTTTCGCGCCTGAAGGCAGGGGAGAAGCCGTGGCACGCGAGACCTTCTACATCACGACGCCGATCTACTACGTGAACGACCTGCCGCACATCGGCCACATCTACACGACGGTGGTGGCGGACACGATCGCGCGCTACAAGCGGATGCGGGGCTTCGACGTGCGCTTCCTCACCGGGACCGACGAGCACGGGCAGAAGATGGACCGCAGCGCCAGGCAGCGCGGGGTCTCCCCCAAGGACCTCGCGGACCAGGTTGTGAGCCGGTACCTCGAGCTGTGGAAGCACCTCGAGGTCACCAACGACGACTTCATCCGCACCACCGACGCGCGCCACCACGCCGGCGTGCACGCCCTGATCGCCCGTATGCAGGCCAGGGGCGACATCTACAAGGGCTCCTACGGCGGGTGGTACTGCTCGGGGTGCGAGGCGTACTTCCCGGAGACGCAGCTGGTGGACGGCACGTGCCCCGACCAGGGACACCCGGTCGAGTGGCTGGAGGAGGAGTCCTATTTCTTCCGGCTCTCCGCGTACCAGGAGCGGCTCCTGGCGTTCTACCGCGAGCATCCGGAGTTCATCCGGCCGGAGAGCCGCTACAACGAGGTGGTCCGCTTCGTCGAGATGGGGCTCAAGGACCTCTCGATCTCCCGTGTCTCCCTCAAGTGGGGTATCCCGTGGCCCGGCGACCCGGAGCACGTCGTGTACGTCTGGCTCGACGCACTGTCGAACTACGTGTCCGCGCTGGGGCTCGGGAGCGACGACACCGCGCTGTACGATCGCTTCTGGCCGGCGGCGCTTCACCTCGTCGGCAAGGACATCCTCCGCTTCCACTGCGTCTACTGGCCGGCGTTCCTGATGTCGGCGGGGCTGCCGCTGCCTCGTCAGGTCTTCGGCCACGGCTGGTGGCTGCGCGACGAGAGGAAAATGTCGAAGTCGCTCGGGAACGTCGTTCGGCCCGACGCCCTGCTCGAGCGCTTCGGCCCCGACGCGCTGCGCTACTTCCTCCTGCGCGAGATGACGTTCGGGCAGGACGCGAGCTTCTCCGACGAGGGGTTCCTCGGGCGGTACAACGCCGACCTCGCCAACGGCCTCGGCAACGCCTCCTCGCGCGTGCTCGCGATGGCGCGCCGCTACTTCGACGGCACGACGCCCGCGGAGCGCTGCGAGGACAACGCCCTCCGACCCAAGGCCGCCGAGGTCGCCGGCCGCTGGCGCGAGGCGATGGACGCGTTCGAGTTCCAGCGGGCGCTCGAGGCGGTGTGGGAGCTGCTGACGGCGGTGGACGGCTACGTCAACGAGCAGGCCCCGTGGGGGATCGCCAAGAAGGAGGGCGCGTCGTCGCCGCGGCTCCGGCGCGTCCTCTACAACTGCCTCGAGGCGCTGCGGCTGGCGGCGGTGATGGTGTCGCCGGTGATGCCGGCGATGGCGAGCCGGCTCCTTGCGCAGCTCGGCGTACCCGACCAGAGGCTCGACGAGGAGGCGCTCGCGTGGGGTGGCCTTCCGACCGGGAAGAGGCTCGGCGAGGAGGGCGCGCTGTTCCCGCGCGCCGACGTGGGGGCGTTCTTCGGGGAGGGAAAGGTGGACGAGAACACGATAGCCCAGACAGCGGCCCCGGCTCCGGCAGAAGCGACCGCCCCGGCGCCCGCGCCAACCCCCGCTGCTGCGGCGGCGGCTCCCGCTCCACCGGCGCCGCCAGTCGGGGACGAGCAGATCGGCATCGAGGAGTTCGCCCGCGTCAAGCTCGTGGTGGGGACGATCAAGGCCGCGGACCGTGTCCCGAAGTCGAAGAAGCTGATCCGCATGGACGTAGACCTTGGCGAACCGGCGCTGCGTCAGGTCGTCGGCGGCATCGGCGGCCGCTACGAGCCCGAGCAGCTCGTCGGACGCCAGATCGTCGTGGTCGCCAACCTCAAGCCCGCGACGCTGATGGGCGTCGAATCGCGCGGCATGCTGCTCGCCGCCTCGCTCGACGGCGCGCCGTTCCTCCTCTCGGTAGACACAGAGGTCCCGCCGGGGACCGGGGTGAAGTGAGCGAAGCAGTCGACAGTTGACAGTTAACAGTTGACAGTCAACAGACTACAGCTCACAGCTCAGAACTTTGTCCCCCGACGTAGTTGTTTCTTGGGTGGGTGGGGAAACTGTCAACTGTCAACTGGGTGGGAGGGCGGAGACTGTGCACTGTCTCGCCGGGTGAGCGCCTACTATCCTGCACCCCTTTGAGTGAGAGCCACCGATAAGACAAGACGGCGGTACCTTTGTGATCGTCGTCGAGGCTGTGGGAGCTGCGGGGCGAGCGGAGCCAGCTCCGCAGATTCCACA
>JBEKAA010000061.1:0-11134 GCA_050018455.1 Thermoanaerobaculaceae bacterium | reverse complement strand
ATCATCACGTCCAGGAGGATGGCATCGGGTTGCCGCTCACGCGCGAGAGCGAGGCCGGCCTCGCCGTCGAGGGCCTGCCAGACCTCAAAGCCAAGGGGACGGAGTGCCTCCCCCATCGCTTCCAGACCTTCGGGCTGATCGTCAATGATGAGCACGGTGCCGATCGTGGCCATTACGACCTCGAACCGCAAAGGGAGAGGCTCTCATACCGCCTTTGGTTCAAACGTAGCGTCTTCGTTGCCATCGCGCGGCCCTTCATCTACCGAGCCTTGAAGGTGAGGCGGTCGTCCAGGGCCGCGCGCACCTCGTGTGCCAGGGTCGCCATGTCGAACGGTTTCTGGAGAAAGCGCGCGCCGCCAAGAGGCATTTTCAGGCGCGATGTTTCATCCTTTGAGTAGCCGGACATCAGGAGCACCTCCAACGCCGGCCAGCGCTCCTTCAGACCCCGGGCGAGCTCCGTTCCTGTCGCGCCGGGCAGCATCAGGTCGGTCAGCAGCAGATCGAAAGCGGGCTTGGGCGGTAGCAACCCAGCCATCTCGCCGTTCTCCACCGCGGTCACCTCGTAGCCGAGCATCCTCAGCATCTCGCGCAGCCCTTCGCGCGCGCCCGCCTCGTCTTCAACCAGCAGGACCCGCTCTCCGCGACCGGGGCTCGGCACCACTGGACCAAGCTCGGAGACCGTCGTGCCGACCGGGGGTTCAGATTTGGCCGTGGCCTCGGCAGCGGCCGGCAACTCGATGCGGAAGGTGCTTCCTGCCCCTTCCGCGCTCGCGACGCTGACCTGTCCCCGGTGCCGCCTCACGATGTCCCTGACCACCGTGAGACCCAGGCCGCACGACCTGGCGGGGTCCTTCGTGGTGAAAAACGGCTCGAACACTCGACCCTGCACGTCCGCCGGGATCCCAACCCCGGTGTCGCCGACCTCGAGCCATGCCCTGCCCTCATCCGATCGGCCGGTACGCAGGGTGAGGCGACCGCCGTCAGGCATCGCCGCGGCGGCGTTGTTCGCCAGGTTCATCACAACCTGCCTGAGCTGCTCCGGATCGCCCGAGACCCTAAGCTCTTCCGGCGCATGCTCCTGTTCGACCGCTATGTTGGCCGGCAACATCGTACGAAGCAGCTCCACCTCCTCGGCCACGACCTTGCCGAGGTCAACGGTCTCGATGCGTGGCTCGACTCGACGGGAGAGCAGCGCGAGATGGCGAGTCAGCGCCGCGCCCTGCTGAGCGCGGTCCTGGAGGGAGCGGGCGACGGCCGCCACCCGGTCGGCGGAGGCCGGGTAGACGCGCAGGACCTCGACGAGGCCCAGCATGGCCTGAAGGAGGTTGTTGAAGTCGTGGGCCACGCCGCTCGCGAGGCGTCCGACCGCCTCCATCTTCTGCGCGTCCACGAGCAGCCCGTGCATCCGGTTGCGTTCGGTCGTGTCAGCCGCCACCAGCACGAGGTCGGAAACCTCTCCATCCGGTCCGAAAACCGAGGCCACCGACAGCATCAGTTCGATCGGCTTGCCGCTGCGCCTGCGATAGACGACCTCGGCCGTCCGGATCGGTTCCCCTCGCACCACTCGATCGAGAAACGCGCGGAAGTCACGCTCCTTTTCGTGGGGCACGGCCGGAAAGCGATGCCCGATCACCTCGGCCTCGGTCCAGCCGAACCACCGCTCGGCCGTCCGGTTCCAGAGCTTCACCAACCCTTCCCGCGACAGTTCGACGATCGCGAACGGAGCCGCACTGATGAGGGCCTGCTGGGCGCGGTTGGCCTTCTGCAACGCCAGGTCCGCAGCGGCTCGCTCGGTGACGTCCTGCCGGAAGAGGGCCAGACTCGACACGCCCCCGCTGCCGTCGCTGATCGGGCAGATCCGGTAGTCGCGGACGCGTCCGCCGGCGCTCGCCTCGAAGCGAACGGTGCGTCCGGTCCGCATTGCCACGTCCTCGTGAGCCCGGACCAGCTCGCCCTCATCGTGCGTGAGAAGGGCGTCCAGCCGCCGTCCGAGTATTTCTTCGAGCGGCCGGTTGAATCCGTACGCCGCGGCGGGGTTCGCCACCGACACGTGCCCGTCGGGTTCGACGAGGAAGACCTCGTCCGGGTTGATGTCCAGGAGCGTTCGAAGCGTCGCCTCGCTGTCCGCCAGCGCCTCCTCCATCGCGATCCGTTCGGACAGGTCGGACACCACGGCCATCACACACGGCTGCAGGCCGTCCTCCTGCCGCACGAGGCTCGCCGACAGATTCGCCGCGAAGAGCGACCCGTCGTGACGCCGCGCCATCAACTCGCCGGACCAGGCGGTCTGCACCGCGAGGGCGGCGAGCGCGCTCTCCGCCGCCTCGCGCGCCTGCCACAGCTCTCCGAACGGCTTCTCGATCACCTCGTACGCCCCGGCGCACCCCCAGAGCTTGACGAACGACTGGTTGGCGTACGTGATCGCCCCTTCGAGATTGCAGAGCGCGATGCCGCTGGCCGACAGCTCGATGGCCGCGTCCTTCAGCCGCAGGCTGTCCTCCAGCTGCCGCCGATGCGACATGTCCCGGATGACCGTTGCAACGGCGGTCACCTCGCCGTTGACCCACACCGGGAGCTTCCGCACCTCCGCCGTCTCCGCAGCCCCGCCGGGACCGAGGCGCTCTTCGGTCACCAGGGAACTTCCGGTTGCAAAGACGTTCTTGAAGTCCTGGGCGCCGAGGGGCGACAGGAACGGGACGGCCTCCACGACGGGACTGCCGACGGGGTTGGACTCGTAGCCGAGTCGTTCCGCCAACCTCCGGAAACTGCGGTTGCAGGAAACGACGTTGAGATCTCTGCCCACCACGAGCAACGGCTCGTCGAGCGCATCGACCACGGCGGCGGTTAGCGGTGTCGGCTCATCCATGAGTCGTCCTTTGCTGAGCTTTTAGTGTACCTCGCACGGTGCTCCATCGCCGGTTCGCTATCCTGTCCGGCCGCTCTCGGCTGTCCGGGACCTCCCCCGCAGCGCGAAGTTCTTCTCGCAACCGAGTTTCCGTCCCGTGTGACGCTCCCTGCCTACTCATTGCCTAGAAAGTCTCCTCATTCATCCTGATCATTGCTTAGAAAGCCCCCCGTACGACGCAGCCTGCAACCCCCGGTTCCCGACTTTCATCGTCCAGGGTGAGCCCGCGGCTCATGAGGATTGTCCAGAAAGTCCCTTGGATAACGCGGCCGGGTTCGTAACGACAAATCGGCCGCAATAGCGGGCGGGGGCAAGCCCCGCCCCTACACCCGAAAGCGCAGGGGCATTCGCGTGGGAGTTGCCTCTTCTTGTGTAGGGGCGGCCCTTGCGGCCGCCCGCCTAGGTACCCCGACCACGCGACACCTTCCGCCACCTCCACTTTCATCGTCCGGGGTGTGCCTCGACACATCCAGATTGCTTCGTCGCCCCTCGCATGCGCTCGGGGCTCCTCGCAATGACAGTGACTCTCATGGCCCGGGGTGAGCCCGCGGCTCATAGGGATTGTCCTCCAGCGCCGCCCGCACCTCACGGGCCAGCGTTTTCATGTCGAACGGCTTCTGCAGGAAGCGGGACGATCCGCTGCTCAGCTCGGCCCGGAGCGCCACGTCCTCGGTGTATCCGGACATCAGGACCACTCTCATCGACGGCCGGCGTGCCTTCAGCGCGCGGGCGACATCTCCACCCTGCACGCCCGGCAGCTTCACGTCAGTCAACAAGAGGTCAAACTCCGAATTCCCGGCTGCCCGGAGCGCTTCCTCTCCGGTCCCCACGCCGGTGATCCGGTAACCGAGCATCCCGAGCGCTTCCATAAGCCCGGCCCGTGCGCCCTCCTCGTCCTCGACGACGAGGATCCGCTCGCCGTGCCCGGCCGGGCTTTCCTCCGCATCGATGCGCGGACCCGCGAAACCCTCGTTCGGCTCGCTCGCCGCCGGCAGCGGCAGCACGACCCGGAACGTGGCGCCCTTGCCGACCTCGGAGGTGACCTCGATCCGCCCACCGAGGCCCGCGACAATGCCGTGCGTTACCGAGAGGCCGAGCCCCGTGCCATCCTTCTTGGTGGTGAAGAACGGCTCGAACAACCTCGCGCGCACGTCCGCCGGGATTCCCATGCCGGTGTCCTGGACCTCGAGCCACGCGAATCCCTCGCCGTCCCGCCCCGAACGGATCTTGAGGTCGCTACCCTGCGGCATCGCGTGGACCCCGTTCACGACGAGGTTGGCGAGCACCTGTTCGAGCTGGCCACGGTCCTCCGTCACGGGCGCCAACCCATCTCCCGCTTCGACCGTGAGCCTCACGGTTGCGGGCACGAGGCTCCCCATGAGGCTTTCGGCGCTCGCGACGAACTCGTTGAGATCAACCAGCTCAGCCTTCGAGACGTTCTGGCGGGAGAAGAGAAGCAGCTCCCGGGTGTGGCGTGCGCTGCGCTTGATCGTGTTCTCGAGCTGGCCGAGTGCGGCGGCGAAGCCGTCCTCGTTCGCCCGGTTCGCCCGCAACACATTCGATGTGGCGAGCATCGACTGGAGGTCGTTGTTGAACTCGTGCGCCACGCCCCCGGCGAGCGCGGCAATGGCCTCCATCTTCTGCGCCTCGCGGAGCTGCTCCTCGATCGTGAGCTGCTCGGTGATGTCGCCCCCCACTCCTTGAATCTCGACGACGCGCCCGTCGTCCCCGAAGATTGCGTGGTACGCCCAGGCGAGCACCCGCCTCCCACGCTCGGCGGACTGGAGCCCGAGCCTGAACGACCCGACCGGAGAATCCGGGCTCAGGGCGGCCAGCTCGTCTCGTAGCGCCGCGGCGTCCCGCTCCGGGAGCGCATCGAAGATATTCGAGCCGACCGCGGCCTTTCTCTCCCGCCCGAAGTAGCGGCAGTACGCCTCGTTCAGGAACGTCACCTTGCCGTCTGGACGGAACCTCAGGATCAGCTCGGTCTGGTCCTCCACGACCGCGCGGTACCGCGCCTCGCTCATCGCCAGTTCGTCCTGGGCGCGCCTGCGCTCGACCGCCGACGCCACCTTCCGCGACACGAACGTGAGGATGTCCAGTTCGCGCTTGCCGTAGCGGATGCCCTCGGCATAGCTCTGGATCACGAGGGCGCCGATCGCCCGCCCGCCCGCGAGCAGCGGCACACCGACCCAGTCGATCGGGGGCGTTCCCACCGGCTCTATCTCAGCCCGCTGGACCAGGTCTTCGAACACCTCGGGGCTGATGAACTGCGGCTTGCCTGTGCGCAGCACGTACTCGGTCATTCCGCGGCCGGACCGGCGGGGCGCAGGCGGAGGGTCGAACTCGTCTTCGAAGTACGGGAACGTCAAGAGCCCGGCGTCGGGATCGTGGAGCGCGATGTAGAAGTTGCGCGCGTCCATCAACCGCTGGACGGCCTCGTGGACGGAACGCAGGAGCTGGCCGAGGTCTGCGGCCTCGTTGGCTGACTGCGAGATCTCCAGCACCGCGGCCTCGAGCGCCTCCGCCTGGCGCCTCTCGGTGATGTTCCGCATGATTGCGCTGAAGAAAACGTCGTCGGCCTCCTCCCAGCGCGCCACCGACAACTCCACGGGAAACTCGACCCCGTTCTTCCTGAGGCCCACCAGCTCGACCGTCGAGCCCGCAAAGCGGAACTCTCCACTATCGCGGGCACGCTCGAGCCCCAGCCGGTGAGCCTCCCGAAGCCGCTCCGGAATCAGCTCCAAGACCGCCATCCCCACCGCCTCCTCGGCCGTGTAGCCGAAGATCCGCTCCGCGGCCGCGTTCCAGGAGACGATGGCGCCTCGTCGATCGGTGGTCACGATCGCATCGTTCGCGGACTCGATCACGGCGCGGACGCGCGCCTCCGCGACATGGAGCTCCCGGTTCACCCTCTCGGTTTCGGTGCGGTGCCGGCCCTGCGCCCGCAGGTAGACCGCCAGGAGCCAGGTGAAGACCAGGCCTCCGGCGAGGACGGCCCTCCCGCGCCACGGGATGTGCCGCGCCGGGTCGGCGAGCTCCGCCGTCTCCACCATGGCGTACAGACCGAACGACACGGCGACGCCGAGGCCCAGAGCGACGAGCGCCGCCGCTTTGTTGTTCCTGCCTCGCGCCACGAGCTGAAGTCTCGAAAGGAGACCGCAGCCCGCCAACGCAAAGGCCACGCCGGTCGGCACGGCGAGAGGCTTGATCGGGCCGCCGTAGAGCAGCGGCGCGCCGAGGAGATAGCCCGCCGTCACCACAACCCCACCGGCGAGCACCAGCGCCGCGCACGTCGCCGAGGCCTCGATCAGCACGTGGAATCGCGCCGCCGGCGGGAAGACGGTGACGAGCGACGCCGCGGCCAGCAGGAAGAGGGCGGCGGCGAGCGGCGACATCCGCGCCAGCGGCAGCGCGTGAAAGGACTGCGGGCCGACCTGCATCGCATCCTCGAGCCCGAGGTCGATCCCGGCGGCCGCATTGAGAAGCACGAGCGCCGCAACCAGGGCGACCAATGCCGCTCCCGCGAGCGCCGCCATCGTGGCGGCGCGCCGCCCCGGCCATCGTGCCGCGATGAACATCGCAGCGGAGAGCGTCAGGAGACCGAACACGCTGCTCGGTGCGATCGGAATGTACTCCGGGCTGATCCTGGTCAGGGCCGGGACATCGAACTCCCACCCCACGAGCGCGCCGACTGCGACCGCCGCCGCGCCGAGCGGGAAAAGCTGTGCTCCCCAGGTGGCCCAGCGTCCCGGCCTGAACTCGTGTCCCATCAGCCTACTCGTCCAGCGCTGCCCGCACCTCGCGGGCAAGCGCCGCCATGTCGAACGGCTTCTGCAGGAAGCGAAGGGTGCCATCACCCACACCGCTGCGGATCGTCTCGTCCTCGGTGTAGCCGGACATCAGGATGACCTTCAACTCCGGCCAACGTTCCTTGAGCCCGGCGGCAAGCTGCGGTCCAGCCACGCCCGGCAACATGAGGTCGGTGAGAAGGAGGTCGAACGGAGGATCGGCCGGAAGCGACCCGGCCGCCTCCCCACTACCCACCGACACCACCTTGTAGTTGAAGCTGGCCAGGATCTCGTGGAGCCCCTTCCTTGCAAGCTCCTCGTCCTCCACCACCAGGACCCGCTCGCCCTTCCCGACGGGCAGGTCCGCGGTCTCTTGCGAGGCTTCCTTCGCGGCAGGGAACTCGCCGGATCCCGCCGCCGGCAGGCTTACCCTGAACGTGGCGCCCCTGCCGAGCTCACTCTCGACCTCGATCTGCCCACCGTGCCGGGTGACGATGCCGTGCACCACGGACAGCCCCAGGCCGGTCCCTTTGCCCGCCCCCTTCGTGGTGAAGAACGGCTCGAAGATGCGCTCGCGGATCTCTTCAGGGATGCCGACTCCGGTGTCCTTTACCGAGAGCCAGACTCGCGTGCGGTTGGTGGCCCCCGTTCTGATGGTGATCTGGCCCCCATCCGGCATCGCGTCAGAGGCGTTGACGACGAGGTTCATCAGGACTTGATCGAGCTGACCGCGGTCGGCATCGATGTGGAGGTGCTGCGGAGCCAGTTCGATTCTGAGCGCGATGTTGTCCTTGACGACCCGCTGCAGCATCTTGCTCGCCTCGCGAACCTGCTCGTTGAGGTCCAAGCGCTCCGGCTTCACCGTTTCGCGGCGTGAGAAGAGAAGAAGCTGACGGGTTAAAGAGGCGCCGTGGCCGATGAGCTGTTCCATCTCTCGACTCGAGGCTTCCACCTTCTCCGGCTCGTTGGACCTGCTCCGGAGGAGCTGGACATGGCTGATGAGCGCCTGGAGGAGGTTGTTGAAGTCGTGGGCGACCCCGCCGGCGAGCCTCCCGATGGCCTCCATCTTCTGGGCCTGGGCGAGCTGCTGCTGCAGCTCCAGCTCGCGGGTGACGTCGCGCTTGACCGCCACGTAGTTGATGATCGTGCCATTCTCGTCTCGGACGGGTGAGATGGACATCTCCTCCTCGTACAGCGAGCCGTCCTTGCGCCGGTTGGAGAGCCTCCCCGTCCAGACGGAGCCGCGCGCGATCGTGGTCCACATCTCCGCGTAGAAGGCCGGGGCCTGCTTGCCGCTCTTGAGGAGGCGCGTGTTCGAACCGATGGCTTCGTCGGCCCGGTAGCCCGTGATCCACTCGAAGGCGGGGTTCACGTACAGAATGACCCCGCCGGGGTCCGTGATGACAACAGCCTCGGCAGCCTGCTCGATCGCCGCCACGAGCCGCCTGCGTTCCTCCTCACCCTGCTTCCGCTCCGTGATGTCGCGCGTGACGCCGAGCAAGCTGGTCACCCGGCCGTTCGCATCCGTCACTGCCGTAGCCACGATTTCGGTCCGCACAACGCCGCCATCCTTGGTCGGCATGTCGACTTCAATCGTGCCGGTCCTGGCCGATTGGTCCCCGGCGGCGAACGCGGCAAGAGTTGCGGCGACGTACGTGTTTACGCGACGCGCCGAATCCGGCGTCATGCTGGCCTCAAACGGTTGCGCCAGCACCTCTTCGGGGCTGAAACCGCGCAGGCGTTCGACGGAAGGGCTCACGTAGGTCATACGGTGGGTCGCGAGATCGAGCGTCCAGATGACGTCGGCTGCGTTCTCCGCGATCAGGCGATAGCGCTGCTCGCTCTCCCGCAAGGTCTCCTCGGCTCGCTTGCGTTCGATCACCTGCACCACCTGGGCGGAGACGTAGGTCAACACCTCCTTGTCCGCCTCGCTATAACGGACGTTGCCGCTGTAGCTCTGCACCGCCAGCACGCCAATGACCCTGTCTTCCACCTTGAGCGGCACGCCGAGCCAGTCCACGGAAGCCCCGTCCAGCGGCGGGATCTCGCCCCGTTCCTCGAAATCCCTGAGAACCTCCGGCGTTGCCAGTAACGGTTGGCCGGTGCGCACGACGTGACTCGTCACCCCCCTCTCGGCCGGGAATGTTTCCGGACGTTCGTCCACCTCATCGACGAAATAGGGGAATGAGAGCAGATTTGTGGTCGAATCGTAGAGGGCGATGTAGAGGTTCCGCGCCTCCATCAGCCGACCGACGATGCGATGCACCGCGGCGAAGAGGTCGTTGAGCCTGACCGCCTTCTGCGCCGCTTCGGAGATCTCGTACATCGCGGCCCTGAGTTCGTCGGCCCGCTTTCGCTCGGTGATGTCCCTCACGATGGCTTGCAGGAACGCCTCGTCACCCAGCTGAATCCTCCTTAGAGAGACTTCCGCGTCGAAGACGGAGCGGTCGTGGCGGCAGTGGAGCCATTCGAACGACTGGGGTTCACCAGCCAACGCTGCCTGTATCCGAACGTGGGCCGAGGAAGTGGAGAGCGAGCCGTCGCGCTGGGTCTCCGGAGAGAACTCCGCAGGGGAGTGGTTCAGGATCTGATTGCGGTTGCATCCGAAAAGCTCCAGCGTTCGCGCGTTGCACTCGACGAACCGGCCGTCCTTCATCAGGAAGACCGCATCGTTGCCCGAGTCAAAGAGTGTCCGAAAACGGACTTCGCTCTCCTGCAGCGCACCCTCCGCCGCCTTCTGCGGCGTTATGTCCGTGACAAACCCCTCGAAAAACTGCAAATGTCCATCAGGGTCGAACACGCCGCTGCCGCGCTCCCAGACCCATCTGACTCGGCCGTCGGCGCGGTTGATGCGGTAGGTCAGCTCGAACGGTTTGTGCCCGGCGAGTGCGGACGCTATCGCCTCCGAGATGCCCTGACGTTCCTCCTCGACAACCAGTTCGCTGAACGTAGGCTGCTGGCGCATCACGTCGGCGGCCGGCCAACCTGTGAGAGCGGTGCAGCCCTCGCTGACGAACACCATGGGCCAGCCCGGACGAGCCGCACAGCGATACACCATGCCGGGGACGTTGGCCATGAGCGCGGTCAGCTGCCGCTCGCTCTCCAGTCGTACGGCTTCGGCGCGCTTCGTCTCGGTGACGTCGCTCCAGATCGCGGCGATGTACTCGTGGCCCCGAACCTTCACGACACGGTTGGAGATCCTCACCTCACGGAGCGTCCCGTTCTTGCAACGCTGCGTTACGTCGAGCACCCCCTCACCGGTCTCCAGCACAATCGCCATCCGCCCCGCTATCTCCGCCAGCGTGAGCACGGCGTCGATCTCCGGCACCGTGAGTGTGCCGAACTCGTGCCGGCTGTAGCCGAGACCCCGGCAGGCCGCGTCGTTGAACTCGGCAAAGCTCAATGTCTCCGGATCGATGAGGGCTATGCCATCGGTAGCCTGGTTGACGATGGCACTGTAGATCTCCTCGCGGTCCCGCAGCGCCGTCTCGGCTTTCCTGTACTCGGTGACGTCGCGGATGTAGCCGCCGAGGCCGACCGACCCGTCGGCCAGCGGCACCGGGAACTTTCTGGTTTCGAAGACGCGACCGAACGCCTGCTCCTCGGTCACGAGCGGCACCTGCCGTCCGAGGGCTTCGAGGTCGGTCTCCCGGCAGGCGCGCGCCATCGCCTCGGGCATCAGCTCGAAGTCGTCGCGGCCGAGGACGTCCTTCATCGTGCGCCCGAGCACCGCCGCGTACGCCGGGTTGGCCATCACCGTCCGCAGAGCCGCGTCCTTGAGGCAAACCCCGTCGGCGCTGGCATCGAAGAACGCGCGTTGCTCGGCCTCGCTGTGCCGTAACGCCTCCTCGGCGCGCCGCTTGTCCTCCGCGAGGCGGCACCGCTCGAGGGCGCCGCGTACCGCAGCCGGCAACCGCGTCAGGTGTTCCTTCAGCACGTAGTCCGCGGCGCCTGCCTTGATGCACTCGGCGGCGGTCTCTTCGCTGAGCGAACCCGTGACGATGATGAGCGGGGTCGCGGGCGAACGTTGCTGGACAAGTCGGAGTGCGTCCATGCCGTTGAACGAGGGCAGCGAGTAGTCGCTGAGGACGATATCGGGTTTGAAGTCGGCGAGCCCCGCGAGAAGCTGCGGTTCGGTCTCGACGCAATGGGTGATGCATTCCAGTCCACCGTGGCGCAGCTCGCGCTCCATCAGCGCCGCGTCGGAGGGCACGTCCTCGACGATCAGGATGCGAAGGAGCTCGACCATGGCGTCTCCCTCAGTGCGGGCCCTGGTTGAGCAGAAGCCAGTACAGCCCGAGCAGTCGCACCGCCTCGATGAACTTCTCGAAGTCCACCGGCTTGACGATGTAGCTGTTGACCCCGAGGGCGTAGGCCGTCTTGATGTCCGGCTCCTCTCGCGACGAGCTGAGCACCACGACCGGGATGGCCCTGGTCG
>JBEKAA010000060.1:0-11648 GCA_050018455.1 Thermoanaerobaculaceae bacterium | reverse complement strand
CGCGCAGAACCGACCAACGCACACGACCCCGCCTCACGCGCAATCTATTCGCTGGCGCTCCCGCCTGCGGAAGGGAAAGCCCCACCCACTTGACACCCGCCTCCTAATGGGTGGCACCTGTTTCACCTGTTTCGATGACCCCGGGGCGAGTTTCAGTGCGCCACCTGGTTATCTTGCGGTACGTGATGCGATGGGGGCGGGTGGTAGCGTCATACTCGCGACTCAACCGCGGCAATCGCGTGCCAGGCACCTATTAGTTGGTGAGAAGCACGTGGAGCAGTGGATCGCGCCGCAGAAGGACCCGGCCGCGAGGTGAGCGCCCTCCAGAAGGGCGTCAGCCCGCTCGAGCTCGGAACGCGAGGTAGGCCAGAATGATGGCGAGGACAAGCAAGAAGAATCGGGCCATTCCCATCATGTTTGTGTGGGCCACGGGCCTGGTCTTCTTGGGTTTGATGCCTGTAACGGCCGCGACGGCGGCGATGATGACGGCGAGGCTGAGCAACATGAGCCAGTTCATGGCCTCACTCTAGCAAACGGCGTGCGGGTTGTCGCGCAGGTGATAGGTACCGGATGGGGCACAGTTGACCGACTGTGCGATCGGCACCACGTTCGGCGGTGCCCATAGAAGGATAGGAAGCTCATTTGTCACGATGACCAAGGATACGCTGGCCAGGGCATAGTCCACGCCTTCGTAGGGCGGGCCGGGGGCGATGACGGCGACACAGTCGGCGATCTGCGCCGGGACCACGCACCAGTCACATTGGAGAGTCCAAGCCTTCCTGGGATCCGTCGTGGGGATTCAGGGACCTCGTGCCCGGCCGCACTGATGTGCTAGCCAGGATGGTGAGATGGTGATACCGGTACCGATCCGGGCCGCAACGGTTGGGTGGGCAAGGGCAAGAAGGTGAGACGGTGCTTCATGGTACCTATCTACGAGGGCACGCCATCCACGACATCCTATCTGCTACGCTAGCGCCCGGATCTCTCCTACTCTGCGGCCAAATAGTGGGAAGGGGGACGATGGGAGACAAGGGCGGCAAGAAGGACAAGCAGAAGGAACAGAAGCAGAAGACCGACCAGAAGCAGCACGAGGCCAAGGTCAAACAGGACAAGCAGCCGAAGAGAAAGACCGGATAGGGCCTCGCGCGAGATGCGGGGGTGCACGACGCGTCACTGGGTGGCCGCGTTGCCGAAGGTCTTCCTGTGCGCCTGTCCTCGTGCTCGGAGAAGCTGTGATCGACTGAGCACTTTCGCCAAACTGGTCGGCCCTTGCAGCCATGGAATCGGCACCGGTACCATCAAGGCCAGGGCGCTGATCGCCCTGCTTCCCGAAGAGCGCCCGGACGGCCTTCGCGGAACTCTCGCGGTGTCCGACGGGCGCGCGTCGGCGGGGCACCGGGGATGATCGAGCGCGGCCGACTCTCCTCGGAACACCGCGCACGGAACTTCTGAACCCAATCACGCCTGACCGCGCCAACCGCCAATCAGGCGTCGAGTACCTCGGCTACGTGCGTACCGGGCACCTATGCCGAGCGCAGGTCCCAAGATGGTGAGATGGTGATACCTGGTACCGATGCGGCCGCGCCGATCGCGAGACGGGCGCCGGCCACAGCACGGCCGTCCCGGCGAGGGCGACGCCGCAGAGCGCCAGCGCGAGCGCGTGGACGCGCGTGCGGATGCCGAGGAAGCGCAGCGGCCGGGCGAGCGACGCGAAGCCGGCCAGCGCCGCCGTGATGCCGGTCCACGCGAGGAAGCTCGGGGCGTAGAACGGCACGTAGTGGAGCACGAACACGAGGCCCGCGACGGCGACCGCCGCGACGAGTGTCAGGACGAGGAGTCTGGTGGTGCGACGCACGGGGGGGCTCCTTTCGCCACCGAAGCCAGCCACGGTGTGATACGCAGCCGCCGCCGTCCGGTTCCGGGAGACGAGAAGGGAGAGCGGATGAGTGTGCCGGTTGCCGAAGACTCCGGGGGGGGTGAAGAGCTCGTCTCTGACGCCAATCTCCCGCGTTGGCCCCTGATACCCGTTTGCCGTCCGTCGTAGAGCAAAGGTGTCATCCCGAGCCCTTCGACTCCGCTCAGGGCGGGCTCCGCGAGGGATCTGGGAGGGGCTAGTAGATCCAGGCTTTCCCCCACCCAGATTCCTCGTCGCTCCGCTCCTCGGAATGACATGTTCGAAGGCTAACTGGTATGAGCCAACGAATCAGCAGAAAGGTGAGATGGTGAGGCCTGGTACCCGTTCGACCTCAATGTGCAATCTCGCCCAGACCGTCCGCTCGATGAGCGCCGACGCTACCAGACGCGGCACACCTCGGCGCGGACCATGGGGTCGCCCGGCTTGCAGCCGAACGCCGCGGCGAACTCGGGGATGTTCGAGGGCGCGCCGATCGCCCGGAACTTCGGCGCCGGGTGCGAGTCGATCTTTACCGCCAGCTGCTCGTACTGCGGGCGTGCGGCACCGGCGCACATACGAGCGAACGCGAGGAAGAAGCGCTGGTCCGCGGTGCGCCCGTCGATCACCGGCGCCGCCGCGCCGGCGAGGCTCATCTCGTACGCCTTGTGGGCGATGGTGAGCCCGCCGAGGTCGGCGATGCTCTCCCCGACGACGAGCTTGCCGTTCTCGTGCAGGCCGGGCTGCACCTCGTACGCCTCAAACTGGCGCTGGACGCACGCCGCGCGCGCCTCGTAGGATTGTGCGTCCGCGGGCGTCCACCAGTCCTTGAGGTTCCCCTTGGCGTCGAACTTGCGTCCCTGGTCGTCGAAGCCGTGGGTCATCTCGTGCCCGATCCCGGCGCCGATCGCGCCATAGTTGACCGCGTCGTCCGCTTTGGGGTCGAAGAACGGCGGTTGCAGGATCCCCGCCGGGAACACGATCTCGTTACGCGAGGCGCTGTAGTAGGCGTTCACGGTGGGGGGCGTCATCGACCACTCGGTCCGATCCACCGGCTGGCCGATCGTGTCGATCACGCGGTGGAACTCGAACGCCTCGCCACGCACAACGTTGGCGGCGTAGGAATCGGCCCTCACCTTGAACTTCGAGTAGTCGCGCCACTTGTCCGGGTAACCGATCTTCTGCGTGAGAGCATCCAGCTTGGCGATGGCGGCTTTCCTCGTCTCGGGACCCATCCAGTCGAGCGTGGCGATGTCGGCGCGCAAGGCCGCCATCAGGTTGTGCACGAGACGGTCGGCCTGTGCCTTGGCCTCGGGCGGGAAGTACTTCTCCACGTAGAGCCGGCCGAGGGCGAAGCCGAGCTGTTCGTCCGCACCGGAGACGCAGCGCTTCCACCGTTCCTCGAGCCTCTCGGTGCCCTCCAACACTTTTCCGCGGAACTGGAAATCCTCGTTGACGAACGCCGAAGAGAGGTGCGGCGCCGCCGAGCTCACGAGGTGCCAACGGAGGTAGACCTTCCATTGATCGACGGGCGTGCGCGCGAGCAGGGCGTCCATCCCGCGGATGAAGTCGGGCTGCGCCACGTTGAGCGACGCGATGGGCGGCGTCTGCTGCCGCCGGAAGTAACCGGGCCAGTCGAAATCCGGCGCCAGTCTGGCCAGCTCCGCTTCGGGCATCCGGTGGTACCTCTTCTCGGGGTTCCGCCGTTCGACCCGGGTCAGGGAGATCTTGGCGAGCTCGGTCTCGAGCGCGACCACCGTCTCGGCCTCGGCCTTGGCCAGGGAGGCGCTGTCGCCGAGCAGGCCCAGCATCGCCGCCACATGCGCGGTGTACTTCTCGCGGATCTCCTTCGAGCGGACGTCGTCGTTCAGGTAGTAGTCGCGGTCGGGCAGCCCCAGCCCGCCCTGTAGCAGGACGGCGATCACCTCCTCGCTGTTCTTGCGGTCCTGCTCGGAGCCGAAGCCGAACAGCACCTCGGCACCCTGGTCCTGTAGCCGCGCGACCTCGGCCTGGAGGTCGGCCGCCGACTTGATGGCGGCGATGCGCTCGAGCTCCGGCTCTATCGACTTGGCTCCGGCCGTCTCGACGGCCTTCTCGTCCATGCACGCGCACCAGTAGTCGGCGAGCTTCTTCTCGTTCGAGCCGGCGACGAGGTCCGTGCGCTTGGCGAGTGCCTCGAGGATCCCGCGCTGCCGCTCGCGATTCTCCTTGCCGAGCATGTTGAACGTTCCCCACCGTGGGTACTCCGCCGGGATCGGGTGCGCCTTGTTCCAGCCGCCGTCGGCGTACTGAAAGAAGTCCTGACACGGCTTGGCGGTCGCGTCCATGTCGGCCGCGTTGATGCCGTGCGTCTCCTGCGCCGCGAGAGGGAGAGCGAGCGCTGCCATCACGGCGACGAGAACAACGGTGTGCGCGTGCCTCATGTCGTCCTCCTGAGCGTGTGCGATTGTAACCCTGGCTGACCCAACCCCCGGAGGTCACTCCAGGTGAAGGTCGAATCCGGCGGCCATGGGTGATCTCCTGGCGCAGCGCGGAAATGGGGACGAGATGCCGAGGCGAGGACGCGCCAGAAGCTCAAGACGGGTCACGGCGAGGACGTACGACCAGCGCGCCCACGCCACGACAATTCAGCTACATGCGTACCTGACACCGACGAGCGGAGCACGAACACGAGGCCCGCGACGGCGACCGCCGCGATCAGGGCCAGGACGAGAAGTCTGGTGGTGCGACGCACAGGGGGGCTCCCTTCACCACCGAAACCGAGGCGGTGTGCCAAAATACAGGCATGTTCGACGTCTCTCTCTCGGCGCGCATCGCGACAATGATGACTGCCGCCACCCTGTGCGCCGGAGCGGCGTTCGGGCAGGGCCGGATCGCGGCGCGAAATGCCGACGTGCTGACCCTGTCGGTCGGTTCGCAAGACGGCGTCAGGGCCGGAATGCGCGGCGAAGTTGTCAAGACGGTCGGGGCGGGCGCAACGGCGCAGCCGTCGGTCATCGCCTCGTTTGTCGTCACCAAGGTCGGCGAGCAAACGAGCGAGGCACGGCTGGAGAAGATCGAGGTCGGGTTCGAGGGCGAGCCGATGGTGGGGCTGCGGGTCGCCTTCGACGAGCCGCTGAAGAAGCCGGAGGTGGCGTCTTCTTCGGCGCAGGCGACTCCGCGCCCGACGCCCGCCTCGGGCCTGCCGGACGATCCCGTCGAGCTCCTGAGTCAGGGGAACGCGGCATGGGAGCGGCAGGACTGGGAGAACGCCGCGAAGCTGTACGAGGCGCTGCTGCGTTCCCTGCCGGACTATCCGGTGGCGGTCAAACGCTTGGCGGTGGCGCGTGAAAAGGTGGAGGCCGCGCGGGAGGCGGAAGCGAAGGCCCGGCGCGCGGCCGAGGAAGTCGCGCGGCAGGAAGCGCTGGTGCGGGAGCGCGGAAACATCCCCCTGTACCGCGAGAAGGCGAAGGCCCTCCTCGACGGCGGGAGCTGGGATACCGCCGTCGAGTGGCTGAAGAAGATCCAGGCGGCGGACCCGGACGACGCCTACCTGGCCTCGGTGATGGGGGACAAGCGCCGCGAGGCCGAGAAGGGCCTGGCCGACAGGCGCTACGACGACTCGATCAGGTCGTGCGATGCGGCGCTCGCCGTCTCGGCGTCGCCCGCGTTCGAGGCGTTGCGTCAGCAGGCGCGGACGGAGCAGGTGAACGACTGGCTCGGCGAGGGCGACGCCGCCCTGGCGCGAGGCGACAAGCGTGCCGCGCGGGCCGCGTGGGACCGGGTGACTTCCGTCGACATCGACAACCCGGGCCTCAAGGAGAGACTCACAAGGCTCGACTGGGTGAAGATCCCGGCCGGGACGTTCCAGATGGGGTGCGCACCCGGAGACATCGAGTGCTCCAACGACGAGAAGCCGCGCCACGTGGTCACGATCAGCACGCCGTTCCTGATGATGATCATGCCGGTCACGGTCGCGCAGTACCGCCGGTTCGCCAAGGCGACGCGGCGCGAGATGCGCTCGGCGCCGCCGTTCGAGCAGGGCGACGATCACCCGATCATCAACCTCACCTGGGCCGACGCGGTGGCATACTGCGGCTGGGCAGGCGGCCGCCTGCCGACGGAGGCGGAGTGGGAGTACGCGGCGCGAGGCGGCAGGGATGGGCTGAAGTACCCCTGGGGTGATTCGATCAGCCACGACAACGCGAACTTCAAAGGGACCGGCGGGCGCGACCGGTGGAAGTACACCTCGCCCGTCGGCTCGTTCGAGGCGAACGGGTTCGGCCTGTTCGACATGGTCGGGAACGTCTGGGAGTGGTGCGCGGACCTGTACGGAGACAAGTATTACGCGAGCTCGCCTGCGACCGACCCGCAAGGTCCCTCGTTAGGAAGCTCACGGGTGTTGCGCGGGGGCTCGTGGGAGTTCGGACCGGGGTTCCTGCGCACCTCGCTCCGCGGCTGGATCGGGCCATCGGGCGGGGTCGACAGCGGGGGGCTCCGCTGCGTTCGGCCTTGGGCCCGGTGACCCGCAGGACGAGGAGCCTCGCGGGGAGACGCATCGCGGCTCCCTTCGCCACCGAAACCAACCAGGGCCGACACCAGTTTGCCAACGACCATTTCATCCCGAGCGGAGTCGGGGACGTGTAGCGATCTGTCATTCCGAGCGGAGCGAGGAATCTGGGTGGGTGGGTGGCTGCAGGGCTGGTTCATTCCCCCCGCCCAGATCCCTCGTCGCTACGCTCCTCGGGATGACAGAGGAACAGGCGCTCCTCGCGACACCTACGCTCTACGGCGGACGGCAAACGGGTATGACACGCAGTCGCCTTCCCTTTGTTCCAAGTCAGAGGAAGAGAACGCGGATGAGGAGATCGGGAACCCAGTGCACCGAGCAGGGGAGGAGGTCGCCGCTGTCAGCGATCGCCCAGGTCAGCCCCACCACCAAGGGAACGACAAGAAGGTGAGATGGTGATACCCGGCCCCGATGCGCCGTCGCGGATGAAGTCGTATCGCTCGCGGTTGTGATGCAGCAGCGAGCGCGAGGAGTCCACCCGGGTCAGCTTCTCGATGGCTTGCTCGCGAACGTCACGGAGCAAGTCGGGGTTGAGGCGGTGGATCGCAGCGCGCAGATCCCGCACGAGGACCACCTCGCGCTCGCTCGTGCGGCCGAGCGTCCCGCCCGGACCGAACGTCTCATCGGTTCAGGCGTACGCCGTTTCCCAGCCGAGCGCGTCGTGCAGGTACTCTGCGAACGTCTTCTGGAGCAGGCGGTCCTCGGAGTTGATGTCGGTGATCACCGCGGCGCACCGATCTTCGCGGCCATTTCAGACACGATTGTAAACGCGCGATCGAGGTCGAACGCATCGAAGTCCGCCTGCCGCAGCACCGGCTGGAGCCCGAGCTCCAACTGCCGCCGCAACGCCACGAGTCGTTCCGGGGAAACGTCGACTGCCGCGTTGCCGGGAACAGCCAGCTTGGAACGGACCAGCCCGATCAAGGTTGCATCCAGGGGATCGAGCAGGTCGTGTCCAACCGCCCAATCGGTGTCGAAGAAGTCGCGGATCGCGGGTGCGCGCCGGCTCAAGGCGGCGCGCAACTTCTCGGCCAGCGCCTCGATCAGCGTGATGCAGCGCAGTGAGACGCGTTCGACCAGCGGTGCCCCGCCGAGCGGGTCGAGAAGGATCGACGCAGCGGAGCCGATCACGGGCGCGACCAGCAGCGGCTCGCGCATTGCCACCTCGATCTTGATCGTCTCGTCACGCCGGGTGAACACGGACGTGTAGGCCAGACTCCCGAGGTACTGTGTCGAGGCGTTCGCGCCGGAGAGCGGCTCGACGACCCGTAGCGCTGGTTGGCGCCGCGGCAGCTCATCGAAGGCTGCCTTGACCGGCGCCACCCCGGACCGGCGGTGGCCGCGCGTGGCGTCAGCCGGCGTCGAGATGACGAAGTCCAGGTCCTCGCTGATGCGATGGAAGCCCGCGTGCACCTTGGCCAGGCACGTCCCGCCCTTGAACACCAGCCCCTCGGCCACCGCGAGCTTCTCGAGGACGAGCGTGCAGTAGTAGTCCTTCTCGACGAGGCGGACGTCGAAGCCGGTCGCGGCCGCCGTGTAGCGGACCGCCTCGGCGAATGCGGCTGGGTCGAGGTGCAAACGGAGGGAAGCGTGCTCAGTCACCGTCGTTCCACACGATCCCCCACCGGCGATCGGCCCGCCCGCGCTTGGGGCGTCTCGGGATCCAGGGGATGACGCTCTCCGATGGCCTGAGGGCGGCCTCGAGAGGAGCCCAGGTTCTCACCGGGATGCGGAGGCGTTGGAGGAGCGCGCCGATTCTCCGGATCGTGCCGACGTCGCCGTAGCGAGCCGTCACTTTCACCAGCTCCTCGGCGTCGACCCGCCCCGACCTCAGCTCGCCCCGGATCCAGTCGTACGCCCGTGGCAGGGTGTCGAAGCGGGCCCAGTCATAGACGGCGTCCACCAGTGCTCGCGTCCGCGACGAGTACACCGCCACCTCGCCGCTGCTCATCCGCACCCGCTCGGTCGCCCCCAGCCGGCGGTCGGCGACCTTGATGAGGATCAGCGACACCGCGCCGATGGTGCGCCGGCCGTAGATCCGGTTGTTGTAGGCGATGACGCGGTTCGGAACCTGCTCGTCGAAGCCGTAGCGGTTGAACGCCGAGAGCCCGCAGATCTGGTAGCGGCCGCGACGCTCGGCCATCAGCGTATTGAGAGCCTGCGCCTCGTCGGGGGTCCAGACCCCGCCGAGCGGGAGCTTGGCGGGTGCGAGGTACACCCCGCGCTGCACGCGGGCGAGCCAACCGGCCTTGGCCAACCGGCTGAGCAGGTTGCGCTCCTGGATCGCGGAGAGGCGCAGCGGTGCCGTCAGCTCGGCGGTCCTCACCGTCGTCTTGCCGCGGAGCTGCAGGTAGGCGAACAATCGCCGCTCCAGCTCGCCCATCCGCCGCTTTGTCATGGCTGTACTGTAGACCAGCGATAATCAACTGTCAAGCGATTATCGCGGTAATTGAATACAGATTTTAAGTGCTTATGCCACCAATATCTGGCCTTAGAAGTACTGCCTTCATGTGGAGTCGCCATGGGTTCTTGGTTTAGGTCAGCGCATCATCCGTTATGCCGACGATTTCGTGACCGCATTGGCCCAGGAAAGCGACGTACGGAAGGTCTTCGAGGTCCTCCCGAAGCGGTATGCGCGGTGGGGGCTGAGCCTGCACACGGAGAAGAGGCGGCTGGGGCCGTTCGGCCGGCCGACGGGAGAGCCCAAAGACGAGCGGCCGACGGACGGTCAGCGTCCGGGGTCGTTTGATCTGTTGGGCTTCACCCACCCCTGGAAGGTCTCCCCGAAAGGGAGCTGGGTGATTACCCGCAAGACAAGCTCTGGCCTAAGGCTGCGCGCGTCGCGAATCTATCCCGACCTCTGCACGTCCGGATCTGTGGGGGGCCGGGACGGGCAACCTCCCGGCCTACCCGACACCGATTCTGACGGTGCGGAGTTGCAGGCGCGGGAACCTACCGTCGTCTGACCAGCACGGCTGCCGCCGCCGCGACGGAAAGCCATCCGAAGACATCGCCGATCTTGGTGTAGGTGGTAGGCTCAGGCTGACCCACAGGTACGTCAGCGATGATGCTCGTGCCTGGGTAATAGTCGCTGCGGCGCCGTGCGAGAACTCGCCCGTAACGGTCGCTCACATTGAGGTAGCCCTCGCGGCCCGCGCGTATGACTGCGTAGCCGTTCTCCACACCTCGGAGTGCTGCGACACTCGAGGCCATCCACGCGTCGCGATAGAAGTCCCAGGCCGGCACCAGGAGGGCGGTGACGCCGAGCTTCCCGTAGCGCCGGCCGAGCTTGGTGAACACCAGATCCCGACAGATCACCAACCCAAATCGCGCTTCATGCGCCTCGGACAGTACGATGAACTTGACCACGTCCTCATGGCCGGGCGTCAGATCGCCTTCGAGCCCAGGCACCATCTGCTGCTTGAGATACTCGGCCAGCACGTCGCCCGCGGGATCGATCAGCCACGAGACGTTGTCTTTGCGGCCGAGAAGGTCGCCGGGGTCGCGATTGATCTGCGTCCCCACGACAAGGTAGACGCCGGAACGCCGGGCTGCCTCGGCCATCTGGTGTTGACGCTGCAGGGCTCCCTCTGGCGTCAGGGCCTGGATCTTCTCAGGCAACACGATGATCCGGGCGCCCTGCTCGGAGAGTTTCGCAATGCTCTGCTCATAGCCGCACCATACCTCTTCGACGTGAGTTGGCGACGTCTTCTTGCCCAGGAGATCGTCGATGGAAACGAGGCCGACGCGGACCTTTGTCGCGGCCTCGGGCGCCAGAGCAAGGCGGACGAATCCGAAGCCGATGGTCCCGACGATCAGCAGTGCGGGCAGGCCGTACGCCAGCCATGGGTGATCGACCGACCTGCCCCGATACAACGCCACTGCTGCCGCCGAAGCAAACAGCATGACGGTGAAAACGACTGCCGGAGCGCCCAGGAGAGACGCGATCTGAACGATGGGCGTTGCGGCCATCTGCGAATTGACCAGCCCGCCCCAGGTGCCATGCGGAGAGAAGAAGGAGACGAGCGTTGCAAGCCCCGCCACCAGGGTGGGAAAGTAGAAGACGACGAACCAGCGCTGCGACTGAAACACCGCCCGCCGCGCCTGAAGGAGCAGAAAGCCCCACATCAGGACTTGCAGGAGCATCACGACGACAGTTGCCACGGGGCCGGTGACCTTGAGGTAGTAGGTGAAGTTGGAGCAAACCCCGATCGCCGGGGCGAGCCAGGCAAGCCATCGAGCTTCCTTCCCGGGAGCAGCAAGACATGCGAGGAGCGCCGGCATGGGCGCCAACCACGCGGCCGGCCACCATGGATTGAGACCGAGGGCCAGATAGAACAGAGCCCCCGACACGATCGCCATTCCGATTCGCACACTTCGATTCGCCAACATCGTTTTCATGGCTGGCCTGCCCTCGTTCGCTGCATGGCCCTCTATGGTATGCCTTCCGCACTCCCCACACCTCAACGCATCTTACGGCGAGGTCTTTCCCGCGTTGGCGTCGCAGCCAATGAATCAGCAGGAAAGTGAGATCGTGATACCTTCTATGAGTAGGTCGGTCGAGGAATTACGACCAACCCAGGGTCACAGCCTCAGAGCGTGACGATCTCGGCCTTGCCCTGCAGGCGGACGCCGGCCGACATGGCGGCCAGGAAACGCGATCGGAGCGCGTCGCTCATCAGGGCCCTCTTGACCGCGGGGAGGCCGAGAAAAGCGCCGACGATCGCCCGCATCGCGCCTTGCGTCCTGCTCGAAGGGTTGTCGAAGACTTGGTTCTGCAAGGTACCGCGCTCCAGGCACTGGAGAATGACGCGCTGGAACGTCGTCTCCGGGTGGATGACCCGTTGCGGTCTGTTCTCGAGCCGCATCGCGCGGAACTTGCACTTGAGGGCGCACACGCCGCACCCCAGGCACAGATCAGCGTCAACGCGCGGCGTCTTGGCGCCCGGCTTGCGCCCGCGACCGTCTGCGACCATTTCGATCGCCTCGATCGGACACGCCTTGGCGCAGTTGCCGCAACCCTCGCAGGTGTCGGGGCTCGAGCGCGCGATGAACGACGAGGTGGTGATGAAATTCGAGCAGCCAAAACGGTGAGCGGTCGGGCGCCTAGGTGACACTTTATTCTACGCGCCTGGGTGACACTTCTAGCTCTGGTTGATCGCGATCTCCACGTTTTCCACAGCGGTAGTGCGTCGCGAGTGTCCCGAC
>JBEKAA010000059.1:0-14334 GCA_050018455.1 Thermoanaerobaculaceae bacterium | reverse complement strand
GTACATCGTCACGATCACCGCCACCAGCCCAAGGAAAAGAGGCGGCAGCGGGGTCAAGCCCAGGAGGGGTGCGAAAGGCAGGAACGGCACCACCGGTGTTACCGCCACGACGCCCAGGGTGGCCCACAGCAGGCGTCTGCCGGGTCTGCTGCGGAAGAATGGGCGCCGGCTGCGGACCACCAGGACAATGAGGGATGCGGAGACCACCGACTCAACGAACCAGCCGGTGCGGAACTGGTCGGTACTGGCGTGGAGAAGGTACAGCAACGCACCAAAGGTCAGGTAGTCGAACACCGAGCTCAACACCCCGAAGATCAGCATGAAGGAGCGGATGAAGCCAATGTCCCACCGGCGGGGCCGGGTCAGCATCTCGGCGTCCACACTATCGCTGGCGATCGTCGTTTCCGGCATGTCGGTGAGCATGTTGGTCAGCAGGATCTGCTTGGGCAGCAGCGGCAGAAACGGCAGCAGCAGCGAGGCGCCTGCCATGCTGAACATGTTACCGAAGTTTGCGCTGGTGGCCATCAGCACGTACTTCAGCGTGTTGGCGAATGTGGTGCGCCCCTCACGCACACCCTCGACCAGCACATCCAGGTCTTTCTCCAGCAACACGATGTCGGCGACCTCCTTCGCCACATCCACGGCGCCCTCAACGGAGAGACCCACATCGGCCGCGTGCAGCGCCGAGGCGTCGTTGATCCCGTCGCCCATGTAGCCGACCACGTGGCCGGCCTTGCGCAGGGCCAGGATGATGCGCTCCTTCTGGTTCGGCTCCACCTCGGCGAAGACGTCCACCTGACCCACCCGGGCAAGGAGCGCCCCGTCGCTCATCCGCCTCAGTTCGTGACCGGAAAGCACCTGGCCGCTGCCGAGCCCGACCGCCCGCGCCACGGTCGCGGCCACAAGGGCGTTGTCCCCGGTGATGACCTTGAGGCTCACGCCAAGCTCGTGCAGCCGGCCGATGGTCGTCTCGATTCCGGGCTTGGGCGGGTCGGAAAACAGGATGAAGCCGAGAAAAGTCATGCCGACTTCACTCTCCTTGCCGATTTTTGTTTCGGAGCCGATTCTCTTGCAGGCAACGCCAAGCGTGCGCTGGCCGTTGCTGCTGTACCGGACGTACTGAGCCTCGATCTGCTCCCGCACGCTTTCCACCGGTACCGCGACTCCGGCCGCGTCCTCAGCGGCGGTGCACACCTCCAGCACCTGGGTAAGTGCGCCCTTGGTGATCATCACGTTGCCCTCAGGGCCGGCCGCGAGGATGGATAGGCGCTTGCGCAGGAAATCGTAGGGGACCTCGTCCAGCTTCTTCCAGGCCGAGATGTCGATGCTGCCGTGGTTGCGGATGGCGGCGTCGATCGGGCTCGAGAACCCCGTTTCGAAGGACGCGTTGAGGCAGGCGTAAAGCAGGACGCGATCGCTCCCCTTCCCGCCCAGGTCGTTGGCGGACTGGAGGGCCACGACCCCTTCCGTGATGGTGCCCGTCTTGTCGGTGCACAACACGTCCATGCTGCCGAAGTTCTCGATCGAGGACAGGCGCTTGACGATCACCTTCCGCTCGGCCATGCGGCGCGCGCCATGGGCGAGGTTGATGCTGACGATCGCCGGAAGGAGCTGCGGCGTCAGACCCACCGCAAGCGCCATCGAGAACAGGAAGGAGTCGAGGACGGGGCGGTGCAGGTAGACGTTGAAGGCGAAGATGCCGATCACCAACAGCAGCGTCACCTCGAGGAGCAGGTACCCGAAACGACGCAACCCACGCTCGAAGTCGGTCTCGGGCGGGCGCAGCTTGAGGCGCTCCGAGACCCGGCCGAACTCGGTGTCCTTTCCAATCGCCACCACCAGGGCCGTCGCCGTGCCGGAGACCATGTGAGTGCCCATCAAAACCGCGTTCGTCCGCTTCGCGAGGGGTGTGTCGGCATCCAGGACTGCGACCGACTTCTCCACGGGGAACGTCTCGCCGGTGAGGGTGGCCTCGTCCGCAAAGAGGTCTCGGGCTTCGAGGAGCAGGCAGTCGCCCGGGGCCGTGGCGCCAGCCGAGAGGAGAACCACGTCGCCGGGCACAACATCGGTCAGGGGAACGTCGTGCGGCGCGCCATCGCGCAGCACCTGGGCCTTGACCTCGACGAGCGAGATCAGCTTTTCCACGGCCCCCGCCGCGCCTCTTTCCTGCCAGAAGCCCAGGAGGCCGCTCGCGAGCACGATGACAAGGATGATCGCGGCGTCCGTGGTGTCGTGGAGGAAGAGGGAGATCACGGTGGCGCCGAGGAGCAGGAGCACGATCGGACTTGAAAACTGGGACAGGAGAAGGGTCAGGGCGTCGGTGCGCTTCTTGGGCGCCAAGCGGCGGGCGGCGTAACGCTTCACCCTGGAAACGGCCTCGGCCGCCGACAGCCCCTGGGGTGCCGTCTGCAGCCGCTTCAGGACCTCGGCGGCGGGCACGCTCCAGAAAGGTGGCACCTGCTGGTCCATATGCCGTCGCTTTCCTTCATTCTGCCATAGCCACCTGCCTGACCGGGGAACCAAGAACCAGGGCGCGTGGTTTCTTGCCCAGTCAGGTCTTCATCCTCGGCTAGAAACTGCGCGCCCCAGGTTCCGGCGACCTTTGCCTTACGGCTCCTCGACCAGCTTCCAGCTCGGGTCGGGGTCGTACTCGGTGATCGCCGCGGCGAGCGTGGCGGTGTCGGGCCCCAGGTTCTTCTCGTACACGCGCCCCTGCTGGCTGACGATGAAGGTCATGACCCCGGAGGTGTCCCACTTGGCGGGGAAGGCGATCAGCGCGTAGCCGGCGATCATGTTGCCGTTGATAACGTAGCCGAACTTGCCTCCGGGCGCATGCGGCCCCTGCGCTTTGAGGATCTTGAAGAAGTATCCGTGATACGGAGAGCGCTTCCCTTCATCTTCGCTCTTGGGCATGCCCGTCGGGTAGCCTTCCGCTCGTGCGTCCGCCACCAGGCTCCCCATCGGACTCGGGTTGCCGCCTTCGGGCGTCTCCCAATAGAGACCGTCGCGCTCGCCCGACGTGCTGATGAACCTCTGCGCGTAGACGGCGAGGCCGTCCTCGGTCGAGTTCTTCGGTTCGGTGTAATACTCCCACTGCGCCACCGCGTAGGCGCGGCACGTTGCGATCGCGGAAAGCTCGTTCTCGCCGATCATCCGGTTGGAGATTTCCTCGAATCCCGCCGCCGTGTCGAAGCGCCACTTCTTGCCGTTCTTGACGATCGGGATCGGCGACGGCCACTGCTCTTCGCCGACGACGACGATGTATTTCGAATCGTTCACCTTTTCGAGCGTCGCCGACTTATCGAGGTCTGCCGCGAATTCTTTGAGCGCGTTGGCGTCGGCCACGGGGTCGCCGGACATCAGCTTCTCACGTTCGGGCCCGTAGATCGCGGTCAGCTCCCGTTGGTCGGTAGCCTTCACGGCGAGCACGAGAGCCTGCAGGGCAGCCTCGGGAGTGGCGAATTGCTTTTGCTTCGGCGTTTTCCCCGGCGCGGCAAGCAGAGAAGCGGTACAGAACGTCCCGATCGAAAGGAACACCAGCAGCGCTCGCGCAAACGGGGCGCGGCGGTGAAGTCCCGGTGACCTCAATGCCTTTACCATTCCCATATGCTCCAGTCCTTTCCCGTTCTCAGGTCGTGGTTGCTCGCGGTGTGTCGTCATTTTCGGGACCTCCCCACAGCTCAGTGCTTGTTGTCGTCTTTGGGTCTCACCTGCCGCGCAGCCGGGTGAGGAGGCGCCACCAGCTTGCGCGGAACCAGCGCCCGGCTGGCTTGGCCGCGCTGGCTGGTCAGACGCGGGTCAAAACCGCCTCGAACCGGAGTGAAAGCTGGCGTCACAGGCACGTGGAGCGGCACGGACGGCTGCGACACATGACCGCGGTAGTCATTGATTCTGGAGTTGGTGGTGTCGAAATTCCGGTTGATGATCTTGTTGGGGACTGTCATATGGAAGGGTTGAGGCGAAGGTAGATTCGCTACCCGGTTGTTGCTACGGAAGTTGTTGAAATTCGTCGTGCGGTGAACGTCGTCGTAGCGGTTCAGCCCGCCATAGTTCAACGGTCGGTTGATGACCGGACGGTTGATCACGACGTTCCGGAAGGTGTTGTTCACGTAAGCGGCGTTGGGGTGGATGTACTGGCGGCTCCGCCCGATCCATCCGCTGTTTCCCTGCCAGCCGTGATAGAAGACGCGATGGCCGCCCCAGTCGAAGTCATAGTTGAGCCACGCTCCGATGAAGAAACTCGCGCCAAAGAACAAGGGCGATCGGGAAAAGAAGACGACCCCAGGGTCGTACTGGGGCACGTAGAGGTATTGGGCCTGCGCCGGCCACAGCTCGATCTCGCCTCCGGAGTCGACGACCTGGAGTTGCGGAGTGGTGACGAGATTGCCTGCCGAGCGCGCCTGCGCGCGCAGCCGCTGGATCGATGCCATGACGTCGGTGGACTGGTTGGCGTACGCCTCTCCCAAGGCAGTCGTCCAGTCCAGCTTGTCGGCCATCGTCGCCAGGACGGTCGGGTAGTGTGCCACGGCCTTGACGCTGACATCCCACTGCTGGCCGTCGACATCGTCCGCATTGCGGTCGCCGCGCACGAAGCGGGCCGCTGCGTCAATTTGGTCCGGGAAGGTTGCGGCGACGAGGACCTGCGCCAGCAGCGGATCGGGGTACAGCGCGATGGGCGCCAGCAGATTGTCGAGCTGATCAGCCGAGAAAGGCTCGTAGGGCGAATTTGCCTGAGCCCGAACGAGCGGGGTGAAAACTGCCAGGAAGAGAACGAGCGAGACGGCGAGAATTTTTCCCATGGCGTGTGTCTCCTTCTGCGAACTCCCAGGAATCCGTAGGTCGCACCGATTCAGAGCGTCACGCGGAATCCGGCACTGACCGCGTTGATGTCCACGTCGCTGAGCCTGTACCGCTCCCACTCACCCAACACGGCAAACTTGCCGAAGTTGAACCGCAACCCGGCGCCATAGAACGGGTCGTGCCCGTGGTCCGTTCCGGCCTCGAAATGCGGGTCGGTCGCCGTGCCGGTGAGCGCCACATCCGTGCTCCAGTACATATAGCCGGCCTTCCCATAGAGCGTGACGAGATCGCCGAGCGGAATTCGACCGGTAAGCGCGGCCGTTGCGGTCTTGGCGTCGTACCCCACCCGCGTGCTGCCCCCCGCCGAGGTGATCACGCCGTCGAATTTGCCGAAGTTGACCCAGGCGGCCTCGAATCCCAGGAAGACAGGAAGTTCATAACCCAGGAAGAACTTGTACGAGTTCCGCGTCTCATCCACCACCGTCGCGTTGATCGCCGCGTGACTCGCGGCGCCGCCGAGGTAGAAGCCCTGCGCCGCCGCCGGCCGGCTCCCTCCGAGGGCTGCAACCAGGACAACCGCGCCAACGTAACTCGCCAGTGCCATCACGTTCCTCTTCACAGTTCACCTCCGCGCCCCGAGACGTGGACATTCGGTGACGAGCTGACACTTCGAATCAAACGGCATCAGGTTTGACGATTTTCGTATTGCCCCGTCCTTCTCTTTCGCCTACGAATCTAGTCTCAAGGGGCGGTGCTGGATAGTGTATTTCTTCCCGAGAATTGGAGCTACAGACTAGGTAGGAAATACCCGAAGGTTGTCCGCAACGTCCTCCTGCGACAGATCTATCTCGTGGCGACGACCAGAGAGAGCACGCCCAGCATGATGACGTTGACACCGAGAAAGAAACCGGAGAACGCGGGCCGTTGAGGTCTCGTTCTCAGACAAAATCCAAGGGCGAGGATCCCAAGACCCCAAGCGAAGAAGAACGCTCCCTTGTCCCACCCCCAACCGACAAATCGGGAGAATACGACAGCGAAAAGCTCCCAAAAGCCCGCCACGAGAACGAACGCCCACCCCAGGCCCGACAGGCTGACGAATCGATGGAGCCGTTGCCAGTCACTCCGGTTGTTTGTTGCAGTGGGAAGAAGCACCGTGGAGATCCACGTCCCCTGCGCGAGCAGCCTGTCGCGCCCGGTTCGAGGCCTCTTGTTCTTGCGGATGGGTGGCAGAGGGCCCGCGTGCAAAGATCCCGGGCGTGGAGCCCGCAGAGAAGCTGGTCGCTGCCACTGTCGCCGAACGACCGATTGCCAGGGGATCACATGGTCGATTCCCCCTTGCGCATGATCGAGGAGCTTGGCCCGATGAACATCGAGGGCCGGCCCCAAGAGCGCGCGCCGCGGGCTGACAAGGGCTGCCACTCCGATTTCTTCGTGCCCGAGAATCGGACCATCGGTCACCATCGGCACGTTCACCTGGCTTTTCACGGGATACCGTCCTTCCCAGAACGTGTCTCAAACCTACTCCCCGGGCCCCCGACCGGGAAGAGCACTTTGTACCGAGAAGAGAAGGCACGGGCTAGGTAGGAAGCACGCGGCCGGTGTCACCCGGAACCAGCCCGCCCGCGCACCCCCCAAGCAGCAGGATCAGAAGGGTCGACACCTTCGAATCAGCTGGCAGCCTCGATTCCGGGCCTGCCTGCGTGGCCGCGCATCACCTCCAAAAGGGCGACGGCGATCGCCAGCGCCACCGGACCGATGAAGATGCCGAGCAACCCAAACGCCGCGAGGCCACCGAACACCCCGAGGAACACGATCAGGGTGGTGAGCTCATCGGCGCCCCGGACCAGCATCGGGCGCAGGACGGCGTCGACCAGCAGCACGGTGACGAGAAACCCCCACAGGAGCAAGAAGATCGCCGACCTGTGGTGACCCAGTGACCAGGCCCAGACGGCGCCTGGCAGCCACACCAGCGCCGTCCCCCCCACCGGCAGCAGGGACACGATCGCCATCACGACACCCGCAAGGACCGGCGAGGGAAGGCCCGCGATCCGCCAGCCGATGGCGCCCAGCAGGCCCTGCGCCAGGGCGCACAGCAGCGAGCCTCGGAAGATTGCGGCCAGCATCGACTGCAGCGACCGGCTCATGCGGCTGCGGCCCTCCGCGTCGGTGGGCAGGAGGTCGAGAGTCGCCGCGGCCATCCTTTGACCGTCCCGGAAAAGGAAGAAGAGCAGAAAAATCACCAGCAAAATCGTGAGCATCCCGTCGAGCATCCCCAGCACCAGCTTGCCGCTCAGCGCACCCGCCACTGCCGAGGCACGCGCCACGACCCCGGCGGCCAGCTTCTGGAAGTCCTCAGGGGAGATGCCCGCCCGGACCCTCGCGTCGTCGAGGACGCGCGCGACCTTGGGGAGCGCCACGAAGTCCGAAAACGACCTGACGTCCTCGGCGCTCAAGTTGGCCGTGATCTTCGTCGCCACGACGAAGACCTGGTTGGTCAGCATCCCCACCAACAGACCCACCGGGACGAGCACCCCAACCGCGACGGCGAGGGTCAACAGCGCCGCGGCGAGATTGCGATGCTTGGGCATGCGGCGCTCGAGGAACGACCAGGGCGTCTGGAACGCTACGGCCAGCACGATCGCCCAGGCGATGGCGGCGAGGAAGGGCGAAAGCACGCGGTAACAGACGAAACCGACGCCCAGCGCCGCGAGCAGGAAAAAGATGACGGCATAGATCCGGGTTTTGTCGACCGCTTCCATCTCAAACCTCCTCACTTCGTGTCGTCTATTCTCTCTTGAATTCCGGAAGGCTGCGCGACCCGGCGTTCCGCACCCCGGTCCGTTCCGACCGTTCCGCCTCCGGGGTCCGATTCTTGATCGCTCCGTTGGCGGTGGGCGGAGCGCCTTCGCCACATCGTGGAGCTCCACCTCCAGCTGTTGCCGCGGTCCGGACGACGATGCACATCAGCGCGCTCGGCATGGGGCCCTTCGTGAGCCGGAGGACACTTCCCCGGCTACTGCACGAGAGCAAACAAAGGGGGGCGCTCGCGCGCCCCGTACCTGCTGCGAGGATGGAGGAGAGGTCGATGGCTACGTCGCAAGCCTGCGGATCACCGCGAAGCCCGCCAGGGCCAGGAGGGCCACAAACATGATCGTGGACCACCCGGAGAGCGCGGGGATGCTCTCGGGGAGGGGGGCGGCGGCCAGCATCGAGTAAGCCTGGCTCACCTGGCAGCCGTTGGCGTCCGTGGCCGTAATCGTGAAGTTGTAGATGTCGGCGGTGGTGGGGGTGCCCAACAGGTTGACCGTCTTGATAGCGGGGGGGGTTACCGGGTTGAGCGCGAGGCCAGGAGGCAGCGAACCCGTCACCGTGTAGATGTACGTGTCGGGGCTACTGCCGCTCGCGGTGATCGGCTGGCTGTAGGGAGAGCGCAGCACTGCGTTGGGGAGCGTGGCGGGAAGAATCGTCAGTGTCGGACAGGTGTTCGCGTTGATCGTGATCGTGTAGACCCTGAATCCCGTGCAAGCGTTGGCGTCGCTGGCGGTGACCGTGAAGATCCATGTGCCGGACGTGGTCGGCGTCCCGGAAAGAACGCCGGCGGAGGTCAGCGTGAGGCCAGGAGGAAGCGAGGTGGGCGGCACCGCAAATGTGTACGGCCCAGTGCCCCCGGAGGCGGAAATCGTCACACTGTAAGGGACATTGGGCTGCCCCCCGCTGGGCAGCGTGGCCGGGTTCACCGTGATCGTCGGGCAGGTCGCGGTACAGACGCTGACGGCGTTGGTGTCCAGCGTCACGGCACCATTCCGCGCCAGGACTCTCCCGGAAACGCTGGCGCTGGTATTCAGGGTGATGCTCGTGAGCGCGAGAATGCTCCCTGCGAACGTCGTGCCCGTACCGAGAGTCGCCGAGCTGCCAATCTGCCAGAACACCTTGCAGTTCGAGCCTCCATTGATGAAGCCAACAACCGAGTTGCTCGCGGTCGTGAGCGTGCTCCCGATCTGGAAAACGAAGACCGCATTGGGATTGCCCTGGGCGTTGAGGGTGAGTGTTCCCGTCAACTGAGCCGACGACGAGAAGCGATAGGTGCCGGGCGTGAGCGTCAGTCCGCCGAGATTCTGGCCCGTCAAGTCGGTATCGTACGCCTCGCCCGCGAGGACGTTGTACGCGGTGATGAGGTCGCTTTGAGCCTGAAGCGCGACCGCGTCGCCTTTGTGCGTCGTTCCGCTCACAGTCCCTGGAGGAAAGCCGGTGACCGCGAGACCCGGCCAGACACCCAGATCTCCGGTGAGGACGCTCGAACCGGTATTCGTCACCGTCGAACCACCTAGGACCGCGAAGCTCTGGGTCGTACCCAGCGGTGGCGCGGTCGCGGCCAATGTTGCGTCGGTGTGCGCCAATGAAAGAAACGCGCCGAATCCCACGCTTGCCAAGAGCGCTACGTGCTTGCGGTTCATGTTGGCTCTCCCCCCTTCCGGGTTAGCAGTCGGGCACACCCCGATCGTCGGTCCACGACTCAGCGAGTTCGGGGACGTTCCCATATGCAGGCTCCCTTGTTTGCAGGATCACTCCCTAGTCCCATGTGAGTCAACCGTACTTACTACCTAACGGGCGACGCCGGAAACCAGGCATGCGGTGCGCCGGCACCCCTTGCCGCGCAGGCGGGTTTGGCACGGGTCCGCGAGTCGTCCCCAGACCAGGTGGGCGCGCTATCCGGCCTGGCTAACCGCTCGCGGCCGGCCGGCCCGCACGAGTAGGAACCCGCCGAGCAGGAGGACCCAGGCCATGACGTAGGCCCAGATCAGGAACAGCACCACGCTGCCGAGCGTGCCGTAGAGGTGCGCCGCCTTCCAGAGCACCGGGACGGCGAGGGAGAACCCCCGGCTGGCGCCGATCCAGCCCAGGGAGGCCAGCAGTGCGGCCAGCGCCACCCGCAGCCGGCCCGACCGCGTGCCGACGACCACGCGGTAGGTCAGGTAGATCGCGCCGAACAGAACGGCCACGATGAGGAGCGCCCGCAGCGCTGCGAACGCCGAAAGCGAAAGCTCCGACAGCTTGGGGAGACGAAGCAGGCCGCGCTCGATGGCGGGCGCCACGAGGAGGAATAGCGCCGTCGCCACCAGCGCCACAATCCAGACCACGAGCAGCAGCAGCGACCTGGCGGCCGAGCGCCAGGCCTTCACGGGCGGGCGGACGTCGGTCGAGACCAGCGTGCCGAGCGAGCGCATGCACACCGACATGAAGCGAAACGAAGTCCAGAGCGCCACGACGAAGCCGACCGTCAGCCACCCCTGGCTGGCCGAGGAGCGCGCCCAGTCCAGCACCTCGCCGGGGGCGACATGAGACGCGGCCGGCAGCACGCCGCGCAGCACCTCCTCGATGGACGCGCTCAAGTCGAGGGGAAGCCAGCGGCTGACCAGCGCAATCGTCACGCCGACCAAGGGCACGAGCGCCAGCGCCAGGTAGAAGGCCATCTCGGTGGCGCCACTGTCCGCCAGCGCAAGCTTCGCTGCCACCGCCCTTGTCTTGGTCCACGCCATGCTGACTCGATTTATAGCACGCCTCGTTGCGAGAAAACGTCGTGTGCGCCTGCCACCCATCGACAAGCCAGCGTTCGTGCATGGGCCGTCAGGGGTAACGACAAACCGGCTGGGTAGTTCTTACCTAGCTCGGGGCTTCACTTCTCTGTAGAAAGTGCCGATTCCGGCGGGAGGCCGTAGTAGTAGATTCAAGCTGTACTCGGGGAAAGAAGGCACTGACTGAAACGCTTCACCGACCAAGGCGGAACCCTCCTCGGTCTCCCGGACGAGTTCCGACGCCGGCGAAGGTGAGACATGGTGGACCTCCGCATGCGAGTTGAGGGGCACAACCATCAGGACGCGCCCGGGAGTGCCGCGCGCCGCGGGCGGCCGGAACTGCGAGCGATGGGAGTTCTCCGGGGGTCGATGCGGCTCGTGTCAACGGTATTCGCGATGGCCGGGTGGCGGCTCGAGCACCTCAACGCGGTGTGGGTGGCCGGGAGCGTCGCCTCCGTGTCCCTCGCCCACGTTCTCATCACCCGGGCCGACTGGCGGCTCACCCTGCCTTACTTCTTTCTCACGCTCATCTTCTACTATGGTGGAAATGCGGCGATTCTCAGGTCGAACCTTCCCAACCTCGCGATCGCTCGCGTCGGCGAAGAGCGCGCTTTCAGGGCGTACGAGACCCTGGCCGGGCTGATGTTCCTCAACCAGGGGCTGGGGGGCGGCTGCATGGCGGCGCTGCACGTTTCAGGGTGGGAGCAGGCGGTCCCCGCGCCTTTCGTTTTCGCCGCGGGTGCGGCGCTGTTCGTGGTGGGCCTGGTCGTCAAGCTGTGGGCCACGCTCACGGTGGGCGTGGACGTGTACTACTTCCGCGACATGTTCCTCGGGCGGCCACTGGCCGCCGCCTGCGACGGTGGGCCCTATCGCTTCCTGCGCAACCCCATGTACTCCGTTGGGCAGCTCCAGGGGTACGGGTACGCGCTCCTCTACGGCTCTCTCCCCGGTTTCGTCGCCGCTGCCGCCGGTCACGCGCTTATCTACGCGTTCTACGCCGTGGCCGAACGCCCGTTCGTGCGGAGCACGTACCTCATCACGCGCCCAGCGCAGACCATCGGATCGGTACCGCAATGAGGTCACGGCGAGCACGAAGCGTGCCGTCCTCGAAAGCGCTGAACCGCGCCGCCTGGACCACCGTGTTCCTTCTGGCTCTAGTCGTGACACCCGCGCTCGCACAGGTCCCAGCATTCCCGGCCACCCCGCCGGCAATGGTGGCAGTCTCAACATCGCAGCCACCCCTGGATTCGAGCTCACAGACCGTGCTTGATCAGATCGCCGGGTGCGTCGACAGCGGGGCGTTCAGCCTCGAGATCGACCTGCGCGCTGGGCGCGTCCCGGTGGCTGATGCCTGGAAAGTGGAGGCCGTCGGAGCGCCGACGGCAGCGCTCGTTGCGACGGCGGTCGGAGGGCATGTCAGCCGCCTCGACCTGGTGGTCAACGGCGGCACGCTTCTCCTTGAAGGGAACCACCTGCGGCCCACGATTCTCATCAAGAGCCTCCGGTTCGAGGAGGGCAAGGGAATCACCGAGGCCAGCTACCGCGGCCGCGGAATCTGGAGACCCATCGTTTGGGTCTTTCGGGGTCTCGCCAGGTCGGCGGTCCGTAGGCTCGAGTTCCGTACCGACATCCTGTCGGTCCTGCACGGCGATGTCCTGGGCACGAGCAGTGCGGCGGTGCGCGCGGCGACCGAGATGACCCCACCTCCTCCGACATCTCCGGCTCCTGCGCCGCCTCCTGATGCCGTCTTTCTCGACCTCGTCAAAGAGGTGCGAATCCACGACTCGGAGTTTGTGGCCTACGGCGGCCGGCCCTTGAGCTTTGGCACGATGGTCGAGTTCCACACCGCATCGCAGCCGACGGAAGGCACGCCGGTGCGCGTCGCGATCGTCGCGGGCCTCCTCCGGCCGGCTCGCGAAGGCCGGCCGGAGCGCTTCGAGGTCGCCGGCCGGGTCGACGGAGAGATGGAGAACGGCGCCATTGCCTTCGTCGGGAGCCGCTGCACCTTCTCGCACGGCAAAATGAGGGAAGGCGCGTTCCGCGTCGCATCGGGCACCGCCGGCGCGCTCGACGTGACGATCTCTGCCGCCACCCTCGCCCTTGACCTCACGGCAGGGGAGCTCCACATGCCCGGCGGCCCGAGAGTTGACGTCGAGGCACCTTCGCGTTTCGTCGTTCGCGACCTGCGCCTGCAACCGGACGGGCAGTACTCCGGGACCGTGGACGCGGAGCTGTTCGGCAAGGCAGGCAAGATCGAGCGTGGCGGGATCGTCGTCTCGTTGAGCGACGTGAAGCTGCGAACGGGCGGGGCGATGATCGTCAACGGGCGGGCGACCGGCGATGTGCAGCTGGAATCCCGGTACCGCATGGACTACCCGCTGGTGGTGCGCTATCCCGTCACACAGGTCGGCGAGCGGCGTGTCCAGCTCCTCTTTCAAGGATCCCTCGCGAGCACGCTTCACCTCCAGGACGCGGGCAGCGGCGAGGAAGGCACCGCCACGGGGGAGTACAGGTTCACGGTGCCGTGGCCCCCCATCGAGCAGGCCGCCTTCGAGGTCCTGCGCGCCAAGTGGAGTCAGGACATCCCGCCCGTCCTCCGCAAGGTGGACTTCGTGGTCGAGCCGCGGCGCTTCGGTCCGTGCGGCGGAAGCTGCTTCCTGGTCGGCCTTGGCGTGACGGTGGAGAAAAAGGAGGCCAAAAGCCGTCTCTTCCGCCAACTCTGCGACATACAGGGGAAGGCGGACCTCGTCGTCGATGCGGCGAGCCGCAGCTTCCTCCTCCGCAACGTCCGGATCGAACCGCGATGCCGGGGTCTCGCCGGGTGGGTCGTGAACTTCATCGGACCGCTCCTGACGAAAACCTACACGGACGCAACGCTCTTCAAGATGCCTGCAGACCTTCCCTTCACGATCGAGTCGGTCGACAGCGGCATCGACTGGCTCGCCATCGCGGGCAAGGTCGCCTGGGCGCCGAAGGCGCCCGACGCACCGTCGGCCGCCGTACCGCTCTCACCAACCAAGGCACCCGAAAAGACCCCGTGAACCGCGGGGTGCGCCCGCAGGTTCCCGTGCCTCGACGCGCGGTGCGCGTCCAGATTCTCCAGGCACGGTCGGAGCGGCGGCGCAAGAGTCGGCGGTCGGAGGCAAACGCCGGAAGGGTAATTGTTACCCACGTCGCGGTCCTGCTCCTGGGTAGTAAGCGCTCTTCTCGGCGAGGGATCCGAGGACTAGGTTGGAGATACGTTCGGGAAAGGACGGTATCTCATGAAACGCGTATTCGCCCTGGTGGCAGGCTCTCTGGTCGGTGTCGGGCTGCTGGCGCTTGCCGGGTGCGGCTCCCCGATGGTGCCCAAGGAAACGCGGCATGCGGACTCGGGAATCACGTCGGTGATCCAGGCGTCGCTGGAGGCCAACGACAAGGTGAAGGCGCGCGAGGTGGACGTCGAAACCCGTGAAGGCGTTGTGTACCTGACCGGCGTGGTGGACACGGAGCAGGCCCGCCAAGAGGCCGCGCGCGTGGCGTGGCGCACGGAGGGCGTGGAAGGTGTCATGAATAACCTGACGGTTGGGGAGAGGACGGTCGGCAGTTGGATCGATGACGTGATGATCAGCTCGAAAGTCAAGGCGAAGTTCATCACCATCTCCGAGATCAAGGCCGGGGAGATCGACGTGGGCTCCTCGCAGGGGGTCGTGACGCTGATCGGCCGCGTCAGCTCCGAGAAGATCAAGAGCGTGGCGGAGAGCGTCGCGCGCGGTACCAGGGGCGTCAAGGACGTGCACAACGAGCTCCTCGTCGGCAACATGAAGTACTAGGTTCGGTGGGACTGGAGGATTGTGATGCTGTGGACGATCTTTGTCATTCTTCTCATCCTGTGGTTGCTCGGCATGATCACCTCCTACACGATGGGCGGCTTCATCCACATCCTGCTGGTGGTGGCGGTGGTCGTTCTGATCATCAGACT
>JBEKAA010000058.1:0-55888 GCA_050018455.1 Thermoanaerobaculaceae bacterium | reverse complement strand
AAGTTCGCCTGAACGAGGGCTCCCCAGACCACGGTCGTCGTGCCGGTCACGGCGACCGCCGCCAACAGAGCGCGCAGCAGCAAAGGAACGCGGTTCCACATCGACGGACCTCTGTCCCTGATAGACAAACGGTGATCGAGGTGGGAAGGTTCTCTGACCCTCGCCAGGGCGGTTCGCAGGCAAGGTCACCAAGCTTGTGCGATTGGCGGCAGAAACGTCACGATGGCCGTGCTGCCGGTCGCCCTCTGCGCGTGCGACGGGCGGCGTGAAGGGCTCTCGTTTCTTTCAGGTGGGCGCTGGCCAGGGCTCCTTCTTTGAAACAACGACGGCAGCTCAGCACTCGATCAATGGGTAGGCCGAGTCCTCAGACCAATTCACCGTCTCTTGTAGAGAAATCACTGTCATCGCGAGGAGTCCCGCCACAGGCGGGGCAGAGCCTGCCCCGAGGAGGCGCGAAGCGACGACGTGGGGGAGGCGATCTCGTCCCCAATCCGGTGCCCATGAACCTCCGTGAGCCCCGAGACTGCTTCGTCGACCTGTCCCGCAGGGGGATTCGCTCCTCGCGATCTTCATGAGCCGTGGGCTCACCCCGGACCATGAACGTGGTATTTGGAAACGCAGGGCCGGTGGGGACCGTCTGTATCGCGACCTCGTTTCACGGGCGGCCGCAAGGGCCGCCCCTACAGAAACAGAGACGACCCCCACCCGGGAATGCTGTGCGTTTTCTGGTGTAGGGGCGAGGCTTGCCCCCGCCCTCGGTCCGCAGATCGCCACAAGCCGGGAACACTCTCTGGACAATGACAGGCAATCCTCTACGACTGATGGCAAATTGGTTTGAAAGCAGCTACTGCGTGCGGGCGGCGGTCACGGGAGCGAGGTTGCGCTCGAGAAACCCCAGGATCTTCTCGTACACCTCGCGCCGCGTTTGCTCGTCGTATACACCGTGGCCTTCGTAGCTCAACGCCACCCACTCGAACCGCTTGGCGGCGCTTTCGAGCGCCGACTTCATGCGCTTCGCCTGCGCGAAGTCCGCGCGCATGTCCTCCTTGCCGTGAATCAGCAACACGGGTACTTCAATCTTCTGGGCATTGTTCGCGGGCGAGCGCGATGCCAGCTCCTCGCGATCGCTGCCCAGCGCGCTTTCCAGGAACGCTTGTCCGGTCCGGGAGCGCGCAATGTCGCCCGACTTCAGCAGGAGCTCGAGATCGTAGACGCCCGCATAGCCGATGGCGCAGCGATACAGCTTCGGCTCACGGACGACACCCATGAGAGCGGCGTAGCCGCCGAAGCTCGCGCCGAAGATGCAGGTCCTGTCTGCCGCCCCGATCTTCTGCTCGATGGCCCAGCGCGTCGCATCGGTGATGTCGTCCTGCATCCGCGCGCCCCACTCCCGAAGGCCGGCGTTCGCGAAGTCGATACCGTAGCCCCCACTGCCGCGGAAGTTGAGTTGCAGCACCGCATAGCCCCGACTCGCAAGCAGCTGTACATCCCAGTCGTAGCTCCAGGTGTCGCGAACGCCCTCGGGCCCGCCGTGCGGGAGTACCACAAGGGGAGAAGGCCCTTCGCCGTCCGGTCTCGTGACGTAGCCGTGCAGCTCCAGTCCGTCGCGGGCCTTCATCGTGAACGGCGTCTTGGGCCGCATCTTCGCCGGGTCGACCCACGGCCTCACAGCCTGCAGGTACTCGGCTTTCATGCTGTGCGTGTCGAAGAGATAGAACTCTCCCGGATTGACGTCCGAACCCACCAGCACGACCGCGAGCCGGCCGTCCCTGCTGGTGCTCGTGACGAAGACCTCCTGATCGCGAAACGCCCTTTGCAGGGCCTGGTAGATCCTCGCTGCGGGATCGTCGTTCGCGAGCCAGTGGTAGATCTGCCTGTCCGTGTAACCGGCCACCCCGACGATCCTGGTACCCGAGAAGTCGAGGATCACCCGACCGATGCTCGCGTTGTCGAAAGCGAAGACCTTGGTGATCTCCTTTGACTTCAGATCGAGCCTGAAGAGGGCTGTGTGTGTTTCGCCTTCGCGAGCGCCGGTGAACAGCACCGACTGATCGTCGGACTCGAAGACGCGTGGCGTGATGCTCTCCTCGCGAAATCCGGGGAACTCGAACGCCGTCCAACCCGACGTTGGATCCGGCTTCCAGCTCACGGCCAGTTTGAACCTCTCGTCTTTACCGATCGCGAAACGGACATGGTCGTCGCGGTCGACCAGCACCCTGGCGTTGGCGAGTGGTGCTGTGTCGAGACGCTCCTTCCGTCCGCTGAAGATGTCCAGGCGATAAATCGTCGGTTTGGCGTCCGGGTCGTAGTACCAGCCGGTCGTTCGGTGAAGCCAGGGATGCTCGGCAATCAGGATGTTCTTCTCGTCGGCCCGGAAGGTGCTGATCAGGTCCGCCGTGGCATAGCTCGCCTCATGCCCAGGTAAGAGGGTCGCGCTCGGTCGATCTCCGGCGCGATACCCATAAATCAACGCTTGCCGCCCTCCGTCGACATCCATCGCCAGGATTTCGCCGGTCACGGTCGGCTTGGCCAATCCCGGCTGACGCTGCGCGATTCGATAGATCAAACGCGACCCCGATACCCAGCGGAAATCGTAGACCTCGAAGTTGTCAGGACACTTGACGCCGCCTGTGACCTGCTGGTCCTTCAAGCTGAGAACGGCGATCATCGAGCGGCCGTCTTTGCCTGTCATGTACGCGACGTGTTCGCCCGATGGTGAAATCGTGATGCCGTGGATTGCGTCCGGGCGCGTGAAGTACTCGATCGGAAGCATCGTCGCTTGAGGAGTCGGCGCCGCCACTGGTCCGGGCGCGCCAAGCAAGGAAGCCGATGTGAGCAAGCAGGCTACAGGGGGGGCGAGTTGGCGCATGCTCGTTCTCCTCGAATCGGGCTGTTGCCGAAATCTGCAGCTGGCCCGTTCATCATAGCGATACCGCAGGCGCCGCACAATCCGGCTCCCGGCGCCTCTCTCGGCAGGGCGGTCCCGGCGCTATAGTCGGCCCGTGGTCACCGATCCGGTCCCGCGGGGAGCCCGCGTGCGCCGGCAGTACGAGGCGAGCGACGCGCAGCACACGCTGGAGCTTCCGCCCGCGAAGCCGCTGCAGCGCAACGCCGAGCGGCTGCGCGCGGCACTCGAGGCCGGAGAGGCCCCGGCGGTCCGCCGCGCGGGCCAGGAGCTGCTCGACCGTCTCGCGGAGTTCTACCGGGTGCCGTCGCCCCGGCTCAGGATCCTGGGCGTGCGGCCACACCGGGTCCGGGACGGCCACCTCGACTATGAGCTCCACGGCGACTACACGCTGGCGACGGGTGTCCTCCGGGCCTGGATGCGCACGGCGATCCTCGGCAAGGTGACGAGCTACCGCGGGATGCTCAACACGCTCCTGCACGAGTTCGCCCACCACCTGGACGTGAAGCTGTTCGGCTGGTCCGACACGCCCCACACGCGCGGGTTCTACTGGAGAGTGGACGCCCTGTACCACCTGGCCCTGGGCACGCCCGCCGACAAATGCAAGCCCCTGGTCTGGATCAAGACCGGCACGCGCTGGCGCATCGACTGGTCGAAGCTCCGCTGAGACAGTGAGCCAGCGACACGTGATGCCGCGGGGTGGGGGAAAGCCTGGATCTACCAGCCCCCTCCCAGATCCCTCGCGGAGCCTGCCCTGAGCGGAGTCGAAGGGCTCGGGATGACACCTTTGCTCTACGACTGATGGCAAATTGGTATCACTACTTGGTCTTGTCCGCCGCCCCTTCCGCCGTCCCCGGGGGCTTCCTCGAGATCACGCGGTTCTCCGGCAGTTTGGCCGGATCCACGACCTTCCCCCCCTGCACCACTGACCGCACCTTGCGGAGGTTGTGGATGTCCGCGAGGGGATCGGCGTCCAGGATCACCAGGTCCGCGATCTTGCCCGTTTCCAGGGTGCCCAGGTCGTTCAGGCGCCGCGATGCGATCGCGCCGTTCCTGGTCCCCGCGGTGATCGCCTGCAACGGCGTCATGCCGAGCTCGACCAGACCTTCGATCGCCATGATGGTGCCGATGCCGTGGTTCTGCCAGACGGGCTTGGGCTCGATCTGGAACTCGGGGGCCGCGGCCCAATAGCTGTCGGTGCCGACGGTGGTGATGCACCCGGCCCGAATCAGCTTCTGCGCGTTGCTGCGGCGGGTGTCGAGATCGGTGCCCAGGTCGCGGGCGCGCTTGCGTTCGTCGTAGAGGGTCGTGGGGAGCGGCTGCTTCTTCGCCGCCTCCGCGAGCTTCTTCTCCGCCTCGGCCTTCTCCTTGACGTGCTTCTCCCACGCCTCGCCGGTCATCGTGCTCACAAGCATCGAGCAGACAACCTTGCGCTCCGCGATCAGCTTCGCGAGGTCGTCCGGCATGTCCCGAGGCGTGATCGCCTCCGGATGCTGGATGAGGTCGATGCCCGCCAGCACGGAGATGCGCAACCCCTCGATGGTCGTCGAATGCGTGTCCACCGCGCGGCCGCGCTTGTGCGTCTCCTCGACCATCACCTTCTGCGCCTCCGGCGAGAACCCGATGAACGTCGGCTCGTCGAAGTGGCTGGTGCCCCCGTACTTGAGGAAGTCCGGCCCCTTGTCGAGGTACTTGTTGATGGCGACGCGCAGCTCGTCCGGCGTCATTTCGGCGAGCGTCTCCCCCGCGCCCTGCGCCATCGCGTCGTCCACTTCGGCCTGGAAGCGCGTGATATCGCGCTGCGGGAACAGCGAGAACGACACCGAGTACGGCCCGCCCCACCCCACGATGTTGCCCGCGGCGAGGATCCGGGCGCCGGTCGCCTTGCCGCTCGCGATGGCGTCGCGCACCTGCGTCAGCGGGACGAGAAAGCCGTAGCTGTCGCGGACCGTTGTCACCCCGTACGACAGGTCGATCTGCGCGGCCTCGAGCACGATCTCGTTCTCGCGCGGCCAGTACTTGGCGAGCGTCTCGTAGCGATCGCGCTGGCCGCCGTAGAGCGAAAGATGGGCGTTCGTGTCGAAGAAGCCCGGGACCACCCAGCGCCCGGCCGCGTCGATGACGGTGGCTCCGGGGGGAACGCCGACGGTGCCGCGCGCTCCGACGGCGCTGATCCTGTCGCCGTGGATCACGATGACCGCGTCGGGGATCGCGGGGCCGCCGTTGCCGTCGATCAGGGTGGCGCCGGTGATCGCCACGTCCTGCGCGCTCGCGGCCAGCGGCGCCGCGAGGCACGCAAGAATGCCGGCTGCCAAGAATAGGAACAGGTTACCCAGTCTCGCTCGTCTCATTTCCTCGCTCCTTGGTCTGGGCCAGTCAGGGTCCCCCGGGCAAAGCCGCAGGTCCACCCGACTGGAGTTGGATTCGGTGCGGCACGTCATACGCCGCCTACTCGCAACACGCCGCTGTCTCGAGTGTGCAATTGCCAAAATGGAAGGACTCCTGAACAGGAGTTTCCTTTCCCACCTCGGTCCATTGTAGACCCGCAAAAGGTGTGGGCAATGGGGACTCGAGCTCCGCTGAGCGCTACCCGCCTGCCTGGGCCGGTACGCAGTATTGTCGTTGACCGAGGGGCGCCGTCTACAGCGTCCCCGCTCGCTCCGCGGAGCTGCGCTTCAGCACGACGCCAGCTGCCGAATCTGCTCGACGAGGTCCACAACCACCTGCATTGTCGTGGCGGGGTTCATGAACGCGATCCGCAGGTACCGGCGGCCGTTGACCTCCGCGGTGGACAGGTAGTAGATGCCGCGGGCGATCAGCGAGTTGCGGATCGACAGCTGCAACTCGTCGCTGCCCTCGACCCGGAAGCAGAGGATGTTCGCCTGCGGCTCCGCGGCACATGTGAAGCCGGGCTGGCGGGAGACGTAACCGTACGCCTCGGCGGCCAGCGCGAACTGGCGCTCCACGTATTCGGCGAGGCCCCTCTCGCCCATCGCCGCGAGCACGGCAAAGAAGCGCAGTCCGAGGCCGGCTTTGGTGCACTCCACGGTGCGGTGGATGAAGTCGAACCCGGGCTGTTCCTTGTCGTGGAAGAGGTAGCTCGCGTCTTGCTGAAACGCCCCGTCGAGCGTCGGCGCGTCCCGCACCAGGACGGCGGCGCACAGGGTCGGGGTCCGCATGAGCTTGTGCGCATCCCACACGGTCGAGTCCGCCAGTTCGATCCCCCGCAGAAGTGCGCGCAGCCTCGGACTCACGAGCGCGCTCGCCCCGTGCGCGCCGTCGACGTGGAACCACACGCCGAGATCCCGGCACGCCGTGCCGATCTCCTCCAGGGGGTCGTAGAGCCCGACCGCCGTGCTGCAGGCGTTGGCGACGAGGGCAAGGGGCCGTCTCCCGTCGTCGCGCACCCGCCGGCAGACGCCGGCGATCTCCTCCGGCCGGATTCTCCCGGCGGAGTCCACGGGGAGCGTGTAGACGGCGTTGCGGCCGATCCCCATGATCCCTGCTGCGCGTGCGATCGAGTAGTGGGACTCCGCCGGAGCCAGCAGGGCAAGGTCCGCGGGCGTCCCGCTGCTCCACGTCTCCGGGGCGATGCGGCCGCGGGCAGCGAGAAGCGCGGTCAGGTTCGCGAGCGAACCCCCGTGCGTGAGGACGCCACCGCCGCTGGCGCCCGTCGTCGTCCCCTGTCGCGGTGACGGGGCCCGGACCCAACCCACCTTCGCCAGCATCCAGTTGACCACGAAGAACTCGATGGCGGCGGCCGCGGGGCCCATCTCGTAGATCGCCATCGCGTTGTTGGTGAGACCGTCGATCATCGAGGCGAGCGCCCCGGTGGGGTGGGGGACGGCCACCTGGTGGGCGAGGTACGCCGGGTGGTGCAGGCGCGTCGTGGACTCCAGGTACCGCCGGACGAACCGGGCGAGTCTCCTCCCCGTGAGCCCGCCGTCCGCGGCGTGCTGCGCGAGCCCGAGCTCGTCGACGAGCTGCTCGATCGGCGGCTGGTGGATCACCGGTTTCTCGGCGGCCAGCGACTCACGGAGGTAGCGGTCGAGCTCCCGCGAGACGATCCGCGCGTCCTGCTTGAAGGTCATGCGATCCTCCCCGTGCACAGGTCCGTGCCGCCCACGAGGAACCGACGTGCCGCGGTTCCCGCCGCGCCCGGCAGCCCCCTCTCTATTACGATACCGCGGGCCAGGAGTTCGTCGCACCGCCGCCCGCCGACGCCTCCACCGGCCTGGCCGGATACGGGTGCCGGTTCGATCGTCCGTCCCCTCGACGCGGAATCCGAGTGCGGCGCGTCAGGTTAGAGTGGGTTGCTTGGTCGTGACGGGAGCGCCGGCCGGCCGCGGCCGTGCAAGCGCTCGGCCCACCTGATCCCGTTGCAGCTCAGGCCAGGCGCGGGGAGGACCTATGGCGAAGATCGGAACCACATCGCTCGACGTCTTTCCGCTGTGTCTCGGCGGCAACGTGTTCGGCTGGACGGCCGACGAGAGGCAGTCGTTCGCCGTGCTCGACGCCTACGCCGCCGCCGGGGGCAACTTCGTCGACACGGCCGACGTGTACTCCGCCTGGGTGCCGGGCCACGAGGGCGGCGAGTCGGAGACGATCCTCGGCCGGTGGATGGCCGCCCGCGGGAACCGCGACCGCATCGTCGTCGCGACCAAGGTGGGGATGCTGTCTGCTCTGCGCGGCCTCGCCTCGAAGACGATCCGCGCCGCGGCCGAGGGCTCGCTCCGCAGGCTGCGGACGGATCGCATCGACCTCTACTACGCCCATGTCGACGACGCGGCGACGCCGCTCGAGGAAACACTGGGGGCGTTCGACGCCCTCGTCCGCGAGGGAAAGGTGCGGCACATCGCGGCCTCGAACTACACGGCGCCCCGCCTCGCCGAGGCGCTCGCCGTCTCCAAGCGCCTGGGCCTCGCCCGGTACGTCGCCCTCCAGCCGCACTACAACCTCGTCCACCGCGCCGAGTACGAGGGCGAACTGGCCGAGCTGTGCGCCCGCGAGGGGCTGGCGTGCTTCCCGTACTACGCGCTCGCCAGCGGCTTCCTCGCCGGCAAGTACCGGCCCGGAGCGAAGGTCGAGAGCGCCCGTGCGGCGGGCGCGGGCAAGTACCTCGACGAGAAGGGACTGCGCGTCCTCACCGCGCTTGACGCGATCGCGGCGGAGCGCCGCACGACCGTCGCGGCGGTGTCGCTCGCGTGGCTCCGCACGCGCCCGGCCGTCGTCGCCCCGATCGCCAGCGCCCGCACCCCCGAGCAGCTCGCGGAGCTGCTGCCGATCGCTTCGCTGCGCCTCACCGACGACGAGGTGGCAGAGCTGGACACGGCGTCGGCGTAGCGCCGGCGGCCCTGGCGAGTCAGCCCGCTGAGGCCCCCGCTAGGAAAGTGTGATGGTGATACGCGGTACCGATGATGCTCGGGGACACGACGAGGGTGGCGAGAAGGGCCACTAATACCAGTTTGCCATCGAACATGTCATTGACGAGGAATCTGGGTGGGGGAAAGCCTGGATCTACCAGCCCCCTCCCAGATCCCTCGCGGAGCCCGCCCTGAGCGGAGTCGAAGGGCTCGGGATGACACCTTTGCTCTACGACTGATGACAAATTGGTATAAGCGCCGCCCCGCACCCGGCGTCGCTCCGTCGTGATCTCCCGCCTCACTTCGGGTGGGCCCGACGGCGCGCTGGCCGGTCGCCGAGACGGCCGCCTGATCGGCGCCGCCGCTACCGCCGCATCGAGACGGTCGTCGGACAGCCGGGACCGCCGCCCAGCGTCGAGGAGCAGCGATCGGGCGCTCGCGGCGCCGGGCTCACGGGTGCAGCAACCCCGGCGGCGAAGGTGGAAGGCGCACCTCCACCGGCCGGAAGCTCTTCGCGCCGTACGCGGAGAAATGGAATTCCGCCGAGTTGTTGTCCCTGGTGCGCTCCGAGACCTTGACGTCGACGACGCCGCACGTGAAGGTGTGCGCTCCGGAGGTGGACACCGACGAGACGATGTCGGTGGTGCCCCCGCGGGCGACCGGCCATTCGAACTCGCAGAGCGGGGGGTTGTGCAGGCCTGCGAACGGCTCGCCGCACGTCTTGACGCCGTCCAGGTACCACGCGACGCTGAACGACTTGGCGGGGACGATCCCGGCAACCCCGATGTCGCAGCCGAGCATGAGGGCCTCGCCCACCTTCACCTTGCCGTTCGGCGGGATCCTCGTCCACACGTTGTTGCCGGGCACAGTGGCGATCCACACCCCGTTGACGGCGATGTCGGGGGCCGGCTGGCCGGGGCCGGCTGGTCCCAGCGTCCCCGTAGGCTGGGGGGGCTGCTTTACCTGGGCAGCCGGTGGCGCGGCGGAGCTCAGACCGGGGAAGCAGGCGGCCACGACGACCATAGCCGCGAGGCAGGCGAGAGCAGGTTTGCGGTGCATGCGATCTCTCCCTTCAATCGGATCAACGCCGGCGGCGGGCCAGACCGCACGGCGCGGCCCTCCCGGCGAGTCCCGGTCCGCAATCGGTACCGGGTCTCACCATCTCACCTTCTCTCCGCGCCAAGGGCCCTGACGGCACCGCATTCCTTGTGGGCGCGGGCAAGTACCTCGACGACAAGGGCCTCCGCATCCTCGCCGCGCTCGACGCGATCGCAGCGCAGCGCCGCACGACCGTCGCCGCGGTGGCTCTCGCGTGGTTCCGCGCGCGCCCGGCAGTCGTCGCGCCGATCGCCAGCGCCCGCACCCCCGAGCAGCTCGTGGAGCTCCTGCCCCTCGCCTCGCTCCGCCTCACCGACGACGAGGTGGCAAAGCTGAACGCCGCGTCGGCGTAGCTCCGGGAAGTGCCAGGAACGAGCCCGCTGATACCAATTTGCCATCGAAGTTGTCATTGCCTGGAAAGTCCCCCTGCTCGATCGTGCCTCCGCCCAACATTGTCATCCCGAGGAGGGACGCCGCAGGCGGACCGACGAGGGATCTGGGCGGGGGGAAGGAACCAAGCCGGCAGCGCCCCCCACCCAGATCCCTCGCGGAGCCTGCCCTGAGCGGAGCCGAAGGGCTCGGGATGACACCATTGCTCTATGACAGATGGCAAATTGGTATGAAACCCCGCGAAAAAGAGATGGTGGTGCCTGGTACCGTTTGCTGGACAAGGTGAGGCGCGAACAGCCGGGGCCGAACGCGAGGCGTGCGATCACGCCGGTGCGCTACTTCGGCGTGAACACGATCACGCGGTCGTAGATCAGCTCGGCGTCGGCCGGTCCCACCCTGGTCGCCGGCTCCGCATAGGCGCGGAAGGCGATGCGCACCGGCGCATCCGCGGCGACCTTCGTCTGACAGGCCGCTTCGAGGGACTTCGCCTCCAGGCAGTTCGGATACCCCGTGCAGTCGCGGCGAACCTGCCAGACGTAGAACTTGTCGGCCGCCCGCTCTCCGGGCAGGTACGAGTTCGCGGTATGCGGGAACTCGGCGAAATCCGCGCTGTCGGCGCTCGCGACCCCGATGTCGAGGGTCTGATCGAGATACACGGACACGCTCGAGTACGTGGCCTTGCGGGTGGCCGCGTGGTCCACACCGTAGACGATCGCGAAACCGTTGTCGGGAAGCTCGAACCACGACGACACCAGGTAGCTGGCGTCTCGGCCGTAGCCGGCCGAGCCCTCGTGCCCCGGCCCCAGGTACACGACGCCCCGCTGGATCGCCGGGTAGCCCTCGGGGAAGACATCCGGCAGGAGCGTATCGAGCTCCGCGGCGTCGAACCCCGCACCGTACTCGGCGAGGATCGCCTGGCGCAGCTTCTCCATCGCGGGGAACAGGTCCATCTCGGTCCGGCCGGTGCCCCTGGTGCGCAACACCGGCGCGGGCAGCGGGTCTGCAGGAAGCTCGGTCACCGGCCGCACCCGGAAGACCTGGAGCGGGGCGAGGTTGGGATCGGTCATCGCCGCCTTGTACTGGCTCATGGCGGCGTCGCCGCCGACCGCGATCGCCGTCCGCATCAGGAACAGGAACTGGTCCCCCTTGTCATACCCGAACCGGATCAGCGAGGACGGCAACGTCTCGGTGTTGACGATGGCCTCCGGATACCCGGCGGCGCGCAACGCCTCACGAATTCGAGCCTGCGTCCTGCGGTTGCCCGTCGAGATCAGCACCATCGGGCGGTCGTATCGGGTCCAGCCGGTCGTGTGAACCGTCAGCGAGTTGACCGTGTCGCCGAGGTACGCGAACGGCGCCTCGTACGGCGCGAAGAAGCCGCCGGTCTTCGGATCGTAGTTGTAGCTGTCGAGGTTGTACCTCATGAACAGGAACGTCTGGAACGAGAAGTACGCCATCGGCGGAGGCGTGCTCCCCACCAGGAGGATGGCCTCGTCCTGCCGCAGGAAGTACGCGGGGGCCAGCGAGCGCGGGGTGGTCTCCCACGCGGGGTTCGCGCCGACGCGGCCCGGCAGCATCGCGACCATGTACGGCTGCACGTTGTTGTACCACGCGCTCGGTATCACACCCCCGCATGCGTTCGCGACGGCATCGAGGACCTGGAACTTCCCCTGGAGCGTCTCGAATCCGCCGCTCTTCAGCACCTGGAGCAGCTTCGGGACGTTGGCGAGTGGACCGGAGGCGCTCTGCGCCAGAGCGCGGCGCGAAACGAGCGCGCAAGGCGCCAGGGTCAGGACGATGCACGCGAAGGTGAGTGAACGGCCGCAGGCCATTGGCGTTCTCCCTTGCTTTCGAGGACCCGTCCGCGGCCGAGAAGACCGCCCGGCGGGGGGTCGCCTGTCGGATGTTCGCAGCGGATCGTGGCGCGAGAAACGCCGATGCCACGTCTCATCTCGAGCCATGGTAGCGCCGTGGGAGGCTCAGTCAAGACCCGAAGAAGCGATTGATCAGCAGGCCGATTCGGGCGGCGATCCAGGGCTCGCTCCGCAGCCTCCACACGCGCCCGGCCGTCGTCGCGCCGATCGCCAGCGCGCGCCCTGCCATCTAATTTGAGTTGACAGAGCTTTGCCGGCGTGTGATTCTCATCATTGCGACCTAAATTCGCTCGGGCCGGGTTGGGCAGAATGGCGCTTCGAAGAGCCACGGCGATCACGTCCGTTGCCTTTGGCAACTTCAAGGGCCTGAGGAGCTACTCGCTAGCCCTTGAGCCGTTTAACGTACTTGTCGGCCCGAACAATGCGGGCAAGTCCACAATTATCGGCGCATTTCGAGTCCTCTCAGCGGCGCTGAGACGAGCAAGAGCGAAGCGCCCGGAACGGCTCCAAAGCTTCCGTGGCCTCAACCTCGGCTACCGCATCTCCGCCGATTCGGTGCCGGTCTCGTTGGAGAATGCCCATACTGACTACCTCGAAGGCGACGCTACCATCACATTCAAACTATCCAACGGCAACCGCCTTGTTCTGAGGATAGCCGGCAGCAACGACCTCTCGCTCTACCTTGATGCCGAAGGCCGGATACTCAGAACTACGGGCGACTTCGAGGACGAGTTTCCAATTAGATTGGGTGTTGTTCCAGTTCTCGGGCCACTGGATCACGAGGAAGCGCTTGTCGATCGGGACACAGTTCGTCGCAACCTGGAAACGCATATTGCTTCGCGCAATTTCCGCAGCTTCTGGTGGCATACGGATGACGGGTTTTCGGAGTTCGCCGAACTGGTTAAGCTGACCTGGCCCGGCATGGAGGTTGAAAGGCCGGAGGTTGACTGGGGGACGAGGGTTGTTCGAATGTTCTGCAAGGAAAGGCGGCTCACCCGTGAGCTCTATTGGGTTGGACATGGTTTCCAGATTTGGTGTCAGATCCTGACCCATCTTGTGAGATCCCGAGACGCCAGCCTTGTCGTGATCGATGAGCCAGAAATCTACCTTCATCCGGATCTGCAGCGACAGCTGGTCTACTACCTTCGGGACCTCGGCCCAGCTGTGGTCATTGCAACCCATTCAAGCGAGATCGTCGCGGAGGCCGAGCCGGGCGAGATCGTGATGGTCGAGAAGGCAAGAAGGTCCGGGCAACGCCTACGAGACGCAAGCACTGTCCAAGCAGCCCTCGATTCGATAGGGTCACTTCATAACGTGGCGCTCACACAACTGGCACGAACACGAAGACTGCTTTTCGTGGAGAATTATGAAGACTTCAAGGTTCTGAGGCGGTTCGCCGCGCGCATCGGCCTCAAGGACCTAGCCGCTGGCCAAGGAATTACGGTGGTGCCTTGCGAGGGGTTTGGTTCGTGGCAGAGGGTGAAGAGTTTTGGCTGGGGGATGCGGAAGACGGTGGGCACCGCAGTTTCGGTGGGCGTGGTCCTGGATCGTGACTATTACTGCGGCGATGAGATTGACGAGGTTCGCCAGCAACTTGAGCAAGATTGCCTATTGGTGCATATCCTGGCCCGGAAGGAGCTGGAGAACTACCTCCTAGTACCGGCTGTATTAGGGAGGGCAATTTGTTGGCTCCTAGGTGAAAAGGGCAGAAGGGGGCGCCCGGCTGAAGTTGTCGCCGGGTCAATTCGTGGAATTCTGGACGAGGTGAGTGGCGCAACGAAGTCGGAGGTTGAGGCGCAGTTGATCGGAAAGAGAATGGACTTCCTGTCACGGCGGGGACACGGTGGCGACCGGGCGACAGTAACGAAAGGTGTAATCGTCGACGTTGAGGCCCGCTGGGCGGACTTGGGCCAGAGACTTCAAATCGGGCCAGGGAAGGAGATTCTCGCAGGAGTCCGCGCCGAGGTTCAGCGTCATTTCGGCGTGACGCTAACCCTTGCGGTTATCCTACGACATTTCAGCGAGATTGACCTCGCTGAGGATCTCATCCCGCTCCTAAGGGCACTAGAGAAGTTTCGCGCCCATAGGCCAGCTACGGCCTAGAAACCCGCATAGGTACCGCGTATCACGATCTCACCATTCGTCTCCAATGCGCCGAGGCGAACCGGCGCAGCCAGCCGCAACGGGAGTCCGAGCCCTTAGCCTCGAAAGACGGCATCTGCGTGCCATTCCAGGAATTCGGGACTGGGGCGGTCCTCGGCGGCGCGCGGGATCCACAATTCGCTGCCGGCGAGCTGCATGTACTCCTCGCCGTTGTGGAAGTCCTCCCTCAGCTTCCGGCTGACGCGGAAGCGATGGTCTGGAGTGACGGTGACGTAGCCGCGGTCGAAGAGTCGGTGGATGTCGGAGCGCAGCAGGAGTCCGTTGGTGGTCTCATGCCGCCCACCATCTCTCACCGGCTTGATGTGCGCTGCCTCCAGCACCGGCAGCACGCGCTCCCTCGTCACCGCGCAGCGTCGCTCGTAGACGTCGGTGACGACCACGCGGAACGATCCCTGGCCGAGGCGTGGCCGCACCGGCACCGGGTCGCCGAACATCGGCCGCTCCTCACCAAGCCGTGGCGCAGCCGAAGCCGCGAGCCGCTCCTGGACCGCATGCCAGAGCACAGCGCCCGTCCCGGAAGCCGGGTCGTACGTTCGGCCCTGGACGATGTTGGGCGCAAAGTCGGCCGGCGACGCGATCCACTGGTCCTCGTCGAAGAAGAACGGCTGCTCAAGCAGAATGCAGCCGACCTTGTAGTCCTCGTGCGGTTGCGGTGGCGTCCGGCGGTACTTCTCGATCCGCCGCCGCATCTCCGAGAGCGACGTTGCTCCGTTCTTCTCCGCGAACGCGTCCCACACCACGCTAGTCTCCATCAGCGAGGAATGGGCGAAGAAACCGCCACCGACGATGAAGTTGCGCGGGCTATGCAGCTTGAACAGGAACAGCTCGCCCGGCTGCAACGTCTGAAAACGGCGCAAGCCGCCCGGCTGCCAGAAGTTGACTTCGTCGGGCTGGAGGGCTTTGAGATATCTGAACCAATCGCCATCGGTGACCCCGACGTAGAGCTTCATCGCAGGCCGCCTGAAGGGCCATGCCGGAAGCGTTCGTAGCGGCGCTCCAGAAGCGCGGGATCGGGGCGCAGCGAAGGACTCGAGGGCCGGTGAATGAGCTGGTTGTGGATCCCCTGGAGGCCGTGCCGCAGCATCGGGCCGTCCTCCTCGCGCATGATCTCCTCACTGACTTCGACGGTGCAGTCGGGTCGGATGCCGAAGAAGTAGCTGTCGAACGCCGCATGGTGGAGCTTGCAGAGGGCAATGCCGTTCGGGACGATCGGCTCGCTGTCGGGCTCGCCGTCCGGGATGATGTGCGCGGCGTCGAGGAGTTCCTCGTGGCGCAGATGGCAGAGCGCGCACTGCTCCTGGTACGCCCGGAGCACGCGCTCGCGGAAGCCGCGCTGGTGCAGGCGAACGCGCACCTCCGCGGTGATGTAGGCCCGGCGGGCCTCGGTGCCCGGGTCATCCGCGAGACTTCCGTCGCGTCTTCCAGCGCCCTCAGCGAGCCGCAGGCGGCTTGCGATCTCGGGCCTGGCGTCGACCTGAACCGAGAACGTAAGCGTCGCGGGGTCGTCGTTGACGATGAATACCGGCCACTCGGCCGCGTACCGTCCGGGCACGAAACCGTGGAAGTACACCAAAGGTACGCCCAGGCACATCGCTTCCCGCAGGCCCACGTTGTCGCGATGGCTCGGGTCGGTCCCTCGGTACCGGTAGTAGAGGACGTCGTCGCCTCGGAAACCGTCGTCGTAGGGACCGTTCGAGGTCGTGGTAATTGACAGCGGCAGCTGCATCCGCTGCGGCTTGAAGATCCCTTGCGGTCCCAGGAGCCGAACCCGCTCGCCCTCGAATGGGAACCCCTCCGCTAGCAGAGCCCGCGGCAGCGATTCGCCGTGGGTCTTCTCCTGCGCCTCCAGCCACTGAAACGCGGCCATGCGGATGCGGATGTCGTCTGCTGACGGTCCCATGCACGTATTGTTCCCTTTGCATCCTACCGCCGATGTGGCCGGAGCGCGCCGGAGAGGCGTCGGGTACGCCCCTAGGCGATGGACCCTATCTCGCAATCGATCCTGCGCTGGCGGCAGAAGCGCCGCACGATCTGTGCCTGGGCGCGATAGAAGGTGTCGGCGGAGTGGACCGCGGTCACGCTCGCATTGTAGTTCCAGCGGCCCCAGAAGAGGTGATCGACGAACGACACGGCTTCGAGGAGAGGGAGGAGATCCTGCTCGATGATGTTGGGGGTGGGGTAGGGCTCGATGTGGACGTGGGTGCGGCACCCGGCTTCGTGCAGGCGACGCAGGGCCGCGATGCGCTCGGCATACGGGGCCGCGCCGGGCTCCCACCGGCTGCGAAACTCCTCGTCGAGCGACACGAGGCTGATCCCGTGCTCGTTTTCGGCCGCGAAGCGGCTGCGATCGGCGAGCGCGATGGGCAGGAGGCCTTTGGTCAACAGCGAGCAGGTGACGCCGTGCCGGTTGAGGAGTTCGACGATGTCGAGCGACAGCGCGCCGACCTCCGGATAACCGACCATGAACGGATCGGTCGTCAGACACAGGTGGACGTTTCGGACGGACCGGAACTTTCCGTTCAAATCGCGTTCGAGCAAGGCCAACGCGTTGCCCACCAGACGCGGACGGCACCAGTCGGAGACGTCGCGGACGCGGCCGTAGTGCTTGGCCATCATGAAGGCGTAGCAGGGGTAGCGGCAGCCGTGGGTGCACCCCTGCACGTGGTTGATGCAGAAGAAGCCGAGGCCGCTCCTGTAGATGAGGCTCTTGCGGTTGATGCGTTCCATCCCCACGACCGACCCTCTAGTGTCTGTGCCGGTCCTGGTCGCAGCGGCGGCGGCGCCCGTGGAGAAGCCGAGCGCGAGCTGACGCTGGGGCGTTCTCTTCGCCCTGGTCATCTTCGGCCGTCCGGGGTCGGATCCGAGCTCACGTCCTGACCTGTCCCTGCTGTCGTACCACGTTCTATGTTAGCCCTCGCATACGGCAAGGCCGTCCGTCCATCGTCTTCATCCGCGTGGCGGCATCTTGCCGAAACCGACCATGGACGACCACGCCAATCCGCGCTGGAAGAAGTGCACATTGGTACCGTGTATCGCCGTTTCACGATCACCTCCAGCCGTCGCCGATGCCGATTTACAACGCGATTCGGTAGCACAATCGTGACATCGTGATACGCGGTGACCATTTAGTTTCGGATCCGAAACAAGCGTTTGCACTGTTCGCACACCAGGAGGTCCCAGTCGAGACCGGTGGTCTCTTCCGATCGGGGATCTCTAGGGTGACGGCACCCCGTACCTTCCTCTCAGATCTCTTTCCCGAACGCGCAGATCCTCGGCCCGCCGCTGCAACGCGCCGGCTCGCGCGGTCATCTGGACAAGTCGGCCGCTGTCCTCGGTGGCCAGCGTGGCCCGGAGGTCGCCAAGGAGTGCCTTGCCGTCTCCCAGTGTTCCCAGCAGCTCGCGGTGGTACTCGGCGCACTCGGCAGGTGCCAGGATCGCGTGGACCTCACGTTCGGCGCGTTCAGTGTCGGCCGTCAGGCCGTCCAAGGCAGTGGTATCCCCCTGAAGGGCGGCTCCCAATAGGCGCTGCGCCGCCTCCTGGGACGTGCCGTTGAGCCCGCTAGCCCGAATGCTGTCCAGGCGAGCGAAGTACGCAGCGACGCGGCCTGCCGGCGCCACGTCCGCCTGCGGCGCCGCAGTGGCAGGCGATTCGGCAATTGCGCCGGAGGTGGGTGTGGGCGGCCGCTCAACCGCGTGATCCGGCGCCTCGTTCGGGGGCCGCACCTCCCCAACCTCGGGTACCCTCGCCGGCACGTCGGTGGCGTTCGGTCGCATCAGGGGTGGCGCGTGGTGCGCGGGAGTCGCTACCAGCGCGGACTCTGCGAGCAGGCTCTCCCGCCCCATCATGTACGCCACCGCCAGTAGGCTCACACCCAGGGCGATTGCCAGGCCGACCAGGAGCCACCTCGGAACCGTGACCGTGCCCATGAGGTCATGGTAGCGCGACGGCCATCTGAGACATAGCGATCTCGGGAGCGCCCGTAGGGCCTCGCCCCGCGCGCAGTAGCGCTTCAGGCGAGTGACTTGGATTCTGAGCCAAATCGAAGCGGTGCCAGGTACGCATCTAGCCGATCTGTAGGTGGGATTCATCTGCGTCAGCCGACCGCGAGGCTGCGGCTAAGCTCGTCCTGCTGGTCGCCGCATCCGCGATCTTCTTTCCGCCAACTCGTCGCGGCCACCCCGGCGAAGCGCGTGCCCGATGAGGCCTCGGACGAACAGACCCAGGACCTCGCAATCCTCATGGGTCGAGGTCGCACCCCGGACCATGAAAGTGGCGGTTCGGAGGCAGCCCGGCATCGATGTCATCCTGAGCGAGCCCTTCGACTCCGCTCAGGGCAGGCTCCGCGAGCGAAGGATCCCCCCCGAGCCCGGAAGAGGCCTCGACCATCGCCGCCCTGGGGAGATTCTTCGGCCGCTGCGCGGCCTCAGAATGACAACGATTGTCGAGGAGACTCTCTGAACAATGACTCGTCCTGCGCTGAGCGGGCACGCGGCAGCACGATCGTACGGCCTCGCCGTCGCTCGTCGTGGTCTTGGAGCACGACCTCGGGAGGTGGTACAAGAAGAGAGGGCAGCTCAATCGTCCCGCGCCGGGAGGGGAGATGGCCACCGACCTCGCGATGATCCTCGAGAACCTGCTGCAGTTCTACGTGTTTGACGACAAGGTCATGCTCTGCGTCGGGGCCGGCGGCGGCCAACTGGCAGGCTATGGCCGCGTCGCCCGAAAGGTGATCGCCGTCGACCGCGACGGAGCGGCGCTTGCCGCGCTCGTCGAGCGAGTCCGGGCGGACGGGATCGAGGACACGTTCGTCCTGGTCCACGAGGACTTCATGGCGGTGACCGAGCGCGCCGAAGTCGTGCTGTTCGAGTTCGCCCTCCACGAGATGCCCGACCCCGGCGCGGCGCTCGCCCACGCTGCGACGCTCGCGCCCGACATCGTGATCATCGACCACGCCCCCGGCTCGGCGTGGGCGTACGTTGTCGACGAGGCGGAGAAGATCGCGGCGTCGTGGAAAGCGGTCGCGATGCGCGGGGCGCGACGCATGGAGGACTACGACACCGTCCAACGGTTCGCGTCCTATGAGGAGCTCCTTCAGAAGATCAAGGGCCAGGGCGCGGAGGCGATCCGACGGATCGAGCGCTGGCGCCGGTCCACCGACATCACGATCCCGATGGCATACAGAACTGCGCAGCTCTGAGATCGCACGAGAGTCCAGCCGCGCCTCGATGCGCACGGCGATCGCGGGTTCGCGGACGTGCACGTGCGGGATTCTCATACCGGTTTGCCGTCCGTCGTAGAGCAAAGGTGTCATCCCGAGCCCTTCGACTCCGCTCAGGGCAGGCTCGGCGAGGGATCTGGGTGGGGGGCGCTGCCGGCTTGGTTCCTTCCCCCCGCCCAGATCCTTCGTCGGCCCGCCTCCGGCGGCCCTCCTCAGGATGACAATGTTGGGCGGAGGCACGATTCACAAGGGGGGACTTTCTGAACAATGACATGGCCGATGGCAAACTGGTATCAGGGGGCGGCCGCACGGTCTATCTGCGCCCTCACTTCCGCTCGTTGCGTAGCCGGCGCCTGTTATTGCCTCGTGGACGGACGGGGCGAGGCTCGCGTCAGTGGTGCCACGGTCGGTAGTGCGCCGGCCTCTGGCCTTGCCACCTCGGGCCCCAGCCGTGGCCGTACCACCCGAAACGCACCCCGTGCGAGACACCGAAGAACGGGATGGGACCCCAACCCCACAGCCACGGCGCCTCCACCCAGGTCCACCCAGCGGCGGGGTAGTACACGTACATGTACGGATCACCGCGCTCGTAGTCCGTCGTAAACGTGTATTGGGCGCCGTACGGCATCCACACCCAGCCGAATTGCTGGGTGAAGGCCCATTCGCCGGGAGGAGCTGCGGGCTGCTGGACCGGCGAGCCGGACACAGGAGGTGTGGCCGTCATGGCCGGAGGGGTAGGAGGGGAACCCCCTGGCTCGGGCGCCGACGGCTGCGCGGTGGAGTCGGCGCTGTCTGCCTGCGGCTCCGGAGATGGCGACGCGGACGTTCCGCGATACGGCTGGGCAATCGCGAAAGTCCCGCTCGGGACCAATCCGCGTTGGGTCAGGCTGACGCCCTGACCGGGTTGGAACGGGGGATAGCCGCGGTATCGGAAGATGCGCGTTTCACCGTTGTTGAAACGAACCACCACGTCGTACGTGACGTCCTGGCCCTGGACCTGACTCGCCTGGGCGCCGACCGCCGCGCCGGTCGTCGCGCCGACCAGCGCTCCGAATCCGCGGCCTGTGATCAGTCCGCCAAGGAGCCCGCCCACGACCGCGCCCGCCGCGGCGCCGGCCGCCGGGTTGCCCTGGGTCTCGGTCACCGTTTGCCGGATCCACTCGACGCGGCCCTGACGCGTCGCCTGGGGACCGACAGGAGCTTCGCTGTACACCGTCCGTGTGGTGGTCATGACACAGGCCTGGGACAATAGCACCGAGCCTGCGAGGAATGCCAGGAAGATCTTGCGCATGGTGGGTACCTCCTTTAAGAGCCCGCCCGCTCGGCCGTCCACCCTCGCGGGTGGCGGGGCCAGCGCGGCCCGGTCACCCCGGTGTGCCGCGAATGTCGAGGAACAGCACTGGCCTTTCATGATGCCTCCCAGCCCCTCGGTGGGGCCTCTCGGTGTCACACCTTGCGAATCGCGTGCCAACCACGAGGGAGCGACCGACTCCGCTCCCCGAAGCTGCCACCGACCGACATTTGCCTGTTTGACGCCCAGGCGGCTCGCTCCAGCTCTCCCGTGGCCCCGTTGGACGGACGAGAGGCTCTCTGCTGCCGCAGGAATGGCCGGCGCATCAGAGTCCCCAAAATGCGGGCGCTGTCCGCTCGGGAGGACCGGTGTGACCTATGGGACGGGCACCTGACTGGTCCGTACATGGTCGTGGCGCTGGGACGCCCGATCGGGCCAGCGCCCATCCTCATCCACCGGGGCGACGATCGCTCGTCATGAACGACTGGTACCGATCACGTCGACGACGCGGCGACGCCGCTCGAGGAGACGCTGGGGACGCAGACGCGGATCGCGGAGGTAGCGGAGCGGAGCGACGAGGAATCTGGGTGGGGGAAAGCCTGGATCTACCAGCCCCCTCCCAGATCCCTCGCTGCGCTCGGGATGACACCTTTGCTCTACGACTGATGGCAAATTGGTATGAGGCGGCATTGACCCATGAGCGATTCGATCCCGAACCTGTCAACTCCGCCGGACCTATCGAAGGACCGCCGAGCAGCGCCGGTTCATCCAGGTGGCCGCCCGGCCAAACCCACGATCGCCCAGACAAGGTGAAATGGTGGCGTCAGGTGCCGATGCGGGGACGGCCGCGGCCGTGCGGTTTCGCTCGCCGCCGGCGTTACATGTCTGAAGGGAGAATCGCATGCACTGCAAACCCGCTCTCCCATGTCTCGCCGCCGGGCTCTTGGTGGCCGCCTGCTTCCCCAGCCTGTGTTCCGCCGGTCCCCCGCCCGCGCCGGCGGCTCGCTCCAAAACCACGCCCCCGGCCGCCCTGCAGCTCCGCTGCTTCGACTTCGCCGTCACCGACATCAGCTTCAAGCTCCAGACGACCCAGCTCGGCGACCCGGGAGTCGAGCATCCCACCGACAGGCTCCAGGTGGCGGCCGTCATCAGGAACGTTGGAGCCGCGCCACTCACTCCGTCGATTGCCATGCCCAGCATCTACCTCTACCGCAACGGCGAATTGGTCGTCGGCTCCGTCCTCCCGGAAAGTCTGCGACCGGCAGGAAGCACGTACACCTTCTCGAGGGTTGACACAATTTTCCACGGCGCGCCGGTGACCTACAAGGTGTCGATCCTCAACCTGGCCGGGGAGTGCCGAACCGACAACAACGACATGACACTGGCGGTGGACGAGAGCAAGCTGCACGCCGCCGCCGGCGGCGCCGCGCCCGTCATCGATCTCGCCGTCAGCATGTTCTCCTGCGACAAGCGCTGGGAGCAGAAGGACGGCCAGCTCAAGGCCACCTTCTACCTGTCGGCCAAGGTGAGCAACAACAGCAATGCCTACGCATCCGCCCCAAGCAACCTGACGTTTTTCAGCGACAGCTGGACCTCCGCCGTCGGCATGCCCGTCCCTATCAGCCAGCTCCCGGGGCCGCACGAGAGCAGGGTCCTGACCGTGACGCCGCCGGCCACCTCCCTCCAGCAGGTGAAGGCCAATGTGCGGGCCAGGATCAAGGAGATGCCCGGGGAGGTCAACACGGCCAACAACGTCTCCAGCAATGCCTGCGCCATCGACAACTCCGCGGCCACTCCCGAGGGCGAAATACTCATAATGGACTTTCCTCCCCTCCGCATGATCGGCAACCAGCTGCTCGCCTATCCGAAAGTCGTCAACCGGCAGCAGGCGCCGCTGAACCTCAGGCTGATTCTGAGCAAGGACGGCGTCGTGAAGCGTCAATGGAAGCCCCTGACGCTCCCGCCGCGGGGAACTGTCGAGGAGCAGTACAGCGAGGGCATCCCCAATCCCCCGGTCATCTTCGGCCTCTACAGGTACCGGCTGGTCCTGACCTCGGACCTGGATTCCGCCCAGCCGGCGGCTGGGTCCATCCTCGCGCAGAGGGAACGGAACCTCTCCTGGATCCAGATGGGCCAAGGGGCACTGCAGGACACCCTGGCCGATCCGAACACCGGCCTGCCCAAGCAGCTGTACGACAAGGACCACAGCCTACGGATCCACCAGGTCACGACTTCCGTCTCCACCCTTGGCATCTCCGTCGAGGTCAAGGGGAAGAAGATCGTGGAACACTGGTTCGACCAGAACTTCACCTTCAACGTGGTGGCGAAGCCCCGCGTGGAGAACGGGGAGATCAAGCTCGACGTCATCAACAAGAACCTCGACACCAGCTCCACTGTTCAGGACATCCTGGGCAACATCGTTCTCCCGGGGATCTACGGGCTCATCGTCGTCGGAGTGCAGAACTACGCGGAGAAGGAAATCGTCAAGAAGGTCACCGAAGCGTCATCCGGCATCGGCGGCGGCCAGGTGCTGCTGGGCGTCGTCTGCCTCAACCAGGCACTGCTCCTCTACCTTTGACCTGAGTGCGAGTCAGACGAGTGCCAGTGCGAGTGCCATGCGGTTGCCGCACCGATTTCACGACCGATGGAGAAGGCGGCGAGCCCGTCGATTCGGCGTGATGCCTACGAGCGACACGTACACCTGGGTGGCCCCGACAACGCCCAGCTGGTGAAACGGGCAGTTGGCCCGACCGTGGCCTCGACTTCGCTTCGATGGCGCTCACTCGTGGCCCGGGGGCGGGGCTTGCCCCGCCCGTCGTTCACCCTCTCCCGCGGGCGGGAGAGGGCCGGGGTGAGGGCTCAGGTGCTAGGTTGCGGCACCCCCACCGACCCTCCCCCGCAAGCGGGGGAGGAATCGATGATAGGGCGCCCGCGCCCCGAGGGGTACCGAGGCCGGCTGAGTACAAAGCGGAAGCACGGCCCGACGGCCCACTTCTAGCCACGCTGCCGGCTTGCGCTCGACGGGCGCTAATCCTTCTTCGCCATCCCCGGGGTGCCGGGGTGCGCGGCGTCGAAGGCCGCGATGTCCGCGTCGTTGAGGTGCTCCGCCTTCCACACCATCATGCGGTGGATGCGGTTCCAGCCGCTCGGGTGGTCGTAGAAGACGAACTCCTCGACCGGTCCGGGCGTCATCTTGCGGTACTCCGACAGGTGCAGCGCCGCCTGGGCGAAACCGTCGGGCAGGCGGGCGACGTTGACGCCGTAGTTGTCGGCCTCGGCCTCCATGGTGCGCGAGATCGTGTTGTTGACCGGCGTCAGCACGAACATGAACGCCGAGAACAGGAACAGGAGGAGCGGCAGCCCGGCGACATCGCCGACGCCGCGGATCCCCCAGCGGGCGCCGTAGCGCGCCTGCAGCGCCTCGAACGCCCAGCGCAGCGCCGCGAAGGCGGCGACGATGATCACGCCGATGAACACCATTCCCTTGTAGACGTGGTTCATGACGTAGTGGCCCATCTCGTGGCCCAGCACCGCCCTGATCTCCTCGTCCGAGCCGCGGGTCAACAGGTTGTCGTTCATGCTGATCCGGGTCGTGCCGAGCAGCCCGCTGACGTGCGCGCTCATCCGCTTCGTCTGCTTCGAAGCGTCGAACTCGTAGACGTCCGTCGCCGGGATGCCGTTCGCGCGCGCCATCGAGAGGATCTCCTGCTTGAGCGGCGTGTCGGGCAGCGGCCTGAACTTGTTGAACACGGGCTCCAGGTAGACGGGCCCGATCGCCGCGCCGAACATGGCGAAGGCGATCAGCACCAGCGAACCCCACAGCCACCACGTGCGCGGCGCCTTGCGCAGGACGGCGTAGATCGCGGTGATCGCGAGGGTTCCCAGGACCAGCCCGATCGCCAGGCCCTTCGCCTGGTCGCCGAGCCACCCGACCAGCGTGTGGTTCGACATTCCGTACTGGTGCTCGCGGAAGTAGTCCTTGTAGGCGCCCCACGGCAGCATCACCACGCTGGCGATGACGATGTACTGCAGCGAGTAGAGGGCCGTCTGCAGCCACCGGAAGCGGGTGACCCGCTCGACCCAGTCGCGCATCCGCGCCGAGAGCCCGGTGCCGAGGAACAGCCAGGCGACGACGAGGCCGGCGACGAGGTCCCACAGGATCAGCCAGTAGCCGCCCTCGAAGTAGGCGTCGGACTTCGCCCGCGCCTCCGGCGAGAGCGTGGCCAGGTAGGCGGCGGTGGCCGCGTCAGGGTCGAAGTGCGCCGCCGCCTGCGGGGCGGCGGTTCCAGGGTTCGGAGTTTCGGTCGCCGCCGCGGCACCGCAGACCAGGACCGCGACCAGTGTCACCAGCAGTGTCGTCCTCACACGCTTCATGGGTGTCCCTCCCGCGCAGACGTCTTCCTGGCATCAGGATACGCATTTCGGCGCAAAAGGGTTCTCGCCCTGCTGGCGGTCCGTATCGCCGCTTCGCCGTCTTGGCTCTTCCCGGTGTCCGGAGGATGCGTGATCCAACTGATACCAATTTGCCATCAGGCGTAGAGGATTGCCTGTTATTGCCTAGAAAGTTCCCTCGATGACCCTTGTCATCCTGAGGAGGCCCGCCGGAGGCGGGCCGACGAAGGATCTCCCCGAACCCGCGAGGGACCGGGTCCGTGGGCTCCCAGGAGATCCTTCGCTCGCGGAGCCTGCCCTGAGCGGAGTCGAAGGGCTCGCTCAGGATGACAGCCGGTGGTGGCCTGCGTTCGGAGCCGTCCCTTTCATGGTCCGGGGTGTGCCCACGGCTGGACGCCGATCGCGCGGTCGAGCGCGGGGACGCTGTAGACGACGCCCCCCTTGACGACCGTCTCGACCCGGCGCAGGGCGTGGATGTCCGCGACAGGGTCGCCGTCGACGACGATCAGGTCGGCGAGCTTCCCCGGCGCCACGGAGCCGATCTCGCGGTCGCGACCCATCACCCGCGCGCCGCCGAGCGTCGCGATCTGGAGCACCTTCGCGCTCGGGATGCCGGCCTCGACCCAGAGCTCGAGCTCGCGGGGAAGGGTGAAGCCCGCCATCTCGTCGGTCCCGGCGACCATTGGGATGCCCGCGTCGAACTGCGCCTTGACCAAGGCGAGCATCGAGCGGAACGCATCCCGGTAGAGCGCGTCCTTGCCCTCGGGGACGAGCAGACCTCCGCCGAGAAATCGGCGCCGGACCTGCGCCGGCAGCCGGTCCGCGACGTCGGCCCAGCCCGGGAGGACGGCTCCTCGCCGGGCGACGAACAAGGTCTCGAAGACGTTGATGGTGGGGTCGATGACCGTGTGATGCTCGAGAAACAGCTTGAACAACGCCTTCACGCGCGGCTGCGAGGGGTCGATGCCGGCGCCGTGCTCCGCCACGGCGGTGAACCGTGCCGGCGTGCGCGTGTCCTTCACGGTGTCGAACAGGAAGTCGAGGAAGACGAAGTTCTCGTGCTGGATCTCGTCCGCGCCGTCGAGGACGAACTGCTCCGCGGTCATGAACGCCGGGACGTGCCCCGAGACGCGCATGCCGTGCTCGTGGGCGAGGCGGGCCAGCAGCGGCACCAGCTCCGGCTTGATCGAGCTGTAGATCTTGAGCTGGACGTACCCGTGTCGGGCGTAGGTCTCGACGGCGGCCTGCGCCTGCGCCGGGGTGTCGACCTTGTCCTTGATCGGCGCGGTGTAGGGACCGCTGCCGTCGACGAGGCCGGCCAGCACCACGCGCGGCCCGATCGCCGTGCCGTCGTCGAAGCTCTTCTTCATCGCCAGCAGCGTGTCCATCTCGTTGCCCATGTCGCGGACGGTGGTGACGCCGTTGGCGATGTCGAGGAGGCCGTCGCCGGCCGCGAGGTGCACGTGCATGTCCCACAGGCCAGACAGGAGCGTCTTGCCTTTGACCGGGACGACCTCGGCGCCGCCCGGGACGGGGACCCCGCCGTCGGGACCCACCGCGGCGATGCGGTCGCCCTCGATCACGACGGTCTGACGGGGTCGCAGGACCGCCCGGTCGGCGTCGAAGAGAGTCGCACCGGTGAACACCAGCGCCCTCTCCGGCCTGTGGGCGAGGCTCCGGGCCAGGGCCGCGGAAAGGGCTTCCTCGGCCGCGTCCTGGGCCGCGAGAAGTCTGGGGACGACGTCCTCCCATCCCGTGGGCACGACCGTCAGCCAGTGGCTGGCGGAGGCGAAGAAGCCCCCGTCGGCGTCGAGCCACACCCGGACCGGTGTGTAGTCGAGGCCGCCGATCGCGACCTGCACGACCGTGCGTCGCGTGTTGCCGGCCTCGATCTCGAGCTGGCCGAGCTTCTCGACCGTCGCCTCGCCTTCGGGCAGCAGGGCGATCGCCCCGCCCGGCGTGCGCAGGAGCGCGCGGGCGAGCAGGCCCGCGTCGAACGGCGTGCCGTCGAAGGGAAGGTAGAAGGCGCGGCCCGAAGCGGCGCGGCTCCCTGTTCCGCCATTGGAAGACCACGCGGCGTGCGCGCCCGTTCGCTCGAAGCGCTCGGCGACCGGGCCCTTCATGTAGTCGTTGCCGTTTGTCTCGACGCGGACCGGTGTCGAGTCCGGGTCGAGCCGGATCGTCGAGTCGAGCCGGGGTCCGCGCCCGCGGTCGTTGTACTCGAATTGGACGCGGTACGCGGATGCCTGGGTTGCCTGCACCGTCATGGTGCCGGCCTGCGCCCCGCCGAGAAGGACCGCGAACGTCGCGGGAGGCGGCGGCGCGGGCGGCTCGGGCGTCGCGCCGGCGGCCGTCCAACAAAGCGTGAGAACGGTTGCGGCGATCATCAGCGTCCGGCGGCCGGCGCCGTCCCGGCGAGCTTTGCGGCACACGGACCTCACCGCGCGGCTCACGCCGTCCCCCAGATCTCGCCCAGGACGCGAAGGAAGTTGCCGCCGAGGATCTTCTCGATCGCGGGGGCCCGGTAGCCCCTTGCCTCGAGCGCCGTGGCGATCGCCTCCATCCGGTTGGGGACGTTGAGCTCCGGAATGAACGGCGGCCGGTCCACGCTCTCGCCCGGCGCGCTGACGCCTGCCTTCTTCCGCGCCTCGATCTCCTCCCGGAGCTTGCGGCGGTACTCGGCGTTGTCGTCGATCGGGACGATCCCCTGGTCGCTCCCGATGCCGACGTGGTCCTCGCCGCACACGCCGACGGCGTGGTCCACGTGGCGCATCAGATCGTCCACGGTGATCGGGCCCGGACCGGCGGACAGGTAGGGCATGAGGTAGATCCCGGCGATGCCGCCCTTGTCTCCGAGCGCCCGCAGCGCCGCGTCGTCCTTGTTGCGGGGGCTTTCGAATACGGCACGGCACCCGGTGTGCGAGATCACGATCGGCTCCTTGGAGACCTCGATCGCCTCGGCGGTGGTGCGCTGCCCGCAGTGGCTGACGTCCACGGCGATGCCGAGCCCGTTCATGCGCGCCACCGCCTCGCGGCCCAGGTTCGACAGGCCGGCGTTGGCCGGCTCGAGGCACCCGTCGCCGTACAGGCTGCGCCCGTTGTAGGTGAGCTGGATGATGCGCACGCCGAGGCCCCGGAAGACGGCGAGCCGCGACAGATCCTCGCCGAGCATCTCGGTGGTCTGGAAGCCGAGGATGAGCCCCAGCGCGCCGCTCTTCTTGGCGCGCAGGATGTCGGAGTGGCGGCGGACGACGAGGTACCGGTCCGGGTTCGCCTCGGCCACCCTCTGAACGGTGGCGATCGCCCCGACCGTGTCCTCGAAACCGGTCCCAGGGCCGACCACCGTGAAATTGATCGCCGTGACGCCGGAGGCGGCGGCCGCTGCGAGCGCCTTGGGCTCGACCGGGAAATTGTCCGGGCCGGTGTCGAACGCCTCCGAGCAGCCGTCGATGACGATGGCGCGGCGGTAGAGGTCGGTGATCGGGGACGCGCCTTTCGGAACCGCTCCCGCGAACAGAGCGCGTGGCCGGACCACGGCAAGGCTCCCGGCCGCCGCGAGCGTGACTGTGAACTGCCGTCGGGTGATCATCGGTCGCCCCCTGGACGTGATTCTACGGCAGCGCCGGCGCCCCGCCTCCCGTCGCGTCGGTATCACCATCTCACCTTCTTTCCGCGCCAAGGGTCTTGGAGGGCACCCCATTCCTGGCTGGTGCGTGGGGCGCCGGGGGGAGGGCGGCGGTAGACTGGTCCGGTCGAGCACCGGGGGTGGGGCGTAATGGCGCTGCATGGTTCCGCCGTGCGCTGGCCTTCGGTTTGGAGATTGAGTGATGGCGCGACTCCGACTGACCTACAAGGCTTTCCTGCTTATCGGCGTTTCGCTGCTTCTCGGCGCCGGCCAACGGGCGGCCGCGCAGGGGTCCGAGCATTACATCAGTCAACCCTGGGAGGTCACGTGGCAGCTCCGGGAGTGGCAGAAGGACTATGACGCACTCGTCGCTGCGCTCAGGGAAAACACCCCAAAATCGAACAAGCACGTTCGGAAGCGAGCTCATGCCCTCTACGAGGACATACTCGACCACGCGATTCATGGCCCGGAGTTCTTTGAGACGGTGGGCCGGTTCCTCACCGTCCTCGCGATCTCGGAGGTCAGGCTCGGCGATCGCGACGCCGGCGCGTGGCACTGGCAGATGGCCCAGAGCGTCTTCCCAGAGCTCCGCAAGTCGAGCTTTGAGGAGGTTCCCGACGTGGCGCCATTCATGAAGGACAGCCTGGTCATGGAGAGAGGGTCCGAGGATCTCCTGCGTTTCAGCAACGGCGCATCGGGGGAGGAGATGCGATGCCCCGGTTCTGTGCACCCAGCCGTTCCCAAGACGGAGGTACCGGCGAGGTATCCGGCTGGTCTGGGCCGCTACAAGGTCGCGGGAACGCCGTTTGTCCGCACCGTCATCGACATCGAAGGGAAGGCGCACGAGCCCGTCGTGGAGAAAGGCTCCGGCTTTGTCTCGTTTGACCTTGCAGCCATGGAGTGTCTGAGAAATTGGGTGTTCGAGCCAGCCATGTGTGGCGGCCGGCCCATCCCCGCGTATATGACCGTCTCCGTTGAATTCGGGAAACGCCACTGAGCGGTGCCGTGAGCCATTCCGGCGCTTCCTGACGTACTGCGACGCTTCCCCGCGGCACGTCCCCGGAAAGGAAAGGGTGATCCTCAGGTACGGATGTAGCTGAGTTGTCGCCGTGGCACGTCGCTTCTCGAACGAAGAGAGGCGCCGGGTGCGGAATTGGCGGAGTCGTACGTCCGCACTGCAACCCCTCAACGTGATGAGTATCTGCCACCCATCTCTCGTCTCGGCGAGGTCAACGGCGGATGGTCTGATGGGGGTTGGTCCCCGCCCTGCTCCGATCGAGGGTGGCCCAGCGCCCCGTTCCAATGGGAGCGTTTTCGGACGGCAGACCGGGAGCCTGGACCGCGTTCGTTCAAGTGGAGCCTTCGGAGAACCGTGACGACGCCGGGAGACGCGATCGCGCGTCGATTCGCCTCGAGCGCGTGGCGGCCGGGTGTGCAGATGCGGGCTGGAGGAGCGGGGCCGTCCGCGATCTCGACCTCGCCGGAGGCTCGCCGGGGTCTTTCCGTGTTTCGGCCAGTCCCTACTGCTGCATGGTGACGGTCGTGGGGTCGTTGGTGATGTTGTCGATGACCGAGCCGAACCCGAAGACGCCCGATCCCGACTGCACCGTGATCTTGGCGTAGCCGCGGTCCATCGCCGTCTGCCGGGCCTTGTACCTGAACGGCTGGGTCTCCTGCAACCACTGCCCGGGAGCCAACGCCACCGTGTAGTCGGTGAGCTTGACCCCCTCCCCGCTGAACAGCTCGACGAGCGCCGTGGCTGCGGCCGAGCCCGCGTTGACGAGCCCGACGTTGGACCGATAGGAGGCGTTTTCAATGAGACCGGGGACGTACGCGCTCTGGCCCGTCTGCAAGCCGGTGCCGGCGACCAACGCCGGGTAGTCCTGCCCCTGCGTGCCTCCGGCGTAGCAGGTTGCATCCGAGGAGACGAGGTTGTAGCTCCGCGCCGTGACGTTGACCGGTCGGTCCGACGTAACCTCGATCGCGCCCGACCCGTTCCCGCCGATCTGCCCGACGACGTCGGTGAGGAGCAACTGCGCTCCCGGCGGCACCTCGGTCGTGGTGCTCACGACGCCGGTGCTGCCGAAGAACCTGAGCTGGAGGTTGGCCGCGACCGTGCCGGGGTTGAGCAGGCCGAGATCGCTGCGCCACTGGCTCCCGTTGGCTCCCGCGTTGTGGCTCGCCACCGGCACCCAGACGGAAAACGCGTTCGGCGATCCGAGCCCTGCGCCGGTGAGCCGACCGATGCTGTTGCCGTACCTTTCCGTGAACCACAGCGCGCCGTCCGGCCCCGCCGTGATGTCCCATGGCTGCGCGAGCGCCGTCATTCCCGCCGAGTACTCCGTGACCTCGCCCGCCGTCGTGATCCGGCCGATGCGGGCACCGAAATATTCCGTGAACCACAGCGCGCCGTCCGGCCCGGCCGTGATCTCGGCCAGCGCAGCGCCCGCGGTGATTCCTGCCGAGTACTCCGTCACGACTCCGTCGGTGGTGATGCGGCCGATGCGGTCGCCCCCCGACTCCGTGAACCACAACGCGCCATCCGAGCCGGCCGCGATCCCATTGGTGCCTCCCGTGAGCCCCGCCGAATACTCGGTCACCACACCTGCGGTCGTGATGCGGCCGATGCGGTTGCCGCCGTTCTCCGTAAACCACAGCGCGCCGTCCGGCCCGGCGGTGATGTCGTAAACACCCGCCGTGATCCCCGCCGAGTACTCCGTCACCGCGCCGTCGGTGGTGATGCGGCCGATGCGGTTGCCGCTGTACTCCGTGAACCACAAGGCGTCGTCGGGTCCACGCGTGATGCGGAAAGGCCCAGCGCCCGGAGTGATCCCCGCCGCGTACTCCGTCAGCACGCCTGCGGTGGTGATTCGGCTGACGTGGCCGTAGCCCTCCGCGAACCACAGCGCACCGTCCGGGCCGGTCGTGATTCCATTCGGTGCGCTGAACGGCAGACTGCCGGCTGAGTAGGCCGTCACGACACCGGCCGTGGTGATGCGGCCGATCCTGAGGTCGCCGTACTGCTGAGTGAACCACAGTGCACCGTCCGGCCCGGCCGTGATGGCAAACGGTTCGGTGCCCGCCGTGGTCCCCGCTGGGTACTCCCTGATCGTCACCTCCGCTGCGTCGCCCATCGCGACCGTGGTCGGGTCGTTGGTGAGGTTGTCGATCACCGAAGCAAACCCGAAGACCCCTGATCCCGACGTCACGGTGATCTTGGCGTAGCCGCGGTCCATCGCGGTCTGGCCCGCCTTGCTGTTGAACGGCTGGATCTCCTGCGCCCACTGCCCCACGCCCAGCGACACCGTGTAGTCGGAGAGCTTGGCGCCGGTACCGTCGAACAACTCCACCAGCACCGTCGCGCCGTTATCCCCGATGTCGATCAGCCCGACGTTGCAGCGATACGCAGCGTTCTCCGTCAAGCCCGCCAGGTACGCGCTCTGGCCGGCGGAGAGACCACTGTCCGCCACCAGCGCCGGGTAATCCTGGCCTTGCGTACCGCCCGGATAGCAGCTTGCCGTGGACGAGACCAGGTTGTAGCTGCGCGCCGTGACGCTGAGGGGCTGATCCGAGAGTACCTCGATGGCCCCCGATCCGCTGCCGCCGACCTGGCCGACGACGTCGGTGAGGATCGACTGCGCCCCCGTTGCGACGGAAATCGTCGTGCTCACCGTGCCGGTGTAGCCGTGGAAGGTGAGCTTGACGTTGGCCGTTGCCGCGCCGGTATTGAGGAGTCCGAGGTCGCTTCGCCACTGGCTCTGGTTGGCTCCGGCGTTGTGGCTCGCGACGGGGACCCAGACAAGGTTCGAGTACGACGGGTCCACGTGCAACGCGAAGTCGCCTTGCGCCGTGTGGCTCGCGCCGTCCGTGACCTGCACCGTGAAGCTGAAATCGCCGATTGCCGCAGGTGTGCCGTCGAGGAGACCGTTGGCGCTCAACGACAGACCGTCAAGGGAACCGCTCACCATGCTCCAGGTGTAGTCACCCGAGCCGCCGACAGCCCAGAACGACGCCGAGTAGATCTTTCCCACCACCGCTGCCGGCAACGGCGAAGTCGTGACGATGGTGAGGGCCGAGACGGTGAGGGTGAATTGCTGGACGGCGTCCGCGCCGACGCCGTTGTGAGCGGTGAAGGTGAGGGGATATGTCCCGGCCGTACCCGCGGCAGGCGTGCCTGAAAGCGTTGCCGTGCCGTTACGGTTGTCGGCAAACCCGACGCCCGTCGGGAGAGCGCCGCTCGCCGCGATGCCGGGCGTCGGGTACCCGGTCGTGGTCACGGTGAAGGTGCCGGCCACGCCGACCCCAAAGCCGGCGCTCGGGGCGCTGGTGAAGGCGGAGGGTTCGCCGGCGGAGGCCGGGACCGGAAGAGAGAAGACGGTGCCGAGATTTGCCTCGCCGCCGCTCGCGGTCGTCCCGTAGAGGTTGCCGGCGCCGTCGTCGGCGAGCCCGCCGTACGGCCTGGCGCCGTCCGACGGCCCGCCCGCGAAGCTGTGCAGGAGCGTGAAGCCGCTCCCGTCGGTCTTGATCGTGTAGACCGTGCCGTTGTCCGAGGCCCCGCCCGCGGTGGTCGTTCCGACCAGCGTGTCGGCGCCGAGTTGCAGCATCCCGCTGTACGGCCCGGCGCCGTCGGACGGACCGCCCGCGAAGCTGTGCATGACGGTGAAGCCGGTCCCGTCGGTCTTGATGGAGAAGACCGTGCCTTTGTTCGAGGCTCCTCCCGCGGTGGCCGTCCCGACGAGGGTGTCGGCGTCGACGAGGGTCAGGGCGCCGAAGGGGCTCGCTCCGTCGGAGCCACCGCCGGCGAAGCTATGCAGCACTGCAGGCCCGGTCCCGTCGGGCTGCAACGTGAAGATCGTGCCGGTGCCCGACGCCCCGCCGCCGGCGGTCGTGCCGTAGAGGGTGCCGGCGCGGTCGAGGATGACGCCGCCGGAGGGACCGGCACCGTCGGAGGCGCCGCCCGCGAAGCTGTGCAGCACGGCAAAGTGGTTCGTGAACGGTGAAAGTGTGAAGACCGTGCCTGCGTCGGACGCGCCGCCACCCTGCGTCGTGCCGTAGACGTTCTCGGCGCCGTCGAGGACGAGTCCTCCGGTAGGGCTGGAGCCGTCGAGTCCCGCGAAGCTGTGCACGATTCCGGCGCCCCCGTTGGTGCCAACCGAGAAGATCGCACCGAGGCTCGCCGCGCCGCCGCTTCTGGCCGTCCCGTAGAGAGCGCCTCCGAGAAGCGTGAGCGAACCGACGGGGTTGCCGCCATCGTATGCGTCGTCCCAGAAGGTGTGCAGCACGGCGAAATCGCTTCCATCGGTCTCGAGCTTGAAGGCGGTCCCCGCGCCCTTCGCACCGCCGTACTCGGTCGTGCCGTAGACGTTGCCGGACCCGTCGAGGGCAAGGCCGGCGTTGGGGTTCGAGCCCTCCGGCGGCGTCCCGCTGAAGGAGTGCTGCACCGCAAAGCCGCTCCCGTCGGTCCCGAGCGTGAACACGGTCCCGCCGTCCGACGCGCCGCCGTAGTAGGTCGTGCCGTGGAGGTTGCCGGCCCCGTCGATCTCGAGCGCGGCCTGGGGCCACCGTCCGTCGGACGCGCCGCCGGCGAAGGTATGCAGGATCGCGAAGTCGGACCCATCGGTCTTGATGGAGAAGACCGTGCCGTCTCCTGCCGTTCCGCCGAGCTCCGTCGTGCCATAGAGGTTGCCGGCTCCGTCGAGGATGAGCGATGCGTTCGGCGAGGCCGCGTCGGTCACGCCGGCGTAGTAGCTGAGGAAGCTGTGCAGGCTGGCAAAGCCGGAGCCGCTGGTCCTCAACGTGTAGACGGTGCCGCCGCCGCTCGCGCCACCAGACACGGTCGTGCCGTAGAGGTTGCCGGCTCCGTCGAGAACGAGCCCGCCGAAGGGCCAGGCGCCGTCGGACCCCGCGAAGCTGTGCAGGAGGGAAAAGCCACCGCCATCGGTTCGGATGGTGAAGACCGCGCCCTGGTTCGACGATCCGCCCAGGTACGTGGTTCCGTACAGGTTTCCGGCGCCATCGAGGACGAGGCCGGCGGTGGGATTCGCGTTGCCGTTGGCGGCGCTCCCAAAGCTGTGTAGCACGGAGAAGCCGGTCCCGTCGGTGTTGACCCTGAAGACCGTGCCACCACCCGCGGGCGCACCGCCTCCGTACGTGGTTCCGTACAGAACGCCGGCGCCGTCGAGAACGAGGCCGGCCTCAGGGTAGAGTCCGCCGGAATAGGAACCCCCGAAACTGTTCAGGAGCGCAAAGCCGGTCCCGTCGGTCCTGAGCTTGAACACGGTTCCGCTATCGTACGCACCGCCCCTCTGGGTGGTGCCGTAGAGGTTGCCGCGACCGTCGAGGACAAGACCGGCAAGAGGCTCGGCTCCGTCGGAGGGCCAGCCGAGGAAGTTGTGCAAGACGGTGAAGCCGGTCCCATCGGTCTTGATCGTGAAGACCGTGCCGCCACCTGTCCCGCTGGACTGTGTCGTGCCGTAGAGGTTGCCGGCGCCGTCGCCGATCAGGGGGGCCTGCGGCCAGAGACCGTCGGCACCGCCCGCGGAGAAGGACTTGAGAATCGAGATCGCCCCCGCTGGCGGGACGCCCGCGAGGCCGAGGGCAGCGGCGAGCAGGAACCCGGCAATCCTCGAGGATCGGAGTGTGAGCCGCCGTGCCTCTCGGCGGTGCATGCTCTCCGCCCTGCGCTCTCGACGTTCTTCCATTTCGCCGCAGTCCGCTGACGGGGGGGCCAGTGCCATTGCCTCGTTTTCCTCCTCATTTGGAGTCCCGCATCCGAGACTATTCCACATCCGAAGGCCCGAAGGAAAGACCAATCCACCTACTGCCGTGGCTCGGCGCCCCCATCTGTCCAGAGGGGCTGGATACCGTGCCGGGTGGGGGAAAGCCTGGATCTACCAGCCCCCTCCCAGATCCCTCGCGGAGCCCGCCCTGAGCGAAGTCGAAGGGCTCGGGATGACACCTTTGCTCTACGACTGATGGCAAATTGGTATGAGACCACCAGAGCGAGGAGGGAGGTATGTTTCACCACTTCATCGCCCGGCTCCCGTGCACCGTGAGCACGGGGATGAGCGCGATCAGCGCCGCAGGCGGGAGGACCGTCATCCCTGACGGCATGGGGATGATGACCCGACCCTCGGCCCGCAGGTGCCAGTCAGGAGGTTGACGGAGTTGTGCGTCAAGAATGCAACAAGTCCGTCGCGCAGGTGCCTGACACCCTTCCTGGTAGCCACCTCGCCCAATCGCGCGGCGGGCGCGGCAGGCGAGTTGCGGCGCTGGCGCTTACATCTCCTTGCTGGACGGCGGCACCTGGCCCTTCAGACGCAGATAGGTGACGATGTTGCCGTAGTGCTCCCAGTTGTGCGTGACGTTCAGCACCAGGGCGCCGAGGCGGGTGAACTCCCGGCCGAAGAGCGTGAACTTCGCGCCGGTGTCGGCGTCGGCGATCGCGTACGCCCGGCCGCAGTACTCGTACGACGCCTTGAGCGCGGCCACGATGTCCGCCTTCGAGGTCTTGGTCTTCTCGATGCCGGGCGCCGGGTTGGCCTCCCCGAGGACCGACGAGCAGAACATGTTGTTCGCGTCGGCGACGTGGGCGAGGATCTGGCCGAAGCTCCGGACCGCGGGCGTCGCCTTGAAGGCGTAGTCGGCCTCCGACATCTGATCCGCGCTCGTCAGGACGAAGCCCTTCACGTAGTTGAGGCTCTGGCGCAACGTCTCGACCGCGCTCGGGGCGGGAGCGGCCTTCATCCCCTGCGCGAGCGCCGGCGAAGCGACGACCAGAGCGACCAAAGCAACGAGCAGCCACGTTGTCTTCTTCATGATTCCCCCCTTGGTGATCGACAACACGCGGCGCGACTCATCTCTTCCCGCCGCACACCGCCGGCGGCCGCCGGTCATCCCTTCGCATCCCGCAGGAACGGGCAGGGGCTCATGGCGCCCGGAGCGGCTCCTGCTCGATCGTGTGGATCGGTACCAGAATCACCATCTCACCGTGTGATCGCCGAGCGCGCACTGGCCTGGACTTGAAGCCCGGGTGGGTTGCGACGCACCTGATACCGATTTGCCATCGGCCATGTCATTCCGAGGAGCGTAGCGACGAGGAATCTGGGTGGGGGAAAGCCCAGATCAAGCAACCCCCGCCCAGATCCCTCGCTTCGCTCGGAATGACACCATTGCCCTACGACGGACGGCAAAGGGGTATGAGACCGAAACGGCGCATCGGCGGGCATTGGTGGGAGTCGCCGCGGGGCGGTTCTCGACATCGGGCCGAAGCCAGGATCCGGTGTCTGGAGCCGCGCGGCTCAGTTGGAGGTGGTGACCGGGAGCACCGTGCGCGCGTCCTGGCTGGACCTGTCCACGTCGGAGGCGACCACGGCGATCCCGCCGGTCGCCGTGAAGAACAGGTCCACGAGCTGGGGCTCACCGCAGAAGGCCGGCCATGCTCCTCCCGGCTCCACCCTGAGCTGGAGGAACGCCCCGGCCTCCACCGTGACCGCGTATGGCGTCGGCACGATGTTCCCGTTGACGACCAGCTCGCCGGGTGCGCCGTCGCGGGACTGTTGCAGCGTCACGACAACCGGGGCGCCGCCCGGGTTCGCCAGGTACAGGTAGATCTCGAACGCCGGCGGGCCGCAGCGGAAGGGGTCCCAGATGAGCCCCGGCAGCTGATACACGGCGCCGGGGCCCGCCAGGTCCGCGGTGGCAAACGCGGGGAGGTCCTGGCCCAGACCCGCGAGCACGCCTTCCGACGGCGCAAGGCCGAAGGTGTTGACCACGCGGCTCGAGATGACGACGGGGCCGTCCGCGTCGAACGCCATCGCTCCGAGCGCCGCGACAGGGCACTCGAGGTCGAGATAGAGCGTCTGGGGCGGGAGCAGGACCGTCGAGTACGGCGCCACCAGGTGGAACGCGGCGATCGGCGGGAAACACTGGACGTCATACCGGAGGGTCCCCGGCAGGAACCGCCCGTTGGTCACCGTCACCGTCGTGGGCCCGGGGTTCGTGAGGAAGATCTCCGAGTTCCACTGGTTGCCGGCCTTGCCAGGCCACTGAAGCGCGAGGATGGGCAGCACGAACTCGTCGGCCGCGGCCGGGACGGCGGCGGCGACCGCGAGGACCAGGCAACGCAGTGCGTTTCGGTTCATGGCGGCCTCCGAAAGGGGGAATCTCAAGGCTCAGTCTATCAGTTTCGGCGCTCCGCCCGTTCGCGCCTCGCGACCATCAGGGCTCCGCCGCGGCGTCTCGGCGACGCGGGGCCCGGGCGAGCGAGAGTGCCGGGTCGTCAGGTGACGGCCGCTGTCGGGAAATTCACGGGGGACATTTTGGGTTGACTTACAAGGTGCGGCGATGCGACAAGAGCGCGAGCACTGCTGAGGAGGCCCAATGACGACCAAGGTTCCTGCTTACGCGGCGACAGCCGCGAAATCCCCCCTGGCGCCGTTTGCCATCGAGCGACGCGAGCCGGGGGAGCACGACGTCCTCATCGACATTCTCTACTGCGGCGTCTGTCACTCGGACCTTCACCAGGTTCGCGACGAATGGGGTGGCGCCCTCTTCCCGATGGTGCCCGGTCACGAAATCGTCGGCCGGGTTCTTCGGACCGGCGCCCGCGTCAAGGGGTTCAAGAAGGGCGATCTGGCGGGCGTCGGCTGCATGGTGGATTCGTGCCGCGCGTGCGACCCGTGCCGCCGCGATCTCGAGCAGTTCTGCGAGAAGGGCGCCGCGTTCACGTACAATGGCACCGAGATGGACCGCACGACGCCGACGTTCGGCGGCTACTCCACCCAGGTCGTCGTGGACGAGCGTTTCACGCTGAAGGTGCCGGAAGGGCTCGACCCGGCCGGCGCGGCTCCTCTCCTGTGCGCCGGGATCACCACCTATTCGCCGCTGCGCCAGTGGAACTGCAAGACCGGCGACCGGGTGGGCGTGGTGGGCCTCGGCGGCCTGGGCCACATGGCGGTGAAGCTGGCCGCCTCGATGGGCGCGGAGGTCACCATGCTCAGCACCTCCCGCAGGAAGGAAGAGGACGCGCGCCGGCTGGGAGCGCACGCGTTCGCGCTCACCTCGGACGAGGCGACGTTCGCGAAGCTCGCCGGTCACTTCGACCTCATCATCGACACCATCTCGGCCCCGCACGACTACAACAAGTACCTGGGGATGCTCAGGGTCCAGAGCGCGATGGTGATCGTCGGCGTCCCGCCCCAACCGACGCCGGTGAACGCGTTCTCCCTGATCGGGGGGAACAAGAGACTGGCCGGCTCGCTCATCGGGGGCATCGCCGAGACACAGGAGGTCCTCGATTACTGCGGCAAGCACACGATCGTCTCGGAGGTCGAGATCATCCCCATCCAGAAGATCAACGAGGCGTACGAGCGGATGCTCAAGGGCGACGTGCGCTACCGATTCGTCATCGACATCGCGAGCCTGAAGGAGTCTTGAGTTCGGGCAGGCGCGTGGGCTCCAAAATTTTCTGCCGGGGAGGCCCACCAGAAGAGAACGGGCCGCGACATGCCCGATCCTGCAACTGAGCCGGAGTTGGTACCTGTGACGTGGCGCGGGCTTCGGGTCTTGGCTCAGTCCGAGGTCGCGCCTCCCGACGTGGCACTGGCACGATGACGAGAATCCGGCCTGGGGTCCGTGAAACGCGCGGCGTGAGACGAGAACAGAGATTCGTACGTCGCCATGAACTGTGCCGGGCCTCCCTTTACCAACGCAACCAACGCGGTGCGGCCTTTCGACGCCTCGATGCGTTGCGCCAGGTAGGCACCCACGCGGTACCACAGGCGTTCACCGGAAGACATGCGATCGATGACCGCCCAGGCATCTGAGTCGGCGAGTTGGGCGCCACGGCCCTTCAAGTAGTCGTAATCCTTGAGGTAGCTCGCCAGGTCGGCCTGCATCCGCTTTGCATCTTCCAGCGCGACGTAGTCGGGATCGTCCGCCAGCGCGCGATCGTCGCGTCGGCGCTGATATGCGGCCAACACGGCCATCCCTTCCATCTGGGTGCAATACTCGACGAGACTCAGCAGGTCGGCGCAGGACTTCACGTCCGCCAGTTTCGGAGGCGTGTGATAACTCATGTAGCCGACGTGATGCAATTCGTGAATCGCGTAATAGAGCAGCTCACGTTGGTGATTGTCGAAATGCGAGTTCGTGCAATTGAGGGATGCGTTCGGAGCGAATGCGACACCAATGTCATAGCCGAAGGTCAGGAACAAGCTCCCGTGAAATCGAAAGTCGGCCGGCAGATAGCGAAGGGCATCGTTCACCCAATGCGGATCGGCAAGCATCGGTCCGGAGAAGTATGCAAGGCTTCCCTGGCAAATGGCTGAGCGTTCTGCCTTGTGATTTTCCGGGCCCAGCAGGCTGCTCACCAGCGCGGTGCGGGATTCCTTCGGAACATCGTAGTCGAAATTGCGGGCGTGGTTGAGGATGTGCGTAATCGCCGGGGACCCCGCCATACGAGCGGCGAGCTCGCGGTCGTTTGTCCGCACGTACTCGATCGCTTGAAGCGCAAAGGTCGCGTCAAAGCTGAGATCGTGCCCTGCAAGCGGATCGCTCGGCGGAACGAGGTCGCGCAGCGTGACCCGAGCGTTCTTTGCGGAAGGCTGCTGAGCTGGGGCCGCCTGCAGAAAAGTGAACGAGACGCACAGGAAACCAAAGGCCCATCGCACGCGCGACAGATTATACCAATTTGCCATCAGTCGTAGAGCAACTCAGGGCGGGCTCCGCGAGGGATCTGGGAGGGGGCTGGTAGATCCAGGCTTTCCCCCACCCAGATTCCTCGTCGCTCCGCTCCTCGGAATGACATGTTCGATGGCAAACTGGTATTAGCACCCATCGTTCGGTCGCTCCGGTCGACCTGCTTCCCTGAACGGAGTCCGGACAGAATGAGAAATTGCGATGGGCGCCGGGTACGCAAGTAGCTGAAGTGCGCTGGCAGCCGTTGAGGACGATGGGGAGCCGGCGGCGTCGAGGTCGACGGCCCGGACGCTCGTGCTGTGGCGACGCGAAAATCAAGCGTCAGGCGGCGGGCCGGCGGCAGCGCTGCCGCGAGGAGGCGTTCGGGCGTTGGGCGGCGCCTGAGGGTGCCGAGAAATCCCTTCGCCTATCGCTTCGCCTGGGCGTATCCTCGGGTCAGGGGTGACACACGGGACACGTCAGGAATACCCGCCTGCAGAGCTTGTTGTGGCAGGCATCGCGTGGCCGTGGAGGCCGCGTGGCAAACCGAGTGCGCCGGTGCGTAGGACGCAAACCCCGGCAACAGCAGTGAGGGAGACAGATAATGGCTAAAATCTCGTTGTTCGCACCGACAAAACTTGGCTCATTGCCGCTGCGAAATCGTATCGTCATGGCGCCAATGACGCGCAGCAGGGCGATCGATGCCAACACCCCCAACGACCTGATGGCCGAGTACTACGGCCAGCGCGCCGGGGCCGGGTTGATCGTCACCGAAGGCACCTCTCCGTCGCCGAACGGGACCGGCTACCCGCGCATCCCCGGCATCTGGTCGCAGGCACAGGTTGCCGGGTGGCGGAAGACCACCGATGCGGTTCACGCGCACGGTGGACGCATCTTCGTCCAACTCATGCACACCGGCCGGGTCGGCCACCCGCTCAACCTGCCGGCGGGCGCCGAGGTGCTCGCCCCCAGCGCGGTCGCCGCCGAGGGCGAGATGTACACCGACGCCAAGGGCCTGCAGCTGCACCCGGTACCGCGCGCCATGACCGACGCCGAGGTGCGCGCCGCCGTCCAAGAGTTTGTCCACGCCTCGCGCAACGCCATCGCGGCGGGGTTTGACGGCGTCGAGCTGCACGGCGCCAACGGCTACCTCATCGAGCAGTTCCTGAGCCCCCAGACCAACCAGCGCAGCGATGCCTGGGGCGGTTCCGTCGAGAAGCGCCAGCGCTTTGCTCTCGAGGTGGCGAAAGCGGTGGTAGCCGCGATCGGCGGCGAGAAAGTCGGCATCCGCCTCTCGCCGTACGGCGCCAACGCCGGCATGAAGCCCTACCCGGGAATCGAGGAGACGTACACGACGCTGGTGCCGCGACTCGCGTCCGCCGGCATTCAGTACGTTCACCTCGTGGACCACTCCGCGATGGGCGCACCGGCCGTCCCCGAGGAGCTCAAGCGCGCGGTACGCCGCACGTGGCCGCGCACGTTCATCCTCGCCGGCGGCTTCGACCGCGCCATGGCGGAGGTTGCGCTCAACGAGGGGCGTGGCGACCTGATCGCGTTCGGGCGACAGTTCCTCGCCAACCCGGATCTCGTGACCCGGCTCGAGCGCGAACTGCCGCTCAACGCGCCGGACTTCGCGACGTTCTACACGCCGGGACCGAAGGGCTACACGGACTATCCGACGGCGTCCTGATCCGGAGGGCTGGGAGCATCGCGGCGACTGGCCCGAACGCGGAGAGCGGTCCGCGGCGGATCCGTGGCCGGCGCGGGGCATCGTCCTCACTCCCTGCGGAGTATCCGACCGGTGGCGATGAAGTGGTTCATCGACCGTTCCCACCACGCCATCGAGCGCTCGAACTCGGCGGGCGAGAAATGCGCGTCGATGAACGCTGCTCCCGCCGTGGTGGTCGGCGTGTGGGTGTACCGGATGTGAACCGCCGTCGCGCCGCCCGGAGCCGGCTCGAGAGCGATGCGCAGCCGTGTCGCCGCCAGTCCGGTCGTGACGCGCACGAACTCGACCACTCCCTCGCCCGGGGAGTGCCGCGTCACCATCCACATCGTCTCGTGGAAGCCGTCCGAGCCGGTCCGGAAGACGCACCCGTCCTCCGCCACACCGGATTCCGAGTGGATCATCTCGTATGACCACCCGTCGAGCCACTCGGTCTCGCGCACCGGGCACAGCAGGGGGAACACCCGTTCCGGCGGCGCCTCGATGTGTTGCGTGTAGGTTCGATCCACCGTGCTGCCAAACCGATCCGTCATTGGCTCGTTCCTTCCTCCCGGCTCGTCCGCCGGATGACGGCTCCTCCGGGAAATCGTCATGTCCTGCAATGAACGCGCGACCCTCGGTCGCTGGTCTACTCCGTCAGCCTGTGGCTCGCATCGGCGCGCAGGTCGAGGCCGTAGAAGTCCCTGAGCTGAGAGATGCGCCCCAGATCCGCCTTGTCGAACGGCAGCTTGCCGTCGAACACGTGCAGCACGATGCCCTCGATGAGATCGCCGAGCGTGATGTCGTGGTACTCGGCGATCGTTTTCAGGACCTTCAGCAAGCGCTTTTCGAGGCGCACCCCGGTCTGCACGCGCTCGACCGGAATCGGCTCCAGCGTTCGTCCGGCCTTCCTGTCCGTTCTCGGCTCGGTCACCGTAGGCTCCCTTCCCTGTGGCTCGTCGCGCTGCTTGACGCCGGCACGTGGCCAGCCGAACGGCGCTTCGAGAGTCGTGTACATCAGTACCAACGTACCGAGATCCATGCTAGGCTCCAGGACGGCCGGTGTCAAGGGGGATCCGGAACTCCGTGCAGCAGGGCAGGCGAGAAGACCGGAGAACCTTGTTGGCGGATCGGCGTACCATCACCCGAAGCATGGACGTCACCCCTCGCAGCCGCCGCCTTGTCGTGCCTCTCCTCGTTGGGATCGCCAGCGGCTGCTGGGCCCTCGCCCAGGAACCGGCGCCCGCACGCCCCACGCTGGCTGGGCTATCAGGCGACGGCACGATCGAGCTGACCCTTGCCTGGCGATTCCATCCTGGCGACGACCCCGGATGGGCCGACCCGCGCCTCGACGATCGCGGCTGGGCGCCGGTTGACCCACGCCTGCCTGCCGGCGGGCTGCCGCGCGCAGGCTGGACGGGGACGGGCTGGTTCCGCCGGCACCTGCTGATCGATCGAGGGCTGTGGGGCAAGCCGCTGGTGCTGCGAGTCGAGGCTCCCGGCACGACAGAGGTCTTCCTCGACGGCGAGCGGCTGCTCGTCGCGGGTGGGGTCGGGGAGGGGCGGGCCGGCACGGCTACGCTTCAAGCCGCCAGGGTTTTGGCGTTCTCGCCCCCGGAGGACCATGTCCTCGCGGTTCGTCGTGCCTGGTCCGGTGGCGACAGGCCGCTCCATGGAACGCCGGGCCGCGGTTTCCACCTCTTGCTCGAGGAATCGAACGTCCTGGCTTCCCAGGCCGCCCGGCAGCGTCTCAACCTCATGCTGCAATCCGTTTTCACGGTGTTGCCGGTCTTCCTGGGCGTGCTTCACCTGGCGCTCTTCTCCCTGTATCCGAAGGCCCGCGAGAACCTCTTCTACGGCCTCTGGATGCTCGCCTTCGCCTGGGCCATCCTGACGGATCTCTCGCTCGCCGGCCGGGTGAGCGACACCTGGCGGTTTGTGGCCGAGCGGTTCAACGGGGTTGGCGTCGCCGGGCTCATCCTCTTTCTCCTCTGCACCTACTTCGCCGTCCGTACACGGCCGTTCCCTCGCAGCGCGGTCGCCTTCGCCGCGGGCGCCGGCGCGCTCGCGGCGGCCGCCGCGGCCTGGCCCGCCCGTTTCTGGCCGTGGTTCTGGTACCTGTACCTCCTTGCCGTCACCTTTGAGGTCCTGCGAATCGAGATCAGAGGCCCGAAGGTCCGGCGCGACGGGGTCACAGTGCTGCTCGTCGCGATGGGTATCCAGTGGGTGGTCATCCAGATCGTGACGCTGGAGAACATGAGATTGCTGCCGCAACTGCTGGGCGTCTCGGCGTACTTCCTCGCCCTGCTCCCGCTGGCCCTTGCGATGTCGTTCGGCCTGGTGCGGGGAGTCGCGCGGACCAGCACCCAGCTCGAGCGCAAGCTCGTGGAGGTCCAGACGCTCTCCTCGCAGGTGCTCGAGCAGGAGCGCGAGGCGCACGCACACGAGCTGCGCTCGCGCCTCCTGGAGGCAGACAACGAGCGCAAGACCCGCGAGCTGGAGGGGGCCAGGATGCTTCAGCTCTCGATGCTCCCGGCCTCGCTGCCCTGTGTTCCCGGGCTCGACGTCGCCGCGGCGATGACGACCGCCACGGAGGTCGGCGGCGACTACTACGACTTCAGGGTTGAGCCCGACGGCACGCTGCTCGTGGCGTTGGGCGACGCGACGGGGCACGGAGTCAGCGCCGGGATCGTGGTCACCGCGGTCAAGGCGATATTCACTTCGCTCGAAGGTACGACCGACCTGCCGGGATTCATGGCCCGCTGCAGCGGCGTGCTGCAGGGCATGCACACGGGGCCCGTCCGCATGTGCCTGGCGGTCGCCCGTGTACACACCGATCAGGTCACGCTGTGCGCCGCAGCCACGCCACCCATGCTCATCCACCGCGCAGCCACCGCAACGGTCGAGGAGGTCGTCACGTCCGGCCTGCCGCTGGGCAGCCCGTTGGCCGGCCGCTATCAGGAGACGACCGCCCCCCTCCACAGCGGCGACACCCTTCTGCTGACCTCGGATGGTGTGCTCGAACTCGCCGACCCGGCGGGGGTCCCGCTGGGGTTCGAGGGCGCGGCTCGCGCGCTGCGCTCGGCCGTCGAGGGCCACGCTCCTGCAGCGGTCGTGGTCGAGCGCCTGCTGGCCGCCGCGACAGCGTGGCGTGGGGACCGGGAACAGGCCGACGACCTCATGGTGGGCGCACGTAGAGGCGAGGAGCCGAGTCGTATCCTCTGCGATACGTCGCAGGCTCCGAACCTCGAGTACGCCCGCCAGGCCGGCCAGATCCGCGTTCGCAGCAGAACCCTCACGAATAGTCCAGGCTAGTGGTGGCGGACACCCAAACCAATCAGGGGATGGGCAGCCCCGGCGACTAACCACGCGGAGGCCCGTGCTACCGTCGTGAATCACGTGGCGAGCGGCGGGGCGGCGGCAGCGCCGTCGCGAGGAGGGGCCATGGACGAATCCCGGAATCTCCACGTCATCCTCGGCGCAGGCGGTGCGATCGGCACGCCGCTCGCGTCTCGGTTGCTCGAGAGCGGCGCGCGGCTGCGCACGGTGTCGCGCACCGGGCGCGGACCCGAGGGGGCGGAGCGGGCGATCGCGGACCTGACGAACGCAAGCGACGTGCTGCGCGTGGTCGGTGAAGGCGCCACGGTGTACCTGCTGGCGGGCCTGGTGTACGAGCGCCGTGTGTGGCGCGAACAGTGGCCGGGCATCATGAAGAACGTGATCGCGGCGTGCGAGTCGAAGGGCGCGCGGCTGATCTTCTTCGACAACGTCTACATGTACGGCACGGTCGAGGGATCGATGACTGAGGCGACCCCTATGCGGCCCTCCAGCGTGAAAGGTGCCGTACGCGCCGAGATCGCCGGCTACTTGCAGGACGAGATGGCGGCCGGCCGGATCACGGCGATGATCGCGCGGTCCGCGGACTTCTACGGTCCGCACGCGGAGCACAGCAGCATCCCCGGGGTCCTCGTGTTCCCCAGGCTCGCCGCCGGCAAGCCGGCGCAGGTGCTCGGCCGCGCGGACGTCGTGCACTCGTACACCTACACGCTCGACTGCGCGCGGGCGCTGCGCCAGCTCGCGGGGGCGGACGACGCATACTCTCAGGTGTGGCACCTCCCCACAGCGCGCCCGCCGCTCACTGCGCGGCGGTTTGTGGAGCTGGCGGCGCAAGAGTTCGACCTGCCGGCGCGCCTGAGGGTGACGCCGGGCTGGGTCGTGAGGACCGCGGCGGTGTTCAGCACCCTCCTCCGCGAGGTCGGCGAGATGCTGTACCAGAGCGAGCGCGACTACGTCTTCGACTCGTCGAAGTTCGAGCGCCGCTTCGCGTTTACGCCGACGTCGTACGAAGATGGGATCTCCGAGACGGTTCTCTGGATGAAGACGACCGGCGCGTGAGCCATGGCCCATATCGTCTTCTCGACAAACGGGAGGGGCTGGGTACTCGCCGTCGCACGAGGACCGACGCCCGGAGCAGAATGAGCTGGGGGCATCGAAAGGTGGTCTCTATCCCGCTGAAGAAAGGCAGAGCCCACGTGCCGCGCCGCTACATGAGGACGCAATGACACGACATCCAGGTGTGGTGGTCCTTGCGGCCGTATTCCTGGCGCATGCAGCGGCGGCGCAGTTCGTCCAGCAAGGGAGCAAGCTGGTCGGCACGGGCGCCGTCGGGCCTGCCTACCAAGGCTACTCGGTGGCGGTTTCCGCGGACGGGAACACGGCCATCGTCGGCGGGTATGGCGACAACTCCTACACCGGCGCCGCGTGGGTGTACACGCTCAGCGGAGGCGTGTGGTCGCAGCAGGGGAGCAAGCTGGTCGGCACGGGCGCCGTCGGGGCCGGCAGGCAGGGTCGGGCGGTGGCGATGTCGGCGGACGGCACCACCGCCATCGTCGTCGGGCCGTACGACAACTTCAATACCGGCGCCGCGTGGGTGTACACCCTCAGCGGAGGCGTGTGGTCGCAGCAGGGGAGCAAGCTTGTCGGCACGGGCGCGGTCGGGAATGCCGCCCAGGGCTGGTCGGTGGCGATCTCGGCGGATGGCAACACCGCGATCGTCGGCGGACTCTGGGACAGCTCCTTCGCCGGCGCCGCGTGGGTATACACGCGCAGCGAGGGGGTGTGGTCGCAGCAGGGGAGCAAGCTGGTCGGCACGGGCGCCGCCGGGGCTGCCTACCAAGGCTACTCGGTGGCGATCTCGGCGGACGGCAACACGGCCGTCGTCGGCGGGCTCGGCGACGACTCCTTCGCCGGGGCCGTCTGGGTGTTCACGCGCAGCGGGGGGGTGTGGTTGCAACAGGGGGGCAAGCTGGTCGGCGCGGACGCCGACGGGGCTGCGTTCCAAGGCTACTCGGCGGCGATCTCCGGGGACGGAAACACGGCCATCGTCGGCGGGTATGGCGACGACTCCGACGCCGGCGCCGCGTGGGTATTCGTGCGCAGCGACGGTGCATGGTCGCAGCAGGGCGGTAAGCTTGTCGGCACAGGTGCGGTCGGTGTTGCCGCCCAGGGCTGGTCGGTGGCGATCTCGGCGGACGGGAACAGCGCCATCGCCGGCGGGCCCAGCGACGGCTTCAATACCGGCGCCGCCTGGGTGTACACGCGCAGCGGGGGGGTGTGGTCGCAGGAGGGCGGCAAGCTGGTAGGGACGGGAGCCGTCGGGGCCGCCAACCAGGGCGCGGTGGCGATCTCGGGGGATGGGGCCACCGCCTTCGTCGGCGGAGCGTACGACAGCTCCAGGGCCGGCGCCGCGTGGGTCTTCTCCGTCCCCAACAGCTGTACGCCGCCGTCGATCACCGCACAGCCGCAAAGCCAGAATATCCAAAGCGGCCGGACCGCCGCTCTTTCGGTGTCGGCAACCGGCACAGCGCCGCTCTTCTACCAGTGGTACCAGGGCTCGCCCGGCGACACCTCGACTCCGGTCGGTGATGACGCGAGTACGTTCACAACGCCGCCTTTGTTGTCGACAGCCAGTTACTGGGTCAGGGTCACCAACGGGTGCGGCACCTCGGACTCCGCAACAGCAAGGGTAACGTTCATTCCACGCGTCCGTCGGCACCTCCGCAGGTCAACCTAGGCGGCACTCATTCCGCGGGGGCGTGAAGTTCCGCGAGACCGGACGGGCTGCGTGCGTGAGCCTCCTCGCGGCGTAGTATTGTGACCGAAAGCGCTGGGTTCCGGCGATGCGTTGGATCCCGGGTCCCGGACCGAACACTGTGAGCACCTCGAATCCCCCCGATGGCCGGACCAGGCCCCCCAACCCGGCGGCTCGCGCGGCGTGGGCGGTGGCCAACGCCGTCCAGCTCGCGTTCACTCTGCTCTGGTCGGCGGGGTGCATCAGCGCCGCCCTCGTCGTGCTCGCGCTGACGCGCCGGCAGACGGCGCCGCTCGCGATGGCGCGCCGGCTGTGGGCGCCGGGCCTGCTGCGCGGTGCTGCCGCTCGCGTCGAGGTGGAAGGTTCCGACCAGCTCGATGCCGCGTCCGCCTACGTGTTCGCCTCGAACCACCAGTCGATGATCGACATCCCGGCGTTGTTCGTTGCCCTGCCGCCGCCGCTGCGCTTCGTGGTCAAGCGCGAGCTGCGGAAGGTCCCCTTCCTCGGCTGGTACATCGCCGCAATGGGGATGGTGTTCGTGGACCGCGCCGGCCAGAGGGAAGCGGTCAAGGCGATGCGGCACGTCCCCGAGATCCTGCGCGCCGGAGAGAGCGTCGCGTGCTTCCCCGAGGGGACGCGGAGCCGCGACGGCACGATCCGACCGTTCAAGGGAGGCCCGTTCCTGATGGCGATCGAGGCCGGCGTACCGGTCGTGCCCGTCGCCCTGGCGGGGACCGGCGCGGTGCTGCCGCCGAAAGGGTTCCGCGTGCGCCCGGGCGTGATCCGGGTGCGCGTCGGCCGCCCGATCCCTACCGCCGGGCTCGCCCCCAACGAGCGCGGCGAGCTGGCGCGACGGGTGCGCGACGAGGTCGAGCGGCTCTACGCCGGCGCGTGAGCTCGGCTCGGCGCCGGTCGGCGCGCCGGCGTGTGAACAGGCCGACGGTCACGCCGGCCGTGGCGCGGCTCTCGGGAGTGCGCGCAGGTCGTGATACGTTTTGGCCTGTGACGGAGGGGAAGAATGACCACGAAAGAACGCGCGAGGCTGATCAAGCAGTACGCGGCGGGTTATGACGAGGTGTTGCGGGCGCTCGAGGGGTTCCCGGCCGGAAAGCTCACGGCGCGCCCCTTCCGCGGCAAGTGGACTGCCGCCGAGATCGTGCATCACCTCGCGGACAGCGAGATGACGGCGGCGATCCGGCTGCGCCGTCTTCTTGTGGAGGAACGGCCCGTGATCCAGGGCTACGACCAGGACGCGTTCGCGGCGCGCCTGCGCTACAACGGACGGGACATCGCGCCCGCGCTCGAGGCGTTCCGCGGAGCCCGCGCGACGACCGTGCAGGTCCTCGAAGCCATGACCGCCGGGGACTGGGCGCGCCAGGCGTGGCACACCGACGGCGGCGCGTACGGTCCCGAGCGGTGGCTCGCGATCTACGCGGTGCACGCCCACAACCACGCGACGCAGATCGAGCGCCTGCGCGACGTCGTGACGGCAAAGGCCGGCGCCGCCAAGAGGCAGCGCGGCCCTTCGCGATGACGGGCTAGGCGGCGGACCAGGGGAGGGGCACAGGCCGGGCCACCCACCCGCGGACGTGGTCCTTGGCGCGCGTAACCTCCCACGTCGTCCCGTCGAACTCGAAGCGCATTCCCACCTGTGGTGCCCACTTGAAGCCGATCGCGGCGACCCGGGCCGCATCGCCACTGTCGAGGATCATTGGAACGGTCATGCCCGCGTTTGCGGCAGGACACAGGCGGAGCCGCCACACCCCCTGCACTGCTGACGCCATGGCCCCCCCCTTTCCGGCCGTCGCTTCCGGCCCCGGCGCGAACCACCACCCGACACGTGATTAAACGCAAGATCCGCGGACTTTGTTTATGCGCACGGATGTCGCCGCCGGTATTGCGTGCGCGCCGTCACATTCGCGCGGGTGCCTGATCACTGATACCCCTTTGCCGTCCGTCGTAGAGCAATGGTGTCATCCCGAGCCCTTCGACTCCGCTCAGGGCAGGCTCCGCGAGGGATCTGGGCGGGGGTTGCTTGATCTGGGCTTTCCCCCACCCAGATTCCTCGTCGCTACGCTCCTCGGAATGACATTGCCGATGGCAAATCGGTATGAGCGTGGTTTGGATATGATATTCCGAGGTCAAACAGGCGGGCCCCACGCTCCCGCATTCACGTGCGATGCCTGCAACCCCAGGGCCGGTTCTACGTACTCGTCGGTACCGCCGCGGAGCGATCCCGGTGCGTGGAGGCGGGCATGGACCGCAAGACGTTCCTCAAGGCCTCGTTCGGTGCCGTTGCGGCCTCGATCGCCGGCGCCTCGCTGGCGGCCGGGGCCGACGAGCCGGCGTGCGCAAAGGAACTCGAGAAGGCAATCCAGGATAATGCGTTCGTCAACGCGTGGCTCACGGACCTGTTTGACGCCGTCGAGGCCCAGTTGGACGAGCCGTCGCGGGTCCGGCTGCTGGAAGCGTGCGGCCGCGGGTGCTTCCGCCGCTATGCCTTCAAGCAGGAGATCGCCCGGAAGGGAGCGGGCAGCCTGGCCAATCTGGAGCGGGCGTACAAGGAGAACTTCGAGGCCTGGATCGAGAGCGACGCGCTGCACATCCGCTACGGCAAGGTTTCGAAGGGCTGCTACTGCCCGGCCGCCCGCAACCGCCCGGCGCGCCCCCACGACGTCCACTGCGAGTGCACGAGGATGACGCACCAGACCGTGTGCGAAACCGCGCTCGGGTGGCCGTGTCGGGTGGAAATCCTCGAAACCGTGCGTCGGGGCGGCAAGACCTGCCATTTCGCTGTCCGGGTCGCCTGAGCTCGCCTGGCGAGTGCCTGGCCTGACTTTCTCGCCGTCTTGCCGGTTGGGCGCGGCGTTCTGACCCAGGTATCGAGCCCGATTGCGTGCTTGTCGCACGGCTTCAAGGCATCACCATCGAATCTTCACCACATGCGCTTCGAGGCGGTCCAGGGTCTGGCCCAACCCTTCCACGGCGCCGTAGTCCTTGGCCACCTTGTCGCGCAGCGCCGCGGACTCGAAAAGCATCCGCACGCTCACCGTGGTCTTGTCGCCCTGAGCGGCGAACGTCACCGTCATGTCGAACCGGGGGTCCGAGACATGGGAGTAGACGATGCGCTCCGGCTCGACGATCTCGATATAGACGATCGTGTTCTGGTAATCGACGCCGTCGGGGCCGTGCATGACGAAGCGCCAGACGCCGCCCGCCCGTACGTTCATTTCGTAGATCGTATTCGTGAAACCGTTAGGCCCCCACCACAGCGCCACCTGTTCCGCATCCGTCCACATCCCGAACACGAACTCTCGCGGCGCGTTGATGACCCGCGTTGCGGTGATCTCTCTCTTGGCAGTGCTCGTCGCGTCTTCGGTCTCTTCGCTCATGCCTTGGCCCTTCTCAAACGACGGCGGAGGTCAGGTGGTTCCCGAGGCGCTCCAGGCTTTGTGTCCAACCCTTCTTCGCCCCCGCGAGATACGGCGCGGCCGCGGGGGTCGATCTGACGACTCGCACCTTGGTCGTGAGCGTCGTCTTCCCGCCTTGTTCGGCGAACGTCACTGTGGTCATCACCTCGAAGAGGGGAGTGCCCTCCTTGTCCAGCGCAGAGCTGGTAAACACGAGGCGCTCGGACTCGATGACCTCCTGATACACGCCCACCATAGGATAGACGGTGCCGTTGGGGCCGCGCATGTGGATGCGGATGGCGCCGCCGGGCCGCACGTCCACCTCGCACACGGGGTTCGTGAACCCATTCGGTCCCCACCACCGCGCCAGGTGCTCCGGGTCGCTCCACGCCTCGAACACGAGCTCTCGCGGCGCGTCGAAGACCCGCGTGAAAGCGAGCTCTCTGTCCGCGAAATCGATGGCGGGAAAAGTGGTTGTGCCCATGTATCTTCTCCTTTGCTTGCAGCTCGACCGGATCGCCGTCCACGCGATCGAAGCTCTCCGCCCAGAAACGCCGATAGTGCCCCGCGCATTCTGCTTGGAGTTCCCGATCACGGTTGCGCGTGCGGTGTGGGCAGCCGGGCACGAGAACCGAAGCGTCAACCGACTTTGACGCGCCGGGTGACCGAGGCTGCGCGTGCAGCGGGGTGCCGTCACGGGCCGAGCAGCTCGAGCAGGGCCGCCGTCTCCGCCATTGTGGCGGTCTTGATCGTCGGCTCGTAGTCCGGCGCAAACAACGGAGAGTGGATCGAGGGCACGGGGATTCCGGACTTCTGCGCGGCGGCGAACTTCGCCGGCTCCACCGCGCCGACGTGGAGCAGGAGCGACGGCACGCCGGCGAGCCCGTACGCCGAGAAGTCCTCGGCGCCCATCTCCGCCGGCATCTCGACCACGCGGTCAGACCCCATCGCGGAGCGCAGCGCGCCGGCCACGCGGGCCGTCAGCTGCGGGTCGTTGTACTCGGGCGCGAGGGTGTCATCGACCGTGACGAGCGGCTCCCGGGGCGCGCCGGCCGCGGCTGCCTCGCCCCTCGCGATGCGCTCGATGGCGGCGATGAGCCTGGCCATGACCTCCGGCTTGAACGCCCTGAGAGTGAGGGTCATCGTGACCTCGTCGGGGATGATGTTGTTCTTCGTGCCGCCGTGGATCGTGCCCACCGTGACCACGGCGGGCTCGATCGGGTTGGTCTCGCGGGCGACGATCGTCTGCAGCGAAAGGACGATGCGCGCGGCGATCACGATCGGGTCCACGGCGAGGTGCGGCCTCGCGCCGTGACCGCCCCGACCGAACACGGTGATCGTCACGGAGTCCGCTCCGGCCCGGAAGTACCCGGCGTGGTATCCCACCTGTCCGGCGGGAAGCTCGGTGTCGTCATGAACGGCCAGGGCGAACTCCGGTCTCGGGAACCGGGTGAACAGTCCGTCACGCAGCATCGCTGCGGCGCCCTCGCCGAGTTCCTCCGCCGGCTGAGCGATGAGGACCAGCGTGCCGTGCCACCGCTGTCGGTTGCCGGCCATCAGCGCGGCCGTGCCGGACCAGGAGGCCATGTGGATGTCGTGCCCGCAGGCGTGCATGACCGGGACGGTCTCGCCAGCGTCGCCCTTCACGGTCACCGTGCTGGCGTAGGCGAGGCCCGTCTTCTCCTGCACCGGCAGGGCGTCCATGTCGGTGCGCAGCAGGACCGTACGCCCAGGTCCGTTGCGCAGCACCGCGACAACGCCGGTTCCCCCGACGCCGGTCGTCACCTCGTAGCCGAGCGCCTTCACGCGGGCCGCGAGCGTGGCCGCCGTCCGCTGCTCGTGGAGCGAGAGCTCGGGGTGACGGTGCAGGTCGAGGTAGAGCACTTCCTGCTGGGGGAAGACGGCGTTCACCTCGCCGGCTGACGGAGCCTGCTCTCGCGGTTGGGCGGCCGCGGCTGCCGCGATGATCGTGAACACGCACAATTCAAATCCTGCCAGCTTCATCGCTCCTCCGGTCGCGGGACGGTGGCCGTCTCCGCCGTGGCCCGGCTTCGGGCTCGCGGTATGGTCGCACGGCGGCGTCCGAGCGCTTCGACACTCCACAACAGCGGCATCGAACGGGGATTCCTCCTGTCGCTTTGCCCGGCAACCGGAACGTGCCGCCATGCGACCCGGAAGGACTTCGCGGGCGGGGGTTGGTCGGAGCGTAGAATCTGGAAAAGGACGCCCTGATTCCTGATGCGCCTCTCCCATGCGCTCTCGCTCGCGACTCGGCTTCTGCTGGCAGCCCTCGTGCTCCGCACCGGCGTCACCCTGGCGGGGCTGGCCGCGACGTGCGACGGTCTGCCCAAGTGGGATATGGCCAGGTACGGCGCGGCGGGCGCTCGCCTGTCCCATTCCGCGCGGGAGCTCGACGTCGCCGACTTGGTGCGCGCGATCGTGCACCTGGACCTCTGGGGCCCCGTGTTCCCATTGATCGAGGCGCCGGCCTTCGCGCTGTGGGGACCGACGTACCGGACTGCGGCCATACTGATGACCGCGCTCTTCGCTCTCTGCATCCTGGCGGGTTTCTGGGCCGGCCGTCAGCTCGACGATGGCTGCGGCGATCTCGCCGGCGCCCTGATCGCCGCCTCGATCGCCGCGAGCCCGTTGTTCCAGCTCTTCGGGGTGCTGGTCATGCTCGAGATTCCGGGGGCCTTGCTGCTGCTCCTTGCCGTCGGAGCCTACGTGCGTTCCGTGCGCAGCGGCGCGCAGCCCGACTTCGTGCTCGCCTGTGTTGCCGCGGTGCTTCTGTTCTTCACCAAGTTCAACTACGGCCTGGCCTGGCTCGTGCCGATGGCGCTCGTCGAGGTCTGGCTGGCGGCCGGTTCACTGGCTGCGGTCCGAGCCCAGGTCACTCGTGGGCTGCGCTCATCAAGGTGGCGGCGCCCGTGGCCTCTGTTCCTGCTCGCCTATGGGGTCGGCCTGGCAGGTCTCGCCCTCTTCGCCGGGCGGGTGACTGACCCAACCGGCGAGACCAGCCGATCGGTCTCGGTCGCGACGCCGGCGTACATCCTCTACTGCCTGGTCGTGGCGCGAGCACTCGTGCGGCCTCGCCGGAGCTGGGCCAGGCTGAGGGAGTGGTTTCGGGAGGCCAACCCGCGAAACCGGACCATGGCGCTGGTCGTCGGCCTGCCGATCGCGGTCTGGATGCTCTCGCCGTCGCACGCGCGCGGTTTCATTCGTGTCTTGGAGAACCGAGATTCGGGGCCCTCGGTCTGGACGCGGTCGGGCCTCTTCTTCTACCCGGAAGCCTTCCTCCGGCAGTTTTCACCCGGCGTCGTGATGGGGGCGCTATGCCTCGTCCTGACGGCGCTGGCCGTCGTGCGGTTGCCCCGCCTTCCGCTGCACCAGCGCCTGGTCGTGGTTGCGTTTCTTCTGGGGCTGGCGGGCACGCTTGCGCATCCCTTCAAGCTCGTCCGTTTTCTGTTTCCGCTCGTACCGTTGCTGTGGATGACGGCGGCTGTCGGTGTGGCGGACGCATCGCGCCTGCTGTCGCGTTGGCGCTCGAAGAACTTCGTCCTCTCAGGTGCGGCGCTGCTCGTCCTGCTGGGCGCGCTGCTCTCGCCCGTCGATCGAGGTCGCCTCACCGTCGGTCTCGCCGAGAACGGCGTGCCGCCGGCTGTCGCCCCGGTGGTGAAGGCGGCGGCCGAGGCCGCAAGGGCTGCAAGGGGTTCCATTCTGGTCGGGTACTGGAACGATTTCAGCCCGGGCCTGCTCGAGTGGGAGGGGTACCGCGCGGTGGGCGGATTCGAATCCGGGGACGTGCCGCGGCCGGCCGACAATGCTCTGCGGGACGCCGCCCCGGATCGCCTCCCGGAGAGTGCAGCGCGACTGGGAGAGGTCAACGCCATCCTGATCCTGGACCTGCAACCGGACGGCGCGGCGTGGCGCGACGGTTGGACACGTGAGACCGCCTGGCTCGACCCGGCGCCCGGGCGGTCGAGGCCGACCCCGGATGGCATCTTCGTTCCCAGGAATCCTTCCCCGATTCCGGCTACCGATTGAGGGTCTACGACCTCACACCCAGGACCGGAGAGCTCTCGGAACAGTTCGACAAGGACACGGGACGGTCGGCTTCGGGGCGCACCGCGCTGCTCACCGCCGTGGCCGCGCGTGCGGCGGCGGGCGGGCGAAATGACCTGCTTCTTGCGGCGCGGCCATGAGGAGCCGGTAGCGCCTCGTCTTCTAGCGCACCCGCCCCATGCTGTCGTCTTGAATGGCGCCGCCTGCGGACCCCACGCGTCTCCCTCTTGTTGCCCAACCCGTGGTCCCTGGCCTTGTGGAGTCTCGTCGCAGGGTCTAGAATTGAGATGCAACTTGCAGAGGGAAAATTAGAGAAAGGAAGTCTCAGTCGCGCTGAGGACTCTCTGTGGACCGAAGGAGGTGTCTTGTGAATGTGTTCGCGAGTAAGAAGATCATGATCGCTGCGGTGATGGTTCTCCTGTCAGCCGGTACCGTGCTGGCGAACTTCTCCGGGACCGACGTCTTCATCCCGTCGCTGGGGCTCGGGCCGGGAGCCTCCAACTCCCAGTGGAACGCCTGCATCTGGGTCCACAACCCCAACTCTTCTCCCGTCAACGTCACCTTCCGACTGCTCCTGCGCGACCAGCCCAACCCCTCCCCGCAGGTCTACAACGACAC
>JBEKAA010000057.1:0-14876 GCA_050018455.1 Thermoanaerobaculaceae bacterium | reverse complement strand
AGGAGACCTTCCACCCAGCGCCATTCTCCCTGCACAAGCGCGCGCTCGTCCATGACCTCAGCATATCCACCCCCTCGCTCATGTCAAGACTAAAGTTAGCGCATATGGGGCCCGGGGGGGCGCGAGGCGGGGGACGGAAAGGGGGAGCCGAAGTGCCCCCCCGTAAAGGATAGATGGTGCCGAAGGCCGGACTCGAACCGGCATGGCTTGCGCCACACGCCCCTCAAACGTGCGCGTCTACCAATTCCGCCACTTCGGCACAGGCCGTTGCTTTCACCCCAGATCTCTCACTTCTTTTGCGGTGCCGGCGTCTGCGGGGCGTTCTGTGTCGAGCCTTGCGCAGGTGGCTGGCCGGCCGGCGCCTGTCCCGTCGTCGGTCCCGCCGGTTTCGCGGGGGCGGGGGCTGGCGCGGTTGCCGCAGCCTTGCCCTTGATGCCCGCCGTCACCGACCGGCCTCTTCGGGCAGTCACGACCGAAAGTCCGATGCACAGCGCGACAAAGAGGACGAACGAGCCGGTCGTGAGTTTGTGCATGAGCGTCGCGGTTCCGCGAGGCCCGAACGAGGCCTGCGACGAGGCGCCACCGAACGCCGCCGCAACGTCCGCCCCTTTCCCCTGCTGGAGCAGCACGACCATGATGAGAAACAGGCAGACGACGATGAAGACGATGACCAGAAGGGTATACACGAGATGCTCACTCCTCCGCCCCTCGGCGTTCGCCGGGAGCAGCGTGGATGATAGCGCAAAACCCTTCCACGTCAAGGCTTGCCCCGCCGACGAGCGCGCCGTCGACGTCGGGTTGGGCGAGGAGCGCCGGGGCGTTGTCCGCTTTGACGCTACCCCCGTAGAGGATCCTCAAGCCGGCTGCGGCTTCGGCGCCCAACAGCCCCCCGAGACGGCGCCGCAGCGCCGCATGAGCCTCCTGCGCCTGCGCCGTTGTCGCGGTCCGGCCCGTCCCGATCGCCCAGACCGGTTCGTACGCGACCGCGAGCCGCGCCGGGTCGAGCCCTGCGAGCGCGGTGCTCTGGCGCTCGAGAACGGCCATCGTCTCGCCCGCTTCGCGCTGCTCCAGGGTCTCTCCCAGGCAGAAGATGACGTCGAGACCTGCGCGCTGGGCCGCCCGTGCCCTGGCAGCGGCTGTCTGGTCGCTCTCGCAGAAGTACTGACGGCGCTCGGAGTGACCGACGACCGCCCAGCGAACCCCGAGTTCGGCCAGCATTCCAGCGGCCACCTCGCCTGTGAACGCCCCCTTGTCCTCCCAGTGGCAGTTCTGGGCGCCGATCGCGACCTCCGACCCACCGGCGATCAGCACGGCCGCCGGCAGCAACGTAAAGGGCGGACAGAGCACGACCTCCGGTCCAGCCACCGGCACGCGCCGCACGAGCGTCTCGAGGTACGCCTGCACGGACTCCAGGGTGCCGTGCATCTTCCAGTTCGCCGCGAACAGCGGACGGCGGCTCATGCGCCCTCTTCGAGGATCGCCACCCCGGGAAGCGTGTCGCCGGCGAGGAACTCGAGGGATGCGCCGCCGCCTGTCGAAACGTGCGACAGCTTCCCCACCACACCGGCCTGCTGGACGGCCGCGACGCTCTCCCCTCCTCCGACCACGGTGAACGCGGAGCTCGCCGCCAGCGCCTGAGCGATCGCCAGCGTGCCGGCGGCGAACGCCGCCTTCTCGAACACCCCGGCCGGGCCGTTCCAGAAGACCGTTCTGGCCTCGGCCAGGATGCCTGCGATGCGTTGCCGGGTCTCGGGTCCGATGTCGAGGATCATCTCCTCCGGACCGACCCCGGACACTGGCACGGTCCGCGCCGGGCCGTCGGTCCCCGTGGCCACGATGGCGTCGGTCGGGAGGATGACGGTGACACCCCGAGCGGCCGCCGCGGCCAGGATCTCGTTGGCCATCGGGACAAGCTCCGCTTCGACCAGAGACTTTCCGACGGTCACGCCTTGCGCGAGCAGAAAGGTGTTGGCCATCCCACCTACCAGCACCACGGTATCCGCGCGTTGGGCGAGCGACTGCAGCGTCTCGAGCTTGCCCGAGATCTTTGCGCCGCCCACCACCGCCACGAACGGACGATCCGGGTTATCGCGGACCTTCGAGAGCGCGGCGATCTCCCGCGCCATCAGAGGACCCGCCGCGCGGTCCCTGAAGAGCCTGGCGACGCCGGCGGTGGACGCGTGGGCGCGGTGCGCCGTGCCGAAAGCGTCGTTGACGTACACGTCGGCGAGCGCCGCGAGCCGCGCGCAGAAGGCGGGGTCGTTCTTCTCCTCACCGGCCTCGAAACGCAGGTTCTCGAGCAGCAGCACGTCGCCGGGCTTGGCGGACGCAACCGCCTGCTTGGCAACGTCGCCCACCGTGTCCGGGACGAACCGGACGGGACGTCCGGCCAGTCGCGCCAGGATCGGCGCCACCGGAGCAAGCGAGAGCGCCGGGTCCGGCTTCCCCTTCGCGCGCCCGAGGTGTGAGCACGCGATCACGACGGCGCCGCGCTCGGCGAGCGTTCGTACCGTCGGCGCAGCTTCCCGGACGCGGGTCTCGTCTCCGACCTTGCCGTCCTTGAGCGGGACGTTGAGGTCGAGGCGGAGCAGCACCCTCCGCCCCTCGACCTTGAGGGTGTCCATCAAGCGCAAGGCCATGGCGTCCTCCCTACCTGGCGAACAGCTTGGCAACGTCGACGCAGCGAGCTGCGTACGCGTACTCGTTGTCGTACCAGGAGAATACCTTGGCGGTCTTCTCGCCGATCACGATCGTGGAGAGCAGATCCACGATCGACGAGTCGGTCGTGCCGCGGAAGTCGATCGACACCAGCGGTTCGTCGCTGACCGCGAGAACCCCCTTGAGCGGGCCGGCTGCGGCGGCACGGAACGCCTGGTTGAGCGCATCGACCGACAGCGGCTTCTCGGCGGTGAACGTGAAGTCCACCAGCGACACGTCGGCGGTCGGCACGCGCACCGCGAGGCCGTCGAGCTTCCCCTTGAGCTGCGGGTACACCTCGGCCATCGCCTTGGCGGCGCCGGTCGAGGTGGGGATCATCGAGAGACCGGCAGCCCGGGCGCGGCGCAGGTCCTTGTGCGGCAGGTCGAGGATCTTCTGGTCGTTGGTGTACGCGTGCACGGTGGTGAGCAACCCGTGGGCGATGCCGAAGTTCTCGAGCAGCACCTTGACCACCGGCGCCAGGCAGTTGGTCGTGCACGACCCGTTGGAGACGATCTTGTGCTTGGCGGGGTCGAGGATGGTGTGGTTGACGCCGTAGACGATGGTGGCGTCCACGCCCTTCGCCGGCGCGGTGATGAGCACCCACTTGGCGCCCGCGTCGAGGTGGGCCTTGGCCTGTTCGCCCTTCGTGAACTTGCCGGTTCCCTCGAACACCAGGTCGACCCCGAGAGCTTTCCAGGGTAGGTGCGAGGGCTCCTTCTCCGCGAGCACCTTGATCGTCCTGCCGTCGACCGTGAAGCCGTCAGCGGAGACCTCGACTTTGGCGTCGAGTCTGCCGTGGACCGAGTCGTACTTGAGCAGGTGCGCGAGGGTCGCGGCGTCGGTGATGTCGTTCACGGCGACGAACTCGAGGCCCTTGTCGTGCAGGGCCTGCCGGAGAATCAGGCGTCCGATGCGACCGAAACCGTTGATTCCAACGCGAAGAGGCATACATCCTCCCTGTCGTTCGAGGAAGTATAGCGAGGCCTCGACTGCGGCGGCAACGCCATGAGGTACCATCGCGTGCCATGACCGAGCCGACCACGACCGTGTCGGCGCTGCGCTGGCGGGACGGCCTCGAGCTGCTCGACCAGCGGCTGCTGCCGCGCCGCGAACGCTGGATTCCCGTCGCCGGATCGGCGGCGGGCGCCCGTGCGATCCGGGCGCTCGCGGTTCGCGGGGCCCCCGCAATCGGGATCGCCGCTGCGTACGCGCTGGCCGCGGAGGCGCGCCGCAACCCCGACCTCATGCACATCCGGCGTGCGGCTCGCGGCCTTGCCGCGGCGAGACCGACCGGAGCCGACCTCGCCCGGGCGGTCGCCCGTGTCCTTGGCGCCATCGAGTCGGCTCCGCCTGCCCGGCGTTTCGAGCACGCCCTCGCAGCCGCGAGGGCCGTCCACGCTGCGGACGCCGCCGCGTGCCTGGCGATGGCAGCCCACGGCGCCGCGCTGTTCCCCGGCGAAAGAGTGGCGCTTCTGACCCACTGCAACGCCGGCGCCCTCGCGACCGGCGGGATCGGCTCGGCGCTCGGCGTCGTCCGAGTAGTGCACGCCCAGGGGCGGCTCGAGCGGCTGTACGCCTGCGAGGCGCGCCCCGTGCTGCAGGGTGCCCGCCTGACCGCGTGGGAGGCCGCTCGCGACGGGATCCCTGTCACGTTGCTGCCGGATGCGGCCGCCGCTTCGCTGATTGCGAGCGGTGCGGTGGCGGGAGTTGTCGTCGGGGCGGACCGGATCGCCGCCGATGGCTCGATCGCGAACAAGATCGGGACCTACTCGCTCGCGCTCGCGGCCGCCCGTCACGGTGTGCCGTTCGTAGTGGTGGCTCCCACCACGACCTTCGACGTTGTCTGCCCAACCGGAGCGGCCATCACGATCGAGCAGCGCGGGGGAGGCGAGGTCCGGCATGTCGGCCGTCGCGTCGTTGCGCCGCCCGGCGTCGAGGTCTACAACCCCGCGTTCGACGTGACCCCACCGGAGTTGGTGACCGCGATCGTGAGCGAGCGCGGGGTGGCGCGCCCCGTCACCGCCAGCACGGTGCGGGAGATCGCCTGATGGCAAGGCGCGACACGTCGGACGCGGCGACGTCCGGTCCCCGGACCCCGGACCCCGGACCCCGGTCTTTTCGGACGCTGGGGATCGAGACCTCGTGCGACGAGACCGCCGTGGCGGTCCTCGATAGCGACGGCCGCGTGCGGATCAACCTGATCTCGTCGCAGGTCGCGGCCCACGCCCCCTATCTGGGCGTCGTGCCGGAGCTGGCCGCGCGGCACCATCTCGAGGCGTTGCCGCGCCTCCTCGCGGAGGCCGACCGCCGGGTGGGACTCGGCGACATCGAGCTGCTCTCGGTGACCCGCGGGCCGGGACTGATCGGCTCGCTCCTGGTCGGGACCTGCTTCGCCTCGGCGTACGCCTGGGCGCGTCAGCTGCCGCTAGCCGGAGTGGATCACCTGGAGGGGCACCTCGTCTCGCCGTTCCTCCGCCTCGACGGGACCCCGGCGCGCGAGGCCCCGGACACCGTGCTCACGCTCGTGATCTCCGGCGGCCACTCGTCGTACTTCCTCCTCGAGAAGGGAAGGGCTCGCCCGCTGAACCGGACGCGAGACGACGCGGCCGGCGAGGTGTTCGACAAGGTTGCGGCCGCCCTCGGCCTCGGGTACCCGGGGGGCCCGATCGTGGACCGGCTGGCGGAGCTCGGCGACCCCTCGGCCTTCGCCTTCACCTCACCGCGCATCAAGGACCCGGCGGGGGCCCTCGATTTCTCGTTCTCCGGTCTGAAGACGATGGTGATCCGTGCTGCCCAGGGGCTGGACGCGATGCCCCTGGCGAACCCTGAGGACCCCCCGCAGGCCGTTCTCGACCTGCTGGCGTCGTTCCGGCGGACGATCGTGGACTGGCTCCTCGCTCCGCTCGATGAGCTCGTCGCGCGTCACCAGCCGGCGGTCGTCGCCGCGTCCGGAGGAGTCGCCGGCAACCGCGAAGTGCGCGCGCGTCTCGCCGCCTGGGGATCGGAGCGAGGGATCGAGGTCCTGCTGCCGCCGGTTGCCCTGACCACGGACAACGCGGCGATGATCGCCCGCGCCGGGCAGTTGCGCGCCCGGCGCGGTGAACTGGACGACCCTCGCTCCCTCGTTGCCTACCCCCGCGCGCCGTGGAAGACGACGGGTCGCCCCGGCGGCAAGCCGGCATTTCCCAGGCTCCCCGGCGCCTGAACCTCCCTCCTGCGTGCACAAGGTGAAAGGGAAAAGGGGAAAGGTCAAAGGGAAGACGATAAATGAAAGGCCATGGTCGTCGGTTGTCTTCGTCTTTCCTTTAACATCTTCCGTTTGACCTTTTGCTGTCACTGCCGAACCTTCGAACCTCTCATCTTCGTGTAGAATCACCAGTTCGCAGCTGTCGAGGCGAGCACGGGGAGCCAGGTGGACCAGCAGCACATCCGCAACTTCTGCATCATCGCCCACATCGACCACGGCAAGTCGACGCTGGCGGACCGCCTGCTCGAGCTGACCGGAGCGCTGTCGGCGCGGGAGATGATGGCCCAGGTGCTCGACTCGATGGACCTGGAGCGCGAGCGCGGGATCACGATCAAGGCGCACACCGTGACTCTGCGGTACCGCACGAGAGAGGGTGAGGACTACATTCTCAACCTGATCGACACGCCCGGGCACGTCGACTTCTCGTACGAGGTCTCGCGCTCCCTCGCGGCGTGCGAGGGCGCGCTGCTGGTGGTGGACGCTTCGCAGGGAGTGGAGGCGCAAACCCTCGCCAACGCGTATCTCGCGGTCGATCAGGGGCTCGAGCTGGTGCCGGTGCTCAACAAGGTGGACCTTCCCTCGGCCGAGCCCGACCGGGTGCGCGAGCAGATCGAACAGGTGATCGGGCTGGACGCGAGCGCCGCGCTCGCGATCTCGGCCAAGACCGGCATCGGCGTTCCCGACGTGCTGGAATCAATTGTGACACGCGTGCCGGCGCCGAGAGGCAGCCCCGACGCGCCCCCCCGCGCCCTGGTGTTCGACGCGTCGTACGACGCGTACAAGGGCGTGCGGTGCCTGGTGAGAGTGGTGGACGGCGCCCTCACGGTGGGTCAGGGGATCCACTTCATGAGGGTGGACCGCGAGGCCACGGTGGAGGAATTGGGGATCTTCACGCCTCGCGCAGAGCCGGTCCGCGAGCTGGCGACGGGCGAGGTGGGGTACCTCTTCGCCGGACTCAAGGACCTGCGTCTCGTGCGCGTGGGCGACACCGTCACCGACAACCTCCGCCCGGCCGCCGAGGCGCTGCCAGGGTTCCTCGAGGCCAAACCAATGGTCTTCGCCGGGCTCTACCCGGTCGAGTCCTCGGCGTTCGGCGAGCTGCGCGAGGCGCTCGAGAGGCTTTCTCTCAACGACTCTTCGTTCACGTACCAGCCCGACTCGTCGCAGGCGCTCGGCTTCGGGTTCCGATGCGGGTTTCTCGGTCTGCTGCACATGGAGATCGTGCAGGAGCGCCTCGAGCGCGAGTTCAACATGGAGCTCATCACCACTGCGCCGGGTGTCGCGTACCGTGTGCTCACAACCGCGGGAGAAGTGGTCGAGGTGAACAACCCGGCGCAGCTCCCCGACCCCGGCGTCATCGAGACGATCGAAGAGCCGCTCATCCACGCCACCATCCTCACGCCGGACGGCCACCTCGGGGGGATCCTCAAGCTCGTCCAGGAGCGACGCGGCGAGCAGGTGAAGCTCGAGTACCTTTCCCGCGGACGGGTCCTGCTGGAGTACCGCCTGCCCCTCGCGGAAGTGGTTCTCGACTTTTATGATAAGTTGAAGTCCGTGTCGCGCGGGTACGCCTCTCTCGACTACCACTTTGCGGGGTACCGCGAAGGCGACCTGGTGAAGCTCGACCTGCTCGTCAACGGCGAACCGATCGATGCCCTCGCGCTGATCGTTCACCGGGGCAACGCCTACCTCAAGGCGAGGGCGCTCGCGTCCAAGCTGAAGGAGATGATCCCGCGCCAGCTTTTCGAGGTCGTGGTCCAGGCGTCCATCCACAACCGCGTGATTGCCCGCGAGGTCGTCAAGCCGCTGCGCAAGAACGTGCTCGCAAAGTGCTACGGGGGCGACATCACGCGCAAGCGCAAGCTCCTCGAGAAACAGAAGGAAGGCAAGAAGCGGATGAAGCGTGTGGGCCGGGTGGAGATCCCGCAGGAAGCGTTCCTCGCGGTTCTCAAGGTGGAGACATGAGCAAAGGGCACGTGTTTCGCGAGTACTACGAAGCCATCCTGGTGGCGGTGATCTTCACGCTGTTCGCTCGCACGTTCGTGGCGCAGGCGTTCAAGATCCCAACCGGCTCGATGGAGGACAACCTCCTCGTCGGCGACCACCTGTTCGTGAACAAGTTCATCTACGCGCCGCACTGGGACACCCCGATCCACCGCCTGATGCCGTACCGCGAGATCCGGCGCGGCGACGTGGTCGTCTTCAAATACCCGCAGGAGCCCGAACGCGACTTCATCAAGCGGAGCGTCGCCGTTCCGGGCGACACGCTCGAGATCCACGACAAGGTGCTCTTCGTGAACGGCAAGCAGGAGATCAACCCGCACCTCGTCCACAAGGACCCCATCGTCTTCCCGAACAGTCAGTTCGTCTCCGACCAGGCCCGCCGCCGGGATCAGTTCGGCCCCTTCACCGTGCCGTCGGCCTCGGTGTTCTGCATGGGCGACAACCGCGACAACTCGTACGACTCCCGTTTCTGGGGTCCAGTTCCCCGCGACTACTTCAAGGGGCGCGCTCTTTTCATCTACTGGTCGTACGAGGCGGAGCCCAACTCACAGGAGTGGCGCGGGTGGGGCGACCGCATGCGCCAGCTGGCTTCCGTCGGGTTGCACTTCTTCACCCGCACGCGCTGGGCGCGTTCTTTCTCTCTTGTCCAATAGGTAAACCTCGGCCCCCCGGGGACGACACCGGCCGGCGCGTGGTCAGGGCTACAATGTGCTTGCAGATTCTGCTGGAGGTGGCCATGGGGCATTCGCACGAGAGGGGGAGCAACAGCATCGGCTGCTTCTTGGGGCTGGCGTTGGTGATCGTGGTCGTCTTCATCGGGGTCAAGGCCGTCCCGACGCGACTCTCCGTCGCCGAGCTGCAGGACTTCTGCGAGCGCGAAGGCGAGCAGGCGTCGCTGCCGCGGTTCGGCGACGAGAGGATCGCCGACGCGATCTTCGGCAAGGCGATCGAGGAGCACCTTCCCGTCAAGAAGGAAGACATCAAGGTCTCGCGGGACCAGACCGAGGTGCACATTGAGGTCAGATACAGAGTGGTGATCGATTTCCTGGTGTACCAGTACAACTGGGACGTGGAGCACAAAGTCGACCGCACCCTGTTCTGACCGCCCGGCGTGGGTGAGCGGACAGGTCTGTTGTTTCCCCGGCTCCGACTGACTCGGACCTTTCGGTGGTGCGCGAGGAGGGCGCTCGCATGAAGCGACAACTGCTGGCGACGAAACCCCTGGCAATGTTGCTCGAGGAGATGAAGGGCGAGAACCGGCTCCGCCGTATCCTCGGCCCGATCCAACTGACCAGCCTCGGCGTCGGGGCGATCATCGGCACCGGGATCTTCGTCCTCACGGGCAAGGCCGCGCACGACAATGCGGGGCCCGCGCTGATCCTCTCGTTCGTCGTCTCTGGCATCGCGTGCGTCTTCGCCGCGCTGTGCTATGCGGAGTTCGCCTCGATGGTGCCGGTCGCGGGCTCGGCCTACACCTACGCGTACGCGACCATGGGCGAGCTGTTCGCCTGGATCATCGGGTGGGACCTCGTGCTCGAGTACACGGTGGTGTCGGCGACCGTCGCGCACGGGTGGTCCGCGTACTTCCAGGACTTCATAGGCATCTTCGGTCATCACGTCCCGCACGCCCTCGCGGGGGCACCGTTCGACTATAACCCGGCGCTCGGCCACGTCGTATCCACCGGCGAGTGGTTTGACCTTCCCGCAATCGTGATCACGATCGTGATCGCTGCGATCCTGGTGAAGGGGATCCGCGAAAGCGCGTCGTTCAACGCCACGATCGTCGGTATCAAGCTCGCGATCGTGCTCTTCGTCATCGTGGTCGGGGCGTTCTACGTGAATCCGGCCAACTGGCACCCATTCGCGCCGTTTGGCTTCACAGGGATCTCGTTCTTCGGGAAGACGGTGCTCGGGCAGTCGGACGCCGGCGGACAGCCGCTCGGCATGCTTGCGGGCGCCGCGATCATCTTCTTCGCCTACATCGGCTTCGACTCGGTTTCCACGCACGCTGAGGAAGCCAAGCGACCGCACCGTGACGTGCCGATCGGGATCATCGCCTCGCTGTTCGTGTGCACATTCCTTTACATCGTGGTCTCCGCGGTGCTGACGGGGATGGTCCGCTACGACAGGATCGACATCAACGCGCCCGTCTCCGACGCCTTTAGGCAGGTGGGGTTGCCGTGGGCGCAGGGCATCGTCTCCCTGGGCGCCCTTGCCGGGATCACCTCGGTGCTGCTGGTGATGATGCTGTCGCAGCCCCGCGTACTGCTCGCGATCGCGAGGGACGGCCTGTTACCGCAGAGCTTCTTCGGCGCGGTGCACGAGCGCTTCCGCACTCCATGGAAGTCGACAATCCTGACGGGGATCGTGGTCGCGATCCTGGGCGCGTTCCTGCCCCTGCGCATCCTGGCGGAGCTCACCAACATCGGCACGCTGCTCGCCTTCGTCATGGTGTGTGTTTCGGTGCTGATCATGCGATACACGAACCCGAACGCCGAGCGTCCGTTCAGAGCGCCATTCGGCAAAGTCGTGCCGATCCTGGGAATTGCGTTCTGTCTACTGCTGATGTTTTCCCTGCCCGGGAAGAACTGGCTCCGGCTCTTCGTGTGGCTCCTGGTCGGGCTCGTCATCTACTTCTGGTACGGGCGGCACCACAGCGCCCTCGCCGAGCTCCGCGCGAGCCAGGCCTTGACGGAGCCGGTCCCGATGCTGGCCGACCCGCCCGACGGCCCGGCCGCCCGCTGACCGTTCGGCCACGGCGTCAGCTCTTCCGCAAGGTCGAGGCGAACGGAAAAGCGTGTGTCCCGCGGGCTGCGTTCGTCTCGGCCGCGGGGCACTCCAGTTGCGCCGGGGACGTTTCACCGGTAGCCTGCGCGGAATGAATCGCGTCCTTGCAAGCCTCCTGCGGACCAAGCCGCTGGCGGCCCTGCTCGAAGAGAGCGCCGCCACGCATCTGAAGCGAGCTCTCGGCGTGTGGGACCTGATCGGCTTGGGTATCGGCGCGATCATCGGCGCCGGGATCTTCGCTACCGTCGGGACCGCCGCGGCGGGCGACGCCGCCCGGCCGGGCGCAGGTCCCGGGATCATCCTCTCGTTTGTCTTCACCGGGGCGGTTTGCGGCCTTGCGGCGCTCTGCTACGCCGAGCTCGCGGCTCTGGTGCCGATTTCCGGCTCCGCCTACACGTACACCTATGCCACGCTGGGCGAGCTCTTGGGGTGGATCATCGGGTGGGACCTCATCATCGAGTACGCCGTGGGCAACGTTGCGGTGGCCATCTCCTGGTCGGGGTACTTCTGCGAGATGCTCCGCGGGGTCGGCATCGTGATCCCCCCCTGGCTCGCGACCGACCTGCGCACCGGCCTGGCGACGCCGGCGATCGTCGCGGCCGCGCCGCACGTCGGCGGCGTGCCGATCATGATGAACCTCCCGGCAGCGGCAATCGTCCTGCTGATCACCTGGGTGCTGGTCGTCGGCGTGAAGGAGTCCTCGCGACTCAACGCCGTCATGGTGATCATGAAGCTGATCGTCCTGGCGTTCTTCGTCGTCGTCGGGTTCAAGTACGTGCAACCCACCAACTGGAAGCCATTCATGCCCAACGGGTGGCACGGGATCTGGGCCGGCGCGGCGATCGTGTTCTTCGCGTACATCGGCTTCGACGCGGTCTCCACCGCGGCCGAGGAGACCAGAAACCCCGGGCGCGACTTGCCGCGCGGGATCATCGGATCGCTCATCATCTCGACCGTGATCTACATCCTGGTGGCCGCGGTCGTGACTGGGATGGTGCCGTGGTTCGACCTCCACACCGCCGAGCCGCTCACCGTCGCGATGAACCGCTACAACCTGACGTGGGCCGCCGGGATCGTGGCGGTCGGCTCGGTCGCCGCCCACACCGCGGTGCTGCTCGTGTTCCAGCTCGGCCAGCCGCGGATCTTCTTCTCGATGGCACGCGACGGCCTGCTTCCGCAGGCGTTCGCAAAGGTCCACCCAAAGTACCGCACGCCGCACGTCACGACGATCCTCTCGGGCGTGCTGGTGGCGGCGTTCGCGAGCTTCGCCAACATCGAGGAGATGGTGGACCTCACGAACATCGGCACGCTGTTCGCGTTCGCCCTCGTTTCGGTTGGCGTGATCGTGCTCCGGCGGACGCACCCGGAGGCAAACCGACCGTTCCATGTTCCATTCGTCCCGTGGTTGCCGATGGTGTCGGCCGGGGCCTGCCTGTTCCTCGCGGCCGGGCTGCCGCTGATCACCTGGGTCCGCTTCGCGGTGTGGCTCGCCGCCGGCATGACCATCTACGTCTTCTACGGGCACAAGCGCTCTGCCCTCAACCGCCCGCCCGCGACGTAGCCATCGGCTCCGGGGGCTTCCTGAGGGACAGGGGGAACGCGCCGCCGCGGCGCTCGCACCGCGACCGCACCCGCGTGCTCGGCCGGGCTAGAACACCACGTAGACGCCGTTGCGAATGATGCGTGTCCTGCCGCCGTCGGGCCGAACCGAAGTCGCCTCCGCGACCTGGATGGGGTTGCCCTTCGCGTACACGATGTCCTGATGAACCACGGTGTCGGGCTGGATGAACTTGGCGACGCCGATGGTGCCGCCGAGATGGTCCGACCGGCCGTACGCCCAGTGGAAGCCCGCCTTCTCGTCCTCCAGCACGTTGCCGGTCACCTGCGCCCACTCGTTGCAGCCGAAGGCAACCTCGGCGATGTTCGTGCGAGCGGGGTCGGCGGCGAAGAAGGCGCGCATCGCGCGGGCCGCCGGGCCGTTCCCCTCCACCTTGGCGATCCGGTTCTCCTCAACGATGTAGGTCATCAGCTCCTGGCCTTGCCGAACCGGGATCATGCCCGCCGTCTGCGAACGGCTGCCCGCCTGCTCCCCCTCGTACGGAACGATGAAGGTCTCTCCTGACGGCAGGTTGATGATGCGGTCGCCGGGCTTGAAGCGCGGCAGAACGCCGTCGTCCACCTCCGGCGTGCGGAACCGCAAGTCGAAGGTGCAGCGGTGACCCGTGGAGAACGCGACCTCGAGGGAACTGGCGCCGCGCATTGCCTGCTCCAGGATCTTGCAGCGCCGGGCGACCTCGCGGTAGTCGGCGGCCAGCGCGGTGAGCTCCATCCGTTTCTCCACCCCGGGCATCGAAGCGGCTCGGAAATCGTCTTTCATCCGGCAGAGTATGTCGAGCGGCGCGGTGGCGGAGTACTCGGTGAGGAAAACCGCGAGCGTTCCCTGCAGCAGGGTGTCGCGCAGCGCGACGCTCTGGCCGGCCATCGAACCGATTTCCGGCAGGTCGGAGTTGTTGGCTCCGGTGGCTTTGTAGGTGAGCAGGGGCCGCGTCGCGAAGTTGCGCCCGCGCCCGAGCGCAACGAAAGCCCGGTGCCACTCTCCGGCCATCACGCGGCGCTCCTGCCAGGCCGGCGTGTCCTCCCCGAGCGAGCGCGGCAGGTCGCACGCGACCATGACGACCTCGCCTGGCTGCGGATCGAAGACATCCGTGAGGAGCTTCATCAGGTCAAAGGCCATTCCGCCTCCGCGGTTCTCTAGGGTAGCACCACGCGATGGCGTCGCCTACCTGGTCCGCAGCGGCAATCCGATCGGCGCGAGCGGCGGGAGCTGCCAGGTCTCGCCCGGGTAGCGCACCGCCTCCAGGAACAGGCCGGCGGCCGGTGCGGCAAGGGCGGGGGGTGGCGCCGTGCCGGTCAACCAGCGCCCAACCTCGTCGGCGGGCGCCTCCCCGCGACCGACGGTCACGATGGACCCCACCATTCGCCGGACCTGATTCCACAGGAAGTGGCTTGCCACCACTCGCACCAGAACACACGAGCCGGCGGTCGCGACCTCGGCCGACTCGACCTCGACGAACGTGCTCTCGGCCTCGCCGGCCCGCTTCGCAAAGGCGCGGAAGTCGTGGCGCCCGACGAAGCGCTGCGCCGCTTCTGCCATCGCCGCGGCGTCGACGCCGCCCTCCACCCACCACGAGGTGCGCTTGCCGAACGCCGAGCGCCGGGTCGCGATCTGGTAGCGGTACGCCCGCCCCGTCGCGTCGTGGCGCGCGTGGAAACCCTTGGGCGCGGCGCGGAGGTCGATCACGGCAAGGTCGGCGGGCAGCTCGCGCTCGAGCTCGCGCAGCAGGCGCAGCGGTTCGAGCGGCCGCCGGCAGCGCAGCGACGCGACCTGCCCGAGCGCGTGCACCCCGGCATCGGTCCGCCCGGCGCCCTGGAGATCCAGCCCCCGCTCTCCGGTGAGGCCGCGCAGCGTGTCGAGCAGCACCCCCTGCACCGTCCGCCCGTGCGCCTGCACCTGCCAGCCCGCGAATTTGGTCCCCTCGTACTCGACAAGCAGGCGGTACGTCGGCATACCGGCAGTCTAAGGGAATCCGCACCCGCCGACACCCCGACGATGGCCGAGCACCTCCTCCGGCCCCCCATGGCGGCCGTCCGGTCCCGACTCAGGAGCTCGGGGCACTTGTGGTTGTTGGTTGTGGCCTTGCTTTCAACTGTTGAGTTTCAACTGTGGAGTGGATGGGTGGTGGGGATGGCGGCCCGTAGGGGAATCGAACCCCTGCTTCCGGCGTGAGAGGTCTCGACGTTTCTGACGCTGATCTACATGCCGGTGTTCTAGGACGTATCCGAGAAGCTTCGCCTGTCGCTCGCGGGAGTTGGCCGCGCGGTTGATGGCCCACCTGGGTACGGCGATCGCCAGGTGGGAAGGAACTGAGAGCCTTGTCCCTGGCCTGTACGGTCCGTGGGGCCCGGAATTCACACGATGGCGTAGAGTTCGTAGGATGAGACAAACGCTGACCGAAGGCTCCGTGCTCTTCGTGAGCGTCGTGAAGTGGTTCGTGCTCGCCACCCTTACCGGCGCCATCGTCGGGGTCTCGACGACTGTCTTTCTGAAGGTGCTCGCGTGGAGCCTCACGCTGGCCGG
>JBEKAA010000056.1:0-15127 GCA_050018455.1 Thermoanaerobaculaceae bacterium | reverse complement strand
AACGGGCGGGAGCGGGACGATCACCGGAGTGACGGCGGGGACGGGCCTCACCGGAGGAGGGACCTCGGGCAGCGTCACGCTGGGGATCGCCAACGGCGGCGTGGGCAACACCCAACTCGGCGCCAACGCGGTGACGACCGACAAGATAGCCAATGGCACGATCGCTACCGCGGATCTCGCGGACGGTGCGGTCACCAAGGCGAAGCTCGCGGCCTCGGGCGGCACCAACGGGCAGGTCCTGGGCACCGACGGCGCAGGCCTCACCTGGACGAACGCCGCCGGGTTCACGCTGCCGTACTCCGGAGTGAAGAACAACAACGCGGATCCGCTCTTCTACATAGTGAACACCGGCACCGGCCCCGGCGTGCGTGCGGAGAGCAGCGGCGGCGCGGGGCTGTACGCCTACAGCGCCAACGGGCAGGAGGGCGTCTACGGTGCGAGCGACCGCAGCAACGGCTACGGCGTGCTAGGTATCGCCCACAACGGCGCTAGCAGCGCCGGTGTGTACGGCGAGGGTTTGGCCGGCGCCGGCGTCTGGGGCGCCACTGGCGCCGGCTCGGGAGTTCTCGGACAGAGCGCGACAGGGATCGGCGTGTACGGGAACAGCGACGGCCCGATCGGCGTCAAGGGCTGGTGCTCCAAGACCGGCGGTTTCGGGGTGTATGGCGAAGCGGACGCCACGGGCGCCATGGGCGTGTTCGGGGGCAGCAGCAACGGCACCGGCGTCGAGGGATCCAGCGGAAGCGCGACCGGTGTGAGCGGCATCGGCGGCACGACGGGCGTCTTTGGCGACAGCCCGGACGGCTTGGGGAACGGCGTGTGGGGGCACGCGACCGGCGGCGCATACGCCGGGGTTCGCGGCGAGAACGCGGTCGGCTACGCCGTGACCGGCGTCAGCCTCAACCAGTACGGCGTGAGGGGCGACGGCGGGAACATCGGCGTGTACGCGCACAACTCGACCGCCGGCGGACACGACGTCTACCTCGCGACCAAGGCGCTCGCCATCGACGCCTACGGGGACGTCAACGTCCGCGGCAACCTCGCCAAGAGCAGCGGCAGCTTCAGGATCGACCACCCGCTCGACCCGGCGAACAAGTACCTCGCGCACTCCTTCGTGGAATCGCCGGACATGATGAACGTCTACAACGGCAACGTCGTCACGGACGGCGACGGCGTCGCCGTGGTGGAGCTGCCCGCGTACTTCGAGGCGCTGAACCGGAACTTCCGCTACCAGTTGACCGTGATCGGCCGGTTCGCGCAGGCGATCGTCGAGCAGGAGGTCAAGAACAACCGGTTCACGATCCGCACCAACCTCGCCAACGTCAAGGTCTCGTGGCAGGTGACGGGGATCCGCAAGGACCCCTGGGCCAACGCGCACCGCATCGTGGTCGAAGAGAGCAAATCGGAGGCCGACCAGGGCAACTACGTGCACCCCGAGCTGTACGGACAGCCTGCCGAGAAGTCGGTGGGGCGGACGGACCACACCGAGCCGTCGGAGAGAGACCAGGCGGAAGGGGAAAAGCCAGCGACTCCGAATAGGTAGCTCGCGCCTCGGCACGCAGCAGCGGCCTTCTGTCGCTCCGGGGCTCCGGCGACACGGCGCTCTGGGAGCCAAGCAACGGCCCGGGCGCCTGCCCGAGCTGATTTGCCGTCTTGTTCTTCTAACCGGCGTCAGCCGGCTCGCGACCCGGCGAGGAGGCGGGACTACGCGAGCTCCAGCAGCTCCCTCGCCTTCGCCACCGCGCCGGCGAGCGGCGTCGGGATCTTGGCCTTGTCCCGCCGGAGCGACAGCTCCGCCTGGCCCTGCTCGACGCCTTTCTTGCCAATCACGGCGCGCACCGGGAAGCCGACGAGGTCGGCGTCGTTGAACTTCACTCCCGGCCGCTCGTCGCGGTCGTCGTAGAACACCTCGCAGCCGGCGCCCTGAAACTCGCCGTACAGCTTCTCGGCGGCGTCCCGGACCGCCGGCACGTCGGGGTTGAGCGCGATCAGCTCGACCTCGAACGGCGCGAGCGGCCGCGACCAGACGATGCCGGCGTCGTCGTGGTTCTGCTCGACCGCAGCGGCAATCGTTCTGCCGACACCGAGGCCGTAGCACCCCATGATCATCGGCCGCATGGCGCCCTTCTCGTCGAGGAAGTTGCACGCCATCGCGTCGGAGTATTTCGTCCCGAGCTTGAAGATGTGACCGACCTCGATCCCGCGCTTGATGACCAGGGGCGCGCCGCACCTGGGGCACGGGTCGCCATGGCGGGCGACGCGGATGTCCGCCACCAGGTCGGGCTTGAAGTCGCGGCCGGGCACGACGCCAAGGAGGTGATGGTCGGCCCGGTTGGCGCCGGTCGCGGCCAACTCCATCCGCATGACTTCGGGGTCCGCGACGACCCGCAGGTCGGCCAGGCCGACCGGGCCCGAGTACCCCATCGCGCCGCCCGTCACCTGCTCGACCTTGCTCTCGGCGGCGAGTTGCAGGTGCGCGGCGTCCAGCGCGTTCTTGAGCTTGACCTCGTTGACCTCGTCGTCACCGCGGACGAGCGCGACGGCGAACTCCTTGTCCGTCTCGACGATCATCGTCTTGATGAAGTGCGCGGGCGCGAGCTTGAGGAACGCGGCCACCTCCGGCACCGAGGACGCGCCCGGGGTGTGGACCGGCTCGGGCTTGGCCGGTGCCTTGCCCGGCCACGCGGGAGCCGGAGCGATCGCGCCGGTCGTCCCTTTCTCGACGTTGGCGCCGTAGCCGCACTCGCACGCCACGACCGCGTCCTCGCCCGTTTCGGCGAGCACCATGAACTCGTGCGACTCGCTGCCCCCGATGTTGCCCGTGTCGGCTTCCACGGCCGTGTACGAGAGCCCGCAGCGGTCGAAGATCCGCCGGTATGCCTTCTCCATCGCCCGGTATGTCTCGTCGAGGCTCTCGGGTGTGGCGTGGAAGGAGTACGCGTCCTTCATGACGAACTCACGGCCGCGCATGAGGCCGAACCGCGGACGGATCTCGTCGCGGAACTTGGTCTGGATCTGGAAGAGGTTCGCCGGCAGCTGGCGGTACGAGGTGATCCGGCGCCGCACCGCGTCTGTGATCACCTCCTCGTGGGTCGGCCCGAAGCAGAAGTCGCGGTCGTGCCTGTCCTTGATCCGCAGCAACTCCTTGCCGTAGCGCTGCCAGCGGCCCGACTCCTGCCACAGCTCCGCCGGCTGCACGCACGGCATCATCAGCTCGACCGACCCGGCGGCGTTCATCTCCTCGCGGACGATGCGGGCGAGCTTCTCGATAGAGCGCCACCCGAGCGGGAGATACGTGTAGATCCCGGCCGCCAGCTTGTCGATCATGCCGGCCCGCGCCAGGAGCTGGTGGGAGATAACCTCCGCGTCCGAGGGGTTGTCCCGCAGCGTGTAAAGAAAGTAACGGCTCCAGCGCATGATCAGCCCTTTCGCCTGCCCCGCGGGTCACGCGGCGCAAACCAACCCACGCGTGCCAGGTGGGTCAGAACGTCGGTCTTCAAGTCACGGGCCGCGCCGTGGCGCGCCTTCTGCAGGATCTCCCGTGCACGCTCGCCTTCGCCCATCTCGAGCAGCGCGAGGCCGAGCTGCGTCAGCATAGCCGGCGACGAGGAAATCGCAACCGCCTGCTCCAGGTACTCGACCGCGTCGGAGTACTCCCCGCGCGCCATGTGAATCCGGCCCAGCGCCGCGAACGGGTAGGCGCGCAGCTCGCGCGGGATGAGCTCCAGCGAGGCGTGGGCGAACTCGAGCGCGCGTTCCGTGTTGCCGCCGCGCTCGAGCTCCGCGAGCGCCAGCTCGTACGCCGCGAGCCCCCGCTCGAGAGGCCCCGGACCCTCGGAGAATAGCCGCCCGCCCCACCGTTCGACGACGCGGAACCGCTTCGCCGCCCGCAAAGTTTCCAGCACGGCGGTCCAGGCCGCAAGGACCGGGGTCCCCCGTCCATCCAATCGCAGGAGGCGGTGGGCTGCGGCGAGTGCCTGGCGAGGCCGGCCCGCCGCGGCCGCCAGCAAAGCGAGCGAGGCCAGGATCGTCGGGTGGTCCGCCAGCCGCGAGGCCCTCTGAAGCTGGCTCAGAGCCCGTTCGATCTCCCCCGCCTCCGACGCCTGCGATGCCTCGCGCACCAGCACCTCGGCTTCCGGCGGCAACGGCGGAGATCCTTCGCTGCCCCCCTCGACGAGGCGGACCGCCTCCTGGTACTGCAAGCGCTGCGGGTCCATCTCCTGCACCCGCCGGAAGCACTCGAGCGCCTTCCGGTGCCAGCGGCGCTCCAGGTATGCCAGGCCGAGGTAGTAGATCGCGTCCTCGAACTCGCCGTCGAGCGCCACCGCGCGCTCGAGAGCCGCGGCGGCGGCCCCCGGCCGCCCCGCATCGAGCTCGACCATCCCCAGCAGGAAGTACGCCTGCGGGAACTCCTCCCTCTCGAGCGCCGCCTGCAGGAAACGCCGCGCGGGCTCGCCACGCCCGGCCGCCGCGTGCAGAGCGCCCAGCGAAAAATGCGGCAGGAAGTTCTCCGGCGCGAGCGCAACCGCGCGCTCCAGGTTCTCGATCGCCTCCGCCTCGCGCCGGGTGTCCGCCAGGATGGTGCCGAGGTAGATGCGCGCCTCGACGTCGTCGGGGTTCCATCGGAGCACCTGCCTGAAGGAGCTCTCCGCCCCGCCGAGATCGCCCCGCTCGAAGGCCATCTCGCCGAGGAGCTCCGCAAGCTCCGGATTGCGCGGGAAGCGTCGGAGCGTCTCGCCCAGCAGCTCCGCCGCCCTCAGCGGTTGACCGGCGAGAAGCGCCAGCTCGGCGGACTGCAGCGCCCGTGCGCAGGCTGCGGCGGCGCCGCGCCCCGTGGCGCGGGCGCGGGAGACGATCGCCTCACGCTTCTGCCTCAGCCGGTCGAGGATCTCCTCCCGGGCCATCTCGGTCGTGGCGGCGCGTTCCCAGGCGGCCATCACCTCGGTCTCGCGTATGACCTTGCGTCGATTCAGCAATTCCACCAGCGCCTGGAGGCCGGAGTCCAGGAGCGCGAGCCCGCGCTCGAGGTCGGTGACCCGCTCTTCGAGCCGCGCGACCGCGTTGTGAAGCCTCTTGGCCGCATCCTCGCCGCCTGAAAGGCGCTCGAGCAGGTGCTCGTCGAAAGCGAGCTTCTCGCTCTCGAGGCTTGCCTCCTCCTCCTCGAGCGTTTCCTCCGAGAAATCGCCGTTGGTCCCCGACACCACGAGGAGGCGCGAGTTGCACTTGTGGCAGAGCTCGCGGCCGTCGGGGTTCGCAGCCCCGCACCACTGGCACAGGACCGTCACACCCGCCCCCCCACCCAGTCGACAGTTAACAGTTCACAGTTGACAGCGAGACCGAAGCTGCAGCGATGCCAGGCGGGTTTTTGACTGTCGACTGTCAACTGTCGACTGTCAACTTGACGCACCTCTGAGGATCTGGGCATTCGTGCGGCTCCGAAATCCGAGCGGCTCACGAGTAGGAGTAGAAGCCGCGGCCGGACTTGCGGCCGAGCCACCCGGCGTCCACCATCTTCACGAGCAGCGGGCACGGCCGGTACCTCGGGTCGCCGATCCCCTCGTGCAGGACCCGCAGGATTGCGAGGCACGTGTCGAGCCCGATGAGGTCCGCGAGGGCCAGGGGACCCATGGGGTGGTTCATGCCGAGCTTCATCACCGTGTCCACCGCTTCCGTGCCGGCGACCCCTTCGTGGACGGCGCAGATCGCCTCGTTGATCATCGGCATCAGGACCCGGTTCGAGACGAAGCCAGGGGAGTCGTTGACCTCCACGGGGACTTTGCCGAGGCTCCTGGCGAGCTGCTCTACGGTGCGGAAGGTCTCGTCGCTGGTGGCGAGCCCACGGACGACCTCCACGAGCTGCATCACCGGCACCGGGTTCATGAAGTGCATGCCGATGAAGCGGTCCGGCCTCGACGTCGCGCCGGCGAGCTTGGTGATCGAGATGGCGGAGGTGTTGGAGGCGAGGATCGACCCTGGAGCCAGTAGACGGTCCAGCTCCCTGAACACGCCGATCTTGACCTCCGCGTTCTCGACGACCGCCTCGATGACCAGGTCGCACCCCGCGAGCTGATCGAGGCCGACGGCCGGCGTGATCCGCGCGAGCGCCGCTTCTTTCGCTGCCGCGCTCACCGTTCCCTTGCCGACCTGGCGGTCCAGGTTGCGGGCGATCGTCGCCATGCCCTTGTCGACGATCCGGCTCGACACGTCGGCGAGGACCACGTCGAGGCCCGACAGGGCGTTCACGTGTGCGATCCCGCCGCCCATCTGTCCGGCCCCAACCACACCGATCTTCTTGATCTCCATCGCGTTCCCCCCTGCGAGCGCGGAGTGTGCCCGAACGCCGCAATGCCCGGCAAGCTTACAGTCGAAAGTCAAGAGTTGAAAGTCGAGAAGCGCGGAGTTGACAGTCTCCACCCGCCCTCCCACCCAGTCGACAGTTGACAGTCCCCCACTCCCCCACACGACACAACGAGATTCCTCGGTAGGCTCCTGCCGTTTCTGACTGTCAACTGTCAACTGTCAACTGTTAATTGTCGACCATCGCCTGCCTCATCCCCCACCCGGAGACGACAGCGGCCGGCCCCGGGGGCCGGCCGCGTCCTCGAAGGTATCAGGCGGTCACTCGCCGTCGTTGCCGATCGCCTCCACAGGGCACGAAGCCTTGGCTTCCTCGCACTGAGCCTCGTCGTCGCCGCTCTCGGGCTGCTTGAACAGGAACGAGTGGCCTTCGTCCTCGTTGGCCTTGAAGTTGTTCGGAGCGGTCGTGCGGCAGACATCGCAGTCGATGCAGCTGGAATCCACGTACCACTTACCAGGTGCGTTGTCAGGAAGCCGATCGTCCTTGTTGGCCATTCCGAAACCCCCTTCTCGCCATGACGTCGTCCGACGCCAGGTCGGGCGTGAATCTTAGCACAAGTTCGCCGGCTTCACCTTGCCAGCGGCGCCGGCGCCCGAAGGTGCGGCGAGGTAGGCACGCTCGGCGCCTGCGTTGGGGCCTGCGCCTGGGGCCGGGAGAGCATCATGCTCAGCCCCGTGGGCGTCGCGGTGCAGTTGCCGTTGTAGACGCAATCCCACGGCAGCGGCTTCAGAAAAGCCTGCTCGATGTAGTCCGAGTCGTTGGAGACGTTGTCGGTCTTCGTGACGTAGGCCATGAGCGCGGGCGCCGGGGACTGGGCCCCCGAGACCCAGGTCGGCACTGCCACGTCGAGGGTCGCGCCCTGAATCGCGTCGGTGAGCGTCTCCCCGAAGAGGTTGACGATGGCATCATCCTCTTGATCCTGTGACAGCGGCGGAAGTGTCAGCGAGATCTGGCCGATCTGGGTGCCGTCCTGGCCGGTCAGCGTCAACTGGGGGTAGAGAGTGGTCAACCGATCCGAAATGTTCACGAAGCCGATGGAGGTCCGAAAGGACGCATCCTCCCGCAGGCCGTGGAACTCCAGGTGGTCGAGCCCCAGGCTCTTCTTCCCCGGGTCGAGATAGTAATACCAGGGGAGACCCGGGATGACCTGGCCGAAGGTGTAGGTGCTGCCGCTCAAAGCCGTGCCCGAGGTGTAGTTCCGGGAGGTGACAATGATGTTCTTGGGGACGCCCCCGGGAGGGTTGGACAGGGTATTGGCCTGGTACGCGAAGATCAGGAGCGCGCCCTTCGTGCTCGAGAGTGCGAAGTCCGTGCCGATGACATTCGTGATGTAGACGGCCCGACCCGGCGGGATGTTCATGAGGTTCGCGTCGATGTGACCGAACCCATCCGAGGAACGCCCGCCAAGATGGTTCTTGATGTCCGCGAACCACGCCGTGTTGTCGACGTCGCAGCACTGCAGCAGGACGATCTCGACGTCGATGTTCACCGTGTCCACGTTCATGATCTCGATGTCCGAGGTCCAGGTGGACCCGTTAAGGCCGGCTATGGATGCCGCCACCGGCACGATCACCAGGTCGGCCGCTCTGAACATGGCAAACGCCCCGGAGGACGCGAGTAGGCCAAGCAGTACCACCGGCAACGTTCGGGTCCACCTCATGAACACCTCCGTGCGGAGTTTACCTCAACTTCACCCCGGCCGCCGGCAGGACCACCTTCGCCACGAGGCCCCCGGTCCGACGGTTCGAGATTTCCAGCGTGCCGCCGTGGGAGCCCACGATCCGGTCGGCGATGGCCAGGCCGAGGCCGGTGCCACCCTTGCGGCGGGTGAAGAACGCCTCCCGCACGCGGGCCAGTTCGTGCCTCGGGATCCCGGGGCCGGTGTCGCTCACCTCCAGCAGGACACGGTCACCCGCCCGGGCCGCCTTCAGCTCAACCTTCTTCGTCGAGCAGCCTTCCATCGCCTGGACCGAGTTAAGCGCGAGGTTGACCAGGACCTGGCTCAGCTGCCCGCGGTCGCCCCGCACCCTGGCACGGCCGTCGCCGATCGTCAGCTCCACGCCGGACCGCTCGCAGACCGGCTGGAGGAGCGCGGCGACATCGCGGAGCAGGCCCTCGGATTCAAACTCCTCGATTAGCGGCCTTGCCGGGCGCGCGTACACCAGGAAGTCGTTGACGAGCCGGGAGAGGCGCCCGACCTCGCGGCGCGCCATCCCTACGGTGTCGGCCGGCGTCTTTCGAGTTTCGAGATCCTCCTCGAGCAGTTCCAGGTTGATCGACAGCGCGTTCAAAGGGTTCCTGATCTCGTGTGCGAGGTTGGCTGCCAGGCCCCCGAGGGCGGCGAGCTCCTCGTTCAGGCGACGTTTCGCCTCGAGGTGGGCGTTGCGCTGGACGAGGTGCCATATGAAGGCCACAGCGCCCAGCAGCAGCGCGAGCGAGGCCCCCCCCGCCACCGCCGTCTGAATTAGGAGATTTCGCCGGAGGATCGCGATCCTGGCCGCCATGGCCGGCTTCGAGACGCTGACCACCACCGTCCCGATGTCCTCCAGCGGCGCGCGGATTTGGTAGCTGGTCGAGCTCTCCACGACCTTCTCCGGCGAGCTCGGCACCAGCAGCTCGCCCGTGTCTTCCGGAAAGCCTCCCTTGAGACCCTCGGTGCGGAACTCCGACGAGTAGATCAGCTTGCCTTGGTCGTCGAAGACCTGCACCTTGTCGATGACCTGCTGACGTGACAACGCAGCGGAGAGCTGCGCGAGAGCCGTCCGCTTCGTCTCGATGACCTTGTAGAGGTTGCCCTGCCCCCTGAGCTGTCGGGCCAGCTCCTCGGCTCGCTCTCTTCCGGAGAGCAGCACGTCCTCGAGGTACGACCGCGACAGTTGCTCGACCATGAGGTGCGCGAACGAGGCAAAGCTGGCAACCAGCAGCGCGCCGAAGACGGCCGCTGCCGCCAGGTACTGCCGCCCGAGTTCGTGTTCACCCCAACGCACGCCCGGCATTGTAATGCCTTGAAACGCGACGCTTCGCCCGTCAAGGTGACCTGGAAGCCCGTGACGCGCGATAATGAAGCGGGGGTCGAGATGAGGCCTGACACCAGAACGCTCGTGGCGTTATCGTCGCTGCTGGTCCTGCAGGGGGCTCTTGCTTGCCGCCAACCCGCCTCGCCCGCCCTCCCGGCACCCGCCGGCGGCGGCCCGCAGCGAGGGGGACAGGTGATCGTGGCGACCCAGGCGGACGTCACCACGTTCAACGAGTACCAGTCGACGGGCGAGCTGGGCGAGGCCGACACCATCGACCTCCTCTTCCCGCTGCTGATGACCGAGCAGGCCGACTACCAGCTCCACCCGCCGTCGTTCGCCCCGCGGCTCGCGACGTCGTGGGAGTTCTCGTCCGACAACCGGACGCTGACGTTCCACCTCCGGCCCGAGGCGCGCTGGTCCGACGGGGTGCCCGTGACGGCGGAGGACGTTCGGTTCACCTTCCTGGCCCAGAAGGACCCCAGGGTCGACTCCCTGGGCATGGAGATGAAGGACTTCATCAAGGACGTGGAGGTCGTGGACCCGCACACGGTGCGCTTCCAGTTCACCCGCGTCTACCCATACCAGCTCATGGACGCCAACGACGGCCACATCGTTCCCGCCCATGCGTGGGGGAAGGTGCCGTTCGAGAAATGGCACACGACGGACTTCGAGAAGATCCTCGTCACCGCCGGCCCCTTCCGGCTCGTCGCCCACACGCCGCAGCAGACGATCATTCTCGAGCGCGACCCGGGCTACTGGGGCGCTCCTCGTCCCAACCTCGACCGTCTCGTCCTGCGCGTGGTGCCGGACATGGCGAGCCAGCTGGCGCAGCTGTTCGCCGGCCAGGTCAACGTGGTTCAGGCGGTGTCACCCCAGGAGGCCGACCGCGTGCAGGCCAACCGCGACCTCAACCTCGTCGAGTTTCCCTCGAGGATGTGGGGCATGGTGGGTTGGAACAATCGGCGGCCGCTGTTCACGGACCGCAGGGTGCGGCGTGCTCTCAGCCTCGGCATCAACCGAAAATCGCTCGTGGACACGGTTTTTCGGGGCCACTCGACCCTCTCGGCCGGTCCTGTCCTCTCGTCGATGTGGGCGTACAACCGCACCCTTTCCCACCTCCCGTACGCCCCGGATCAGGCCGCGGTGCTCCTCGAGCAGGCGGGTTGGAGAGACACCAACGGTGACGGCATCCTCGACCGCGACGGCAAGCCTTTCGCGTTCGATCTCTTGTACCCGGCCAGCAACACCTTGCGGCGCCAGATGGCGCTCCTGATCCAGGCCGATCTGGCCCGCCTGGGCATCAAGGTGCGGCCGCTTCAAATGGAGTTCACATCGTTGATCGCGCGCACCGAGGCCGGCGATTTCGACGCGACGATCTGGGGCTGGAACGACGCGACCAAGGTCGATCTCACGAGCGTCTGGAGCACCCCGACTTCTTCGCAGGGAACGAACAACTTCATCGGGTACTCGAACCCCGACGTGGACCGCCTGATCGCGGCCGCTCGCGAGGAGCCCGACTACACCCGAGCGAAGGTGCTCCTCGACCGCATCCAGGAGCTGATCGTAGCCGATCAGCCTGTAACGTTCCTGTACGAGTCCAGGCTGCTCGTCGCCACCAGCCGCCAGCTGCGCGGCGCCGACATCAACGCCGCCGGGCTCTTCTTCAACGTGGACGAGTGGTACTGGAGCCCGTGATGTCGCTTTGGGCGCTCCGCCGCATCGGCGCCGGCGTGGCGCTGGTCTGGCTCGTCGCCACCTTCACGTTCCTCCTGGTCAGCGTCGCGCCCGGTGACTTCGCCACCCGGCTGACCAACCCACGCATCCCTCCCGCGGCGCGGGCTCGTTGGCGCCGGGACTTCGGCCTCGACCGACCGTTGCCCTTTCGGTACGCAAGCTGGTTGGGCGCGGCGATCTCGGGCGACCTCGGAACCTCCTGGATCTACAAGCAGCGGGTCGTGGCCGTGCTCGCCTCCGTCCTGCCCAACACCCTGCTCCTCACCTCCCTCGGCCTGGTTCTCGAGCTCGGTGGGGGCGTGGCCCTCGCGATCGTTCAGCTCAAAAAGCCACACGGTACCGGGGACCGACTCATCACGCTCGCGACGCTCACGGCCTATGCGCTCCCGGCTTTCGGCGTCGCGCTGGGTCTGATCGCGCTCCTCTCGTACCGACTGCACCTGTTTCCGCCGTCGCACATGCTCTCTCTCGAAGGAGAGATGGCCCACGGCTGGCTGCGCCTCCTCGACACCGGCAGGCACCTGGTGCTCCCGGTTGCGGCCATCGGCGTCACGGGCGTCGGCGCGGTTGCCCGTTACCTTCGCGGCTCCCTTCTCGACGAACGCACGCAGCAGTACGTGCTGGCGGCCCGCGCGCGCGGCTGCTCTCAGCGCCAGGCTCTCGTGCGCCACGCGCTTCCGAACGCGCTCCTTCCGCTCATCACCATGATGGGGATGTCGCTGCCCTTCCTCGTCTCAGGGTCGCTCGTGATCGAGGTCGTGTTCTCGTGGCCCGGGATGGGCCAGGTGATGTACAGCGCGGCCCTGGGCCGCGACCTCCCCCTCGTCCTCGGGGGAACAATCGTCGCGACGGTCGCGGTCGTGGTCGGCAACTTCCTCGCCGACGTCGCGTACGCCCTGGCGGACCCTCGGGTGCGTGTATGACCTTCATGACGTCCCTTCCACCGTGGCCGCGACGCCTTCGCGCAGGCGTGGCGCTCCTGGCGACGCTGGCGACCGTCGCCCTGGCCGGTCCATGGCTCGCGCGAGACCCGACCGCGATCCTGGACCCCGGAGTTGCCGGGCTTCTTCCCCCGGGGACTGCGAAGGCAGTGGTGGTCCGCCGCGATGGCACGACGCTCGCGGGCGAATCGCTTCGCCGGTCGGGGCCGAACTGGGTCATCCAGCGCGCCGGGGCGGAGGTCACGGTTTCCGGCACCGCAGCCGCGACTGCCGGGGTGCGTCGATTCTGGCTCGGAACCGACACGGTCGGGCGGGACGTCCTGGCCCGCCTTGTCAGTGGAGCGCGGGTCTCGCTCGGGGTCGGCGCGCTCGCCCTGGCCGTGGCGCTCGTGCTGGGCGTCGGCGTCGGACTGCTCGCGGGCTGGAGGGGTGGCCTGGTGGACGCGGTCCTGATGAGGCTCGTGGATGCCTTGCTCGCCGTTCCGATGTTGTTCCTCCTGCTGTTCCTCGCCGCCCTCTTCCGGCCATCGCTCGCGATCCTGGTCCTCTTCCTCGGCTTCTCGTCCTGGATGGGCGTGGCCCGCCTCGTCCGCGGCCAGGTGCTCTCCCTCAAGGAGCGCGATTTCGTGCTGGCCGCGCGGGCTCTCGGCGCCAGCCCGTGGCGAATCGCGTTCAGGCATCTGCTCCCGAATGCGCTGACGCCGCTCGCGCAGGACGCCGCGCTCCGCCTCGGAGATATCATCCTCGTCGAGGCTTCGCTGTCGTTCCTCGGCCTCGGCGTCCAGCCCCCGGCGGCCTCGTGGGGCACGATGGTCGCCGAGGGCCAGGAAGTTCTCGCCAACGCGTGGTGGCTGACGCTGCTGCCGACGGCGCTGGTGGCGGCGACCGTGATCGCCGCCGCGCTTGCCGCGGACGGGCTGCAGGAGCTGGCCCGCAGCGAGACCTGAAGACAGGGGTCCGGGCACCGGGCTCCGCGAAGACAATCAGGGGAGCGGAGGGGCTGAGGGGCAGAGGAGCGAAGACCGTTCGAAGATTCAAAGGTTAGGAGGTTAGAAGGTTAGAAGGTTCACCTAGGTGAAAGGCAACCTCCTACTCACGGCCATAATCCCGGTCTTCTTGCTTCTTGTTTCTGAGCCTTCGAACGGTCTCCATTGAACTTTCGAACGTTCGAACGTGTGAACCTGCGAACAGTCCTTTGCCCCTCCGCTCCCCTGCTCCTCCGCCACTCTGCCGCAGGATCTGAGGTACCATCCTCGCCATGAGACGAAGACGGCGCGGCCGCTCGGCGTCCGAGTACTTCGTGGCGTTTGTCGGCCTGGCCGTTATCGTCTTTGTCGTGGTTCTCATCGCGACATCGGGATCCTGCAAGGTACGGGTTTCTCCGGATATCGGGATCCAGCCGCCCGCGCCTCAGCCAAGCCCGACCGCGACGCACTGACCCGGCCGGCTGCGCCCGGCGCGGGAAATCCTTGGCACGCCGTTTGCGTACGGCTTCACGGGCGCAGCGCGGCGCTCCGGCCGCGGTAGCATGGCTCGGCTCGCGCCGACGAGGCGGAGCTTGGATCATCATGGAGGTCAAGAATGTCGAACTGGCTCAAGACGACGGTGCTCCTGGCCCTTCTCACCGGCCTCCTCCTGTGGCTCGGTGACCTCCTGGGCGGACAGCAGGGGCTCCTGATGGCGCTGGCGTTCGCCAGCGTGTTGAACTTCGCGGCGTACTTCTTCTCGGACAAGATCGCTCTGGCGATGCACCACGCGCAACCCGTGGACGAGGCCTCGGCGCCTCAGCTGTACGCGGCGGTCGCCGAGCTCTCGCAACGGGCGAGCATTCCAATGCCTCGCCTGTACGTCATCCCGGAGATGCAACCGAACGCCTTCGCCACCGGCCGCTCGCCCAGCCATGCGGCAGTGGCCGTCACCGAGGGGTTGCTCCGCGTGATGGACCGGGAAGAGCTCAAGGGCGTCCTCGCCCACGAGCTGAACCACGTGCTCCACTACGACATCCTGATCTCCTCGGTGGCGGCGACGATCGCGGGCGCGCTCGCGATGCTGGCCCGCATGGCCGGGTACGCCATGATGTTCGCCGGCCGCGGCGATCGCCAGGAGCGCGGGGGCGGCTTCGGGGGTCTGTTCTTCATCATCGTCGCGCCGATCGCCGCCATGGTGATCCAGCTCGCGATCTCGCGCTCGCGGGAGTTCGCCGCCGACGAGGGCGGCGCGAAGCTCGCCGGCTCGCCCACGGGCCTCGTCTCGGCCCTGCGGAAGCTTGGGGCCTACACCGAGCGCGTCCCGATGGCGACCGCGCAGCCCACCACCGCGCACATGATGATCGCGAACCCGTTTCCCGGCGGAGGCCTGATGCAGCTCTTCGCGACGCACCCGCCGATGGAGAAGCGCATCGCCCGCCTCGAGGCGATGGTCGGGAGGATGTGACACCTGCCGGGGCCGCTGTCTCCGGGCCCCCGGTGTATACTCCACAACTGAATCGAGCTTGAGGACGCGGTGTTCGTAGCCCCCTCGACCGTCTCTGAAGGCACGCCGGGGACCGGCCTCTGCAGTGTTTGTCCGGACGTGTTATGCGACAGTTTCTGCAGCCTAACACGGATGGCTTTCTTGGAGCATGTCGATGTAACCAGAGGCACCACATGATGATCCACCGCGTCACGCCGAGGAATCCTGCCGACAAACGCTGCAGATTCTGCAGTGTTTCCGCCTTCCCATTAGGCAGCCTAAGAGGCGTTAGGTAGACCTACGAAGAGAGTCAAGCTAGAAGATGAAGGCGGAGGTTATCGCCTTCACCGTCCGTGCAGCCGGGAGTTCAGTGGCGCGGAGGTCGTGTTGGTCGGCAGGGTCGCTGGCAACTGGGAGAGTGGTCGCGTTTCGGCGAAGCCATGCCGTCGATTGTCGCAGTGGTTCGTCCGACCAGGCCAACAAGAAAGGGAAGTGGGAAGTCATGGGGGTGAGCGGTCGGGCGCCTAGGTGACACTTTATTCTACGCGCCTGGGTGACACTTCTAGCTCTGGTTGATCGCGATCTCCACGTTTTCCACAGCGGTAGTGCGTCGCGAGTGTCCCGAC
>JBEKAA010000055.1:0-15275 GCA_050018455.1 Thermoanaerobaculaceae bacterium | reverse complement strand
CCTTCAACGACTGCACCTTCGTAATCGCCGCCGTCAACGTCGTCTTCCCGTGGTCCACGTGCCCAATCGTCCCCACGTTCACGTGCGGCTTCGTCCTGTCAAACTTCTGCTTGGCCATGTCTGCCCCCTTTACGCCAGCCCCTTAGCGCGGGAGATGACCTCTTCCGCGATGTTCCTGGGCACTTCCTCGTAGTGGTCGAACTGCATCGTGTACGTTGCACGCCCCTGCGTCATCGAGCGTAGTTGCGTCGCGTAGCCGAACATCTCCGCAAGAGGGACGTACGCGCTGATCACGCGCGACCCGGCCCGCTGCTCCAAGTTGGTGATCTTCCCGCGCCGCGAGTTGAGATCGCCGATCACGTCGCCCATGTAGTCGTCGGGGGTGACGGCCTCAACCTCCATCAGCGGCTCGAGCAGGACGGGCTCGGCCCTGGACGCCGCGTCCTTGAAGGCGAGCGACCCGGCCACCTTGAACGCCATCTCCGACGAGTCGACCTCGTGGTATGTCCCGTCGTAGAGGCTGACCTTCACGCCGATCAGCGGGAAACCGGCGACGACCCCGTGTTGAAGAGCCTCGCGTATCCCCTGATCGACGGGCTTGATGTACTCGCGCGGGATCACCCCGCCGACGACCTCGTTCGAGAATTCGTACTCGGTCCCGTCGGTGAGCGGCTCGATGCGGATCTTCGCGTGGCCGTACTGCCCGTGGCCGCCCGTCTGCCGCACGAACCGGCCTTCACCCTTGGCCTCGCGCTTGATCGTCTCGCGGTAGGAGACCTGCGGACGCCCGACGGCCGCCTCGACCTTGAACTCGCGCACCAGCCGGTCGACGATGATCTCGAGGTGCAGCTCGCCCATCCCGGAGATGATCGTCTGGCCGGTATCGGAGTCCGTGTGGACCCTGAACGTGGGGTCCTCCTGGGCCAGCTTGCCGAGCGCGACGCCCAGCTTGTCCTGGTCGGCCTTCGTCTTCGGCTCGATCGCAACGTCGATTACCGGCTCCGGGAACTGCATCGCCTCGAGGACGATCGGCTGCTTCGGCGTGCAGATCGTGTCGCCGGTCGACAAGTTGCGCAGGCCCACGCACGCGACAATGTCGCCAGCGTAGACCTCCTTGATTTCCTCGCGCTTGTTGGCGTGCATCTTCAGGAGCCGCCCGATGCGCTCGTTGTTGCCGGTGCGGGCGTTGAGCACCTGGTCGCCGGTCTTGACCTGCCCCGAGTAAACCCGGATGAAGGTCAGCTGACCGACGAACGGGTCGGTCATGATCTTGAACGCGAGCGCGGCGAAAGGCGCGTCGTCATCGGCGGGCCGCGTCTCGGGCTCGCCGGCAGGCGTGTGGCCCTCGATGGGAGGGATGTCGAGCGGGGACGGCAGGAGGTCCACCACCGAATCAAGGAGCTGTTGCACGCCCTTGTTCTTGAAGGCGGACCCGCACACGACCGGGGCGATGCGGTGGGATACCGTCTGCGCCCGCAGGCTCGCGCGCACGGCCTGAGGGTCCAGCGTCTCGCCGGCCAGGTAGCGCTCGAGGAGCTCCTCGTCGTGCTCGGCGGCGGCCTCGAGCATCTTCTCCCGCCACGTGTCGAAGAGCTCGCGATGGTCCTCAGGGACCTCGCGGCGCTCGAACTCGGCCCCGAGACCGTCGTCGAGGTACACGTAGGCACACCCTTCGATGAGGTCGATCACGCCCTTGAACGTGTCTTCCCCGCCGAGCGGGATCTGGACCGCGACGGGGTTGGCGCGCAGCTTCCGCCTCATCTGGTCGATGGTTTCGAAGAAGTCGGCGCCTACCCGGTCCATCTTGTTCACGAACGCGATGCGAGGCACGCGGTAGCGGTCGGCCTGGCGCCAGACGGTCTCGGACTGCGGCTCCACGCCGTTCACGGCGTCGAAGACCGCGACCGCGCCGTCGAGCACACGGAGACTGCGCTCCACCTCGGCGGTGAAGTCGACGTGCCCGGGGGTGTCGATGATGTTGATGCGATGGTCGCGCCAGAAGCAGGTGGTGGCGGCGGAGGTGATCGTGATGCCACGCTCCTGCTCCTGCTCCATCCAGTCCATGGTGGCGGTGCCGTCATGAACCTCGCCCATCTTGTAGTTCACCCCCGTGTAATAGAGGATCCGCTCGGTAGTCGTCGTCTTACCGGCATCGATGTGGGCCATGATGCCGATATTCCGAGTCCTCTCTAGGGGTGCGAGTCGTGGCATTTTTTCAAAGAACCTTTCAGCGCTTCCCGACTTCTCTCTCTGCTCTGCACCGTCAACCTTGCTTTCGGCTGCCGGCTGTAAGCTGTTAGCTGCCTTCTACCACCGGTAGTGGCTGAACGCCTTGTTCGCCTCCGCCATCCGGTGCGTGTCGTCCTTCTTCTTCATCGCTCCGCCGCGGTTGTTGGCGGCGTCCATGAACTCGCCGGCGAGCTTGTCCACCATCGACTTCTCGCCGCGGGCCTTCGCGAAGTCGATCAGCCAGCGGATCGAGAGCGAGAGCTGACGGCCCGGCGGCACCTCGACCGGCACCTGGTACGTCGAACCGCCGACGCGACGGGACTTGACCTCGAGCTGAGGCTTGACGTTGTCCATGGCGCGCTTGAACACCTTGAGAGGGTCGTCCTGGGTCTTCGACTGGATGATGTCGAGCGCCCCGTAGAAGATCCCCTCGGCGGTGCTCTTCTTGCCCCGGCGCAGGATCGAGTTGATGAAACGGGTCACCAACTGCGAGTTGTAGACGGGGTCCGGCAGAACCTCGCGCTTGGCGACATAGTGACGGCGCGGCATGGATTACGCCCTCCCCTGCTGCTTCTGCCGCTTCGTTCCGTACTTCGAGCGGCTCTTGTTTCGGCCCGCCACCCCCTGGGCGTCGACGACGCCACGGATCACGTGATAGCGAACGCCCGGGAGATCCTTCACGCGGCCTCCCCTGATCAGCACGACCGAGTGCTCCTGAAGATTGTGACCCTCACCCGGGATGTAGGTCGTCACCTCGATGCCGTTGGTCAAGCGAACGCGCGCCACCTTCCGCAAGGCCGAGTTCGGCTTCTTGGGCGTGGTCGTGTAGACGCGGGTGCAGACTCCGCGCTTCTGTGGGCACGCCTTGAGCGCCGGGCTCTTGGTCTTGACCTCGAGCTGCTGACGCCCGTTACGGACAAGTTGCGCAATCGTCGGCATCGTTCCCTCTCTCCACTTCAGTCGACAAAGGCCAAGCGTGCTCCGGTGCTTGGCCCCGGCTGCTCACCTCCGGCCCCTGGCCGGCGAAGCCCGAAGATTCTAGTTAAGCGGCACCGAACTGTCAACTGCTTTCGGGGCGCGGGGGCAACAGCTGGTTAAGCTCGTCGTACTCGCCCTGCGCTTCGGGCCCGAGCTCTTCGGGCTGCGGCATTTCCTCAGGCGGTACCGGCGCGACCGTAAAGTAATGGTAGTGCTTGGCTCCCGTACCAGCCGGGATGAGCCGACCGACGATCACGTTCTCCTTGAGGCCGTAGAGGTCGTCGACCCGGCCCGAAACCGCCGCCTCGGTGAGGACCCGCGTGGTCTCCTGGAACGACGCAGCCGAGACGAACGACTCGGTGGCGAGCGCCGCCTTGGTGATGCCGAGCAACACCGGGGCAAAACGTGCCGGCTGGCCTCCCAGCTTCTCGATGCGCTCGTTCTCCTCCTCCACACGGTAGCGGGGCACCTGCTCCTCGAGCAGGAACTCGGTGTCGCCGGGGTCGGTCACCTTCACGAACCGGCACATCTGCCGGACGATCGTCTCGATGTGCTTGTCGTTGATCGTGACGCCCTGGGTGCGGTAGACCTCCTGGATCTTGTCGACCAGGTAGCGCTGCAGCTCGGTCTCGCCGAGAACGGCCAGGACATCGTGCGGGTCCACCGGACCATCGGTCAGCGACTCGCCCGTCTGAATCCACTCCCCGTCCTGGACGATAAGGTGGGCGATCTTGGGAATCGTGTACTCGCGGGTCGTCCCTTCCTTGCCCTCGACGGTCACCTTGCGGGTGCCTCGCGTCGCCTCGCCGACGCGGACGACACCCGAGATCTCGCTCACGACCGCGGCGTCCTTCGGCCTGCGCGCCTCGAAAAGCTCGACGACGCGCGGCAGACCGCCGGTGATGTCCTTGGTCTTGGTGGTTTCGCGTGGGATCTTGGCCAGCACGTCGCCCGGGTTGACCCCGTCTCCCTCGGCGACCATGAGGTGCGAGCCGATGGCCAGCTGATAGCGGCGTTCCGTCTTGTCCTTCGCGCGCACCACGATGGTCGGGATACGCCGGTCCGCCCCGAGCGGCTCGATCACGATCTTGTGCGAGTGGCCGGTGAGCTTGTCGATTTCCTCGCGGACGTTCTCGCCCTCGACCAGGTCGACGAACTCGACCTTGCCGGCCACCGTCGTGAGGACCGACGAGGTGAACGGGTCCCACTCCGCGAGCGCCGCGCCCGGCTCCACGAACTCGCCTTCCTCCACGTGCAGCAATGAGCCGTACACCAGGTTGTAGCGTTCGCGCTCCCGCCCGCGGTCGTCGGAGATCGCGACCTTGGCGTTGCGCGAGACCACGACAGTCTTCCCCTCGGTGTTCGTAACCGCCTGTACGCCGAACAGCTTGATCGTTCCGGAGCGGCTGGCCTGGTGCTTGGACTGCTCGGTGGCCCGCGTCGCGGTGCCGCCGTAGTGGAACGTCCTCATGGTCAGCTGCGTGCCGGGTTCGCCGATCGACTGCGCGGCGATGATGCCCACCGCCTCGCCCAGTTCGGCGAGGCGACCGGTCGCCAGCATGCGGCCGTAGCACTTACGGCACGCGCCGCGTCGCGTTTCGCACGTGAGCAACGACCGGATCTTGACGCGTTCGTACCCCGCGTCCTCGATCGCTGCGGCGAGCTCCTCGGTGATCTCGGTGTTGGCCTCGCAGATGACCGTGGCCTCGAGCGGGTCCACGACGTCCTCGGCCGCGACGCGGCCCACGAGACGGTCGCGCAGCTTCTCGAGGATCTCACCTCCCTCGGTGATGGCGGTGACATAGATCCCGTGGTCGGTGCCGCAGTCCTCTTCCGTGATGATCACGTCCTGCGAAACGTCGACCAGGCGGCGGGTGAGGTACCCGGAGTCCGCGGTCTTGAGCGCGGTGTCGGCCAGGCCCTTGCGGGCGCCGTGCGTGGAGATGAAGTACTGCAGCACCGACAGCCCCTCGCGGAAGTTCGCGGTGATCGGGGTCGGGATGATCTCGCCGGAAGGCTTGGACATCAGGCCTCGCATGCCGGCGATCTGACGGATCTGCTCCTTTGACCCTCGGGCGCCGGAGTCGGCCATGATGAAGATCGGGTTCGGCTCACCCGAGGCGTCGGCGCGGCGCCGCATCTCGCGGAACATCTCGTCCGAGACCTTCTCAGTGACGCGGTGCCAGATGTCGACGATCTTGTTGAGGCGCTCGCCTCCTGTGATGATGCCGGCGGAGCGCTGGCGCTCGACCTCCTCGACCTCCTTCTGCGCATTCTGAATGAGGCCTTCCTTCGCGCCGGGGACGATCATGTCGCCCGCCCCGATCGAGATTCCGGCCCTGGTCGCCCAGGTGAAGCCGAGGTTCTTGAGGGCGTCCAGCAGGCGCACCGTCACCTCGTGCCCGAAGCGCAGGTAGGCGAACGACACGAGGCTCTGCAAGCCGCCCTTCTTGAGCTGCCCGTTCAAGAATGGAAGCTCGGAAGGCAGCGCAGAGTTGAGAATCACCCGGCCGACGGTGGTCTCCAGGTGGAAGTTTTCAACCCACTGCGGCTCGGCGTGGAGGATGTCCTGCTGGTCGGCTTCGACGGTCATGTCGAGCAGGTTGCCGGTATAGACGACCTCGATCGGCTGAAGCGTGTCGGCGCGACCGTTCGCATGCGCCAGCACCACCTCGTCCAGCGAGGCGAACACCTTGCGGCGCTGCCCCTCCTTGATCGCGCGCTCGGAGGTCACGTAGTAGATCCCCAGGACCATATCCTGCGAGGGCACCGCGAGCGGTTTGCCCGACGCCGGCGACAAGATGTTGCGCGAGGCCAGCATGAGAACGCGCGCCTCGAGCTGGGCGACCGGCGCCAGCGGCACGTGCACCGCCATCTGGTCGCCGTCGAAGTCGGCGTTGTACGCCGCGCAGACGAGCGGGTGGATGCGGATAGCCTTGCCCTCGACCAGGACGGGCTCGAACGCCTGGATGCCGAGACGGTGCAAGGTCGGGGCTCGGTTCAGGAGCACCGGGTGCTCCCGGATCACGGTCTCGAGGGCGTCCCAGACGTCGGGCGTGCGTTGCTCCACCAGCTCGCGCGCCATTTTGATCGTAGTGACCAGCCCCTTCTTCTCGAGCTCGTGGTAGATGAACGGCTTGAACAACTCGAGCGCCATCTCCTTGGGAACGCCGCACTGGTGCAGCTGGAGCTCGGGGCCGACCACGATCACGCTGCGGCCCGAGTAGTCCACGCGCTTGCCGAGCAGGTTCTGGCGGAACCGCCCCTGCTTGCCCTTGAGCGCGTCGGAGAGCGACTTGAGCGGCCGCCCGTTGGAGCCCTTGATGACGCGGCCGCGGCGACCGTTGTCGAACAGCGCGTCCACCGCCTCCTGAAGCATGCGCTTCTCGTTGCGCACGATCACCTCGGGCGCGCGAAGCTCGAGGAGCTTCTTGAGGCGGTTGTTGCGGTTGATCACACGGCGGTAGAGGTCGTTCAGGTCCGAGGTGGCGAAGCGACCTCCGTCGAGCGGGACGAGCGGGCGGAGCTCGGGCGGAATGACCGGGACCACCTCGAGGATCATCCACTCCGGGCGGTTGCCCGACTTGCGGAACGACTCCACCACCCGCAGCCGCTTGGCAGCCTTCTGGCGTTTCACTACCGACGGTTCGGTGCGCATCAGCAGGCGCAGCTCGCCCGCCATCTCATCGAGGTCGATGCGGCGCAGCAGCTCCTGGATCGCCTCGGCGCCCATCTTGGCGACGAAACCCTCGCCGTACTCTTGGCGGCCTTCGCGGTACTGCTCCTCGGAGAGCACCTGTTTCTCCTCGAAGGTCGTGTCGCCGGGATCGACGACCACGTAGGCTTCGAAGTAGAGGACCCTCTCGAGCTCCCGCATGGTGATGTCGAGGAGCTGCCCGATGCGGCTCGGCAACCCTTTGAAAAACCAGACGTGGGAGACCGGGGCCGCCAGCTCGATGTGGCCCATGCGCTCGCGCCGGACTTTGGAGCGGGTGACCTCGACGCCGCACTTGTCGCACACCACGCCGCGGTGCTTCATCCGCTTGTACTTGCCGCACAAGCACTCCCAGTCGGTGACCGGTCCGAAGATCCGAGCGCAGAACAAGCCGTCACGCTCGGGTTTGAACGTGCGGTAGTTGATCGTCTCCGGCTTGGTGACCTCGCCGTGGGACCACGAGCGGATCTTCTCGGGCGAGGCAAGGGATACCCGGATTGCGTCGAAGTCGTTGATTGCCTTCGGCTTCGTGAAGAACGGCCGGGAATCGGTGCGGGGTTCGCTCGGCATGCTGCTCATTCCAGCCCCCTTACTCTCCCTCGTGCTTGACGAGCTCCACGTCGAGCCCGAGGCTCTGGAGCTCACGCACGAGGACGTTGAAAGACTCGGGAAGGCCAGGCTGCTCGGGCACCTTGCCCTTGACGATCGCCTCATACACCCGCGACCGGCCTTCGACGTCGTCGGACTTGACGGTCAGAAGCTCCTGCAGCGTGTAGGCGGCGCCGTACGCTTCGAGCGCCCAAACCTCCATCTCGCCCAGGCGCTGGCCGCCGAACTGGGCCTTGCCGCCGAGAGGCTGTTGCGTGATCAGTGAGTACGGCCCGATCGAGCGGGCGTGGATCTTGTCGTCCACCAGGTGGGACAGCTTCAGCATGTAGATGTAGCCCACGGTCACACGCTGCTCGAATCCGTCGCCGGTCACGCCGTCCCGTAGCACGGTCTTGCCGTCTTGCGGGATGCCGGCGCGCGTGAGCAGTTTCCTGATCTCCTCCTCGCTCGCGCCGTCGAACACCGGCGTCGCGAACCGAAGGCCGAGCGCCTTGCCGGCCCAGCCGAGGTGCGTCTCGAGGATTTGGCCCACGTTCATACGGCTCGGCACGCCGAGCGGGTTCAGAACGACCTCGACCGCCGTCCCATCCTGGAGGAACGGCATGTCCTCGTCCGGGAGAACGACCGAGATCACGCCCTTGTTGCCGTGCCGGCCGGCCATCTTGTCGCCGACCTGCAGCTTGCGCTTCATGGCGACGTAGGCCTTGACCTGCTTGATCACGCCCGGAGGCAGCTCGTCGCCGGCGGTGAGCAGCTTGATGCGCTCGTCGTTGAGCTTCTCGAGGACCTCGATCTGCGACTCCGCCTGATTGACGAGCAATCGGACGCGCTCGCGTACGGTCGAGTCGGAGAGCGGGAGGGCCAGGAGTTCGGCCCGGGTCAGCTCGGTAACGGCCCCTGCTCCGAGCTTGCCGTTCTTCTTGGCGAGCACGTCCCCGGTGCGGGCCGACCTTACTTCAGCCGTGACCTTTGCGCCGTCGAGGAGCTCGCCGAGCTTCTTGTTGCGCTCTTCCAGGATGATGCGCCGCTCGTCCTCGGAGTTCTTGCGGATGCGGCCGATCTCTTCTTCCTCGATCGCCTGGGCGCGGACGTCCTTCTCGGTGCCGCGGCGGGCGAAGATCTTCACGTCAACCACGACGCCGGAGATGCCGGGCGGGCACTTCAGCGAGGCATCGCGAACGTCGCCGGCCTTCTCGCCGAAGATGGCGCGCAGCAGCTTCTCCTCGGGTGTGAGCTGCGTCTCGCCCTTGGGCGTGACCTTGCCGACCAGGATGCTGCCCGGGTGGACGTGGGCCCCGACACGCACGATACCTGCGTCGTCGAGGTCCTTGAGAGCGCCTTCGGAAACGTTCGGTATGTCGCGGGTGATCTCCTCGGGGCCGAGCTTCGTGTCTCGCGCCGCGATCTCGAGCTCCTCGATGTGAACCGAGGTGAAGTAGTCCTCCTTGACGAGCTTCTCGGAGACCACGATGGCGTCCTCGAAGTTGTAGCCGCGCCATGGCATGAACGCGACGAGGACGTTGCGGCCGAGCGCCAGCTCGCCCCTGTCGGTGTTCGGCCCGTCGGCGAGAACCTGCCCCTTCACCACCCGCTGGCCGGGCCGCACGATGGGCTTCTGGTTGACGCACGTGTTCTGGTTGGACCGGCGGAACTTGGTGAGCTGGTAGATATCCGCACCGAAGTCGCGAGGCCGACCGGTCTCGGGATCCTCCGCCTCGACGCGCACGATGATCCGGCGGGCATCCACCGTGTCGACCACGCCGGAACGACGGCACACGATGACCGATCCGGAGTCCCGCGCCACGACCGGTTCCAGCCCGGTCCCCACCAGTGGCGCCTCGGAGCGCAGCAGCGGAACGGCCTGACGCTGCATGTTGGACCCCATCAGGGCGCGGTTGGCATCGTCGTGCTCGAGGAACGGTACGAGCGCCGCGGCCACCGAGACGACCTGTTTCGGGGAGACATCGATGTAGTCGATCTTGTCGCGGTCTATGAGGACGAACTCGCCGGCCGACCGGGCGATCACCTTCTCTGACTGCAAGTGGCCCTTGGCGTCGACCGCCGCGTTGGCCTGGGCGATGTTGAGCGTCTCCTCGTCCCACGCCGACAGGTAAAAGGCGTGCGGCTCCCAGCGCGCCGGGCGCGTGCCCTTGCCGACGAGCTTCTTGTTGGCGCTCTCGACTTCCTCGAGCCTGGCAACCTGACCGAGTTCGAACTCGGAGTCCCCGCGCTCCGAGACCCGCACGTGCTCGTGCACGCGGCCCTTCTCGACCTTCTTGTAGGGCGACTCGATGAAGCCGAAGTCGTTGATGCGCGCGTAGCAGGACAGCGACGAGATCAATCCGATGTTCGGCCCTTCGGGGGTCTCGATCGGACAGATGCGGCCGTAGTGCGTGGAGTGCACGTCGCGCACCTCGAAGCCGGCGCGCTCGCGGGAGAGACCGCCCGGCCCGAGCGCCGAGAGCCTCCGCTTGTGCGTGACCTCGGCGAGCGGGTTGGTCTGGTCCATGAACTGCGAGAGCTGCGATGACCCGAAGAACTCTTTCACGGCCGCGATCACCGGTTTCGCGTTGATCAGGTCCCGCGGCATCGCGTTCTCGATGTCCTGGTGGATCGTCATCCGCTCCTTGATCGCGCGCTCCATGCGGACGAGCCCGACACGGAACTGGTTCTCGAGGAGCTCGCCGACTGCGCGCACGCGCCGGTTGGCGAGCGAGTCGATGTCATCGAGACGCCCGATGCCGCGCGAGAGCTTCAAGAGGTAGCGGACCACCGCGATGAAGTCTTCCTGGTCCATCACGCGCTGCTTGAGGTTCTTCTTCAGGCCGAGCTTCACGTTGAACTTGAAGCGGCCGACCTCGGACAGGTCGTACTTGCGCTCGTCGAAGAAGAGTCCGTCGAACAGCGTGGTCGCGGAGTCCTCCGTCGGGGGGTCACCGGGCCGGAGCCGTCGGTAGACCTCCATGATCGCGTCGAGCTTCGCCCGGATCGAGTCCTTCTCGATGGTCTTGGTGAGGATTTCGCCGACGATGTCCCAGCCGGGAAACGCGAGCAGCAGCTCCTTCTTTCCGAGCTCGAGGGCGCGCGCGATGAGCTCGGGCGAGACCGCGGTCCCTGCCTCGGCCACGACCTCTCCCGTCGCAGAGTCGACGACATCCTCGCCGAGCACCGCGTCGACGAGTTCCTCCGCCTTGACGTCCCGCCGGACCTTGTCGCTCTCCTTCAGCGCCTTGCGCATCGCCGCGTCGAGTTTGAGCCCGGCGAAAAGATCGGGAGCCGCCGACCGGCGTCCGACCTGCGCCGCGGCGCGCTCCTCGTCGACCTCGACCACGCTGCGGTCGATCGTGAGCGTGACGATGTCGTCCTTCAACTTGGCGGGGAACAGGTGGTAGAAGACTTCCAGCAGCTGGGCGTTGGACTCGAGCCCGAGCGCCCGGAGGAAAACGGTCCCCGGGAACCGCCGCTTGCGGTCGATCCTCACGTAGAGAACCTGCTTCTTGTCGAACTCGAACTCGATCCAGGAGCCACGGTACGGAACCACCTTGGCGAGCAGCGAGGTCGGGGTCTCGCGAGTGAACGAGACTCCCGGCGACCGGTGCAGCTGGGACACGATCACCCTCTCGGTCCCGTTGATGATGAAGGTGCCGGTTTCGGTCATGAGCGGGAGCTCCCCGAAGTAGAGCTCCTCTTCCTTGACGTCCCGGATCGGCCGGTTCTCGCCGGTCCCTTCATCGAACAGCACGAGGCGGAAAGTGACCTTGAGCGGAACGGCGTAGGTCAGCCCTCGCTCGCGGCAGTCGGTCTCGCTGTACGTGAGGCGCAGGCCGACGGGGTTGCCGCACGTCGGGCAGTGCGGCACCGCATTCGCAGTCCCCTGGCCGCACGCCGGGCACACGACGGTGCTTTCGTGCGGCTCGGCCGCCTTGATCCGCGCGCCGCAGTGCTCGCACGCGATTCGCAGCTGGTCGAGCCCCTTGAGGCGCCCGCACTTGCACTCCCACGTCCCGAGCTCGAAACGGACGAAGTGTAGCTCGCAGGAGGAGCGAAAGTCGGAAAACGGGAAAACGCTCGAAAAAACCGCCTGCAGGCCTCGTAGGTCCCGCTCCTCGGGGAGCAGGTCCATCTGCAGGAACTGTTCATAGCTCGAACGCTGAACTGCGATCAGGTTTGGCAGCGGGATCGTGGTGCGGATCTTGGAGAAATTCATCCGCTCGCCCGTCTCGACCATCTGGGTCAGACTCATGGGCCCTAACTCCTTTTTCACGTTATGCATCGTTGCCCGCCCGCGTAATCCCCCGCGCCCCGCGGCGCGAGAATCTTCTCCGGTGCGACACGTCTGTCCCACACCGGAGAAACGCCGCACGGGGGGCGATATGCCCCCCTTCCCGGGTTGCTAGAATCAAACCCGGGTGCGACCCGTCGCCGACGGTGGGGGCATCCCCCACCCGGCTCCGTACGAGTTTGCTGCACCAGCCTCCGTCGAATCAGCTCCCGGTTGCAGCGTCCTAGGAAACCTTGACCTTGGCGCCGGCGTCCGAGAACTTCTTCCTGATCTCCTCGGCTTCCTGCTTGGACACGCCCTCCTTCACCTTGGTGGGAGCGGCCTCGACCAGGTCCTTGGCTTCCTTCAGGCCGAGCGAAGTCACCTCGCGCACGACCTTGATGACGTTGATCTTCTTGTCACCGGCGTCCTCGAGGATGACATCGAACTCGGTCTTCTCTTCGGCCTGCTCGGCAGCGCCGGCAGCCGGAGTGCCTGCGGCCGCCATCGGCATCGCAGCCGCGGCAGCCGACACGCCGAATTCGTTCTCCAAGGCTTTGACGAGATCGTTCAGCTCGAGCACCGTCATCCCCTTGATCTGCTCCACGAACTCTTGAATCTGCGCCATCTCGATTCTCCTTTGCTTTTCTCGCACGCCTAAGCTTGGCGTTCCTTGTTCTCAGCGATCTGATGCAGGCTCACCGCCAGGCCCCTGACTGGGGCGGAGAGCACGGTGACCAGCCTGCGCATCGGCGACTGCAGCAGGAACAACAACCTGGCCACCAGCTCCTGCTTGGACGGGAGCGACGCCACCTGTTTGGCCTGCTGCGCATCCAAGAGCTGCCCCTCAACGAGACCGCCCCGGAACTTGAGCTTGTCGTGAGCCTTGGCAAAGTCGGCAAGCGCTTTGGCCAGCATCACAGCGTCCTGGCTCGTGTACGCGACCGCCGCCGGCCCCGCGAGGAGCTGCTGCAGCGCCTTGTGCTGGGTCTCGGCGACCGCGAGCTTGGCGAGGGTGTTCCTGACCACCCGGTAGTTGCCGTTCGCCTCCTTGACCTTGCGCCGCAGCTCCGTCACCTCGCCGACGGTGAGGCCGGTGAAATCCATGACGAAGAGCCCCTGCGCCGGCGACAGAGTGGTCCTGAGGGCGTCGATGTGCTCTTGCTTCTGTGCCCGCGTCAACATGGCGTACCCCCTCTACTTCGCTTCCAGCGGCGCGAGGTCCAGCGCCACACCGGGGCCCATCGTGGAACTCATGAAGGCCGACTGCACGTACTTGCCCTTCGCGCTCGAGGGCTTCGCGCGCAGGATCGCAGTGATCAGCGAGCGAGCGTTCTCCTCGAGGGCGTCGGCGCTGAAGGACGTCTTGCCGACCGGAGCGTGGATGATGGCCGTCTTGTCCACCCGGAACTCGACCTTACCCGCCTTGATCTCGCGCACCGCCTTGGCGACCTCGGCCGTGACCGTGCCGGTCTTGGGGTTCGGCATCAGGCCGCGCGGGCCCAGGATCTTTCCAAGCCTGGAGAGGCCGCGCATCATGTCGGGAGTCGCAACGATCGCGTCGAAGTCGAGCCAACCGCCCTGGATCTTCTCGATCGCTTCCTCTCCCATGACGAAGTCGGCGCCGGCTTCCTGCGCCTCCTTGGCCTGATCGCCGGCCGCGACCACGAGGACCTTCTTGCTCTTGCCCGTGCCGTGCGGCAGCACGACGGTGCCGCGCACCATCTGGTCTGCGTGGCGCGGGTCCACTCCTAGGCGAAGCGCGACCTCCACGGTTTCGTCGAACTTGGCGTAGTGCATGTCGCGCACCAGCTCGACTGCTTCGCGGAGCTCATAGCGCCGCTGCTCCACCTTGGCCTTAGCCGCCAGGTATTTCTTCGAATGGGCCATGCCCTACCCCCTTAAGCCACCACCTCGATGCCCATGCTGCGCGCCGTTCCTTCGACGATCCGGATCGCAGCCTCGAGCGAGGTGGTGTTGAGGTCGGGCAGCTTGGTCTTGGCGATCGCCTCGACCTGCGCCCGTGTGACTTTCCCGACCTTGTTGCGGTTGGGCTCGCCGGAACCCTTCTCGACCGCCGCCGCCTGCCGCAAGAGGAACGAGGCGGGCGGGGTCTTGGTGATGAACGTGTACGTGCGGTCGGAGTAGACCGTGATCACCACCGGGATGATTGTTCCAGCGAGCTTCTGCGTCTTCGCGTTGAAAGCCTTGCAGAAATCCATGATGTTCAGGCCGTGCTGGCCGAGCGCCGGACCTACCGGCGGCGCCGGGGTAGCCTGACCTGCCGGAATCTGCAGCTTCACGTAACCAGTGATCTTCTTCGCCATTGACTACCTCACGCGGTCTTCTGAACCTGGCTGAACTCGAGCTCGACCGGGGTGGAGCGCCCGAAGATCGTCACCATCACCTTGAGCGTGGAGCGGTCCAGGTTGACCTCCTCCACGACGCCGGTGAAGTTGGAGAAGGGCCCGTCGGTGATCCGCACCTGCTCGCCCTTCTCGAAGACGTGCTTCGGTCTCGGCTTCTCCTTGGCCACCGTCACCTGGTGCAGGATCTGGTTGACCTCGTCCTCGGTGAGGGGCGTCGGCTTCTTGCCGGACCCCACGAAACCCGTCACCTTGGGGGTGTTGCGGACCAGGTGCCAGGCCTCGTCCCCCTTCTCGCCGGCCAGGTCGATCTGCACCAGCACGTAGCCGGGGAAAAACTTGCGCTGGACCTCGCGCCGCTTGCCGCCGCGCATCTCCACAACGGTCTCCGTTGGGATCCGGACCTCCCCGAAGAAGTCCTGCATTGCGAGGGCGTCGATGCGCTGCTCGAGCGTCTTCTTGACGCGCTCCTCGAATCCCGAGTAGGTGTGGATGATGTACCACTGCTTCGGCATTCGTCACATCCCCCGTTACGAGAGGAACTTGATCAACCAAGTCACGAGCTGGGAAAACGCCAGATCGCAGACGTACAGGAAAATTCCGAATATGAACGACGCGGCGATCACCACGACGGTGGTTGCCACGACTTCGTCGCGAGCCGGCCACGTGACCTTCTTGGTCTCGACGACCACCTCGCGGAGAAACGTCTGGAGCCTCTGCCACACGTTCATCGGGCGCGCCTCCCTGGCGCTGGGAGTACCTGGCAGGCCAGGAGGGACTCGAACCCCCAACCACCGGTTTTGGAGACCGGGACTCTACCAATTGAGCTACTGGCCTGCACCGGAGTCAAGCTACTTAACTTCCTTATGCAGCGTGTGCCGGCGGCAGAACTTGCAGTACTTCTTCACCTCGAGCCGCTCGGTCTGCTTCTTCTTGTTGCGGCTCGCGGTGTAGGTGCGCCGCTTGCACTCACCACACGCCAGTTGGATGTTGTCCCGCATGGCCACTCCTACTCGATGACTTCGCTGATGGTGCCGGCGCCGACGGTGCGTCCGCCCTCACGAATCGCGAACCGCAACCCCTTCTCCATCGCGATCGGCGTGATCAGCTCCACCTC
>JBEKAA010000054.1:0-16471 GCA_050018455.1 Thermoanaerobaculaceae bacterium | reverse complement strand
CTACATAAGGGGTGGGCCGGCATTGCTGTGTAGGGGCGGGGCTTGCCCCCGCCCGCTGCTGACACCGAGTTGTCACTCCGAACCCGGACGAGTAGGCCGACGGACTTTCTAAGCAATGACACCAAGGTTCGCCCCAGAGGCGGGGCGGCCGCAGGGCCACCCCCATGCAAGAACGCGAATCCTTGCCACTGGGGAGCACGCGCGTGCATCAAGGGCGGGGCAAGCCCCGCCTGCCCCTACGAAGACCCAAAGCGGTTCCGGCCAGGGTCACCGGGAACACAAACGGTCCTCACTCGCGTGCCGGCGGCAACCCCCGCGCGGACACGACGTATCATGACGGCGGAGGCGCTCATGCGGCGTGATCTTCCAGCGGTGTTCCTGCTTCTGGGCTTTCTGCTCGTCTGCCCTGTCATCGACGCCTCGGCTCAGGGATGGGACGCGAGCGTCGCCGAGCTTCGGACGGCGTGCGAGCGCGCGGGCGACGCGACCTCCTTTCCGGGCGCGGACGCGGTCGTCGTCTTCGACCGGAGAGACGTCGAAGTGGAGGCGTCGGGCCTGTCGCGCACGGTGCAGCACACGCTCAAGAAGGCGCTCACGCCGGCCGGCGCCCGGGATCTCGCGGTGGAGCTGCTCCCGTACGACCCGATGTCCGCCGACGTGCAGGTCCTGCGGTGCCGCGTCCTGAGGGCGGACGGCACCGTCCGCGAGCTGGACCCCAAGGCCGTCGTGGACGCCCCCGAACCGCAGAACCTGATCTACTGGAACTCGCGACACAAGGCGGTGCCGGCCGGCAGGCTCGACCCCGGGGATGCCGTCGAGCTCGTCACCCGACGGGTCGGCTTCACCTACGCGCTTCTCCTCGACGCCGATCAGGTTCCGGACGAGTCGCGCTTCGTGCCCCCGATGAAGGGGCAGTTCTACGACATCGTGCCGTTCTGGTCCGCACGGCCGGTCGTCGAGCAGAGCTACCGCGTGAGCGTTCCGACCGACAAGAACCTCCAGTACCAGATCTACGACGGCACCGCCGCGGTGTCCGACCGCCTCGTGGAGGGCCGCCGTGTCGTGACCGTCACGATGCGCTCCTTCAAGCCGTTGGAGAAGGAGCCGGGCATGGTCGCCCTCTCCGACGTCGCTCCCAAACTCATTCTCACCACCGCCGCCGACTGGAAGGCGAAGTCGGTGTGGTTCCACGACGTCCAGGAGAAGGCGAGCTGCTTCGAGGTCACGCCGGAGCTGAAGAAGCTCGCCGACGAGATCACCGCCGGCCTCACCAGGGATGAGGACAAGGTCGCCGCGCTCAACCACTGGGCCGCCGAGAACATCCGGTACGTCGGCCTGCACATGGGCACCGGCGAGGGGTACACGCTCCACCCCGCCACCATGACGCTGCGCGACCGCGGCGGCGTCTGCAAGGACAAGGCCGGAATCCTGGTGGCGCTGCTGCGCGCCGCCGGCTTCGAGTCGTACCCCGCGATGACCATGGCCGGCGAGCGCATCGAGCGCATCGCCGCCGACCAGTTCAACCACTGCGTCACCGTCTGGCGGAAGCCCGACAAGACCACGGTCCTGCTCGACCCGACCTGGATCCCGGGTGCGCGCGAGATGTGGTCATCCCGCGAGCAGCAGCAGGAGGTCCTCATGGGTCTGCCGGAAGGCGCGGACCTGCTGACCACGCCGATCTCCGCTCCCGAGAGCCACCCTCTCGACGTGAGCATTCGATCGACGCTGGCGCCGGACGGGACGCTCACCGGGGTGATGAAGGTGACCGCCGACGGGCAGTCCGACGCCGGGCTGCGGCGGCTCTACCGCGGCCGGCTCCGCAGCGACTGGCCCGCGGTGGACGAGGCGATGCTGACCGCGGCCGACCCGCGCGCCGAGCTCGCTTCAGTCACGCGGAGCGACCCCGACGACCTGCGGACCCCGTTCGCGATGGAGGTCACGTTCAGGATCGCCGCGTACGCGCGCACGCTGGACGACGGCTCGCTGCTGCTGACGCCGCTCGCGGCCCGCCACCCCGTGGGGCAGGCGACCCACGCCGAGGAGATCGCGCTCTCCACCAAGCCGGCCGAGCGGCGGTACCCGGTGCGCATCGGCTGCTCGAAGCTCGTCACGCTCACCGAACATCTCACCCTGCCGCCGGGCACGACCGTCAAGGGGCTCCCGGACCCGGTGAAGCTCGACGGTAGCGGAACCTTCAGAGCGTCTTGGCGGCATGTCGGCGGCGACCTCGTGGTCGAGGAGACGCTGGCCCTCACGGAGCGCATCTTCGCTCCCCAGGACTGGCCGGCGCTGCGAGCCGCCCTGGAGGCGTTCCGCACCCTGTCCGAGACGCCCATCGTAGTCACCGCCGCCCAGCGCGGAAAGGAGCGTGCGTGATGCTCCCCCGAATCTCGCCGAGGAACGCAGCCCTGACCTCGATGCTGCTGGCAGGTCTTATCGCGACGTCTGCGCTCGCGGCCGCGCCGCCCACGACGACCGCGACCTCCCCGTCCGTGCCAACCGCCCAACCCAAGGCCTTTGTCGCCGTGCCGGGCCCGGATGCCGAGTACCTCTCCCTCGCCGATCGTTACTCGCTGCGCGCCGACGGCGCCGTCGTGCACGAGCGCCGCTCGCGGCTCCAGGTGAACTCCTACCTCGCCATCAACCGCAAGTGGGGCGAGACCAAGGTCGGGTACGACCCGGCCGTGGACACGTTCGAGGTGTTGGCCAACCGTACCGTGCTCCCGTCCGGCCAGGTCGTCGAGGCCCCCGGCAACGCGGTGGTCGACGACCAGCCGGCGGGCGCGGAGCGCGACCCGCTGTGGACCGGCCTCCGCCGCAAGGTCATCGTCCACACCGCCCTCGAACCCGGCGCGGTGATCGAGGAGGCGTGGCGGGTCACGCGCGCGGCCACGGCCGCGCCGTGGCTCGAGCTTGCCGAGGCGACCGCCTTCGAGCCGCCCGTCCGAGCGCGCGCAATCGAGGTGGACATCCCCGCCGGAACGCCGCTGCGGTGGCAGGCCACCGGCTGGATCCAGGGCGAGCCGCATCGGGAGCGCGCGGCCGGCCGCGACGTCTGGCGCTGGACGTTCGACAACGTTCCGGGTTTCCCGCCGGAGCCCGGCGCTCCCCCGGAGCCGCCGTCCATCATCGCCAGCACGTGCCCCGGCCGCGAAGCGCTTGCCGACGACTTCACCCGCCGGGCCGGCAACGTGGGCGAGGATCCCGAGGGGCTGGTCGCGCTGGCGCGGCAGGTCGACGCCAAGAACCCCGGCGACGAGGGACGCGCGCTCGCAGTCCTCGATGCCGTCGCGCAGGCCGTCGCCGTCGCGCCGATCACCCCGTCGCAGCAGAACTGGCGGCCACGGCCGCTCGCCGAGGTCTGGCGCGCCGCGGTCGCGACCCCGCTCGAGCTGGCCGGGCTGCAGGCCGCAGCGCTGCACGCGGTGGGGTTCTCCACCGCGAGCGCCGCGGTCGCCGGCAACGACGAGCGAGATGTCGAGAAGTGCCCCGCCATGGTGGGCCTCGACAGGGTGCTCGTGATGGTGCCATGGGGCGGCGACGGCGCCCGCTTCTACGACCCCGCCAAGCCCCTCGAGGGCGGGCCCCTCGAAGCGACGACGAGCATGAGGAGCGTCCTCGCGATCCGCGCCCTCGACGCGTCGCCGGGGACCATCGCTTGGAAGCGTGCAAACACCCGGGGGGCGAACCTCGCGCTCGACGTTGCGCCCGACGGATCCCTGAAAGGGACGATCGCGTTCAGCGCGACCGACGGACTCACCCCCCACGCCGCGCTCGTGCGCGATCCCGCGAATTTCGCCCGCGAACTCGCGGCCCTGCTGCCCGACGGCAAGGTCACGAACGTCCGGGTCACCGAACTGCGGCGGGACGGTGTGTCTCTCGTCGCGGACATCGAAGGGAAACTGCCGGCAAAAAACACCCTCGGCCTCGTGCGCTGGACGCTGCCCGACTTCCCGGGCGGCGTCGAGACCAAGCTCCCGCCGCCGCCGGCATCGGGGCGGGTGTCGCCGGTTGCCCTCCCGGCGCCGTGCGGCCAGACCCTGGAGACGGTCCTGGCGCTCCCGAAGGGATGGACGGTGGCTGCGTTCCCGACGACCGCCAAGGTGAGCAACGACACCGGAACGGTGGCCACGGAAGTCCAGGTTTTGCCGGACGGCCGCCTCCGGCTCACGCGCCGCATCGAGTTGCGCCTCCCGATCGTCCAGGCGACGGAGGCCGCGCAGGTTCGGGCCCTCCTGACGGCGTGGCTCTCGCCAGCGGGACGCGAGCTGATCCTCCGTCCTCCCGAGGAGAAGACCGTGAAGCCGGCGATGTAGCGGCCGGTCCCTACGTTGTCATTCTGAGGCCGTGCAACGGCCGAAGAATCTCCCCAGCAGAATGCGGGAATGGAAGCCGTCCCGGGTCCGGGGAGATCCTTCGTCGTGGCGCCTCCGGCGCCCCTCCTCAGGAGGACGTTTGTGTGGAGCGCGCCCTCCGGGCGTGCTCGTCGTGGTTTCTGCGCGCTCGGAATGAGCACGCGCGCGTTCTCCACAGTCGCGAGGGCGGCCGCAAGGGCCGTCTGACCCGGAACCGATTGTCGTTGTAGGGGCGGGGCGTGCCCCCGCCCGCCGCCTTGTGTGTCGCTTTCGCCCACTCGCGGGCGGCCGCAAGGGCCGCCCCTACATTGCGACCCTGCGACTTCATGGTGTAGGGGCGGGGCTTGCCCCGCTCGCTGTTGCCGCCGATTTGTCTTTGCGAGCCCGGCCGCGCAGGCCGAGGGAGTCTCTGGAGACTGACACCATGTGGGCCAGTCCCGGCACATCCATGAAGACACGGACAGCAAGGGGGAATCCGCGGGCCCATATCTCCGGTTGGAATTCATGGCGGCGGTTGGGGCGCGCCGGAAGCGATGCTGCCCGTGCCGTCCGGAGTTCCGCCGGTCCATCCGGGGACGGCGGCGGAAGAAGGAGTACACTGGCAACACGAAAACAATCCGCGGCGGATCTTAAGGTCACGGATTTGCTTTTTGGAGAGCGCCCGTATGTCAGAGTCAGTCCTCGGTTCGTCGGCTGAAGCCCTCAACGAAATGAAGCAGAACTGGAAGGCGATAGTAGCCGCCTATCAGAGGCCGGACGTCAAACGCAGCGTCTGGCAGATGATCGACAGCATCGGCCCCTACCTGGCCCTGTGGTACCTCGCCTACCGCCTGCTCGCCGTATCCTACTGGCTCTCGCTGCCCGTCATCGTCCTGGCCGCAGGCTTCATGGTGCGGGTCTTCATCATCTTCCACGACTGCGGCCACGGTTCCTTCTTCAAGTCACGGGCCGCCAACGACGTGGTGGGCACGATCACCGGCATCCTGACGTTCACCCCCTACTACGACTGGCGAGCGGAGCACGCCCAGCACCACGCCACTGCCGGCGACCTCGACCGGCGCGGAACCGGCGATGTGTGGACGATGACCGTGAACGAGTACAAGCAGGCCTCGTTCTGGCAGCGGCTCGGCTACCATTTGTACCGCAACCCGTTCGTGCTCCTCGGCGTCGCCCCGATGTACCTGTTCCTCCTCAAACAGCGGCTGCCGCATCGGGGCAGCGGCACGCGCGAGAAGATGAGCGTCCTCGTGACCGACCTGGCGCTCGCCGTCATCGTCGGACTGCTCTTCGCGACCATCGGCGTGAAGGCCACGCTACTCGTGGAGCTGCCCCTGATGGCGGTCGCGGGCGCGGGCGGCATCTGGTTGTTCTACGTCCAGCACCAGTTCGAGAGGGTGTACTGGGAGCGGCACGACAGGCGCGATTACCTGGCCGTGGCGATGGAGGGCAGCTCGCTCTACGCCCTGCCGCGCGTGCTGCAGTGGTTCGCCGGCAACATCGGCTTCCACCACATCCACCACCTCTCCCCGCGAATCCCCAACTACCACCTCCCGAAGGCGTTCCGCGAGCAGCCGCTCTTCCAGAGGGTGGACCGCCTCACGCTGCTCTCGAGCCTGCGCACTCTACGCTTCCGACTGTACGACGAGGCGTCTCGCCGGATGGTCGGCTTCCGCGCGGCGACGGCGTAGGGGGCGGCCGCCAACTGACCGCTCGCAGCTCGTAGCGGCCGCATGCATCGATTGACAGACGCTTTTTGTGGAGCATGCCCTCCAAAGAGGCGAGGGCGGCCGCAAGGGCCACCCCTACGATACGAATCCGGTCGTGGGGCGGGCACCCTCGCCCGCCCATTCTCGAACATCATGATCCTGACGTAGGGGCAGGGCTTGCCCCCGCCCTTCTGTCATCCCGGTTTCGCCTCGCATGACCTCGCGCGGAGCGCACTTGACAGCAACACCTGCCGACGCCACCCAGGCAAACAAAAAACCCGGGATCCCGCATTGGGCGGGACCCCGGGCTCGCTAACGTGGTTTCTGGTCGCTTGCTGTACGGACTGAGGTCAGTTCCTGGGTCCGGACTTCTCGAGCCGCGACTTCGCGACGTTGACCGTGAGCGCCTTGCCGTCGAGGGGCTGCTGGTTGAGCTTGGCGATGGCCCCCTCGGCCTCGGCGTCCGAGGACATCTCGACGAAGCCGAAGCCGCGCGACTGCGCGCTGTCGCGCTCGGTCACCACCGCGGCGGACACGACCGTCCCGCACTGGGCGAAGTGTGTGCGCAGGTTGTCTGAAGTTGTGGTGAAGTTAAGACCGCCGACGTAGAGCTTTGAAGCCATGTGTGCCTCCTGTTGGTCCCGAACTTTCCGGACCGGTCATCTTCCGCACTGCGAATCCCACCTCGGACCCGCGGAAGTTGCCGCTCGGAGGCGAGGCCGGCGATGCGCCCGATGGCGCGATGCCCGGCTGAGAATTGGAGTATACACCAAAGTTCTGAAAAATCAAGAAAATACACTTCGCGTCACCTGCCGCTGGCGCCGCGTCGATGTTCGAGCGGCGCTCGTCATCCAGCGATATTGCGATCGAGGTGCGCGCAGCGTTTCGATCTTGGAGGATTGGGCTCTCCTGTGGAGCATCACTCCGGGAGTGCTCGAGTCTTCCTGGGACCTCCCGGGAGGGAGCACGCGCGGAGCGAGCGCTCCACAGAGGCAAAGCCGGTGCCGGCCAGGATGGAGCGGCCGGCCGCAAGGGCCGCCCCTACCTTGACCCTCGAGTACAGGTGTAGCTGAGGGGCTTGCCTCCGCCCTCTCGTCACGGCCGGATCAGTTTCCGGCTTGGAAGAGGACGTTGGACGACAGCCAGGCGAGCGACTCAGGGTCTATCTCGTCGAATTCGAGGCCGGCCCGATACAACACGACGCGCTGAGCCGTGTCATCGACGCCGAAACCGGATGCCTGGCAGCGCCGGACCGTGGCGTGAGCGGCGAACTCGCCCTCGCTGAACTGGATTCGCAGATCGCACCGCCCCTGCGGCGGCAGGCTGGTGGCCACCTCGATCTGCGCTCCGCGGGAGGAGATGTCGAGGATCCGCGCCTGCTGAACCATCAGGACCTTCGCGTTCAGCTGCTGTTTCGGCTCGACCCTCGGCACGGACCGCCGCTCCGTCATGACCCTCTCCTGGTTTGACGACCCGTGAGCATCCATAGGGGACACATCACCTCCAGACAACCCTGACGCAAGCTCCGTACCATGTTGGGCAATCTTTCGAGCACCAATGGTTTACCACTCGTCCACACAGGCGTCGTTTCCACCCGCCAGGGTGTCATACGTGAGAGGTGTGACACGAGGGAACAGCAGCCCCCACCACTGTCATTGCTTAGAAAGTCCCCCGGACGACGCGGCCTGCAACCCCCGGTTCCCGACTTTCATCGTCCAGGGTGAGCCCGCGGCTCATGAGGATTGTTCAGAAAGTCCCTTGGCCTGCATGGCCTGACTCGCAATGTCAGTTCGGCGGCACCAGCGGGCGGGGGCAAGCCCCGCCCGCCCCTACACTGGATGGCGTAGGGCGCAAGCGTGAGGGACTTGTCCCGTTGTGTGTAGGGGTGGCCCTTGCGGCCGCTCTCAGGCACCCGCCAGGACGGTGCTCACCGCGCGCCATCCACGGCGAAGAGCTGCGACACCATCCGGACACACCTGTACGCGTAGGCCTTCTCATCGTCCGTCACCGTGGCCCCCATGGCCCTGAGGACGCCCCTCCTGTCGGCCGGGGCGACCTCGCGAACCAGCGCGCGGCGGCCGGAGGTGATGTCCAGGCGCTCGATCCGGAACGGCATGTTCGCAGCGCGAAAGACGTCGAGAGCGCGGCCATCCGCGCCCCATCGGATGACTTCGTCGTCCGCTGTCACCCCGGGGACGCTCCGGGCTTCCCTCTCCCCGTCACGCTGGATGAAGTAGGCTCCGCCGGTTTTCGAGTACAGAACTTGCCGGCCGTCCGGTGAGACGTAGCCGCTCGTCGTTCCTTCCGGCGTCAGCGGGCGTGGCGGGCCACCCGAGACGTCCTGCGCGTAGCACCGTGAAGCCTTGCCGGGCTCGTTGCCGACCACCAGAACGCTCTTGCCATCCGGGAACCAGCTCGCCGATTGGTAGGCTTCCAGGTCCCCGCGCGGGAGGCGCCGTGGCTCCCCGGGACCGGTCGGGTAGATGACGAGCTGCGCCGGCGTGTAGACGACGGCCAGGGCCCACTTTTCGTCGGGCGACAGGCCATAGGCCTGACCCGCACCCAGGCGTACGACGGGACCGCCGTCGGTTCGGCGGATGCAGACCGCATAGTTCGGGCCGGCGGTAGAGGACGAGTCGGTGAAAAGCAACGTGCGCCCATCCGCCGAAAGAAACGGGGAGTTGGAGAAATCGAGCCACGAGAGATCGCGCTCGGCGCTCGCGCCCGGGGCCAGAACGGAGATCTCGTCACGAAAGTCGTCACGAGTCACGAGCCAGCGCCCGGCGCGGGAGACGTCGTGCAGCGTCAGACCCCCGGCGCTCCTCAAGGCGACCCGCCGGTGTCCGGAGAGATCGACGCCAAAAAGGGTGTGACCGTCCCCTGCCGGGCTGGCGGTGTAGAGGACCTCATCGCCTGTCTGGGACCAAGCAAGCCCCTGCTCCCCCGAATAGTCGCCGGAGAGGATTGTGCGTTTTCCCGCCCGGTCCACGACGATGACGGCGCCGCGGTCGTCGAACTTCACCGGGTGCTCGAACAGGGCGATCCGGTCGCTTCGGGGCGAGACGCGCAGGTCGCTCAGGTACCCCGCGGTCTCGTAGAGCACCGTGCCGATCGGAAACTCCAGCCGGTCTTTCCCGTTGGCCTCGCGAACGATAGCCAGCTCGGAGCCGTCGGGCGACCAGTCGGCTTGCCGGACGTTCTCGAGGATCTCTCGGGGAGCCGTGCCCCCGAGCGAGACCCGCGCGAGAGTGCCGGTGAACAGCCTCTGCCAGACATAGCGTGCGTTGGTGAGGACGGCCAGCTCCCCCTTGGAGGAGATCGCCAGGAGGTGGGTCCTCGGCAGGCCAAGCGAGCGGGGTTCGGGAAACCCGGGGCCGATCGCGAACAGCTCCGGGACGTTGCCCTCCGGCGCCGCGCTGTAGACGATCGTCTCGCCGTCCGGCGCGAAGGCGGCCTGGAAGATCGCCTGCGGTCGAAAGCTCATCTGGCGAAAGGTGATTCCCTCAGCCGACCGCCGCTGCGCCTTCTCGCCTTGCCGGTAAAACCCCAGACCGGCGACACCAAGTGCGGCGGCGACGGCGATTCCGGCCAGCCCCAGACGCCAGCGCCTGCGCGCGCGGACTATCGCCGTCCGGCGCTCGACGGGCGCGCCCGAGAGTTGCTGAGGAGCGACGGCAATGCCCGGCGCGGCCCTGAGACTCTCCCCTTCGGAACCGGCCAGCTCCTTTTCGATCGCCACCCGCGCCTCGCCGATGTCGCGCAGCCGGCGTTTGGTGTCCCGATCGAGGCAACGCGTGAGGAGCCACCGGATGCGCGCGGGCGTCTCGGGAGGCAGGGCGCTCAAATCGACTTCCTGGCGAAGCACGGCGGCGAGCACGTCCGCCGTATCCTCGCCGGGGAACAGGAGCTCCCCGGTCAGCATCTCGTACAGGACGACCCCGAACGCCCAGATGTCGGCCCGCCGATCGACCGCCTTGCCGCGCGCCTGCTCGGGCGCCATGTACGCCGCGGTGCCGAGGATCAGGCCCGCCTGCGTGCGGTGCCCCGCGAGCGTGGGCGACAGCGCCAGGTCCGAACTGCTTCCGCCCTGCTCCTCCCACTCCTTCGCCAGTCCGAAGTCGAGAACTTTCACCGTGCCGTCGGGCCGCACCTTCACGTTCGCCGGCTTGAGATCGCGGTGCACGATGCCTTGCTCGTGGGCGGCCTCGAGGGCCTCGGCGATCTGCTCGGCGATCGGCAACGCTTCGGCGAGCGGCAGCGGCCCGCGCGCGATCAGCGCGGAGAGGTCATCGCCTTCGACAAACTCCATCACGAGCGCGTGCTGGCCAGCCAGGTGCTCGAGGCCGTAGAGCACCGCGATGTTGGAATGATTGAGCGAGGCCAGCACCTTCGCCTCGCGCTCGAACCGGGCATGTCCCTCCGCGTCGTCCGCGAACCCCTCCGGCAGGAACTTCAGCGCCACCTCGCGCTCCAGGCGCGTGTCCGTGGCGCGGTACACGACGCCCATCCCGCCTTCGCCGAGGGGGGCTGTGATCTCGTACGGTCCGAGGCGCGTGCCTTGTTCCAATAACATAATCCTGCGACTCACTTTTAAACACGGCCTCGATCGGGTTTCTTCCCGGCCTTGGAAGATGCTCGGCGGCGGCGCCGGGACGAGCGAGCCGGCCCCCGAATCCTTGTCATTGTTCAGAAAATCCGTCGGCCTGCTCGTCCGGGTTCGGAGTGACAACTCGGTGTCAGCAGCGAGCGGGGGCAAGTCCCGCCCCTACACAGCAATGCCGGCCCACCCCTTATGTAGGGGCGGCCTTTGCCGCCGCCCGCAGAGGTCCTTCTATGTAGGGGCGGCCCTTGCGGCCGCCCGCAAATCGGAACTCATGGCCCAGAAGCTCGCCGCGCCGACTCCGTCTTCCCGCCTGCCACTTTCATGGTTCGGGGTGAGCCCACGGCACATGAGGATTGCGAGGAGCGAGGCAACGAAGCAGTCTCGTCCCCAACCCGGCGGCCGGTCGCATGCCTGGCACATCGAGATTGCTTCGCTACGCTCACAATGACAGGGGACCACCCGCGCCACCCCGGGAGGACTACACTCCCCCTGTCGCCACCCGGGCGCCGCTGGGCCCGGAGGCCGAACGTCCAATGGCCGGCTCCCATCGCCTGTCCAAGTCCCGGTTCACGGCCGGACTCCAGTGCCACAAGCAGCTGTGGTGGCGCGTGCACGAGCCCGACGCGCCCGAGCTGGTCCCCGACGCCGCGCAGCAGGCGATCTTCGACCAGGGCACGCGCGTGGGCGAGGTCGCGCGGAGCTACGTGCCCGGCGGCGCGCTGGTGGACCTGCCCCACGACATCTTCGCCGCGCGGATCGCGAAGACCCGGAAGCTGCTCTCCCGCCGGGTCCCGGCCATCTACGAGGCCACCTTCTTCGGCGGCGACATCTACGCCGCGGTGGACATCCTCGAGCGCGATGGCGACCGCTTCCACCTCATCGAGGTCAAGTCGTCCGTCAGGGTCAAGGAGGAGCACCTCCCGGACCTCGCCGTCCAGCTCCACGTCCTGCGCTCGAACGGCCTCGACGTCTCGCGCACCGAGCTGATGCACCTCAACCGCGAGTGCGTCTACCCGCACCTCGAGGACCTCTTCGTCCGGGAGGACGTCACCGCCGAGGTCGAAGCGCTGCAGGCCGGCCTGCCGAGGCTGATCGCCGGCCAGCTGCGCATGCTCGCGGCCGGTCTCCCCGACGTGCCGATCGGCGAGCACTGCCGCAAACCCCACGCCTGCCCGTTCCTGGGCCGCTGCTGGCGGGACGTGCCGGAGCACCACGTCAGCACCCTGTACCGCGTGGCCGGCAGCGGCGCCGACCTCGTCGCCCAGGGGTTCCGGACCATCGCCGACCTGCTCCCCGACGGGCTCAGTGCCGTCCAGGAGCGCCAGCGCCGGGCGGTCCTCACCGGTCGCCTCGTCGTCGAGCCCGGGCTCGGGGACGCCCTTCGCGTTTTCCACGAGCCGACCGCCTTTCTCGACTTCGAGACCGTCGGGCCGGCCATCCCGGCGTGGGACGGGTGCCACCCCTACGAGGCCGTGCCGGTGCAGTTCAGCTGCGATCGCCTGGCCCCGGACGGCGCCGTCGCCCACCACGAGTGGCTCGCGGACGGCCCCGGCGACCCGCGCCCCGAGCTGGCGCGGGCGCTCGTCGCGGCCTGCCGCGGCGCCCGTACGGTCGTCGCCTACAACGCGGGCTTCGAGCGAGGGCGCATCGAGATGCTCGCCTCCTCCGTGCCCGAGCTGGCCGAGGACCTCCTCGACATCGCGGCGCGCCTCGCCGACCTCCTCCCCGTCGTCCGCGAGCACGTCTACCACCCCGACTTCCACGGCAGCTTCAGCCTGAAGTCCGTCCTCCCAGCCCTCGTACCGCCTGTCTCGGCCGTTGCCTCCGTGGAGCGCGCGCTCCGCGCGTGCTCTCCTGAGGACACTCGCCAACCCCTCCAGGGCACGCCCGGAGGGCGCGCCCCACAGCAACATTGCCTGTCCCGCGCCGGGGCGCGGCTGGCCCCCGCCCTGAAACGGTCCCCCTCCCCGTACGACGATCTCGAGGTCGCGGAAGGCGCCACGGCAAGCCTCGCGCTCGAGCGCCTCATGTTCCGCAGGGATGCCATGACCGCCGACGAGAGGCAGCACCTGCGCGACGCCCTGCTCCGCTATTGCGCCCTCGACACCATGAGCATGATCCGAATGCTGGACAGGCTCCGCGAGCTGGCTTGAGGGAGTCGGACGACCGGCCGGCGGGCGGCCGCTCCATGAAGAACGACGGCCGCGCGAAGCCTTGACACCACTCTCGGCAGCCGTACACTCGCAATCCGTGAAAGGGAACGCCCTTTCGCGTATCGTGAGGGAGGGTCCCATGCGACAACTCAGGCTTCTCGCTCTGCTGGCGGCAGCCCCGCTCGTGCTCGGCGCCGCTCCGGCGACCGAGCCGGCGCTTTCCGGGTTCTCCGATTCCTCGTCGCGGGTCGAGCGCGGTTGGGAGACGAAGTTCCGGGCGATTCCGGACCCCGCGAACCTGCGCGAGTACATGAAGCGGCTCTCCGCGCGCCCGCACCACGTCGGCTCGCCGTACGACAAGGACAACGCGGAGTGGATCCTGTCGAAGTTCAAGGAGTGGGGGCTCGACGCGCACATCGAGACCTTCGACGTGCTGTTCCCCACGCCCAAGGAGCGCCGGGTCGAGATGATCGCGCCGACGAGGTTCGTCGCAACGCTCGCGGAGCCTCCCGTCGCGGTTGACCCGACCTCCAACCAGCGGGCCGAGCAGCTCCCGACCTACAACGCCTATTCGATCGACGGTGACGTGACCGGACGGCTCGTGTACGTCAACTACGGCGTCCCGGAGGACTACGACCGGCTCCAGCGGCTGGGCGTCTCGGTCAAGGGCGCCATCGTCATCGCGCGCTACGGCCACTCCTGGCGCGGCATCAAGCCAAAGGTCGCCGGCGAGCACGGCGCGATCGGGTGCCTCATCTATTCCGACCCCCGCAACGACGGGTACTCCGACGCCAAGACGTTCCCCGAGGGCCCGGCGCGGCCCGAGGGAGGCGTCCAGCGCGGCAGCGTCATGGACACCCTGTACGTCGGCGACCCGCTGACCCCGGGCGTCGGCGCCACCAAGGATGCCAAACGCCTCCCGTTGAAGGACGTGGAGGTGATCACGAAGATCCCGGTGCTCCCAATCTCCTACGGCGACGCGGCGCCTTTGCTCAAGGCGCTCGACGGCCCGATGGCGCCTCCGGAGTGGCGGGGCGCGCTCCCCTTCCCGTACCACATCGGCCCCGGCGCGGCCGAAGTCCACCTCGTCGTGAAGGCGAACTGGGACATCAAGCCGATCTACGACGTCATCGCGAGGATCCTCGGCTCCGCCTACCCCGACCAGTGGATCATCCGCGGCAACCACCACGACGCGTGGGTCAACGGCGCCGAGGATCCCATCTCCGGCCAGGTCGCGCTGCTCGAAGAGGCCCGCGCCTACGGCGAGCTTCTCAAACAGGGGTGGAGGCCGAAGCGCACGATCGTCTATTGCGCCTGGGACGGCGAGGAGCCCGGGCTGCTCGGCTCCACCGAGTGGGGCGAGACGCATGCCGAGGAGCTGTCGAAGTACGCCGTCGCCTACTTCAACTCGGACTCGAACGGCCGCGGCTACCTGGACATGAGCGGCTCGCACACCCTCGAGAACTTCTACAACGACGTCGCGCGCGACATCACCGACCCGGAATCCGGCGTTTCCGTGTGGAGGCGGCTCCAGCTTCACCGGATCGAAGCCGCCAAGACGCCCGAGGAGCGCAAGGAGCTCCGGCAGCACGACGATCTCCGGATCGGCGCGCTCGGCTTCGGCTCCGACTTCACCGTCTTCCTCGACTATCTCGGCGTCCCGTGCCTGTCGCTCGGGTTCGGCGGCGAAGACGCGGGCGGCGTCTACCACTCGATTTACGACGACTTCTACTGGTACACGCACTTCTCCGACACCACGTTCGTCTACGGCCGCGCGCTCGCCCAGACCACCGGCACCGCGGTGATGCGCCTCGCCGACGCCGAGCTGCTCCCGTTCCGTTTCACGAACCTCGCCGAAACCGTCAACCGCTACGTGGGCGAGCTGCAGAAGCTCCTCAAGGGCGAGCAGGACGAGGCGCGCGAGCGCGACCTCGAGATCGAGGAGGGGCTGTTCGCCGCGACCTCCGATCCGCGCTCGCCCACCTTCGCGCCTCCGTCCGAGGCGGTTGCGCCGCACCTCAACTTCGCCCCGATCGAGAACGCCGCCGAGGCGCTCACGCGTAGTGCGGAGAAGTACGACAAGACCGTCGCGGCGGCGCGCGCCAACGGAGGCGCCATCCTCGCGAACGAGAGCGTCAAGGCCGTCAACGCGACGCTGCTCAGCGTCGAGCGCGCGATGCTCGATCCCGCGGGACTGCCCCGGCGCCCGTGGTTCAAGAACCTGCTCTACGCGCCCGGCTTGTACACCGGGTACGACGTCAAGACCGTCCCGATGGTGCGCGAGGCGCTCGAGCAACGGAGGTGGGACGAGGCCGAGGAAGGGATCGTTCGCACGGCCAAGGTGCTCGCCAACGTCGCCGCCGTCATCGACCGCGCCTCGTCGGAGCTGGAGACGCTCGCCAGGTAACCGCCCCCGCGAGCGCGACTAAGCGACCTCTTGCTTCTGTGGAGCGGAGCGGAGCGACGAGGAATCTGGGTGGGGGAAAGCCTGGATCTACCAGCCCCCTCCCAGATCCCTCGCGGAGCCCGCCCTGAGCGGAGTCGAAGGGCTCGGGATGACACCTTTGCTCTCCGACTGATGGCAAATTGGTATCAGCGACGCAGGTCCGAGGAATTCCCCCGGACTCCCCGCGTGGGGCGATGGTTAGGCCTTCTCGCCCAACGCCTCGAGGTCGGCGCGGTGCTTCAGGCGGCCGGTGGCGCGCTTGTTGCGGACCAACTGCTCGCGCCCCAAGAAGGGTACTTCCAGCGTCCCGATGCGGTGCGATGTCCGCGCGTCCCACGCCTCCTCGAAGCCGACGCCGGTGATCTCCGTGATGAGATCGATCCGTCGCGGCGGCAAGCCGATTTGCACGACAACACCGGGCGCCTCGAGGTCGCCCTGCGTGATGCCCATCGCCTCGACCGGCGCTCCGAACCGCAGGACCGCCGCCCACACGCGCTTCACGTTGGCGACATCGCGGTCGATCCAGACGTCCAGATCGCCGGTCGCGCGCGGCACCCCGTGCACCGCCAGTGCGTGCGCGCAACAACGAGGAAACGCGCCCTCGCCTCGAGCAGGCACCTCAGAAGATCGAGGAAGTCCTCGTTCACGGTTCGACCGCCGGTGAGCCTGCAGCCGCGGCCACCAGGCGGACCGGTGCTGCGCCGCGGGTGTAGTCGGGCAGCGGCAGCCCGGCAAGAGTCCAGGCATCCAGCGCCAGCGGCCACATCATCTCGAGCCGCTCCTCGGCCGTGGTCTCGCCGCTCAGGTCCTCGGGAGGCTGTGCCGCGAGGGTGAACCGACGCACGGGCCAGTGCCGGCGATCCTGCCTCTTCGCGCTGTGTGCCATATGTGTATCTTATCAGGCCAGCGCGGATCCTTCCCTGTAGGGACGAGGCAAACCCCTGCTCGCGCGGAGCGTGCGCTCGTGTGTAGCGGCCGGTCTTCCGCCGCACCCGCGAGTTCCCTCACGGGCGGGGGCAAGCCTCGCCCCTACATTGGACAGCGTAGGGCCCAAGCGTGTGGGATCCGCCCCGTCGTGTGTAGGGGCGGCCCTTGCGGCCGCCCTCGAATCCCATGTCGGGCCCACTTCCTCTGTGGAGCGCGCGCTCCGCGCGTGCTCTCTCGGAGCTCGCACGGCCCTCCAGGGCACGCCCGGAGGGCGCGCCCCA
>JBEKAA010000053.1:0-15695 GCA_050018455.1 Thermoanaerobaculaceae bacterium | reverse complement strand
GCGAGATCTACACCGTCATGCGCAATGCCGCCGAACGCGCCAAACCCCCAGTCGAGGTCGCCCTTGCCGCTTGACACCACATACCAGGTTCATCCTGAGGAGGACCGCCGCAGGCGGGCCGACGAAGGATCTCACCGACCCGGCACGCGACCGGGTCCGTGCGCTCCCGGGAGATCCTTCGCTCGCTGCGCTCGCTCAGGATGACAGCCGGCAGCGCGCTGCGGTCGGATCCGTCGCTTTCATGGTTCGGGGCGTGCCTCGGCACATGAAGATTGTCTGGATAGTCGTCCCGGTCCCCGGCGGTCTGCCGGTCGAGGGCGGGGCAAGGCCCGCCCCTACATCAAAGAGCGCGCAGAAAGTCCGTTTTGGGAACCGCCTTTGTTTGTGTAGGGACGACCCTTGCGGACGGCCGTGGGTAGTCGCCGCGGTCCCGGCGGGCGGCCGCTCCGCAGCAACAACAACCCACGTTCGAGATGCTCACAGGGGCGGGGCTTGCCCCCGCCTGTTTCACACCCTCTCCCGCGAGCGGGAGAGGGCCGGGGTGAGGGCGCCGGCGGCGACGCGCAGAACCCCCACCTAGCCTCCCCCGCAAGCGGGGGAGGAAACGGGGCGGGGCTTGCCCCCACCCTTTGTTTCATTGCGAGTCCGGCCTCCTAAGTGTCTTCGCGAGGAGTCTGCGTCGCTCACGGCCGGGGCTACACTGCGCTGGATGCCCGCGCCCTCCAAGGCCCCGCACAGAGTCTCGACTTTGCGCCGCATCGCGGCCGCGCTGGGGCCGGGCGTCATCACCGGCGCCGCCGACGACGATCCGTCGGGGATCGCGACGTATTCCATCACCGGCGCGCAATTCGGCACCACGTTTCTCTGGACCGCGCCGGTGCTCTGGCCGTTGATGGCGGCCGTGCAGGTGATGTGCGCGAGGATCGGGTTGGTCACCGGCCAAGGGTTGGCCGGAGCGCTGCGGCAGAAGTACCCGCGGTGGCTGCTTGCCACCGCCGCCGGCGCGCTGTTCATCGCCAACACCATCAATGTCGGCGCCGACCTGGGCGGGATGGCGGACGCGGCGCACCTGCTCACCGGCGTGCCGGCGTTCGTCTGGGTGCTCGCGTGCGGCATCGGGATCACGATCGCGACGATCCGGCTGAGATATGCGGCGATCGCCAACACGCTCAAGTGGCTGGCGCTGATCCTCGCGGTCTACGTGGTCGCAGCCATCGACGTCCATCCCGACTGGGGAGCGGTGCTGCGAGCGACGGTCGTGCCGAACCTGCCGCACGGTCGGGACGCCTGGGCGACTCTCGTCGCGATCCTCGGGACGACGATCAGTCCGTACCTCTTTTTCTGGCAGGCGTCGCAGGAAGTCGAGGAAGAGAAGGCGGCAGGCCAGCTCACCATCAAGGCGCGGCAGGGAGCGACGGCGACCCAGATCGGCGACCGGAAGATCGACATCGGGCTCGGCACGCTCTTTTCGAACATCGCGATGTTCTTCATCATCGTGACGACGGCGAGCACGCTGCACGCGCACGGCCAGACACACCTCGCGACGTCGGCCGACGTCGCGGCCGCCCTTCGTCCGCTGGCGGGCCGCTTCGCGATGCTGCTCTACACGATCGGCATCGTGGGGACCGGACTGCTTGCCATTCCGACGCTCGCCGGTTCCGCCGCGTACGCGTTTGCCGAGACGTTCAACTGGCGGCAGGGAATAGACGAGAAGTTCGTGCGGGCACGCGCCTTCTATGCCGTGATCGGAGTTTCGATCGCGATCGGTGTCGCGATGGATTTCGTCGGGATCAGTGCGGTGAAGGCGCTCTACTGGACGGCGGTGGTCAATGGCCTCCTGGCGCCGTTCCTGATGGTCGGCATCCTTCACGCCGCGTCGGATCGCACGCTGATGTGTGGCCAGCCGAGCTCGTGGCTGGGGCGCGCGGTCGTGGGCCTCACGACGCTCGCGATGTTTGCAGCGGGCATCGCGATGTTCGTGGTCTAGAAGCCCTGCCTCTTGTCTCTGTGGAGCGCGCGCTCCGCGCGTGCGCTCTCCGGGCAGGCAGAGACCCCGATGAGCACGCCCGGAGGGCGCGCTCCACAGCAGCGACAGCGCGGACAAATCCTTGTAGGGGCGTGGCTTGCCCACACCATTCGGATCATTGCGCGCCGCCTCGCTTGAGGTTTCTTTACCCTGATCTTTGCATTCCTTTGCTCTCCGATGCCAACCCTTCACGCCCGCGGTCCGTCTTACGAGATGGCCCCAGCGCTCGCGGGCGTCGGCTGGCCACGGAGGTGCCGTATGGATTCTCTTCGCGCTGTTGTTGAAAACCTCGGGACGACCGCGGCGGTGGTCGCAACCGTCCTGCGAAGCTCGCTCCGCGCACTCATCGACTGGACCTCCGGCATCGCCTTCCGGCATGCGGACCTGGTCACCATCCTCAGTCAGTCGCTCACGCTCTTCCTCCTTGGTTTCGTCATCGCCCACCTCAGGCAGCCCCAGCCCCGCCGCGTGCCCGGCATGGAAAGGACATAAGGAGATATGCCATGCCCAGGGGAGCCATGTTCGCGAGCCATCTGGTGCTTGGTGTCGGCATCGCATCGCTGGCGGGAGCCCTGGAGAGTTCGCGCACCGCGCGCGGCTGGGTCTCCGCGGTCGACACGGGCGCCAAGATCGTCAAACTCAAGGGGAAGAACGACGAGGTCTCGTTCATGCTGGAGGCCGGCGGCCGGGTCATGGAGCAGAACACCGTCGTGACCTTCGCGGACCTCAGACCGGGCGAGCACGTGATGATCCGCTACGCCGGGAGCGAGACCGACCGGGTCGCCTCCGAGGTCCACATCCTTGCCCGCGCGTAGGGCCCTCGCGAGACCCGGAGGCGGCGGCCCCGCCACGGATCCGGCGGACCCGCAGGTCGGCCCGCGCCCCCGGCTGTCCCATCGCGGGTGTTTTTGTTCGCGGCCGCTTCAGTCTTCTTTACCCTCGCCTTTGCATTCCTTTGCCTCAGGCGGCCAACTCTTAACCGATCCGACGCGTCATATAGGGTGATGCGGCGAGCTGAAGGCGCCGCACAGAAACGGGAGGTAACAATGAAGACACGCCGTGCAATCCTCGCAACTCTGGGCATCATCGCCGTACTGGTTCCTGCGGCGATCTGGGCCGCCGGTCCTGACGGGCACGGCGGCATGGGGTTCGGCATGGGAGCCGGGCCGTTCGGCATGGGCGGCGGCAACGTCCTGCGTCTCGCAAAGAAGCTCGGCCTGTCCAGCGACCAGGTCACCCAGATCAAGGGGATCCTGTCGGCGGCGCGGACCGCCAACGCGCCGACCCGCACCCAGCTCAAGACCAACCAGCAGGCGTTCCAGGCGTCGTACAACCCGGCGCAGTTCGACGCGACCGCGGTCAACGCCTACATCGCCCTGCAGACGCCCCTGGTGCAGCAGCTCGTCGTCAGCGGCTTCCAGACGGAGGCGAACGTCCTCGCGGTGCTCACGCCGGCCCAGCTTACCCAGTACAACCAGCTGAAGACCGCGATGGAGCAGTGGAAGCAGTCCAACCCCGGCCGGCCCTGATTCCACCGAGCCGACACAATGGATCGATCACGGGTGGGCGCCGGGGACGGCGCCCACTCGCGGCTGATCCCTCTGTGCGGGAGGCTGTCATGGACGAGACGGACAAGGGTAACGGCGCAACCGGCAAAGTGCCTCACGGCATCCGCTTTGTCGACGGAACCGAGGCGGTCTCCGACGCCCGCCTTCTCTTCAAGGAGTGCTGCGCGTCCTCGTTTGGTTTTGATCTTTCTTTCCAGGATTTCGCCCGCGAGCTCGCCGAGCTGCCGGGAGAGTACGTCTCGCCGGCAGGCGCGCTGCTGGTCGCGTTCTGCGACGGGCAACCGGGCGGCTGCGTGGCGATGCGGCCGCTCGGGACGGGCGTCTGCGAAATGAAGCGCCTCTATGTACGCCACACCTGGCGCGGCAAGGGCGTGGGACGGCGGCTGGTCGGGGCCGTCGTCGAGATCGTCCGTGGATCCGGCCACGAGGTCATGCGCGTGAACGCCCTGCCGTGGATGCGCGAGGCCATCGCCAGCTATCGCTCGCTGGGGTTCGAGCCGATCGCGCCGTACCGGCGCAACCCCATCGTCGGCACCCAGTTCCTGGAGCTGAGTCTGACCCGGGAGCAGCCTCCAATCGCGGAGCTGCGCCACCTCTTCGAACTGGCAGAGACCACGATGAGCACGCCCGGGGGGCGCGTTCCACAGAAACAGCGGCAAGCAGCCGGGTCTTTTGTAGAGGCGGGGCTTGCCCCCGCCCGCTGTTTCAGTGCGCGTTGTTTGCCGGGAGTGCTTGTCTGCCGGCCTGCCTTCTGATATCATAAAACCCGTGCTTTCAAGCGTTTCACACGATCGCAACGACGAAACGCTCGCGGCGAAGGCACGCTGGTTCCAGTCACTTTCGCTCGCAGAACGCATGGATCTCTTGTGCGCCTTCACGGACCTGGCCCTGTCTGCGAACCCGGCTCTTGCGGATGTGAAGAATGCTCAACAGGCTCAAGGACGTATTCGCATCCTTTCAGCGCCACGACGTTAGGTACGTCGTCATCGGCGAGATTGCGGCGGTCTTGCACGGCGTCCCTCGCGCTACCTTCGATCTCGACCTGCTCATCGAGGCATCACCGAATAACGCCCAGCGCCTGCTCGACGCTCTCGCCGAAACCGGTATGGGGACGGCGCATCTGACCACGGCAGCCGAAGTCCTGGCGCACGAGATCACGATCTTTCAGGACCGTGTCCGCATCGACGTGCAGACGTCCACGCCCGGCTTGACCTTTGGGGAGGCATGGACCGGCCGCATCGCGATGGCGTACGAGGGCCAGGAATTCGAAGTGGTCAGCCGCGAGCACCTGATCCGATCGAAGCGGGCCTCGGGCCGCGACATCGATCTTCAGGACGCATCCATCCTCGAAGCTGCCGGCAAGCCCGCGTAGCGGCCGGCCGCTGCCCGGCCTTCTGTCTACTGGGATGAGCCTGTTTCCAGTCGGTCAACCCGCTTGACGAGCTTGACGACGATCGCCTCGAGATCGAGGACGCGGCGTTCCAGTTCTACGAACGACAACCGGAGCATTGCCTTGATCTCGCTCTCAAGCCGGTCGATGCGTTGCTCGACGCCACCCAGGCGTTGCTCGACGCCCTCGAGACGCTGCGCGATTTTGGTCTGACCTTCAGCTAGAAGCTGATGCCCCTCAGCGATGACCCCGATTTGAGTGCCCAAGCCCTCAGCGACAACATCGAAGTGGCGCTTGATTTCGTCCATTTCGTCGCGCGTCATCCCAACCTCCGGCTAGGCTCCCTAGTATAGGCGCATCACCCCGCGCCTGCAGTGGTCTCTGTGGAGCGCGCGCTCCGCGCGTGCTCTCTCCGAACTGGCAGGAACGACGATGAGCACGCCCGGAGGGCGCGCTCCACAGAAACACAAATGGCCGCCCGGCGGCCGTTACACCTTGCCTCCGTTCCTGATGTAGGGGCGAGGCTTGCCCCCGCCCTTCGTGCTATCGCGAGGTTGTCCCTGCTTCTGTGGAGCGCGCGCTCCGCGCGTGCTCATGCCTCGCTGCCAACCAGTGAACCGCCATGACCCGCGCCGCCCTTACAGCACCATGCTGCGGTCGTGCTTCGCGCCCGTGGCGCCTGCATACAGCGCCGCCCCTTCCCGCAGGTGCCGCGCCACGTGCTCGCGCAGCTCTTCCGGCGCGAGCACCTCGCACGCCTCGCCCCACCCGAGCACCCACGGGACCAGCTCCAGCGTGGACGCCACCGCCAGGCGCATCTCGACGCCGCCGCCGGGCAACGCCTCGAGGAGCTGGCTCGCGTGCCAGCGCGCCTCGCGCACGGCGCGAGCCGCCTTGCGCGTGAAACGGAGCCGCACCTCGACGGCCTCGCCGCCGGAGATCCAGATGTCCCAGCTCTGCTCGAGCCGGCTCAGCAACTGGCCGGCCGGCATCGGCTCGAAGGTGGTGTCGGTGACCTGGGCGCGCACCACGCGCTCGAGCTTGAACACCCGCAGCTCGCCGGGAGGGTCGGCGTGGCCGAGGGCGTAGAGCGAGTAGCCGTGCACCGACGGCTCGAGCAGGTACGGCCGGAAGCGGCACGTCCGCGGCGCCCGGCGGGTGAGCGCGTGGTACGTGACCTCCAGCTCGCGGTGGAGCGCCCAGCCGTAGGCGAAGGCGCGGAACACCTCGCCGAAGGCGCCCTCCTTGCCGCGGCCGGCGCGCGCGGCCAGCTCCTGCATGGCGGCGCCGAGGTCCTCGGGGACGACGGCGGCGAGCTTGCCGACGCTGGCGCGGACGGCCGGGTTGGGCTCGTCGCTGTGCCGGCAGAGGAGGCGGGCGGCGAGGTAGACGGCGGCCGCCTCCTCGAGCATGAAGCGGACCGGGGGCGTCTCGATCTTCGCGTCGGAGGCCAGGCGCCACCGCTTCTTCTCCTGGATGATCGGCAGCCGGCCGGAGACCGACAGCTCGGTGAGGTAGTTGCGCACGGTGCGGACCGCGATCCCCAGCCGCTTGGCGAGCTCGCGCGTGCTGTGCGACCGGTACGGCCTGGTCGCGAAGATCAGCTGCAGCTCCATGAGCCGCCCCGCTTTGGTCAAAGAATCAGCGAAGACCATTGCAACCTCCCCGGCGGGAATGGGAACACAACAACCTCCCGCGCCGCGTGCTACCTATCGTAGTGCGGTTGAGGGTCCGGCGGAGTTGATCGGATGATGTAGCGGCCGACCGCCGACAATCAAGCCGTCTCGGCGGAACTCCGGCCGCCCGCCCGACCGGCAGCACGACGAAATGCCCCGGTTCCAGGCCCCTTGCAGTTTGCTCAAGTCATTGAGTAAAATTACTCAGCGCTATGAGTAAACGGGAAACGCCATTTGTTCGCCCCCAGGCTGCCGGCCTTGCGCGCCGCCTTACGGAGCCGCGCCGGTTCATCCAGGTGGTGGCCGGACCGCGCCAGGTCGGAAAGACGACGCTCGTGCAGCAGGTGACGGAGAGCTCGGACCTCACCACGATCTTCGCAAGCGCCGACGAGCCGACCATACGCGGGCCAGACTGGATCGCCCAGCAGTGGGAGACGGCGCGCCTGGCCGGCGGGGGGCGCGCGTCGGTGCTCGTCCTCGACGAGGTCCAGAAGATCCCGGGCTGGTCCGAGTCTGTCAAGCGACTGTGGGACGAGGACACGCGCCACCGTCGTCCGGTGAAGGTCGTCGTGCTGGGGTCCGCGCCGCTGCTGATCCAGAGGGGCCTTTCCGAAAGCCTCGCCGGACGCTTCGAGGTGCTGCGCCTGCCGCACTGGTCGCTCGACGAGATGCGCGACGCGTTCGGTTGGTCGACCGAGCGGTTCGTCTACTACGGTGGATACCCTGGCGCGGCGCCGCTTGTCCGCGAGCCCGACCGCTGGCGAAGCTACGTGCTGGACGCCCTGGTGGAGACCACCATCTCCCGCGACGTGCTGCTGCTCACTCGCGTGGACAAGCCGGCGCTCATGCGCCGCCTGTTCGAGCTCGGCTGCCGCTACTCGGGGCAGGTGCTGTCCTACACCAAGATGCTCGGCCAGCTCCACGACGCAGGGAACACGACGACACTCGCGCACTACCTTGACCTGCTCTCCGGCGCCGGAATGGTGACCGGACTCGCGAAATTCGCGGGCAAGGCCGTGCGCCAACGCGGCTCGAGCCCGAAGCTCCAGGTGCTCAACACAGCGCTGATGAGCGCGCAGTCCGGATTCGACTTCGACCAAGCGCGCGCGGACCGCGAGTTCTGGGGTCGGCTGGTCGAATCGGCGGTGGGCGCGCACCTCGCCAATGCCGCCGCTGTCGGCGCCTGCGAGCTGTACTACTGGCGCGAACGCAACCGCGAGGTGGATTTCGTCGTCCGCAAGGGGCGTGAGATCACGACGATCGAGGTGAAGAGCGGCCGCGCGTACGAGGCGCAGCCGGGGCTCGCGGCCTTCGCCGAGGCGTTCAAGCCGCAACGCCGGCTGCTCGTCGGCGGCGACGGCATTGCGCTCGAGGAGTTCCTCTCGCATCCCGTCGAACACTGGATCAAGGGCTGAGTCGCCATGCTGTCGCGAGCAGTCCCGCCGCCGGCCGCAATGGTCTCGGTCTAGCGGCCGGCCGCTACAAACGACCGCGCGCTCCGTGCGTGCTCTCGTTGCCGCTCGTCCTCGTCCTGCCTCACTCCCTCTCCCGCTCGCGGGAGAGGGCTGGGGTGAGGGCGCAGGCAGCACCTTGCAGAACCCCCACCTGGCCTCCCCCGCACGCGGGGGAGGAATCGCCGCCCGGCTTCCATTCCGACCGAGAGGACGTAGCGGCCGGCCGCCACGCACGAGCGTTGGTTCTCATGTGGGGACGGGGCTTGCTTCCGCCCCGTCGTTCTCCCTCTCCCCCGCGCGGGAGAGGGCCAGGGTGAGGGCGCTGGAAGCAGATGGTCTCTGTGGGGCGCGCGCTCCGCGCGTGCTCCCCCAAAGCCGGCGAGCGCCCACGGTGAGGGACGCACGCACTGCGTCGCGCCCGATCAGTTGAGCGGGGATCGGGGAGGACCCACGAGGCGCAGTCGCGGAGGCGCGCCCAGTAGCCTGCGCACGATGTCCTCCTGGCGCTCGAACCGGATCGGCGACCACGGCGTCCGGCTGAGCTGCCACGACCAATCGTAGAAGGTGAAATCCGGTTCTCGCGGCAGCATGAAGCGGAGATCGGCGCAGGCCTGGTTCAGGACCCCGAGCGTCCGCCTGCTGATCGTCGGCCCGAACGCCATCGGGCTCATCCGCGCCAACTCGGCGTCGATCGCCTCCCGCGGCAGGCCGATCTCGGCCAGCATCTCGACCAGGCGGCGCAGGAAGCGCGGCACCAGCGTGTCCAGCTCGCGCCCCTCCAGGACCAGGGTCAGCAGAGACGCCTCGCTCATCAACACCACGAGGTGCGCCGGCCGCGTGTGCAGGAACGTCCCGTACCAGTCGCCGAGCCTCGCCGTCGCCGGCCCTGGCTCTCCTGGCCGGTCGATGCCGAGCCTCGCAAGCAGCTTCCTCGTGCACCGCAGCGTCATCATGCGGGCGCCCTCCGCCGGCGAGAAGTCTACGCCCGCGGCCGCCTCCTGCATGACGGCGCACGATCCCCTTGCGTGCCATCCTGGGTCCTGCCCCAGGCGGGCGGTGACCCTACGGTGTCATCCCGAGCGAGGCGAAGCGGTTACTTGTCATCCTGAGCGAGGCGCAGCGCCTACCTGTCATCCTGAGTCCCGCCGCAGGCGGGACGAAGGATCTCGTTTCACCTCCCGGCGGCGAGCTTGCCGACGCTGGCGCGCACGGCCGGGTTGGGCTCGTCGCTATGCCGGCAGAGGAGGCGGGCGGCGAGGTAGACGGCGGCCGCCTCCTCGAGCATGAAGCGGACGGGCGGCATCTCGATCTTCGCGTCGGGGGCCAGGCGCCACCGCTTCTTCTCCTGGATGATCGGCAGCCGGTCGGAGACCGAGAGCTCCATGAGGTAGTTGCGCACGGTTCGGACCGCCTACTTGTCATCCTGAGTCCCGCCGCAGGCGGGACGAAGGATCTCGTCTTACCCCCCGATGGCGAGCTCGCGCGTGCTGTGCGCCCGGTACGGTCTGGTCGCGAAGATCAACTGCAGCTCCATGAGCCGCCCCGCCTTGGTCAACGAATCAGCGAAGACCATCGCAGCCTCCTCGGCGGGAAGGGGACCACAACGACCTCCCGCCTCGCGTCCTACCTATCGTAGTGCGGTAGCGCGATCTGCGGGCTTGATCGCATGCGGTTAGGTCTCCATTGGCAAGTGTCGGGGACCGGCCCAGGCCAGGAGCCACGCGTGGGGAGTAAAGCTCAGCAGCCAGGTGGAGTCAATGGGTGTCGAAGTCGTTGTAACGAGTGCCGAGCGCCACGGCGGCGTAGATCTCGAGCAATGCTTGGCGCGTGGCGTCCGTCTCTTCGACGAATCTAATCTCCATCCGCGCAACACGCCGCTTGGCCGCCGCGAACTGACGGGCGAATGTCTTGTCCTTCGTGAGTGCCATTCGAGAGCCCGCCGATTGGTAGGTCGCGCGGGTCTGTCGAGTGCGATGCCTCGCGATCAGGAAGGCGAAAGTCGCTTTGAAGTGGCTTCCACTCAACCTGCAGTGGCCTTGCAGCCGCTGGCGCAGATGGTTGCTGCGCCCCACATAGAGGTGCTTCCCCTTCTCGGAGAACAGGTAGATGCCTCGGTCGGGCATCAACCGAGGCAATGCGGAGAACGTGACCGGCTTCATCCTAAGGAGCCTCCGAAACGCCGGCTCCAGCGACTCGACCTTCGAGCGCCCGCGGCGAGGACGTGCAGCTCCTCATGACGCGCTTCGCGATTGAGCGCTTCCTCTAGCCGGACTATTCATGAGGCTTTTGCTGCGAGCGCAGATCTGGCCGATCTGGCGGGCGTACTCGGCAGTCAGGCACCTTCAGGATTCTCAAGGGTGTAGTCCCGATGCAGAAGTGCCGCGACGCGAGTGGTACGGACAGGCCGGCTGCACCGGCTCGGTTCCAGAAGCGACCTCCGAACTGCCGGCGTTTCGTGGCGCCCTTGGACGTGCAGGCCAGTGCGGCGGGAGGCCGGCCGTCGTGCTCCTTCAGGCCGGCTCCCGGGGCCTGTCGAGCAGCCTGACCATGCTCATGGTGTCGAGGGCGCAGTAGCAAGAGAATGTGGGGAGAGGTCGGCGAGGAGGCGTGCGGCGGCAACAGCGGTGACGCGCTCGTGCAGCGGGAAGGTGTGGTCGCCGGCGTGGATCACGAACGCGCGGTCGAGATCGAGCAACTCGATGGCCGTCCTCAACGAGCGTGTCATGGCGGGTGCCGAGGTCCGTTTGAACTCGAACCCCCAGCGGTGCCGCCCGCGAATCCACAGGAGGTCGAGCTCGGCACCCGAATGAGTCGCCCAGAAGTAGCACTCATCGTCTGCGGCGCCCAGGTGCTGGATGACTTGTTGCAGCAGGAAGCCCTCCCACGAGGCGCCCACCTTGGGGTGGCGGTCGAGGTCGCGCTGGTCTCGGAGATCCAGCAAGCCATGCAGCAGCCCGCTGTCGCGGATGTAGACCTTCGGGGCCTTGACCTGCCGCTTGCCGATGTTGGCGTGGAATGGGAGGAGTTGCCGGACGACCAGGGCGCTCGAAAGAACGTCAAGGTAGTGGCGGACCGTCTTGTCCGTCACACCGAAGGCGCGGCCGAACTCGGAGGCGTTGAAGATCTGCCCGTGGTAGTGGGCGAGCATCGCCCAGAACCGCGACATCGTCGTCGCAGCGACCCTGACGCCGAGCAGCCCGAGGTCCCGCTCGACGAAGGTGCGAATGAAGTTGCGCCGCCATGTGAAGCTCAACGCCCCCGACCTCGCCAGGAACGACCCGGGGAAGCCGCCGCGCAGCCAAAGCCGCTCCATCGTGTCGGCGCCAGTCTCGGAGAGGGAGAATCCGTCGAGGCTATGGAACGCAATCCGGCCCGCCAGGGTCTCCGAAGTCTGCCGCAGCAGCTCGGGAGAGGCGCTCCCCAGCACAAGAAACCGGGCGGGTCTCGGCCGCCGGTCGGCGAGCACCCTGAGTACGGGGAAGAGGTCGGGGCGCCGCTGCACCTCGTCCAAGATCACGAGCCCGCGGAGGGGCGACAATGCCAGCTGCGCATCCTCGAGGCGGGCCAAGTCCGCCGAGTCTTCGAGATCGAAACGCTCGACGGCGCCCCGACGACTCGCCACGATCTGCATTGCCAGTGTCGACTTTCCGACTTGCCGCGCGCCGAGGATCGCGACAACAGGGAAGTCTCGCAGCAGCGCGGTGACTGTCTTTCGGTGCGCTTTGCGGTCGATCATGGTGCCATGTTACATGAAAACTCGGAGGTTGTCTCCGACTTTTCCACCCACACCGTTTCGCCGGTGCCGACCCGGCTGTGGAGGAGGGCCGCCGGCCGGCCGTCGGCAGTCGTGTGGGTTCGGAGGAGGGCCGGCCGCCCGGCGGGCGGCCGCTACATCAAGAACGGCGGAGCATGCGCCCCAGGGAAACAAGGGCGGGGGCGAGCCCCGCCCTTACGACGACTGAGGCAGGGTGAGGGGCGGGTGGCGTCGCTGACTTGGGGAGATTCTTCGGCCGCTTCGCGGCCTCAGAATGACAGCATAGGGCGGGAGTACCATGCGTGGCCCTCACCCCGGCCCTCTCCCGCACGCGGGAGAGGGTACAAGTCAGGGCGGGGGCACGGCCCGCCCCCAACGACCACCGAGGCTGGATGCAGCTGGGATTCCGTCGTCGCTGCGCTGCTCGCAGTACCAACGGAGGGTGACGAAGCTTGGCGGCGCAGGCGGGGCCCCGTCAGACTTTGTCGGGGACGAGACGGGCCGGTTCATCGAGAATCTCGAGGATCGCTTTGGCGACGAATACACGATCTCGCCGAGCGGTACCGACCTTGGCGAGAATTCGGTGCCGCGCCAGGAGGTCCACGGCGCGCTGGGCTGTGGTGAACGCGACGTCCAGACGCTCGGCAATCCTGCCTACCGCCCAGAACGGGTTCTCTGCGAGAAGGTCAATGAGCGAGGCAGCCGCACGCGACGGGCTTGCCGAGACGGCGAGCTTCCACTTGGCCAGGAGCGCACTGATGCGCGCCGCTCGACCGGACGCGTCTTCAGCCTGGCGTGCGACTCCGTTCAGGAAGTACCCGAGCCATGCAGTCCAGTCACCCCGCTGGGTGACCTCCAGCAGGTTGCTGTAGTACTGCCAGCGCGTCGCCTCGAAGAACGCCGAAAGATAGAGCAGCGGCGCCGGAAGGACTCCACGCTCGATCAGAAACAGTGTGATCAGCAGGCGACCCACTCGCCCGTTCCCATCGAGAAACGGATGGATCGCCTCGAACTGCGAGTGCGCCAAACCGATCTGGACCAGCGGCGGCAAGGAACGGTCGTGGAGGAAACGCTCCCATGCGCCCAGGGCCTCACGCATTTCGGCGGGTGGCGGTGGGACGTACGTTGCGTTGGCAAGCGTGCAACCTTGCGGACCTATCCAATTCTGAGTTCGGCGGAAGTCGCCGGGCTGCGCGGCATTGCCACGCACGCCTTCCATGAGTGTCGCATGCAGCTCCTTGACGAGGCGCAAGGAAAGTGGCAGCTCCCGCAGGCGCTTGATGCCGAACTCGAGCGCAGCCACGTAGTTTGCGACCTCACGGAGATCGGTGGGGCTGCGCTTGGCGGCCGCTCCGGCCTCGGAAGCCAGCAGTTCGCCAAGGGTTGCCTGAGTTCCTTCGATCCGGCTCGACAGGACAGCCTCACGCCGAATGAACGGGCGGATCAGCAGGTGAGGGTTTGGAAGGCGAGATCCCTCTCCGGCAAGCCTGCCGATCGCTCGGTCGGCGTCCGAGAGCGAGCTCACCAGTGCCGGGCTCCATTCGAAAGCCGGGGGGAGCGGATTCGGCACGAACGCTGAGTAGCCGCCAGGCTGACGGATCAATCGGCCGGAAGCGTTGGGCGTCGGCATCGGTGACCTCTTTGGCGGGCGAAAATAGCGCGAGAATCTGTTTTCGTCCTGAGCGCAGATCGAAAATAGCACATCCAGCGTGTGGATGGAAGCCGGGTGAGCGGGGAAGCGTCGGAGACTGCCCGGCATCCCCTCCGTTTGCAGGGGCATGCGCGCTGTTTGCGGCCACGAAAACAGGAAGGGATGCTATTTTCGTGTGTAGGATGTCTCGCAAATAGTGGAGTGGACCTGTGGGCGGGGACACGTCCCGCCGCCACGATGGAACCGGCAGAAACCTGCGACAGCCAGGACTTCCTCAGGACAACCCGGTGAGCGTGTCAGGCAGCGTGACCAGGCTCATGGTGTCGAGGCCACTGGAGCGGAGGAGGGCGTCGCGAAGGTGCGGTTTCTCGGCAATAGCCATGTGTAAATAGCTTGACAAACTGTTCGCACAGTATAGAGTTATACACATGGTTGACCTCTCACCTGCGGAACGCAAGGTTCTGACGCTCGCACGCAAGCTCAAGGTCCTGCGAATCAAGGACCTCACCGCACCAGGCCTGCACCCGGAGCTGGTCCGCAGGCTCTTGGCGAAGGGGCTGCTGGTCCGCCGCGCGCGCGGGATCTACATGGTGCACAACACCGACTTCTCGGAAAACGTCGGTTTCGCGCAGGTGCTGAAGTGGGTTCCCCGAGGCGTGATCTGCCTGCTCTCGGCGCTTCGTTTCCACGAGATCGGTACGCAGCTCCCGTTCCAGGTGTGGCTGGCGCTCGAGCGCGGCAGCGCGCGCCCGCGGCTCGACTACCCGCCGCTCAGGGTCGTGTGGTCTTCGGGCCGGGCGTTCCGAGAGGGAATCGAGACCCATCGCATCGACGGGGTGGCCGTCCGGATCTACTGCCCCGCAAAGACAGTCGCGGATTGCTTCAGGTACCGCAACAAGGTCGGCCTCGACGTAGCGATGGAGGCGCTGCGGGACTGCCTCCGCGATCGCAAGGCAACGGTGGACGAACTGGCAACCTTCGCACGGGTGTGCAGGGTGTGGACCGTGATGCGTCCATACCTGGAGGCGATGGTATGACGAAGCGCCCGATCCTCGACCTCCCGCGGTCGGTCAGGGAGAGACTGGTTGCGCTGGGTCACAGGCGGGGCGAGGAGCCCAACCTCGTCTTGACCCGCTACGCCGCGGAGCGACTCCTGTATCGCCTTTCACGGACGGAGCATCGGGATGCGTTCGTCCTCAAAGGGGCGATGCTCTTTGCGGCGTGGAGTGGATATCCCCACAGGCCTACCCGGGACATGGATCTCCTGGGACTTGGTGTGCTCTCGCCGGAGTCCGTGAGGACGATCTTCGCGGACGTCTGCGTGGTAAGCGTCGAAGACGACGGGATGGTCTTCGATCCCGAGACGGTTCGGGTGGAGGAGATCCGCGAAGGCAACGAGTACGGCGGCCTCCGAGTGCGGCTCGTCGGCTCGATGGGAACGAGCCGGCTCCCTGTGCAGGTGGACGTCGGGATCGGCGATGCCGTCGTGCCGGACCCGATCGACATCGAGTATCCAACCCTGCTGCCGTTCCCGGCTCCGAGGATCCGTGCCTACCCGCTCGAGGCGGTGATCGCCGAGAAGCTCCATGCGATGGTTGTCCTCGGGGTCGCGAACAGCCGAATGAAGGACTTCTTCGACCTGGCGACCATGGCGGCGCACTGCACGGTTGATGGCACGCGCCTGCGGGACGCGATCGCCGCCACCTTCGCTCGCAGGGGGTCCGGCCTCCCCGACGGCGACCCGATCGCGTTGAGCGGCGCGTTTGCCACCGCACCCGAAAAGCAGAGTCAGTGGAATGCGTTCCTTGATCGTTCCCGTCTTCCGAACGACCCCGCCGGCCTTGCGGGTGTGGTTGAGGCGATTCGCCGGTTTGTGACGCCACCCATCGACGCCGCGCGCGCGGGGGCCTCGTTCCAACTGACCTGGCCGCCGGGCGGCCCGTGGCGCAGCAAGACCGGAGGATCGACCGGGGGTTGATCGTTTTCGGCGGTCAGGCAGCTTCATACCCGTTTGCCGTCCGTCGAAGAGCAAAGGTGTCATCCCGAGCCCTTCGGCCCCGCTCAGGGCGGGCTCCGCGAGGGATCTGGGCGGGGGCTCGTGGATCCAGGCTTTCCCCCACCCAGATTCCTCGTCGCTCCGCTCCTCGGAATGACATGTTCGATGGCAAACTGGTAT
>JBEKAA010000052.1:0-16393 GCA_050018455.1 Thermoanaerobaculaceae bacterium | reverse complement strand
ATGCCGGCCCACCCCTTATGTAGGGGCGGCCCTTGCGGCCGCCCGCAGAGGTCCTTCGACCACGCTTCGCCCTCCGAAGCCTCCACTTTCATGATCCGGGGTGAGCCCGCGGCTCATGAGGATTGTCCGGAAAGTCTCCCCGACTATCTCTATCATCCTGAGGAGGACCGCCGGAGGCGGGCCGACGAAGGATCTCCCCGAACCCGCGAGCGACCGGGTCCGTGCGCTCCCAGGAGATCCTTCGCTCGCTGCGCTCGCTCAGGATGAAAAGCAAGTTCTTCGCAGGGCTGGGCAAGCCCGGCCCCTACGACGATCTCGGGCGTGGAGCGCGGCAGCCCCCGGCCGCGCTCCATGGGTGCGCGAGGTCGCCAGGCGTCCGAAACCGGTATCAGTCGGAGCTCGCGTCCGTTGCGCGCGGTGGGCTCTCCAGGACTTCCCGCACCTTGCGGCCGAGCGTGTCGATGCCGTAGGGCTTTGCCAGGAAGAAGACCCCTTTTTTCTTGATGAACCCGACGTGAACGGAGTCCTCGGTATAGCCGGAGGAGAACAGGAACTTCAGGGTCGGCTGCGTCGCGCGCGCAGCAATGCACAGGTCCATCCCGCCCATTCGCGGCATCACCATGTCCGTGAGAACGAGGTCGGGACGAAGGCCTCGCTGCAGCATCTCGAGACCCTCGGAACCGTCGCCGGCCTCGTGCACGCGGTAGCCGAAACCGCGGAGCGCGTCGACGAGGATCGTGCGCACCTCGGTCTCGTCCTCGACGACGAGGATCATCTCGTCGCCACCTCGCACGGCCGCCTCCGGCGGCTGGACCGAAGGCCCCCCTTCGACCGACGTGACCGGCAGGTAAACGCGAAACGTCGAGCCCGAGCCGGGCCCGCTGTCGGCGTATACGAAACCGTCGTGCTGCTTGACGATCCCGTAAACCGTCGACAGCCCGAGCCCGGTGCCCTTGCCCGTGTCCTTGGTCGTGAAGAACGGCTCGAAGATCTTGGCCAGGTCCTCCCTGTCGATGCCGACGCCAGTATCCGCGACCGCCAGGCAAGCGTAGCGGCCCTCGCGGGCGCCCGCGTGGGTCGCGACGAACGCCTGGTCCATCGGCACATTTGCGGTCGAGACAGAGATGGTTCCTCCGGACGGCATCGCGTCCCTCGCGTTGACGCAGAGGTTCATCAGGATCTGAGTCAGCTGTCCGCGATCGACGCGAATCGTCTCAAGGCCGGCGAAAGGTTGAAACTCGATCCGGATGTTCTCGGGAATCAGGTGCCGCAACATCGGGAGCGCATCCGATATGAAGACGTTGAGGTCGAGGTTCACCGGCTCGAGCACCTGCCGGCGCGCGAACGCGAGCAGGCCCTTCGTGAACTCCGCGGCCCGCAGCGCCGCCCCGTGTATCGTCGCGAGCTCCTGTTGCGCCTGCTGGTCGCTGCCGAGGCGGCGTTGGAGAAGCTCCGTTGCGCCCCTGACGGCCGTGAGCAGGTTGTTGAAGTCGTGGGCGATGCCGCCGGCCAGCTTCCCGACGGCCTCGATCTTCTGAGCTTGGCGGAGCTGGTCTTCGAGTCTCTTCCTGTCGGTCAGATCGGTCATCGCGCCGACCATGCGCGTGGCCCTGCCCTCGAGGTCGCGGATGATCAGCCCGCGGTCGAGCAGCACCGCGTAGTCGCCCTTCTTCCTCAGAAACCGGTACTCGCTCGTGAAGGCCTCGCCTCCCGCAACGGCCGCGGCGAGCTCCGCCCTGACCCGGTCGGCATCGGCCGGGTGGATGAACCCGGCCCAGGCCTCGAAGGTGCCGCCCATCTCCTCCGCGGTGTAGCCGAGCACCTTGCGGACGTTCGGGTTCCAGATGATCGTGTCGGCGGGGACGTCCCAGTCGTACATGATTTCCTGTGTGGCCTGCAGGGCGAGCCGGTACCGCTCCTCGCTCCGCCGCAGGGCTTCCTCGGCCGCCTTCCTCTCGCTGATGTCCGCGATGAACCCTTCGAGCGCGACCAGATCCCCGGCCGGAGAGAACACGCCCCGCCCGCGTTCCCAGACCCACTTCGTTTCGCCGGTCGCCGTAAGGATGCGATACGTCAGTTCGAACGCCCGGCGCTGTGCGAACGCCTCGTCCACTTTCCGGTTGACCTCTTCCAGGTCTTCCGCTACGCAGAGCTTCACGCCCGAGTTACCCACCAGGTCGCCGGGGTGATACCCGGTCAGGTCGAAGCAGCCGTCGCTCACGAACTCAAACGTCCAGTGAGGGTCGTTGGCGCAGCGGTAGGCCATGCCGGGAAGGTTCCCCATGAGCGTGAACAGCTTCCTCTGGCTCTCCTTGAGCTCCTGTTCCGCCCGCTTGCGCTCGATGGCCTGCCCAGCCTGGTTCGAGACGTAGCTCAGGATCTGCAGATCCGCCTCGGTGTAGCGCACCTTCCCGGTGTAGCTCTGGATTGCGAGAACCCCGATCGTCCTCTCCCTCACCCGGAGCGGGACGCCGAGCCAATCGACCGAGGGCGCCCCGAGCGACTGCAGCTCGCCCTGCCGCTCGAGCGCGGCGATCCCCTCGTCGGTGGCGAGCAGCGGCTCTCCGGTCCGGAGCACGTATCCCGTCAAACCTCGGCCTGGCTTGAAGGGCTCCGGGCGTTCGTCCTCCTCGTCGACGAAATAGGGGAACGAGAGCAGGTCGGATTCAGCGTCGTGGAGCGCGATGTAGAAGTTGGTCGCCGGCATCAGCCTGCCGACGACCCGGTGGAGCCTGGCGAACAGCTCGTCGAGGTTCTCCGCCGCTTGGGCCGCTTCCGAAATCTCGTAAATGGCGGCCTGGGTCTCCTGGCTGCGCCTGCGCTCGGCGAGTTCCTCGCGCAGCAGGCGGGTCCGGCTGGCGACCCGGCGGGCCAGCGTTTGGGACCAGGTGACGACGGCGACCAGCACCAGGAGCAGAGGCACGAGGAAGAAGGCGCCGTGCCTGAAGACCCAGACCAGCGTGGAGCGCTGGGGTTGCAGGAGGGCGAACCACTTCCGGTCAAGCCTGTCGTATTCGCCGGACTTCCTGACCTCCGCGAGCCCGCGCGTGAGGTCCGCCAGAAGCCGGGCGTCGCCCTGCTTGACCGCGAAGCAGTAGTTCCGAAGGAAGATCGGCACGGGCGAAGCCACGACGTTCGCGAGCTTGAGCCTACCTGCGACGAGGGTGCCCTCCAGCCGTGCCATGACCGCGTAGTCGCCCTGCCCGGCGGCCAGGCGGCGGAGCGTGTCGTCAGGGGAATTGGCTGCGACGACCCGGAACGGCGCACCGCGCCCGCGGAGCCACTCTTCCACAACGTCCCCCTGGTTGACGAGCACCTCCTTGCCTTTGAGATCCTCGATACCGGAGAGCTCGGCGGCGCCGGTGCGGCCGAAGATCGCGAACTCGACGCCCACGTACGGCTCGCCGAAGGCAAGGGTGTGGTCCAGCGCCTCGAAGTGGAAAGCGCCCGCTAGCGCCTGAAACCGTCCGGCCTCGAGGGAAGCCGCCAGCTCGGCGCCGTGGGATGCCTCGAAGACGACCTGGATCCCTGCGGCCGCGGCGACCTCCCGGACCAACTCGACGTCGAAGCCGGACGGCGTTCCCGTCTCGTCCACGAACTCGTATGGAGGGAAATCGCGGTCGATGCCAACAACGACGGTCGCCCGACCCGGCTCCGCGCCGCTCACGCTCGCGGCGACCAGGCCCAGGAGGCAGCGCGCCAGGAGGGCCGCCGGACGGGCAGGTGACGACGCCATTCTGTTTTTCACCGTAGCACAGGGCGCTTGGCCGCGCACGGGAAAGACCGCCTGTCCTTCGCGAGGATGGAGCTATCATGGACAACGAGAGAGGGTCGAGATGGCCCACGAGCTTCTCATCATCGGCACCGACACTCCTGCGCTGAGGCAAATGGCGCCGATCCTCCGGCGGGTGGGATGCAGCGTGCACCGCCTCCCACGGGCCGACATGGCCGAGGCGGTGCTGCAGGACACCAGGTTCGACCTGATCCTGGCCCGTTATCCGGTCGAGGGGCTGACGCTGGAGGAATTCGTCGCGACCGTTCGCGCAGAGGGCTCTCCGTGCCGCGACTCCGGTCTGCTGATGCTGGTGGCAGCCGAAGGGGTCGGCGAGGTCGGGCATTACCTGAAGCGCGGCGTGAACAGGATCGTGACGGACGATGCGACGTGCGATCGGATTCTCGACGCCATCGCGGATCTCTTGGGCGTCGCGCCGCGCCACAGCCTGCGGGCGGCGGTCCAGCTTGAGCTGTGGCTGAGAAATGAGGGACGGCGGCTGCTCACCGTGACCGAGAACCTGTCTGCGACGGGGATGCTCGTCCGCGGCGGCACGGAGTTCCCGGTCGGGTCGCTTCTCGGGTTCGAGTTGCTCGTCCCCGGCCAGCAGCCGGTCGCAGGCTCGGTGGTGGTCGCGCGCCACACCGACCGCCGCCGGGAGCGCGTCGAGGGGTTCGGCGGCCGGATCATCTCGTTCTCAGGCGACGGGCAGGAGAGGCTTCGCGCCTTGCTCGCCGCCGGGTAGGCGCCGGCGGGCGCCGCGGCAGAGGAGCATTGGGAACCGTTCCCAGGTTCATATGTTCGAACGTTCCTTGGAGAAGCAGACAGGAAAAAGGGGAGAGGTCAAAGGTCAAACGGAAGACGACCGTGCGCCGTACCTTGGCTTGGCGCTTCGTGTCTTCCCTTTGACCTTTCACGTTTGACTCTTTACCTTTCCTCCCCGAACCTTCGAACCTTGCTCGAACCGGTTCGTAGCGCCCGAAGCGGCCTCTGATACGCTTGCTTTGGTTCTGCGTGCGGCGATGCGCCGCCGAGAGGTACTCGCATGGAAGCCCGACCCGACCTGCCGACCTATCCGCCGCCTGGGCGCCGGATTTATTGCAGTCGCACTTTGAACATGCGCGCGGTTCGCGCCATCGGCTACGACATGGACTACACGCTGGTCCACTACAAGGTCGAGCCCTGGGAGCGGCGCGCGTTCGACTACCTGAAAGGGAAGCTGGCCGAGCTCGGGATGCCGACCGCCGGCCTCGAATTCGACCACGACCTGGTGACCCGCGGCCTCATCATCGACACGGAGCTCGGCAACCTCCTCAAGGCCAACCGTTTCGGGTACGTGACTCGGGCGTTCCACGGCACGGTGCCGGTCGAGTTCGAGCGCCAGCGGGCCACCTACGGGCGGACCCTAGTCTCGCTTTCCGAGCCGCGGTACGTTTTCCTCAACACCCTTTTCTCGCTCTCGGAAGCGTGCATGTACGCCCAACTCGTGGACCGGCTCGACCAGCAGGGGATTCCGAACGTAGTCGGCTACGCCGACCTCTATCGCCGCGTGCGGAAGGAGATGGACGAGGCGCATCTCGAAGGCGAGCTCAAGGCGGACATTGCGGCCGCGCCCGACGCCTACGTCGAGCGCGACTCGGACCTCGCCCTCGCACTCCTCGATCAGCGGGAGGCCGGCAAGCGGCTGATGCTCATCACCAACTCCGACTGGGGGTATACGGACCGGATGATGACGTACGCGCTCGACACCCTCTTGCCCCGCGGCACGACGTGGCGCGACCTCTTCGAGCTGGTGGTGGTCTCCGCGCGCAAGCCCGAGTTCTTCACGCAGCGGATGCCGACCTTCGAGGTGGTCAGGGAGGACGGTCTCCTGCGCCCGTGCCCGGCCGGCATTCGCAAGCCTGGCGTGTACGTTGGGGGTGACGCCCGGCAGGTCGAGGACTACCTGGGAGTGGCGGGCGAGGAGATCCTCTACGTCGGCGACCACATCTTCGTCGACGTCCACGTGTCGAAGGCGGTCATGCGCTGGCGCACAGCGCTCATCCTGCGGGAGCTGGAGCCCGAGCTCGCCGCACTCGAAGCGTTCCTTCCCCAGCAGGAGGAGCTGGCGGGAATGATGGAAGAGAAGGTACGCCTCGAGTTTGCGTTCTCCCAGGCGAGGCTCCAGCTCCAGCGCCTTCAGAACGGTTACGGCCCGCGCCCGCGCGCCTCGGCCCAGAAGCTGCGGGAGACGATGGCCGAGTTGCGGGGCCGGCTCGTCGATCTCGACGAACGCATCGCGCCGATCGCGAGGCGCGGCGGGGAGATATCCAATCGGAACTGGGGCCTCTTGATGAGAGCCGGGAACGACAAGAGTCATCTCGCCCGTCAGGTCGAACGCTACGCCGACATCTACACCTCCCGGGTGAGCAATTTCCTGTCCGAAACCCCCTTCGTGTACCTCCGGGCGCCGCGCGGGAGCCTGCCCCACGACGACGCGCGAGTATTGTTGTAGGAAGCTTCGCGGCCAGGCGGAAGCCGAACCGGGCCGGGTGTGTTTGGGGCAGAGACGAGCGCCGCCATCGGGCCGCGCTCGCGCCGAAGCCGCCGGGAAGCGCGCGGCGGTGTGGCGATGAGGTGAGACGATGAGCGTTCTGTTCTCCAGCCTGCGGTTGCGCGAGGTGACTTTCCGCAACAGGGTTTTCGTGTCGCCGATGTGCGAGTACTCGTGCGACGAGGGGATGCCCAACGACTGGCACCTCGTCCATCTCGGATCCCGCGCCGTGGGCGGAGCCGGCCTAGTCCTCACCGAGGCGACCGCGGTCTCCCCCGAGGGTCGGATCTCACCGGCCGATGCCGGCATCTGGTCCGACGTCCAGGCGGAAGCCTGGGCGCGGGTCGCCGCGTTCGTGGCCGGGCAGGGGGCGGTGCCCGGCGTCCAGCTCGCGCACGCGGGGCGCAAGGCTTCGACTGCGGTGCCGTGGCAGGCGAGCGGGGCGCTCGGCCCCGAGACCGGCGGCTGGCAGCCGCTGGCGCCGAGCGCGCTCCCGTTCGACGATGCCTCGCCGGTTCCCCGCGCGATGACGGCCGCCGACCTCGAGGAAGTGAGGACACAGTTCGTGAACGCGACCCGGCGCGCGCTCGCGGCCGGCTTCAGGGCGGTCGAGCTGCACATGGCCCACGGCTACCTCTGCCACGAGTTTCTGTCGCCGCTGTCGAACCGTCGGACCGACGCGTACGGCGGCAGCCTCGAGAACAGGATGCGGTTTCCGCTCGAGGTGGCTCGCGCGGTCCGCGGCGCGTGGCCTGATGGGCTGCCGCTCTTGGTCAGGGTTTCAGCGACGGACTGGGCGGAGGGCGGGTGGGGCGCCGACGATTCGGTCGAGCTCGCCCGCCGGCTCAAGCAGGCGGGCGTCGACCTCGTGGACTGCTCGAGCGGCGGTGCGGTCCCGCACGCGCGCGTGCCCGTCGGTCCCGGCTACCAGACGCCGTTCGCCGCGCGCATCCGCGCCGGGGCCGGGATAGCCACCGGCGCCGTGGGGATGATCACCGGGGCGGCCCAGGCCGAGCAGATCGTCGCGACGGGACAGGCCGACGCCGTGCTGCTGGCGCGCCAGCTGTTGCGCGACCCGTACTGGCCGCTGCACGCCGCCCGAGAGCTGGGCGCCGACGTCGCGTGGCCGGTCCAGTACCTGCGGGCGAAGCCGCAGCAATGAAGATGAAAGGGTTCTGACATGCTCCGGCGACAGCGATCAGGCTCGGTGGTGTGCCCCTCATGCGGGAAGCTCGTCGGCGTCAACGACGAGAAGTGCCTGAGCTGCGGGCGGCGCAACCCGGGGATGTGGGGGTTCGCGGCGGCGTTTCGCCGCCTCGGCCAGGACTTCGGCTTCACGGGGGCGATGACCGGCGGCTGCCTGCTTCTGTACGTGGTGTCGCTCCTCCTGGACCCTTCGCAGATCATGGGAGGCAGCATCACCTCACTCTTCGCCCCCACGCCCCGCAGCCTGTTCGTGCTGGGCGCCAGCGGCGCGGTCCCCGTCTTCGGGCTCGGGCGATGGTGGACCGTCCTGTCCGCGGCCTGGCTGCACGGCGGTCCCCTCCACATCCTCTTCAACGTCTTGTGGATCCGGCAGCTGGCGCCCGAGACCGCCGAGGCGTACGGCCCCGCGAGGATGGTCATCATCTACACCGTCGCCGGAGCTACCGGCTTCCTCGCGAGCTCGCTGGTGGGGAACTACCTCCGCTTCCTGCCGCGCTTCCTCGGCGGCGCGAGCTTCACGGTGGGGGCATCGGCCTCGATCTTCGGGCTGCTCGGGGCCATCGTGCACTACGGCCGCCGCCGCGGTTCGAGCGCGGTCGGGCGCGAGGCGCTCGGGTACGCCGTGGTGCTTGGCCTCTTCGGGTTCGTCATGCCGGGCATCGACAACTGGGCTCACCTGGGCGGGTTTGGCGGCGGCTACGCGGTTGCGCGCTGGCTCGACCCCTGGAAGCCGGAGCGGGTGGATCACGTGGTGGCGGCGTTCGCGCTGCTGGCGGCCACGGTCGTTGCCATCGCCGCGTCGCTGCTCACCGGCCTCCCCGCGCTGGTGGCGCGTTGAAAGGAGAGCCATGGTGGCCTACCATCACCGGCTTGGAGTGCGACCGTGAAAGGCCCTGATCTGCGTGCCGGACTCTCCCTTTGCGTGGCGGCGCTGGCCGCGCTCGCCCCGCTGTCGGCCTGCTCGCCCCGGACGGTGGCCGTCAACGCCGTCGGCAACGCCCTCGCGCAGGGCGGTACGGGCTGGGCGCGCGACGACGACCCCGAGCTGGTGCGGGACGCGACGCCGTTCGCCCTCAAGACGATCGAGAGCCTCCTCGAACAGTCGCCCCGGCACAAGGGGCTGCTTCTGGCCGCCGCGAGCGGGTTCACCGAGTACGCCTACGCGTACGTGCAATGCGAGGCGGACTATGCGGAAGGCCGCGATCTCGCCGCCGCCACGGCGATGCGCGCGCGGGCCGGCAGGCTGTACCGGAGGGCGCTCGAGTACGGCCTGCGCGGGATCGAGGTGGACCATCCCGGCTTCCGGGAGGCTCTGCGGAGCGACCCCGTGAAGGGGGCCGCCGCGGTGCGGTCGAAGGCCGAGGTGCCGCTTCTTTACTGGACCGCGATGGCATGGGGGGCGGCGATCTCCCTGGCGAAAGAGAACCCCGAGCTCGCGGCGGGCCTGCCCGCGACCGAGGCGCTCGTTCGCCGGGCGATCGCGCTCGACGAAGGGTTCGGAGCCGGCGCCCTGTACGACTTCCTGATCGCCTACGACGGCGGGCGGCCGGCCTCGGCGGGCGGCTCGACGGAGCGGGCGCGCGCCGACCTCGAGAGGGCCACGGCTTTTGCCGACGGGAAGCGCGCCGCGCCCCTGGTGACGTTCGCCGAGACCGTGTCGGTTGCCGCCCAGGACCGTGCCGAGTTCAAGCGGCTGCTGACGCAGGCACTGGCGATCGACGCCGACCGGGCGCCGGCGTACCGCCTTGCCAACCTCGTTGCCCAGAAACGCGCGCGCTGGCTGCTCGGCCGTACCGACGACCTGTTTATCGAGTGAGCTGAAAGGGGAGCATCACATGGTGGGTGGCGGGATCTCTCGAAGGGTGCTGTTCCTGCTGGCGGTGACGGCGGGCCTTCTCGTTTTCAGCGGCACCGCGGCCGCCCAGGGCGTGGTCGTCAAGATGGCCACGCTGCTTCCGCAGGGTTCGGCGTGGCACACGGCGCTGCAGGAGATGGCATCGCAGTGGCAGCAGGCCTCGGCGGGCCGGGTCACCGTGCGGATCTACCCGGGGGGCGTGGCGGGGGACGACGGCGACGTGGTGCGCAAGATGCGCCTCGGGACTCTGGACGCCGGCCTGCTCAGCGCCGCCGGCTTCGGCGACATCGACCGCTCGATCTTCGCCCTCGAACTGCCGATGGGGTACGCCTCGTACGAGGAGCTGGACTTCGTCCTGCAGAAGATGGAGGCGACCCTCGAAAAGCTTTACGCCGACAAGGGGTTCGTCGTGCTCGGCTGGGCCGACGCCGGGTGGGTCCGCTTCTTCTGCAAGAGCCCCGTGCGCACGCCGGACGACCTCAAGGGGCTCAAGCTGTTCACCTGGGCCGGAGACGACCCGGCGGTCGAGCTGTGGAAAGCGGCCGGCTTCCATCCGGTGCCGTTGCCCTCGACCGAGATCTCCACTGCGCTCCAGACCGGCCTGGTGACGGCGCTCCCGACGACGCCGCAGGCCGCGCTGCTCCTTCAGTGGTACACCCACGCGAAGTACATGTGCGACGTCAGGTGGGCCGTGCTGCTCGGCGGCATCGTGATCGCGAAGGCGTCCTGGGAGAAGATCCCCGCGGACGCTCGCCCGGCGCTGGCGAAGAGCGCGCACGAGGCCGCCCGCACGCTGGGATCGCTGACGCGCGCGGCGGAGGCCGGCAACATCGACGCCATGGTGAAGCACGGGCTGACCGTCGTTCCCATCGACGCCGCCGCGCTCGACGCCTGGCATCGCACCGCCGAGGCCGTGTATCCGAAGCTGCGCGGAGGTTTCGTGCCGACAGCGGCGTTCGACGAGGCGCTGAAGATCCGCGACGAGTACCGCAAGATCCAGGCCGGGAAGGCAACCCGTTGAAGCTGGGCGCGGCCGTCGGCCGGCTGGAGAGGGGGGTGCTCGTCGCGGCGTTTCTGGCCGCGATCGCGCTGCCGCTCTCGGACGCCGTCGGAAGGCTGTTGGGGGGGCTCCACGTCCGGGACTCGGCGTCGATCATCCAGCTCCTCACGCTCTGGCTCGCATTCCTCGGCGGGCTCCTGGCGGTCCGGGAGAGCGGACACCTCACCCTCTCGACGGTCGAGCTGTTCCCAGAGGGGAGCCGTCGCCGCCGCGTCGTTCGGCTGTTCGCCTACGCCGTCGCCGCCGCGGTTACCGCCGTGCTCGCCTACGGCAGCTTCGGCGTTGTCATGGCGGATCGGCAGGAAGGCCAGATGCTGCCGTTCGGCGTGCCCGTGTGGGTGGGAGAGTGCATCATGCCGCTCGCCCTCGCGCTGATGTCGCTGAGGTTCGTGCTGAAGGCCTCGGGCCGCCTTCGCGGCCGGGCCGCGGCCCTCGCGGCGGTGGCAGCGGTGTTCGCCCTCAATTTCCTGCCCCGCCCGGCGGGCACGGGGTTCTGGCTCCTCGTGGAAGCGATCGTGATCGCGGTGCTCGTCGGCGCGCCGGTGTTCGTCGGGATGGCGGGCGGCGCTCTGCTGCTCTTCTTCTCGCAGGGGACGCCGGTCTCCGCGGTCCCGGCGGAGATCTACCGGCTGATCGGCTCCCCGACCCTGCCCGCGATCCCCCTGCTGACCGCGTGCGGCTACGTGCTCGCCGAGTCGCGGGCGGCGCACCGCCTCGTCCGGTTCTTCCGCGCGCTCTCGGGATGGATGACCGGGGGGACGGCCGTGCTCGTCGCCCTCGTCTGCGCCCTGTTCACGACGTTCACCGGGGGGTCCGGGATCACGATCATCGCGCTCGGCGGGCTGGTGTACCCCATCCTGCGTGAGGAGGGCTACCCCGAGGCGTTCTCCCTGGGCCTGGTGACGGCGGCCGGCAGCCTCGGGCTGCTGTTCCCGCCGTCGCTGCCGGTGATCCTGTACAGCGTCGTCGCGAACGTCCCTGCCGATCAGCTCTACCTGGCGGGCGTCGTGCCGGGCCTCGTCCTGGTGCTGCTGGTGGCGGCCTACGGAGTGTGGGCCGGACGCCGCGCGGGCGCCGCCACCACGTCGTTCTCCTGGCGCGAAATCGCCTCGGCGACGTGGGAAGCGAAGTGGGAGCTGATGCTCCCCGTGCTGGTGATTGGACTTTTCGCGAGCGGTCTCGCATCACTGGTCGAGGCGTCGGCGGCGGCGGCGGCGTTCGCGATCGCGGTGCAGTGCTTCGTCACGCGCGACATCCACCCCATCCGCGACCTGCCGCGGGTGCTCCTGAAGGGCGGCGTCCTGGTGGGCGGCGTGCTGATCCTGCTGGCGAGCGCGATGGGGCTGACCTCGTACCTGGTGGACGTCCAGCTCCCCAGCAAGCTCCTCACGTTCGTCCAGGCCCACGTGCACTCGCAGTTGGTGTTCCTGCTGGTGCTCAACCTGCTCCTCCTCGTGCTCGGAAGCGTCCTCGAGATCTACTCGGCGATCGTGATCCTCGCACCGCTCGTGGTGCCGCTCGGCGTCGCGTTCGGCGTGAACCCCGTGCACCTTGGGGTCATATTCCTCGCGAACCTCGAACTCGGGTTCCTGTTTCCCCCGTTGGGCCTGAACCTGTTCCTGTCCTCCTCGAGATTCGGCAAGCCGATGACCTTCCTGTACCGCTGCATCGTCCCCTTCCTCGTGATCAGCGCGCTCGGCGTCCTGCTGATCACCTATGCGCCGGTGCTCTCCGTCGGCGTCCTGAAGCTCTTCGGCAAGCAATAAGCGCCGCCGATAGCGGACCATCTGCTGCGTTGCACTCGGCGGATCGCATGCTCACGTAGCCTCCGGCTACGCTGCGCTGCTCCCGCCTCATGCGCCTTGCATCTGGCCCACTCTCGTCGGCGCGGCTACCCGCCGTCGGCCTTCGCCCTGCTTATGTCAGAGACCTGCGGGGTCAAAGGTGAAAGGGGAAAGGGGAAAGAGAAGACGAAAGTCCGGAACAACCATGGTCTCGTGTTCATGGCCTTCCGTTTGACGTTTTCCGTTTGACCTCTTACCTGTTTTTGGCGAACCTTCGAACCTTCGAACGGTGTTTGCTCCTCTGCTGCTCAGCCCCTCCGCTCCTCTGCCTGCCTTTTCGGACCCCGGACCCCTGTCTTTCCGGCGGCACGGCTGCACGCGGGGCTGGAACCGGCGTGGGGTATCATCCGCGGACGCCCGCCGGTTGGGGGTACGCCGCGGCAGGGCTCGAAAGGAGTCGCGATGGTCAAGACGGGCGCCGTTCACAATGGGTTGGTGACAGTAGCTGCTCTGGCGATGGGGTTCTCGCTAGCGCTGGTTTCCGGTGCGCGGGGTCAGCAGCAGCCGAGCGACAAGACAGTGGGCCAGCAGCAACCAAAGGACAGGACCGTGAGCGAGCAGGTGATCACAACGGATTCGGGCCTGAAGTATGTCGACCTCAAGGTGGGGGACGGCGCCGAGGCGAAGACCGGCCAGACGGTGACCGTCAACTACACCGGTCACTTCGAGGACGGCAAGGTGTTCGACACCAGCATCGGGAAGCGCCCCTTCGTCTTTCCGCTCGGGGCAGGCCGCGTGATCAAGGGATGGGACGAAGGTGTCGCAGGGATGAAGGTCGGCGGCAAGCGCAAGCTCATCATCCCCGGGAGGCTCGCGTACGGCGACCGGGGGTACCCGGGCGTGATCCCGCCCAACGCGACGCTCATCTTCGAGGTCGAGCTGCTCGACGTGAAATAGCCGCCTCGAACCATCGAACTTTCGAACGTGTGGACCTGCGAACGGGCCTCGCTCCTCGGCCCCTCCGCTCCTCTGCCTGTTTCTTCTGACCCCGGACCCCTGTCTGTCGCGCTACGTGCGCTGAAACCGGGCTGATATCCTCCCCGTACACGCTGCGGCGTCGGGTGCCGGTGCAGGGGCCCCGCGCAGCTGGGAGTTCCGAGGAGGCGAAGCGTGAGCTCTGACGTCGTACTCGCAGTTCGTGATGTCAGCAAGACCTTCGGTCGGGTGCGCGCGGTGGACCACCTGTCGTTCTCGGTCGCGTGCGGCACGATCACGGGCCTCCTGGGGCGAAACGGGGCTGGGAAGACCACGACCCTGCGGATGATCAACGGAATCTTCCTGCCGGACGACGGCGCAATCGAGGTGTTCGGCACGACCGACGCCACCGCCGTCCGCGACCGAGTCGGCTACCTCCCGGAGGAGCGTGGCCTCTACCGGAAGATGAAGGTGATCGACCAGCTCCTGTTCCTCGCCGAAATCAAGGGGCGCCGCCCGGCCGACGCGAAGCCCCGCGCGGAGGCGTGGCTCAAGCGTTTCGAGCTGTGGGACAAACGCGCCGGCAAGCTCGAGGAGCTGTCGAAGGGTAACCAGCAGAAGGTCCAGCTCATCGGCGCGCTGCTCCACGACCCCGAGGTGGTCACCCTCGACGAGCCGATGTCCGGGCTCGACCCGGTGAACGTCGTGCTGGTGCGTTCGATCCTCAAGGAGCTCAAGGCCGAGGGGCGCACGATCCTGCTCTCGACGCACATGATGGGCGAGGCCGAGAAGCTGGTGGACGACATCGTCCTCATCCACGAGGGTCGCGCGGTGCTCGCCGGCGAGCTCGAGCATGTTAAGGCCTCGTTCGGCTCGAACACCGTGCACCTCGCGTTCGAGGGCGACGGCGCGTTCCTCGCGGCGCTGCCCGGGGTCGCGTCGGCGCGCGTGGACACCAACGTCGCGGAGCTGCGCCTCGCGCCGGGCTCCGACGCGCAGGCGGTGCTGGCGGCGGCCGTGGGGCGGCTGCGCATCTCGCAATTCGAGATCGCGGCACCTTCGCTGGAAGAGATCTTCATCGAGCGGGTCGGCGCCGGCGCCGTCGCGAACCGTCCGGCGGAGGTGGTGGCATGAGAAAGGCGCTCGCCGTCCTCAAGCGCGAGTACATCGAAGTCGTCCGCAAGAAGACCTTCATCATCATGACGCTGATCTTCCCGTTCCTGATGGCCGCCCTGATGTTCGTGCCGACGCTCCTCATGATGAAAGGGATCGAGAGCAAGCGCGTCGTCGTGGTTGACGGCACGGCGAAACTGCAGGACGCATTCAGCGCCAAGCAGCCGATGTCCCAGCCCGAGCAGCCCGCGAGCAAGGCCGCACGGGAGCTCGGCAAGCGGGCCGAGGCGCAGCCGGGCGGGAAAGCGCTCGAGCTCAAGACCGACTACGTGCCGGCCTCCGGCGACGTCAAGGCGACGGCGCAACCGTACCTCGATCGCCTCCGGGAGAACGACGGCAGCCGGCGCGAGCGTCTTGACGGTGTGCTGCTGATCCCGTCCGACGCGTTCACCAACACGGACGCCAAGCTGGTGTACTACAGCCGGGCGGCCAGCGACATCATGACCGAGGAGCGCCTCGCGAACGCCGTCAACCACGCCCTCTCGCGCGAGAGGCTGGCCGGGCGGGGGATCGCGGCCGCCGAGGCGGACCGGCTCCTCAAGCGTCTCGAGCTCGAGGGCATCAAGGTGTCAAAGAGCGGCGAGGAGAAGAAGGGCGGCGAGCTGTCGTTCCTCGTGGGGTTCATCTTCGCCGCGCTGCTGCTGTTCCCGACGATGATCCATGGGCAGGAGGTGATGCGCGGGATCGTGCTCGAGAAGACCGAGCGCGTGGTGGAGATCCTGATCTCCTCGATGCCGTCGTTCGACCTGCTGTCCGGCAAGGTGATGGGCCTGGCCCTCGTCGGGCTCACCCAGGTCGGCGCATGGCTCGCGATGGGCGCCGCGATGGCCGTCTACACCGGGGGCGCCGCGCTGGTGGCGGGCGTCAACGTCTTCCAGTACGTCGACCTGAGGATCATTCCGTGGTTCTTCGTCTTCTTCCTGCTCGGGTACCTGACGTTCGTCTGCATCTACGCCGTCGGCGGCGCGATCTCGAACTCGGAGAAGGAGGCGCAGCAATTCATGGGGCCGATCATGATGGTAGCGATGGTCCCCTGGATGCTCGCGTTCCCGATCCTCCAGAACCCCGAGTCCAAACTCGCAGTGGTTCTCTCGCTCATCCCGGTGTTCACGCCGATCACGATGTTCATGCGGATCATCGTGAGCGAACCGCCGCTGTGGCAGGTCGGGATCTCGGTGGCGCTGTCAATCGCGACCGTCGTGGCGTTCTTCTGGATGACGGCGAAGATCTTCCGGGTCGGGATCCTGTCGTACGGGAAGCGCCCGAGCCCCGCCGAACTCTGGCGCTGGCTCAAGGTGGCCTGATCTCGTGTGCCCCTCGCGGGGCGGCATTCTGCGTATTTTGCACTCCGTGCCTCCGTTCCTCTTGGACTTCGGCCTGCGCCGCGTCGCTCGGGCCGGCCCGCCGGCTCAGCCACCGCTGTCATTCTGAGCGAGCGCAGCGAGCGAAGAATCTCCCCGAAGAGGAGGCCTGCACTTTCGTCCACTGCGTGGAGGTTTTCTTTCTTGTCCCGTGGGCTCGGAGGGGTCGCTCAGGCTGCAAATCGAGGGCTGACTTGTTCCACTGAGGGCTGACTTGTTCCACTTGCGTGGAGGCGGTGTTGGTAGCCCCTCGGGTTCCGTGACGCTCCGAGCGCAGCGCGCCCCCGCGCGCCGCGTTCGGAGACTCCTCGGCCGCGACCGAGCAGGGACGCCCCGCGATGGGTCCCCTCGCTGTTCCCCGCCTTCGCTTCGCTGCGGCGGGGCCAGCGAGACCCCAGCGCGGGACGCCCGCTCGGTGCCCGCGGCCTGCGGAGGCAATGTCGCTCCACCCGAGGGGCGGAGGTGAAGACCCCCCGCCCACAGATTGGAAGGTCAGAGCTGGGCAATCACCGAGTGGACTGACGGATGAGGGTGAGCAGGGCTCCCGCGGACAGGGAGGGTGGGGGCAAGCCGCCCCGTGGGCCGAGGAGATATGGCGCCGGAGCGTGCGGGCACCGAGCGGCCAGAGCGGCGGGTGGAAACGCTGGCCCCGACCGAGCGCTGTATGCGAGGGA
>JBEKAA010000051.1:0-16032 GCA_050018455.1 Thermoanaerobaculaceae bacterium | reverse complement strand
CAAAGCCATCCCCAACCTCCTTCGCTACCTCACCGACAGCCCCCGCCATCGCAAACGCCGAACCCTCCCCCCGCTCATACTCGGAAAGCAAAGTTAGCGCGTATGCCCCCGAGCCCCCCCGCTCGCGCCGACGCGGTCGGCGCTCGCGCTCTACCCGCCCACGCAGGTAATCCATAGCTCGCGGTGCCGCGGCCCATCCAGTTCTAATAGGTAGATGGCTTGCCAGCGGCCGAGGGCAAGCTCGCCCTCGTTGATCGGGACCGTCACAGAGTGGCCGACCAGAGTGGAGAGAAAGTGAGCGTCGGAGTTTCCTTCGCTGTGACGCCACTCGACGTGAGGGAGCATCGCGGCCAGCGCGGCGAGGATGTCTTCCCCGACAGCAGGGTCGGCGTTCTCGTTGAGCAGGACCGCCGCGGTGGTGTGGGGTACCGCCACCTGACACAACCCCTCCTCGACTCCCGAAGCGGCAACCGCCTCCTGCACGAAGCTGGTCACGTCCACGAGTTGACGACGCCGCTGCGAGGCAACCTCGATCACGTCCATGGGTATGCCTTCCCCTCCGGCCAGTACAGAATGCGATACCCCTCGGCCAGGAGCACCACCCGGTGCACGTAGTCCCAGGTCTCGGGGATCTCCAGCGCCTCGACGAATATGGGCCCGTCGTCTCGATCGGCGGCTTCCCACAAATCTCGCACCCGCTTCTCCCCGGCGTCGTAGCTTGCGAGCGCTGCAGTCCAAGATCCCGCGAAGCTCCGGCGCCAGCGGGCAAGCAGGGTCGCGCCCAGGACGAGATTTCGGCCCGGCTCGAACAGGTCGCCGGTCGGGGCCAACCCAGGCACTTCACGAGCCGCCTCGGCCGCGACGGCAGGGAGCACCTGCGCCAGTCCGAGGGCGCCCGCTGCGGAGCGTGCCCGCGGGTTCCATGCCGACTCTTGCCGAACCAACCCGGCCAGCACCCAGGCGGGAACACCGGCACGACGCGCCGCGGACTCGACCTCGTCCCTCCATGGCAGTGGTAGATACCGCTCCATGAGGTTCCGCGGGAGCCCCTGCCACGGCCCAGACAGCAACCTCGGCTCACCCCTCACCAGCAGCGAGATCCCCTCCAGAGGAGGCATCTCGGCAAGCCGCACGAGGCCCAGCCAGCCGGGATTCGGGCCGGCAGACGCCTCCAGTTCGGCACGCCAACCCAGCACGACGTCCGCAACGCGCCCGACCGCCATGAGGTCGCCGGCCCACGCAGGAGGAGGCTGCGCGGCCGGTTGATCCTCCGAGACGGCGACGGCGACGCCCTGCCGCGCGAGAGCCCGGGCCGCCCACTGGGCCGGAAGATCTGGAAACCCGCTGGCTGCGAGCGCCTCGAGGCCTGAATCGTCGCCGCGCCGCGCCCGCTCGCGAGCGGCCCAGAACGCGGCGAGCCGCCTCCCGCGGGTGCTACGCGCGAGCTTCGCAGCCGGCTGGACCGCAGTCGGCGCCGTTACCGCCTCCGTCATGGCGAGCCGGCGGCACACCCACTCGAAGCGCGGCAGGGAGGCGACAGCATCGCCCGCAAGGTGGGGCGCGGCTTCGGCAAATCGGCCCAGTTCCATCAGGGCCTCCGCCTGAAGCAGTTCCGCTCTGGGCCGGAGCGGGTCGGTGGCGGGGAGTATCTGGCTTGCGCGAACGGCCGCACGGAGCATCTCACCGAATATGCGGTGCCGCTCCGCGGGCGCCGCACCCCAGGCAAGTTGGCGCTCAGCCTCCGCGCGCTCGATCCAGCACTCACCGCAACGCTCGCCGCCGCGAGACGCCCAGGCCAGGGCGGCCGATGGCCGATGCAGCCGCAACGATGCGCGGGCGGCGATGACGAGGCCCGCGCTGCCGGCTCGACTCGCGGCGCGCAGCGCGAAAACCGCCTGGCCCGCGTCGAGCCATGCCTGGGCATGCACCGCCCACTCGGCCGGAGTGAAGCCCGCAGAAAAACGTTCCAGACTCGGAGCAGAAGCTATGCCGGCAAGCTGCTGCGGAAACTCCACGGCCAGGCGGCGCCGAGCCTGATCACTGGCGGCGTCACCACCTCGAGCTATCAGCACGAGAGCCCGGGCCAGGTCCTCACGCCGAAGGGTCCCGAGCCCGGGAAGAAGCTCGATCGCTGCCCCCGTCTCGCCCCGGAGCGAGAGAATCTCGGCGCCATGCAGACGAAGACGGGCACGTTCGTCGTCCGAGAGCCACGGCGCACGCGCGGCGGCTGTCCAGGCCACCGCAGGCGAGCGTGACACATCGAGGGCCTCCTCGAGCCGACGGGCGGCCAGCCGCCCCCGGCCTCGGGCAGGCCACGCAACATTGAACCCCGCGAGGCCGGCCACCGGAGCCCGCGCGTCACACGCGAACAACCCCCACAGCAAGGCAGCTCGGGCCCTCTCGCTCTCCCGGCCCCGGATCGCGACCTGCATGAACGCCTTCGCTCGAGCCGCGGCGTCGCCCCTGACCTGGAATGCCTGGACGAGAGTGGGGACCGCCGTGCCGCGGCAGGCGCTCAGGGCTGCAACGATGAGGAAACAGATCGCACGGACCGGGGAGTCACTACGTGCCGAGCGCGTCAGGATCGCCATCCGCCAGGATGCGCACCATCTCGTCGTGGAAGTAGTTGCTGCTGGCCCTCACTTCGGCGGAGACCCGCTGCTCGTACATGTCCCGCGAGCGGTCGATGTCTTCCTTGAGGCGCCTGTAGATATCGTGCGCCAGCTTGCCGGACTGCACGGCCTGTTCGTTGTACAGACGGATCTCGGAAACCAGCAACCGCGCAAAACGGCGCGCTTCCTCGTGTTTTCGCTCTTCCTCCGGTGCCCGCAACGGCACGGCTGGGACCACCGCAGGCGGCGCGGGCGCGACCGTCACTGCGGGCGTCACCGGCACCGCCAAATGCAGGGTCGAAGCGGCATCGACTTCTGCTATCGCCGCTTCTGAAGCCGCCGCAGGCCCTTCCTCGACGGCGGTCGGCGCCACCTCGAAGGTCTCGGGGGCGACGTGAGCTTCAACGGGAGCTGCCTCGACCGGATGAGGCACCTCGCCGGTCAGGTCCTCTGGCTCCATCAGCGTCGGACTCGGAACCGTTGGCCGCGTCGCCACCGTCTCGAGCATCAGACCAACGGTATACGTGAGCTGCTGGATCACAGTGCTGTTGAGGCCCGATTCGCTTTCGAGGACCGCGAGAATGCCCACGATCTTGCCGCGCAGCGACATGGGTAGGAGCAGCAGCCGCTTGTCGCTGCCGCCGAACCAGCTCGAAAGCACAACGTCGGTGTTGGGGCGAACAAGAAGCGGGACACCTCCCGAAACCTTTGTGAGCGCCTCCGACCCGGCCAGAGTCGCCCGCCAGGTGCGGGCTGGGTCGCCGATCGGGAAGCCTGCACTCGACCATCCTTGGACGTTACCGTCCCGGAGAACGACGATCGCCCGCGGGCCGCACCATGGACCGATCTGGCGGAGCAACTCCTGGAGGACCTCGGACTGGGCTCGACCGGCATCGAGCTGGCGAAGGACCTCCAGATCCAGGACGGGAGACGGCGGAGGCGGCGCAGTCAGACTCCGAAGGTGTTCCGCGACGGCTCCGATCGGAAAAAGCGCCTCGAGATCGGGCGGCACCACAACGTCCAGGTCGCCAGCAAGGCGGTTCGCGAGCTCGCGGGTCTGTCTCGCCACAGCTTCAAGCTTGGCACGCATGAGCGCCGCGGCACCCTCCCGCATCTGCTCGAGCTCGGCGAGTACTGCTTCGTGCTTCTCCATGGTGCCTCCGTGATGTTCAGCCCGTCGAGCATTATCGGCGTGGCGCTCAAACGGTGTCAAGGAAACGTCGCGTTGCCTCTGCCGGCCCGCTTTGCTAGCGTCACGCCCCTGGAGGGTCGATGAGGGCCGCCGACCGGCATTTCGCCCTGATGGCCGTCGCGTTGCTCGCTCTCGCCTGCGCAAGCCGTTCCGATGATTTGCCGTCAGGCTTCGATATCGTCTCCGAGTTCGCCAAGGTGACCTCGGCCGAAGCCGAGCTCTCGACGGCGCGGGAGAGGCTGGACAGTGCGCAAACCGGGCCTCCCGGTTCCGACGTGGCGCAGGGCTCGGCCGAAGTGCGTCTCAAGGGGGCACAAGCCGCCTTCGACGCGGCGTACGCCCGGAATCAGAGGGTGCTCGCCGGGTTCCTGAACGTGGCGCTCAACGAGGCGCCGGACCGTTCGGAGACGAAAGACGCGCTCGATCTCTACGCCAGGGACGCAGTGTCAAACGGGCGCTATACCGCCGAACACGGCGGCGACCGCGCCGCGCCGCTCAAGGCCCTTGCAGACGTGGAGCGCGCCTACCGGGCTTTGGGCCTTGGTGTCCCGCGCGAGGTTGCATCGGCGATGGAGGATCTCCACCACAACCCGATCCCGACACCACCGATTGGAGCGCACCCACCGAACGCCACGGCGGGAGGTCCCACCGGCTCCTGACGTCAGAATGGTCGTCATCCCACGGGTCCGGATTCCCCCAGACGCCGCGTTGACCGCGCCACCCCGTGATGTGCTAGACTTCCATCCCTTTGTGACCAGCGCTCTCGCGTCCGCTGAGGCGCGACAAGACCGGCGCAGAAGGGGGGTGAGATCGCGCGATGCCCACGATGGTGCATGTTCGGGACAATGAGTCGTTCGAGCAGGCGCTGCGGCGCTTCAAGCGGAAGTGTGAAAAGGCAGGGATCCTGTCCGAGATCAAGAAGCGCCAGCATTACGAGAAGCCTAGTGTGCGGCGGAAGCGGAAGCTCATCCAAGCGCGCAAGAAGCTCCTCCGCAAGCTGGCCCAGCAGCGCAAGGCGGGGCTGTTGTAGCCCCTCTGCACGGTCTTGACCTTCGCTTCACTCGAATTCGACCGGGTTCTCGCTCTTGTTGGCTCCTTTGCCCGCAGTGATCGAGGACGCCGGGTAATCACAACGACCCTTCCCCACTTCACGCCCGGGGAGGGGTCGTCCGCTTTCCGCCTCACCCGCGAAGTTCAGTCGCTGATCGCCGTCCGGGGCTCTCTTGGCTTCTCCGGGCTCGACGCCGCCGACCTCCTCGAACCCGACACGCCACATCCGGCCGACGGCGCCGACTTTGCCCGTCTGGTGACGCTCGTGCGGCGGCTGGTCGAGGTCCGGGCGGCGCTCGCGGCGGCCGGAGCAGGACCCGAACTCGGCCGCATCCTCGCGGAGTTGCCGCAACTCGAGGGATTCCTGGCATTCTGCGAGCTGCGACTCGGACCGGCGGGGGAGATCCTCGACAGTGCCTCGCCGGCGCTCGCCCAGGCCCGCGCTGCGCGGGAGCGCACCCGAAGCGTGATCGTGTCGGCGATGGAACAGATCCGCCGGCAGCACAAGGCGCTCTCCGCCCCGTTCACGCTCCGCAGGGATCGCTACTGCGTCCCGGTCCCCGTCTCCGAGAAGAGCCTCGTCCCGGGGTTGGTCCTCGACGCCTCGTCGTCGGGCGCCACCGTCTACCTCGAGCCGTTCGCCGTGGTCGAGCTCAACAACGCGCTCGCGCAAGCCACCGCACTGGCTCGCGCCGAGGAGGAGCGGGTTCTCGCAGAGCTCGCCTCCGCTTTCAATGGCCGCAGGGAAGCGCTGCTGAAAGGGGCGCGAACCCTCGCGATCCTCGATGCCGCGCAAGCGCGCGCGCTGTTCGGGCGCGCCTCCGAGGGCACGCTCCTGGAACCAGGCGCGTCGACGTCCCTGCGGCTTGTGAACGCCCGTCACCCGCTGCTCGACCCGACGCTTGCCGCCCTGCGAGGCGAGGTGCTCGGGGATGCCGGCAACACACGGGATGTCGTGCCCCTCGACCTGGGGTTCCCGGAAGAAACCAGGCTGCTGCTTCTCTCCGGTCCGAACGCAGGCGGCAAGACCGTCGCGATCAAGACCGTCGGCCTCGCCGCCCTGATGGCGCAGGCAGGGATTCCGGTGCTGGCAGCCGATGGCAGCGGCATGCCGCCGCTCAGAAAGCTCTGGTGCCACCTCGGCGATGAACAAGACCTGTTCTCGGACCTCTCCACCTTCACGGGGGCGATGCGCGCGACTGCCGCGCTCCTGGCCGAGGCCGACGCCGACACGCTGGTGCTGTACGACGAGTTGGGCTCCGGCACCGATCCAGAGGAAGGAGCGGCGCTCGCGGCGGCGCTCCTCGAAGAACTCGCGCGCCGGCGCTGTTGGACGCTGGCTACGGCCCACCTGATTACGGTTGCCGCCCACCTGGAGAACGTCCCCGGCACGCTGAATGCGGCGATGGGGTATGACGAGGCGAGCGGTCGCCCCACGTATTGCCTCCACCTGGGCACGCCCGGGCGGTCACGCGGGCTCGCCATCGCGAGCTCCTGCGGGGTTCCTGGGTCCGTCCTGACGCGGGCTCGCGAGCTGGTCTCCCGCTCCTTCCTCGCCATCGACGGCTACCTCGAGGCCCTGCAGGAGGAGCGCAGTCGTCTCTCGCAGGAGCGAGAACGTCTCAAACAGATCGAACGCGAGGCCGAACTCGCCCGTGCGCGAACCGAGGACGAGCGCGAGAAGCTTGCCGGTGAGCAGGTAGAGATCCGCCGCCGCCTCGACGAGGAGCGTGAGGCGCTGAGGCGGAGGGCGAGGGAGCAACTGGCGACAGCCATTGCGGAGCTCGAACAGGCACGGGCCCGCGGGGAGTTCCCGGGCAAGAAACGCGTCGCGGCCGTGCGCCGCACCGCTCTTGACTTGGAGCCGGAGCGCCCCGCTCCGATCGAGCACGTCGAGCCGCTTGCACCCGGCGCGACGGTGCGTTTGCTCGGTTTGGCTTCGACCGGGCAGGTCCAGCGCGTTGCCGGCGACCGCGTCGAGGTGCTCGTCAAGGACAAGCGCCTGTGGGTAGAGACGGGGGCGTGCGAGCCGGTTGCGCCGCCCGCCGCGCCGACGGCGGGCGAGGTCGAGGTCGAGGCGGTCCAGGCGCCTTCCGCCGAGCTCAAGCTCATCGGTATGACCCAGGAAGAAGCCCGAGAAGAGGTGGAACGGTTCCTCGACCGGGCGCTGGTGTCCGGAATCGGCCACCTGCGCATCGTGCACGGCCACGGGACAGGCGCGCTGCGGCGGACTGTTCGCGAGGTGCTGGCACACCACCCCGCGGTGGCACGTTTTGCCCATCCTCCGCAGTTTCGCGGTGGGACCGGAGTGACCGAAGCGGAGCTTGATCTTTCATGAGCGGCTACGATCTCTCCCGTCCCGTTCTGGACCAACTCAGGGAAGCGGCCGACATCGTCACCGTGATCGGTGAACACCTCACCCTGCGGAAGACCGGCCGCAATCACGTGGGCCTTTGTCCGTTCCACGGCGAGAAGACGCCTTCGTTCAACGTCTCCCGCGAGAAAGGGACCTACTACTGTTTCGGCTGCAAGCGCGGCGGCGACGTGATCGACTTCGTGATGGAGATCGAGCGGGTCTCCTTCGCGGAGGCAGTCGAGCGCCTCGCGGACCGTTTTGGTGTCCGCCTCCCGCCAGCGTCCCCGCAGGCTCGCCGGCGCAAGGACGAGCAGGATCAACTCGCAGAGGTCATGGAGGCCGCCCAGACAGCGTTCGTGCGCCATCTGGCTGACGACCGGCCGCGCGCGTTTCTGGAGCGCAGGGCCGTTCCCCTGCAGGTGGCGGCGGAGTTCGGTCTCGGCTACGCGAAGGGAGAGTGGCGCGCGCTCTACGACGAGCTGCGCAAGCGCTTTCCGGAACGGGTGCTGATCGCAGCCGGTCTCGTCGTTGAAGGAGACGAGGGCCGCGTCTGGGACCGCTTCCGCGACCGCGTCACGATCCCGATCCGCAGCGTCCGCGGGCGAATAATCGCCTACGGCGGCCGCGCGCTCGGCGACGAGAACCCCAAGTACCTCAACTCACCCGAGACCAGCCTGTTCTCGAAAAGCCAGGTGCTGTTCCTACTCGACCGCGCAACACGCGCATTTGCCTCCGCCGATCGCGCGATCGTTGTAGAGGGGTATTTCGACTGCATCGCGTTGCATCAGGCCGGGCTCACCGAGACGGTGGCTACCCTCGGGACAGCGTTGTCTGAGCAGCACGCTCGCGAGCTCGCCAGGCGCGTTCGCCGCGTCGTGGTGTGCTTCGACGGCGATGCCGCCGGACGCCAGGCGGCCGTCGGTGCCCTGCGCACGCTGCTCGCGGCCTCGCTCGAGGTGAGCGTGCTGTTGCTCCCGGACGGGCAGGATCCCGACGACGCGGTGCGCAGGGAAGGGCCGGACGGGTTTCGGGCGCGGGTCGCGACGGCGCTCCCCGCGGGCGAGTTCCTGCTCGAGTTGATGGGATCAACCCGCCAGGAGCGGCGCCGCAACCTTCTGCAGACATTGGAGATTGTTGACGCCTGTCCCGACCCGGTGCGACGCTTCGAGATGCGCGAGACGGTCGCACACGGGGCGGGGATACCCCTGGGAGAGCTCGGCGGCCTCGGCGCTCCGCACGTGGTTGCACGCCAGTCCGTCGCGGAGGATCTCCCGGAGCACGCGGAATTGGCTCTTCTGCGCTCGTTTCTTCACGATCTTGACCCTACACGGAGCGCGGAGTTCATCAGGGATTTCCCGGTCGACGGCATCTGTCATCCCGGGGTCCGGCGCGTCATCGAAACTCTCCAACGCCGCACGGCTGAAGGCGCAGCCGTGGAGATTGCCGACGTGCTGTCCGAGATGCAGGACCCGGTTGACCGCCGCCTGCTCGCAAGCCTCGAGCACGAGGCGCCGCAGACGCCCCGGGAACGGATTCCGAGCCTCATCGAGCTCGTCAGGCGACGCAGCGACCGACTCAAGAGCGCCCGACTCGTTGCACGGATCCGCGAGGCCGAGAGCACCGGTGACACTCAGTCGCTTTCGCAACTCAAGGCCGAACAGAGCGAGTTGATCAAGAGACGGAGGAAGCCGTCGTGAGCGGCTCCCCGGTCGTTTAGGGGGCTTGCGTACGGTGGTACCCTTGAAATTTCTTCGCTGACGCCCGACATTGAGGATGGTGAGGGGTGGCGGGTGGCGGTGACTGGCCAAAAAATCGAAGCGCCGGATGCAACACCCTACGCTTCAATCTCATCGTACAGAGGGACACTTGCGAAAACAACAGCAGAAGAAAAAAGCTCGCGAGACTCAGTTTCGAGAGCGCAAGATCGCACAGGCGTCTTCAGGTCGCCGGACCACGAAAGCAGGCCAACGGCCCGCGACGATCGGGCATAGCTCGCCCAGGCATGCCGCCCGTCCGGACAAGTCTGCGGCGAAACGGCCAGGCAAGACCGCGACTGGGCGCTCGGCCCTACCCGCCGTAGTTCGTCCGACCAAGCCCGGTGCGGCGCGCGCCCGCCTCGCTGGGGCCGCCAAGGCCGCGATACGGCCCACCAAGACCGCCGCGCCTTCCAAAGCGAGGATCAAGCCCAAGGTCGTGACGCGCCCGGCCAAACCAGCAACCAAACCGGCGCAGAAGAAACAAACGCTCAAGAGCAAGCCCCAAGCTCGCACCGTCGCACGGCCCACCCGGGCCAGCAGCAAGGCGCTCCGGGACAAGCGCCCGCCAAAGGGCGCCGTCAAGCCGCGGCCGGCGGCACACCCACCGAAGGCCACCGGAAGACCGCGACCCGATCGACAGTCTGCCAGGGCCGGCGTCAAGCCGTCGGGGCGCCACCCCGCCCCCTCCAAGGCTCCCGCAAAGGGAAAGCTGAGACCGCGCCCGGCGAAGGCCGCCGGCAAACGCCAGGAGAAGCGCCCCGTCATTGTGCGCTCCGCTTCCCAGGCCGAGCGACGCGGGAGTCGGTCGGTCGTCAAGCCGACGCCGGGCAAGGGAACCCCCAAGCCCCAGACGGCGCGCAAAAAAGCGGAACAGCATCCGACCCGGAAGACTGCGCCGGTCCCGCAGCCGCGCAAAGTGCGTCCGGCACTGCCCCGTGACGCACGTTCCCGGCGAGACAGGGACCACCAGGCGAACGAATCACCGGCATCGCCCGGAACACGTGACGCCTTGGCGCTGACCGTCGAGGAGAAGTACGTCGAGCTCGCCAGGCTCCTTGGTCTGGGGCGCGAACGAGGCTACGTCCTCGTGGACGAGATCCTGGAGGTCCTGCCCGAAGAGGTCGCCTCCGCGCCCGAGGAGCTCGATGAGATCTACCTCCGCTTCACGGAGAGCGACATCGAAATCGTCGAGAGCATCGAGAAGCTCGCGGCGCTGGAGGAGGAGGGCCCCGCGGGAGAGCGCGCCGAGAGCCCGGAGCCTGTGCCGGGAGCCGGCCTGGTAGACCCCGCGCTGCTCGAAAAGACCAATGACCCAGTGCGGATGTACCTCCGCGAGATGGGGACCGTCAAGCTGCTCGACCGAAACGGCGAGGTTTCCATTGCGATGCGCATCGAGTCCGGGGAAGCTCAAGTCTTCGCTGCGCTGGCATCGAGCCCCTGGGTGCGCGAACTCTTTCTCCGCGCAAACGAGATGGCGCGACGCGACCGCAGGATGATGCGAGACATCCTGGCCGGCCTCAACGGGGAGCTCGACGAGCGCGGCCAACTGCGGGTCTCGGAAACCATGAAGCTGTTCGACCGAATCCGGGTGCTGGACGCGCAGTCGAAGGAGCTCAAGGAGCGCCTCCGCCGCTGCAAGAGGGGGACGCGCCGGGGCGACGAGTTGTTGCAGAAGATCGATGCGACAGCCGGTGACATCTCGGTATTCGTCCGATCCACCGACTTCACCACCACGACCCGAAACCGGCTCGTGCGGTTCCTGACCGAGGTCGAGCGTCAGTTCTCCATCCCGATCACGACGATTCGCAAAGATGACGCCAAGCTCAGAGTCGAGCGCAACGTCGAACGGCGGGCCTTTTACAAGGAGCGCGTGAAACGCTACAGGGTTGAGCTGAGGGCTCTCGAGGAGCGTTTCGGCGTTCCCTACGAAGAGCTCAAGCGGGTGGTCGCTGAGGTGCGCCAAGGGGAGCGCGAAACTGACGCAGCCAAACAGGAGCTCATCGTTGCCAACCTTCGGCTCGTAGTTTCGATCGCCAAGAAGTACACGAACCGGGGCTTGCAGTTCCTCGACCTGATCCAGGAGGGAAACATCGGCCTGATGAAGGCCGTGGACAAGTTCGAGTATCGGCGAGGCTACAAGTTCTCCACGTACGCGACGTGGTGGATCCGACAGGCGATCACCCGGGCCATCGCGGACCAGGCGCGCACGATCCGCATCCCGGTGCACATGATCGAAACCATCAATAAGCTGACCCGCACACAGCGTCAGCTCGTTCAGGAGTTGGGGCGCGAACCCACCGCCGAAGAGGTTGCCGAAAAGATGGAGATCCCGGTGACGAAGGTGCGCAAGATCATGAAAATCGCGCAGGAACCGATCTCCCTCGAAACCCCTATCGGCGAGGAAGAGGATTCCCACCTCGGGGATTTCGTCGAGGACCGCTCGGCCGTGTCCCCCATCGACGCCGTGATCGCGGCGAGCCTCAAGACCCAGGCCGAGGGAGTCTTGCGCACCCTGACGCCACGCGAGGCCGAGGTGTTGCGGCGCCGTTTCGGGATCGGTGACGGCACCGAGCACACCCTCGAGGAGGTCGGCAAGGCGTTCAACGTCACGAGGGAGCGTATCCGCCAGATCGAGTCGAAGGCGCTCCGCAAGCTCCGCCACCCGACCCGAGCCAAGCTCCTCAAACCGTACCTCGACATGATCGGCTGACGATCAGCCGACAGCTAGGCTTCTCTTTCCCTCGGACTCGTGAAAGGGAAGCTGCTGGCTGTGATCTGTTAGCTGTGAGCTGTCAGCTGTTAGCTGAGTCCAATGGCTTGTCTCAAGCGCCACAAAGGCTTACAATCCACGCCGCTGGGTCCATAGCTCAGCGGTCAGAGCTGCCGGCTCATAACCGGTTGGTCCCAGGTTCGAATCCTGGTGGACCCACCCAGCTGGTGAGCGGTTTGCGGACTCTCGAGGCTGGCCTGGCCAGGCTCGGGGGATCCGAAGCAGGGGAGGGGCGTTGACGGCGAGGGACCAACTGGCAGGGTACATCGCGCTGCAGCGGCTTCTGGCCCGCCGCAGCGCCCTGAAGAAAGAGCGGGACACACCGCCGGAAGCGCTCGCCGCGCTGCGGACGCAATTCTCGGAGCGCCACGAGCAGCTCGATGCGGCCCGCGCCCGGCGCGACGCACTCCAGGCCGAACAGGCCACCCTGCACGGTGAGGCGGAGGCGCTGCGTGAGGAGCGTGAGCACTTCCGCAAGCAAAAGAGCCAGGTCACCAACATGAAACAACTCTCGGCCGTGGTCTCCGAGCTCGACCATGTCGAGACGCAGTTCAAGGCGAAGGAGGACCGGCTCCTCGAGATCATGCAGACGCTCGAGACGACCGAGGGTGAGATCTCGAGCCTCGGCGAGGAGAGCCCGGAAGAGAAGGCCCTGCGCGAGCAGGCGGAAGCCGCGTGGAATGAGCTCAGAGCGATGAGTGAAGTCGAGCTGGCCGACATCGAGCGCGAGTTGCGATTCGTCCAGCGCCAGCTCGGCGAATCGGCGATGAACCGTTTCAAGAAACTGTGGACCTCGCGCAAACCGATAGCGGTGGTGCCGATGGAAGGCAACGCGTGCTCCGCGTGCCACGGCGACCTCCGTCCGTCGCTCGTGCAACTCGTCCGCACGGTCGAGGAGCTGCAGTTCTGCGACCACTGCCGCCGCCTCCTCTACGACCCCGAGCAATTCTCGGCCATCCCATGAGCCCCTCGCTCAAGGCTGCGGCGGCGGTCGACGGCGGCTCCCGCGGTAACCCCGGTGAGGCCGGCTGCGGCATCGTTCTGGAGCTTCGCGGCAGGACGGAGGGACACACTCTCTACCTCGGCACCGCGACGAACAACGTCGCCGAGTACGCGGCGCTCCTGGCGGCGCTCGAGCGAGCCCAGGTGCTTGGCGTCGACAGCCTCGAGGTCAAGTCGGACTCGCAGCTCCTGGTGGAGCAGATGAACGGCCGCTACAAGGTCAAGGCGGCGCACCTCAGGCTGCTCTGGCTGCGGGCCCGCATGCTGGCCGCGGGCTTCCGCCGATTTGGGATCGCCCACGTCCCGCGGGATGCGAACCGGGCCGCAGACGAGCTCGCCAATAGGGCGATGAACGAGCGGATCTCGACGCTGCCTCGACCCGATGGACTGCCGTGAAGACCGGAGCCCGAGGTCCGGGGTCCGGGGTCCGTGACCCGGTCTATCGCGGGCCGGGAGCCTTTCGCCAGAGGCAATCCCCGTGAGCATCGCGGGGAATCTCGCAAGCGTTCGCGAGCGAATCGGCGCGGCGTGCGAGAGGGCTGGGCGCGATCCGGCAGCCGTCCGGATCATCGCCGTGAGCAAGACCCAGCCCGCCGAGGCCGTGATCGAAGCCGTCGCGGCCGGGGTGGACGCGATCGGCGAAAATCGCGTCCAGGAGGCTGCCGCCAAGCGTCCTCTTGTAGGCGGCAAGACGCCCTGGCACCTCATCGGGCCGCTTCAGCGCAACAAGGCGAAGCTGGCGCTCGATCTGTTCGATCTCATCGAAACGATCGATCGACCGGAGCTCGCCGACCAACTTGAGGTTCTGATGGCATCGTCGCAGCGACTTCTCCCGGTTTTCATCGAGGTCAACATCGGCGCCGAGGGGCAGAAGAGCGGAGCTTTCCCCGACGCCGCGCCGGCATTGGTCGAGCGGCTCCTGGGTCACTGCCCACACCTCCGCCTGGGGGGCGTCATGACCGTGCCTCCCTACGACCCCGATCCACGGCGCTCGCGTCCGCACTTCGAGGCCTTGCGAAAGCTGGCCCGAGATCTCGAGACCCGCTTTGGACTCTCACGTCTCCACCTCTCGATGGGGATGAGCGAGGACTTCGAGGTGGCGGTCGAGGAGGGAGCGACGCTCGTCCGTCTCGGCAGAGTTCTCTTCGGCGAGAGAAGGATCGCTCCGTGAGTCTTGTCACCGCGTTTCAGTCGGGGTAGGTTACCCTTGTGGAACAAGGAGGCTTCGTCATGAACCGGTTGACTCCACTCGAGATCCAACGCGCCTCTTTCGCGCGCCGCTGGCGGGGCCTCGACCCCGACGCCATCCGCGACTTTCTCGGTGAGATCGCCGAACAGCTCGAGGAAGAGGCTCGCACGCGCGGCGAGCTGCGCGCCCAGATCGCGCGGCTTGCCCAGGAGGTCGAGGAGTACCGGCAGCGCGCCGCAGCCGTGAACGAGGCCCTGGTGGCGGCGCAACGCACCGCCGAGGCGACCGCCGCACGCACCGAGGCGGAAGCCCAGCGCATCCTTGCGGACGCCGAGGCGCTGGCCGATCGGGTCGTAGACGACGCGGCCAAGCGCGCCGAGAACATCGAGCTGGTGATAGCCCAGTTGCGCACCAGACGTCGTGCCGCGCGCGCCGACCTCAAGCGGCTCGTCGAGGTTCTGGGCGGTTCGGCCCGCGACGACGAAACCGCCGAGCAGCGCGAGAGCGGAGAGCCCACCGTGAGCTTCCTGCGTCGTCGGCCGACCGACGCCAGGGGCGAACGGTGACGCGATCGAGCCCCCGGCAACGCGAAGGTGAGGCTCCCAGCCTGCTCATCGAAGGCGCCGCAGTCGTGGCCACGCCACTCGGCACCAAGGCGCTCTTCGGACCGAACCAGGGCGCGCTCGAGCTCCTCGGAGAAACCGTCGTTCGCTGCGAGGGACCCAGGATCGTGTTCGTCGGGACTGCCCGCGAGCACGACCGACAATTCAGGCGCCCCGGCACGGTCCTAGACGCGACCAGAGGAACCGTGATCCCGGGGTTCGTGGACCCGCACACGCACCTCCCGTTCGCCGGGTACCGGGAAGGGGAGTTCGACCGCCGCCTCGCAGGCGAGAGCTATGCGCAGATCGCTGCCTCCGGGGGCGGGATCGTGGCTACCGTCGCGGCGACTCGCCGCGCGGACTCCGCAGAGTTGCTTCGGCTCACCCTGTGTCGTCTCGACCGTCAGTTGCTGTGCGGCACCACCACCAGCGAGGCGAAGTCAGGCTACGGTCTCAATCTCGAGACGGAGCTCAAGCAGCTGCAGGTCCTCAAGCAGGCCGGGCAGGCCCACCCCATCGAGATCGTTCCGACCGCCATGCCGGGTCACGAAGTCCCGCCGGAGTGGCGGCACGACCCGGACGGCTACGTGGATGTCGTCGTCCGGGAGATCTACCCGGCGATCGCCGACAGACGTCTCGCCGAGCAGGTCGACGTCTTCTGCGAGCGCGGCGTCTTCACACCGGATCAGACGCGCCGCCTGCTGGCGGACGCCAAGCGCCTGGGCTGGCGGATCCACCTCCACGCCGACGAACTGTGCAATCTCGGCGGCGCGGCGCTCGCCGCCGAGATGGGCGCAGCAGCGGCCTCTCACCTCCTCCACTCCTCCCGCGAGGGGATCGCTGCCATGGCGCAGGCGGGCGTGATCGCGATCGCGCTTCCAGGCGTTTCGCTCTTCCTGCGCGATCGCTTCGCGCCGGTCCGCGATCTAGTCAAGGCCGGTGTTCCGGTTGCCGTTGCCACCGACTGCAACCCGGGCTCATCCCACACCGAGTCGATGCCCACGGTGATCGCCCTCGCGTGCCTGGGCGCCGGGCTCTCCTCCGAGGAAGCGCTGGTGGCGGCAACGCTCAACGCGGCCGCGGCACTCGGCCGCGCTGACCGACTCGGCAGCGTCGAGGTCGGCAAGCAGGCCGACCTGGTCGTGCTCGACGCACCTTCCCCCAAGCATCTCGTCTACCATTTCGGCGTCAACCTCGTCCGTCACGTCGTGAAGGCGGGCGAGATCGTCGTGCGCGACGGCGCCATCGTGGCCCGTTAGGATCGCCCCAGGCGACATCTCCCGGTATCTCCGGTCGCCTCTCGAACGCCTGAACTCGGAACTGGTCCGGCATCAGGTGCCGTGGCCTAATGCTGACGCCATGAAACACACGCTGACCGAGGGGTCCGTGCTCTTCGTGAGCGTCGTGAAGTGGTTCGTGCTCGCCACCCTTACCGGCGCCATCGTCGGGGTCTCGACGACTGTCTTTCTGAAGGTGCTCGCGTGGAGCCTCACGCTGGCCGG
>JBEKAA010000050.1:0-16533 GCA_050018455.1 Thermoanaerobaculaceae bacterium | reverse complement strand
GAGCGGAGCGACGAGGAATCTGGGTGGGGGAAAGCCTGGATCTACCAGCCCCCTCCCAGATCCCTCGCTGCGCTCGGGATGACACCTTTGCTCTACGACTGATGGCAAATTGGTATGAACCACTCGAGCCCACGGGGCAAGAAAGAAAACCTCCACGCAAGTGGACTTGAAAGGGGGAGCCACCGATGCGGGTCAAGAGGGCCGTTAGCCGTCGTTGAGGACCCCGGCCCGGCGGCGCCTTGGAGAATCAAGCGCCGTGGAGGAGGCGGTCCGCCAGGACATGCGGCAACCCCGCCGCCAGTATCCGCCGGCGCGCCGCCTCCACGTTGTAGTTCACGCGGTACAGCGTGAAGCGTCGGGCATCGGAGTCGTACATCCCGTACGAGGCCCTGGGGTCGCGGTCGCGGGGCTGCCCGACGGACCCGGGGTTGATGAGGTACCGCCGGCCCGGGTCGAGGTCGATCACGACCCGGCCGCCCCTGAGGAGCATCCCGACCAGGCTCTCCTGCCCCTCCACCTCGGCCCGCTCGAACATGCACGGCACGTGGGAGTGCCCGAAGAACGTGACGCTCACGGCGACGTGGGCAAAGGCGCCCTGCGCCTCCATCTCGCTGAAGAGGTACTCGTCCTCGTCGGTCGGGGAGCCGTGGCAGATGACGAGGTCCTTCTCGACGAGCCGCGGGCCGGTCGGGATCGCGGCGAGGTAGCGGCGGTTGACCGCCGTCAGGACGTCGGAGCTCCAGTGCGCCGCCTGGCGGGCGTGAGGGTTGAAGAAGACGGCGCCCTCGCCGGGATCGAGCACGACGCGGTCGTGGTTCCCGCGCACTCCGATGACCGCCGCGCCCATCCGGCGGAGCCGCTCGATGACCTGGTTCGGGGCGGCGCCGTACCCCACCGCGTCGCCGAGGAACAGCACCGCGTCGCGCCGCTTGCGGGCGGCGTGCGCCAGTACGGCCCGGAACGCCTCCAGGTTCCCGTGGATGTCGGAGATGATCAGGTACTTCACGATCGGGCCTCGAGCGCCAGGGTCAGCCTTCCGGCCAGCGCCTCGGCGTCCTCACCGGGCTCGGGGCGGACGGTGATGTCCGCCGAGCGGTAGTGGGGGAGCCTCTGGGAGTAGAGCTCGAAGGCTTTCTCGGGCGAGCCGAACAGCGGCCGCTCGCCCAGCTTCCCGGGGAGACGGCGCACGATCTCGCCCCACGGCACGTCCAGGAAGACGGAGACGCCGAGGCGCCGGATCAGCTCCCGGTTGCCGGGCACCGAGAACGTGCCGCCTCCCGTCGCCACGACCAGCGAGCCGAAGCGCGCGCAGGCGGCGAGTTGCCTCGACTCCTCGGCGCGGAAGAACCCCTCGCCGCGCTCTCGGAACACCTGCGCCACCGTCATCCTCAAGCCAGCCTCCACCCGACCGTCGAGGTCCACGAAGAGCGACCCGGTGCGGCGAGCCAGCGCCCTTCCCGTCGTCGTCTTCCCGGCGCCCATGAAGCCTATGAGGAAAACGTGCATCCGACACGCCCGGGCGACCCGCGTTACTCGCGAGTCGCGAAGCGTTCCATGAAGCGAGTCGAGAGCCTGCCTTCGACGAAGTCCGGTTCCTCCAGGATCCTCAGGTGCAGCGGGATCGACGTGCGCACGCCGCCGATCACGAACATCCCGAGCGCCCGCTTCGCCCGTCGAATCGCCTCCTTGCGGTTTGCGCCGTGGACGATGAGCTTCGCCACGAGCGAGTCGTAGTTCGGCGGGATCCGGTACCCCCTGTAAATGTGGGTGTCGACGCGCACGCCCGGCCCGCCCGGCAGCGCGAGCTCCGTGATCTGCCCCGGGGACGGAGCGAACGTGACGGGGTCCTCGGCGTTGATCCGGAACTCGATCGCGTTCCCGTTCATGTGAGGCCGCCGCCGCACCGACAGAGGCCGCCCCTCCGCGATCCGGAGCTGCTCGAGGACGAGGTCCACGCCGGTGACCGCCTCGGTCACGGGATGCTCGACCTGGATCCGGGTGTTCATCTCCATGAAGTAGAACTGCCCGTCGTCGTACAGGAACTCGACCGTGCCCGCGCTGACGTACCCGACCGCCGCGGCAGCCTCGGTGGCGGCGTCGCACATCCTCTGGCGGAGCTCGGCGTCCACCGCCACCGACGGCGCCTCCTCGATCAGCTTCTGGTGGCGCCGCTGGATCGAGCACTCGCGCTCCCCGAGGGCGATCACTTTGCCCTGGGAATCGGCCAGCACCTGGATCTCGATGTGCCGGGGCGCGGTCAGGTACTTCTCCAGGTAGACGTCGCCGTTCCCGAAGGCCTTCTCCGCCTCGTTCCGCGCCGTGTCGAAGACCTGCTTCAGCTCGCGGGAGTCGCGCGCCACCCGCATCCCCTTGCCGCCGCCGCCGGCCGTGGCCTTGAGGATCACGGGGTACCCGATCCCCTCCGCGACGGCCGCGGCGTCCTCGCGCGAGGGCACCGGCTCGGTCGAGCCAGGGAGGACGGGCACACCGCGCGCGGTGACCGTGCGGCGGGCGTTCGCTTTGTCCCCCATCGCCCGGATCGCGTCCGGGGGCGGTCCGATCCAGGTCAGGCCGCACTCCTGCACGATCTCCGCGAAGTGGGCGTTCTCCGCCAGGAAGCCGTAGCCGGGGTGGATCGCATCCGCACCGGTGATCTCCGCGGCGGCTATCACGGCCGTGATGTTCAGGTAGGAGGCGTTCGCGGCGGCCGGCCCTATGCATACGGACTCGTCCGCCAGGCGGACGTGGAGCGAGTCGCGGTCGACGTCCGAGTGGATGGAAACGGTCGCGAGCCCCGCTTCGCGACACGCCGCGATGATTCGCAGGGCGATCTCCCCGCGGTTCGCGATCAGGACCTTCGAGACCATGGCTGCTACGAGGGCCGGACGGCGAAGAGACGCTCCCCGAACTCGACCGCCTGTGCGTTCTCAGGGTAGATCCGGACAACCACGCCCGAAACGTCGGCTTCGATCTCGTTCATGAGCTTCATCGCCTCGACGATGCAGAGCACCTGGCCCTTCTGGATGAAATCGCCCGCTTTGACGTACGGCTGGGCGTCCGGGCTCGGGGCGGCGTAGAACGTCCCGACGATCGGGGAAGTCACGAACAGGAACCCGTCCTCCTCCGCCGGCCCGCCTGCGCTCTGGCCTCCCGCTGCCGCGGGGTCCGACGAAGGCAGCGCCATACCGGAGGCGGCGAGCTGGCTGGCGGTCGCGAGCTGCGGCGGGAGCAGCGGGGCGCCGAAACGGGGGTCCGGCTGCGGCGGGCACGGCATTCCGTCGATCCGCACCCGGGTGCCGTCCTTCTCGACCTCGACACCCCCGACCCGGGTGTCGGAAACGAGCTTGATCAGCTCGCAAAGCTCGGAAAAGGTGAACATCGCCCTCCCCTCAGACGAATTCCTGGCGGAGCCTGAAAGCCGCCGTCCGGCACGCGAACCGCGCCTTGCCGGGGTTTCCGTCGCGAGCCACGACGGCCATCAGGAAGTAGCCGCCCGCGATGTTGGTGATGAGCACGACCTTGCGCTCCGCCGCCACCATGATCTGGTCCAGCTCCCCGAGCTGCAGCTCCCGGTTGGCGGAGGTGACGTCCCGGAGGAACGTCGAGTACTCGGCGATCAGCTCCTCGACGTCGGCGGGCCGCTCCCCCCAGCTCGTCACGGGGATCCCGTCGCGGTCGGCGATCGCCGTCAAGGAGACTCCGGCGCACCTCCGGATGTCGGCCAAGGCATTCTCGAACGTCATCGCGCGGCTCTTTCCCGCCCCAGTGTAAGGGACGCGAGCCAGCGCTGCAACGCGGCGATCTTCCGCTCGCGCGTCGACAGCGGGGGCGGCGCCTCGGGCAACGGCGTCATCATGTCGCGAACCAGCGCCAGGAGGTCCTGGGCCTCGATGTTCGCGGGCTCGCGCTCGAGCAGGCGCTCCAGCACGATCACCGCCTCGGCGAGCGCCTGCTGCTGCACGTACAGCCTGGCGAGCGTCAGCGACGCGGGGGGCTGGACCGGCGCGGTCGCGGCCTTCGCGGCGGTCGCCGTCAGCACCGCCTTCAGCAGCGCGGGCGCCTCCTCGCCCGGTGGCGCCGTGAACAGGTGCTCGTCGGCAGGGACTCCGGCCCCGACCGTCGGCTCGGCCGCGGCGGGCAGCGCGAACTCGAGGACCGGCTGCTGCTCGGCTACCGGCTCGACCGGGCTCTCGAATGGGGCCGGTTGCGGCGCCTCGACCTCGATCGGCGGCACGGGGGCCGCGGCCAACGGCGGCATATCGAACGGCGCCTCGGCGGCAGGCGCCTGGGCAATCGCGTCCGAGGACGGCGGCCCAGGCGTTTCCCCGCCCGGCCGGAGGGACGTCAACGGCTCGAACTCGAACCCCCCGCCCGCCGCGGCAGGCTCCTCCAGGGCGAACGGCCCGGCCGCCGGCCGCTCGATCCCGACGCCGCCGACGGGCGGAGCTTGGACGAACGCCGGCGCCTCGCCGAACACGTCCGTCCCTTCTCCGGGGGGCGCCGGAGACTCGAGGACCGGCTCGCGGAGCGGCCCCAGGCTCTCCACGTGCCGCGGCGGGGGCGCGACGGACGGTTGCCCTCCCGCGGCGGGCGGGGGGCCCGCCTCGAAGACGTTCGCGGCCGCTGCAGGCTCGGGGTCGGGATGGAGCGCACCTGCGGCGACGGGCCTCTTTCCGGCCGGGGGCTGCTTCGCGTCGGCCGTGAGCGCTTCGACCGCCGACTCCAGGACGTCGTCGCCGGGGACCAGCTCCAGGCACCGTCTCATGGCCTCGAGGGCCGCGGGGCGGTCGCCGGTTGCCAGGTGCGCCTCGCCGAGCAACCGCCACGCCACGGGGTTCTGGGCGTCGAGCGAGAGGGCCTGCTCGAGCCCGCGGACCGCGTCAGGACCGTGCCCCCCCTCCAGGTACGCGCGCCCGAGGGCGACCCAGGCGGCCACGTAGCGGGGGTGGTGCGTGAGGCCGGCGCCGAGGGCCTCGGCGGCCTCCGCCCACCGCCCGTCGCGCCGCAGCAGCTCGCCGAGCTGGTAGAACTGCCGCGAGGCCGGGTTGGCGGCCACCTCGCGCTGTAGCGCCGCGATCCTGCGCGTGTTCTCGGTCATCGTCGCTATTTTAGCCCTTCCAGCGATGAAAAGGGGCCGCGCCTGGCGCGGCCCCTTTGCAAACGTGTCCGAACTACTTTACGGCACCGTGACCGTAGCGGCCTGTGGCGTCGCTCCCGTCATCGAGATCGTGATTGTTGCCGATTGACCGCTGACCGAACCCGCCTGCGGAGTCAGGCTTAGTGTGACGAGCCCTGCGCCGTTCGTGGTCACCGTGCCGGAGGTGGGGCCGGTAAACAGAAGCGAGCCGGACTCCACCCACGAGATAGTCGCTACTTGTGCCGGCGAGATGCTGATCGTCCAGGTGACGGGGACAACGCTGGCGGCAGCGCTGGTTTGGGTGAGCGGTGCAATTGCAAGCGTCGGTGTCACCGGCGGGATCGTACACCCGCTCTTGCCCGCGCTCGGCTGCACGAGAAGACCGCCCGAGAGCGTGTTAAAGCACTTGTTGCTCGGGTCGGTGATCGTCACGTCCATCGGAGTTGTCAAATTCTGCGTACCACTCACGGGGGGGGTACCCGTTGTGCAGGGAGTCGTGTGGTAGTTGATTCCAAGCGCCTCGAAGCTGCTGCTCAGGGTGAAGGAGGCTTGTGTTGACGTGCCTCCCGTTTCGGGCAGAGTGATTGTCACGTTGTTCGTATTGAATGAGAGCTGCATATTGGATTCAAAGCTGGACCCGTTGACGGTCAGGGTGCACGGGGCAGCGTTCCCGGGGATGGTATTGCCGCTCCCGCACGACGTGGTAATGCTTGTGATGAGAGGTTGCGCCCCTACGTACGTCCAAATGCCATGGGCGGAGGCCGACGTGGCGGAGTCGATGTTGGTCACGACGACGTCACCCGCCGAATAGCTGCAGAGGCGGTTCAGAACGCCGCCGGTGGTCGCGACAATCTGGGTGCCCGCGACGGACTGGACGTAAGCCGCGACACCGCTGAAAGTCACCGCCACGGGAGCCGAGAACCCTTGCCCGAAGACCGTCACCTGGGTGCCTCCCGTGTCCGGGCCAACACCCGGCGAGATCGACGAGATGAACATCGCCTGGCCGTACTGGAACGGCATTCCGTTGGAGACCGGCTGGCCGCTCCCGATGTTCGTCACCGTCACGCTGACGGTGGTCGGGGTCCCCGGCTGGCTCGCCGTGATGGAGGGCGAGACGCAGACGATCTGGTTGAAGTTGTTCGACAGCACCTGCGCCTGCTGCGTGCCGAACAGCACCTGGACGGGGTACTGGAACCCGATGCCGGTGATGGTGACCTGCGTGCCGCCCTCGAGCGGCCCGATGTTCGGCGACAGGGTGTAGATCTGGGGGTTCACGCCTTCCTTGTAGGTGAACGCCGCCGGGAGCGTCGCGACGCCGAGGCTGGTCGTAACGGTGACGTCCTGCGCGGCGGAGGGCACGGTCCCCGAGACCGGCTGCGTCGTGATCGCGATCGTGGTGCCGTCGCTGGAGACGCTCTGCACGATCTCGTTGATCGCGCCGATCTGCACGGTGGCCGGCTGCACGAAGTTCGCCCCGTAGATCATCACGGTCTCGTGGCCCTTCGCGGAGCCCTGGGTCGGGAAGATGTAGAAGATCGTGGGCGGCGTGGTCACGTCTGGCACGTACGCGAACGCCCTCGGGTACGCGCTCGTGCTGCCGCTGACGCCGATCAGGTCCAGTTCAACGTAGATGGTCTGCGAAATGGTGTTCGTGGAGGCCCGCGGCACCACGACCTGGGCGGTGTCGTTGGCACCGCCGGAGCCGAGCTGTGTGGCCACGATGCGGGCCTGCAGGGTCTTCGGGGTCCCGCCGCCGGCGGGATCCGTGAACACGAAGTTCACCCCGGTCAAATTCACGAAGTTGGCGCCGGTGAGAGTCACGATCTCGCCGCCGGACGCCGAGCCCGTGGCGGGCGAAACGCCGTAGAGCACGGGGTTGTTGTTGTTGGTCGTGAACTGGAAGAGGCCTACGACAGTCACCACCACCTGCTGGTTGCTCGCGTTGTTCACCCCCAGCGGAACCTGAATTGTCGCCGGCTCGGTGTTGCCGCTCGTCGGGGCCGGAACTTGCGGCGTCGTGACGGTGATCGAGCTGCCGTCCGCCGCGACGGACACGATCGGGGCCGGGTAGTTGTTGTTGTTGACCACGAAGGTCACCGACTGCGGTTGGAACAGGCCCTGACCGTGGAGGACCACCGTGGTCCCAGCGGTCATCGCCGGCGCCTGGTTGGGCATGATCGAGAAGATCGCCGCCTGGGCCGCGTTGCCTCCGGTGAAGTGCACCGTCTGCGACACGGACCTGTTGGGCACGCTGGCGGTGACCAGTCCGGTGCCCCCGACCGGAGAGATCACCGACACGGCGGCGCTGCCGCCGCTCGTGGCGCTGATGGCCTGCTGGGTCAACGCCCCTGACGCCAGCTGGATGTACGCGCTCCCGCTCGTGGTGAACGTCACCTTGGTCCCGTCGGGGGCGTTCGAACCGCCGACGGTGACCAGCGCCACCGCCGTGATGGTCTCGTTGATCCCGGCAACGCTGGGGCTGACCGTGAGGGAGATGCCGTACGTCGATGGGGTGGGCGTCTTCGGCGCCGTCGGGCTGTTCGTGTTGCAGCCGACAAGAACCGCGGCCGCCCCGAGGGCCAGGCCGACGAAAATTTGATTTCGCTTCATGGTCGTCTCCCGCATCTCATACCTCACGAACTCACTGATAGTAGAAGTTGAGGGTCAAGTCGAACGAAAGGCTGACGTTCTTCCCCGAGATTTCCTTCCCGTAGATCGTCATGTGCAGGTCCTGCCTTATGTTGCTGTTACCGGTTTCCTTGTCGGTGCCGTTGGGAAACAGGAGTTGATTGAGCGGCGGCTGCTGGAAGTACTCGGCCGGGAAGATCGGGTAGTTCTGCACGGTGACGCTTCCGCCCGCCGGAACGTAAAGCTGGACGGAGTTGGTCCACTGCGGAGATGCCACCGTGCCGCCGTCGGTCCGGGTGCACGTCACGACCAACTGGGTGAGGTTCACGTCGTCCTGCGTGGAGAGTATGGCGGTCTGGCTCTTGGCGTGGGAGGAGATCGTCATGTTGGGGATGACGACGTCGCCGGACGTCGCCATATCCACAGACGTAGGGGCTATGGGGACGCTATCCGTCAGAAAGACATCGCCCTCCGTCTTGCTCGTGCTGTTGCTGCCGCAGGCGGCCAGGCCCACCAGTGCCACCATGATGAGCGCGAAGAGTGCGAAGCGGTTCGATTTCATGGCTTCCCCCTAGTACTTGACGATCCGCGGCGTGATGAAGATGAGCAACTCGTCGTGTTCCGTGCTCACGGCCCTGTTCTTGAACAACGCGCCGATGATGGGCAGGCCGTCGAGGAACGGTATCCCGTTCATCTGGTCGTTGTCGGTGAGCTGGTAGATGCCCCCGATCACCGTGGTGCCGCCGTCGCGGACCATGACGCGGGTCTTCGCGTCGCGCGTCGTGATCGGGACGTTGGTCGCGCTCTGCAGGTTGATGCCGGCGAGCGGCTCGCGCTTCTTCAGGTCGATGTCGAGGAGCACGGTGCCCTCGGCGGTGATCTGGGGTGTCACGTCCAGGCTCAAGGTCGCATCGACGTACTGCACCGTCACGGTGTTGTTGGCCACCGTCTGGATCGGGAGCAGGGTGCCGCTCTGGATGTGGGCCTTCTCGTTGTTCTGCGCCGTCACCTTGGGTGAGGACACGACCTTCGCGAGGCCGTTGGCCTCCGCGGCCGTAAGCGTGAAGTCCAGGTTGAACGAGTCGAGGATGTTCCCCATCGTGATCGAGACCGTGCCATTGCCGGGCTGGGCCAGGCTGACGTTGCCGGAGCTCGTGATGTAGTTCGGGAACGTCAACCCCGTCGTGGTGCCGTGGGCCGCGTCGGCCGACGCGTTGTAGCCCCACGTCATGCCGAGCGCCTTGGAAAACGTCTTGGTGGTCTCGACCACTCGCGCCTCGATGATCACCTGCGGGTTGGCCTGGTCGAGGCTGTCGATCAGGTTCAGGATGCCCTCGAGCTTGTCCGTCGCGTCCCGGATGATGAGCTGGTTCGTGCGATCGTCCACGACCACCGAGCCGCGGTCCGACAGGATGAAGCCCTGCGAGGTGAGTACCGCTTTCACCGCGCTCGCTTTCGCATACGAAAGGGTCTTGGCGACGGTCCGCATCGGCTTCGCGTTCTCGGACTCCTTGCGCAGCATGGCCTGCTGGGACTTCTCGGCCGTGAGCTGCTGGATCCTCGCCACGCGCAGGACGTTGTTCTCCACCACGTAGTCGAGGCCGTTGACGCGCAGGATGATGTCGAGGCACTGGTCCCACGGCACGTTTTCGAGGTTCACGGTCACGGACCCGGAAACGCCGGGGTCCACGACCACGTTCAGCCCGGTGATCTTCGCGAAGGTGCGGAGGACATCCTTGATGTCCGCGTCCTTCAGCTCGAGAGAGATCGGCTCGCCGGTGAAACGTTTCTCCTGGCTCTCGAGCTCGTGGCTCCCGGTCGCCACCGCCGTCGGCGGGGCAGCCTGCTCGGCCATCGCGGCCGGGGTCGTCGTCCATGGCGAGTCGGCCGGCGAGGCCTTGTGCGCGGGCCCGGCCGGCGCCGCCGGGGGCGTGGTCAGCGAGCCGCTCGGCGGCGCCTCGGCAGGAGCGGCCTTCGGCTGCGGCTGCACTGCCGGCGGCGGCTCGTCAACGATCTTGACCGGGGTCTGCGGGATCGCAGCGGCCTGCTCCGCGGCCGGGGTCACCGGAGCAGCCGGCGTCTCGGCCTTGGCGGTCACGGGTGCAGCCGCCGGAGTCTCGGACTCGGCTTTCGCGGCCACGGACTCGGCTTTCGCAGCCGCGGGCTCGGCTTTCGTAGGCTCAGGCTCGGCTTTCGCGGCCACGGGCTCGGCTTTCGTAGGCTCGGGCTCGGGCTTCGCGACGGCAGGCGCCTCGGCGACCTGGACCGCCGCGGGGGCTGCTGCCGCGGGGGCCTCGGCGACCTGCGCCTGTTCGCCGCCCACCCGCAGGAGGGCGCCGTCAGCGGTCGGCTCGATGTGGTACGGCAGCGGCTTGTCGAGATCGACGACGACGCGGACGACCGGTTCCGGCGCCGTCGCGAACTGCGCCACCCTCACGCGCTCCACGCCGGCCGCGCCGACGGGCTGCACGCGCCGCGCCAGCCGATTCACGACGCCCTTGAGGTCCACGACGATACGCGGCGGATTCTCGAGGGTGAACGCCTTGCTCTCGAACGACCCCTGCCCGGCAAGGTGCACAGACACGCCGGTGGCGTCGGCGACGGCGAGGACGTCCCCGAGCTCGCCCGCCCTGGGGGCTCGCGAGAGCTCCTGAGCCTGAGCGACCCGGACTTCGATGCCGGAAGGCAGCGCGCTCACCGAGACGCTGGCGTTCATGTCGATCTCGACGCGGAGGCGGACCCAGTGTTTGCCGCCCTCTTCCACGGCAGACACCGAGGCGCGCCTCAACCCCGCCGCGGGCTCCTCGACGGCCGGCAAGGGCTTCGCCAGGGCTGCTTCCGGGAACTCGACGATCAAGACGCCCGGCTCCGGCTGCGCTTTGGTGAACGTCAGCGGTCCGGAGGCGCTGATCACCAGCGCCGGCGCGGGCTTGGGAGTCCAGGCCATCCCGAGGATAGAGACCGCCTCCTGCCCCGCAACGACACCGGGAAGCAGGAGCCCCGTCAGGACTCCCATGGCCACCACCGCTATCAACGAGCGAGTAGCTGTCGCCTTCATCGCATCCCCCACACGATCACTGGAGTGTCCGAATCACTTCGCGATACGGCTTAAGACTCTTGGGATCGGCCACTTGCATCCGGAATACCACCTTGCCTGGTTCGATGTGCTCGACGTTGCCGTCGTAGAGGACCGTGCCAGGGCGTATCAGGTAACTCGTGTTGTCGGTGCCCTGGATCATCGCCACGTAGCCCTCGGGAAGCTTGAGGATGCCCTGCAGCTTGATCTCCTCGACCCCCATGCCGCGAAGGCCGGGGGGCCGCTGGCCCACTTCCTCCTTGGCCTGACGGGCGAGCAGCGACCGGAAAGGATCGCGCCTGCCCGCCGGATCGTAGGTGAACCCTTGCCCGGCCTCTACCGCCTCGTCGCCGCGCAGGATCCGCTCAACCGTGGAGGTGTCGATAGGACTCTCCATCGGGGCTGGCGTCGGGCTCGGCCGCGGAGGTACCGCCGCCACGGCGGCCAAGGCCATAAGCGTCGGCAAGAACGCCAGCGCTCGCCTGCTCATCACCGCGCTCCTTCCTGCTTGACCTCACCGTAGATGAACGTCTTCATGGTGAAAGAGACGCTGAGGGTGTAGGCCGAGCCCTTGCGATTGTTGGCTCCCGCCTGCAAGCTCTCCACGTTGATGATTCTCGAGAACCGGGAGAGCCGGTCGAAGAAGAGCGCGAGCTCGTGGTAGCTCGCTTCGAGCGCCACCGTGATCGGCCACTCCGAGTAGAACTCCTTCCTCATGAAGCCCTGAGGCTGGAACGTCACGAGGCGGAAGTTCCCGCGCTCCGTCAGCGACTTGACCTTCTTGATCAGCTCGTCCGTTTGCTTGGCGGTCGGGAGGATGCGGAGCAGGACCGACAGCTGCGTCTCGAGGCGTTCCGCTTCCTCCCGGAACTGCGTGAGACGGCTCTCCGCGATCTTTCCTTCCTGCACCTTCTTCTTCAGGACCTCGAGGTCCTTCGTGCGCGCAACGATCTCCTTCTCGATGTCCGTGAAGAGGTAGTTTTCGAAGGCGAAGACGAGCAAACCGGAGATCACGACTCCGATGATCAGCGCAATGTACCAGGGCCGGTTTTCGAGGTCGAGGCCTGCCATGACGCAAAGCCCCCTTAACTCCGCCGAGGCGGCGCGGCGGCCGTCTCGCGCGGGTTGTGTTCGAAGATGAAGGAGAGGTCGAACGAGAAGACGCCCCTCTCGTCCTGCGACATGATCCTCAGGCTCGGCTCATGGAAGAACGGGCTCGCCGTGAGGTTGGAGATGAAGTTGGCGACCGCGTTCTCGTTCAGCGCCTGGCCCTGGAGCGCGACCACGTTGCCCGTGAGGCTCATGCTGGTGAGCCACAGCAGGTCGGGGAGGGCCTTGCTCACCTCGTCCATGATCCGCACGGGGCCGTACTGTTTCTCCTTGAGCTGCTCGATCACTTCGATCTTGTGCTTGAGCTCGGCGTTCTTCTTCTTGAAGTTCTCGACCTCGGCGATGATCGGCTTCAGCCGGTCGTACTCGCGCTGGTTCGTCGCGATCTCCTCCTTGATCCCCGAGAGCTTCGCAGAGAGCTTCCAGTAACGGATTCCGACGACGACGAGCCCCGCGATGATCAGACCGATGAGGATGAAGTTGTTGATGCTCGCGGCCCCGAAGGCGATCAACGGCGCTCGCGCGACCTTTTCGGCGCGCGCTTCGACGAGGAGGTTGATCTTTATCATAGGAATTAGTCTCCGGCGGTCCGCAGCGCCATGCCGACTGCGACGGCCATGGCGGGCGCATGGCGGTTGAGCCATTCGGGCGGGAACTCGCTCTCGGAGTACGCGATCTCGCGGAAGGGGTTCATCACCTCAACGCGGGCCCCGAGACGCTCATGCAACACGCCGTCGAGGTTGAGCACCTGGCATGCCCCCCCGGCCAGAGCAATCTCCTCGACGTGATCGTGGCTGGACGTCGTGTAGAAGAACTCGAAGGTCTTCTGGAGCTCGGCGGCGAGGTCCTCGCTCACACCGTTGAGCACTCCGAGGATGGTCTGCGGGGTGTGGTCGCCGAGCTGTTCGCCGGTCTTGACCGCCTCGGCCTGCTCGCGGGTCACGTTGAGCTCGCGCTGGATCGCCTCGGTGTACGCGTTGCCTCCGAACACGATGTCGCGCCAGAACACCGACTGCCCCCGCGCGAGGATGTTCACGTTCATGACGTGCGCGCCGACGTTGACGAGGGCCAGGACCTTGTCCTGCGGAACCCCGTAGTTGTGCTCGTACGCGTTCTGGAGCGCGAATACGTCCACGTCCACGAGCGCCGGAACCTTGCCCAGCTGGCTGATGATGCCGGTGTAGTCGGCGATCCGGTCCTTCTTGGCAGCGACCAGGAGCACGTCGACCGTGTCCGAGTCGCCGCCCAGGACGACGTAGTCGAGCCTGACCTCGTTGACGTCGAACGGCAGGTACTGCTCTGCCTCCCAGTGGATCGACTCGGCGAGCTCGGCCTCCGACATCGCAGGCACCTGGATCTTGCGGATCGCCACGGAGATCCCCGACAGGGAGATCCCGAAGCCGGGGCTCTTGACGTTCTGTTCCTGGATCATTCGCTGAGCCGCTTCCACGACCAGCGACGAATCCATGACGGTGCCTTCGACGATCGCCTCGGGGGACAGAGGCGCATGGGCAGCGTGAAGGAGGCTGAAACGACCGCCTTTACCGGCCTTGAGCTCCACGAGTTTGATCGCGGAGGAACCTATGTCGAGCCCGACGATGCCCTTTTTCTTTCCTAGCCGCACGGTTCTTAGCCCCCTCTGTACGTTTCTGCTCGTCCCCGCTAGGGTGGATGCGTTCCTCTCATCCTTTTGTGACTAATGTAGCCACGGCAAACAGTAATGTCAAGGAGACTCTAGCAGCCTCCCACCTTGGCAAAACCGGACTCGAGTGCTAGAATCCCTTGCTCCCACGCGAGGGAGGGAGGATCGATGGCTCGGATTTGCGAGGTGTGCGGCAAAGGAAGTCAGATCGGCAACCGGATAAGTCACGCCCACAACGTGTCCCGGAGGGAATGGCGTCCCAATCTTCACGCTGTGCGCGCACTCGTGGACGGTCGGGCCGTGCGCATCAAGGTTTGCACCCGCTGCCTGCGATCAGGCAAGGTCGTGAAGGCGACGCACTAGCCGAGCCCAGCGCGCGGTGAGCACGCTCGCCTGACCCCGTAGAATCCCGTCTCTACAGAACCCGCAGGCGGCGTCCAGGCGCCGTCACGGAGGTTTCCACGCCCGTGACGCCCGGAATGTGCCGGAGCGCCACCAGCACCTTCTCGAGGTGCTCCCTCCCCTGCACATCGACGACGAGCTCCGCGGTTCCAAGCCTGTCCTCGTTGGTCGAGAGGTGGCAGCTGCGGATGTTGGCGTTCTCTCCGTTGGCGGCCTGCGAGATCGCCGCGAGCATGCCGGGCCGGTCTTCAAAGCCGACGTGCAGCGGCACGGCGAAAGCGCCCGCCACGCCCCCCCATTCGACCTCGACCTCCCGTTCCGAGGTGAATAGAAGCTTCCTCACGTTCGGGCAATGCACCGCGTGGACGGCCACACCGCGTCCGCGTGTGACGTAGCCCACAATTTCGTCGCCCGGGAGCGGGTTGCAGCACTGCGCGCGGTACGTGAGCAGGTCGCGCTGGCCGCGCACCATGATGACCGAGCCGTCGGCGGCGCCGCCCCGGGCCTTGCCCGGCGCGGGAGCGGCCACGGGAACAGCGGCGCGGGTACGCGCGAACGGCGCGAGCACGTCTCTCAACGAAAGGCGCCCGAAGCCGACGGCCGCGACCAGATCCTCCTCCCTCCCGAAGCCATGGTCCGAGGCCAGCTGCGCGAGCCTGCCTTCCTCGCGGAGGCTCTTGAGCGAGATCCCGAGCCTGCGGCACTCGCGCTCCAGCAACCGGCGCCCGGCCTCGACCGCCTGCTCCTTCTCGCCTCGGTTGAGCCAGGCCCGGATCTTGTTCTGCGCCCGCCCCGTCACCGCGATCTCGAGCCAGTCGCGGCTGGGCACCTGATTCGACGAGGTCAGTATCTCGACAATGTCTCCGTTTTGCAGGGAAGTTCTCAACGGGACCAGCTTCCCGTTGACGCGCGCCCCAACGCAGTGGTGACCCACCTCGGTGTGGACGCGGTACGCGAAGTCGATGGGCGTGGCACCGCGGGCGAACGCGAAGACCTCGCCCTTGGGCGTGAAGGTGTACACCTCCTCGGGGTAGAGGTTGAGCTTGAGGGAGTTCAGGAAGTCGCGCGGGTTCTCCTGCTGCCCCTCGACGAGGCTTCGCAGCCAGGAAACCCTTTCCGCGTCGTGGCTGGGCTCGCGTCCCTCTTTGTACAGCCAGTGGGCAGCGATCCCGCGCTCCGCGATCTCGTCCATGTCGCGGGTGCGGATCTGCACCTCGAACGGCTGGCCTTCCGGGCCAATCACCGACGTGTGCAGCGACTGGTAGGCGTTCGGCTTCGGCATCGCGATGTAGTCCTTGATGCGGCCTGGAACCGGACGCCAGAGCTGGTGGATCAGGCCGAGCGCGGCGTAGCAGTGCGGCACCGAATCGACGATCAGGCGGAACGCCAGGAAATCGTAGACCCGGTCGAGGCCGATGCCCTGACGGCGGAGCTTCGTCCAGATCGAGTGGAGGTGCTTGATCCGGCCGCGGACCTCGGCCTCGATCGAGTTCTCCTCCAGCACCCGCGTGATAGCCCCGCGGATCTCGGCGATCATCGAGCTTGCCAGTTCGTCGCGCTGGCCGAGCTGCTCGGTCAGCCTCCGGTGTTCGTCGGGGTGCTGGAACGCCAGCGCCAGGTCCTCGAGCTCCGCCTTGATCCGACCCATTCCGAGGCGGTGCGCAATCGGGGCGTAGATCTCCATCGTCTCCGCCGCGATTCGCTTCCTCCGGTCCTCGGGCAGGTGGCCGAGCGTTCGCATGTTGTGCAGCCGGTCGGCGAGCTTCACGAGGATCACCCGCACGTCTGCGATCGAGGCAAGGAGCATGCGCCGCACGTTCTCGGCCTGGGCCGCCTCGCGGGCCGCGTACGACTGTTCCATCGTCGTGATCTTGGTGAGAGCCTTCACCAGGCCGGTGATGTGCTCGCCGAACTGCTCCTCGAGTTCTTCCTCGCTGACCCAGGTGTCCTCGAGCAGATCGTGCAGCAGCCCCGTCGCGATCGCCACCTCGTCCAGGTGCATCTCGGCGAGGATGCGCGCCACCTCGAGAGGGTGCACGAGGTACGGCTCGCCGGAGACGCGCACCTGGCCGCGGTGCGCCATGGCGGAGTAGACATAGGCGCGCCGCAGCAAATCCTCGTCGCAGTCCGGGTTGTACGCCGAGACGAACTCGAGGATGTCCTCGAAGCGGAGCAGCGGTTCCGTCACCCTTCTATTCTACTGGCAGGTCAAGGCATCGCCCCCACCCACCCGGTTGACAGTCGACAGTTGACAGTTCACAGCTGACAGCTCTCCCCCACCCGCCCGCACAGCTGACAGCTCACAGTGCACAGTTGACAGTTGACAGTTGACAGTCGACAGTTGACAGCTCTCCCCCACCCGGCCGCACAGCTGACAGCTCACAGTTCCCCCTCCCACCCAAGACATCACCAGGGGAGAGGACGCTGTTGGCTGTTGGCTGTTGGCTGTTGGCTGTTGGCTGTTGGCTGTTGGCTGTTGGCTGTTGGCTGTTGGCTGTTGGCTGTTGGCTGTTGGCTGTTGGCTGTTGGCTGTTGGCT
>JBEKAA010000049.1:0-56688 GCA_050018455.1 Thermoanaerobaculaceae bacterium | reverse complement strand
CGGAAGGTGACGTTGACGGGAGAAGAGTTGGGGTTGTGGACCCAGATGCAGGCGTTCCACTGGGAGTTCGAGGCTCCCGGTCCGAGCCCCAGCGACGGGATGAAGACGTCGGTCCCGGAAAAGTTGGCGAGCGCCGGAGCTGCAAGCGCGCACACCGCCGTCACGATGGGCAGAACGACCCTGAACGCTTTCCTCATCTTGCCTCCTCGGAAGCGGCGACGGTTCGAGCCGCGCCGCGAAAAGTACTCATGCCGCAGTGCTTTCTGAGTTTATGTACGCGGGTGAAGAACGTCAACTGAGAAAGCCGAAAACAGACGATAGGCATCGCGACCGGGAGGGCGTGCTAAAATCTTCGTCCGACACAAGTAGCGGGCACGTTCGCGGGCCCGGGATCTCGAGGACACGAGGCATGACGACGGCGAACGACGACGCAGACCGACCGAAGGACGAGCCTGCAGGCAAGGGCGAAACCGCGGCGCGGGATTTCATCCGCGAGATCGTCAACGAGCACAACCGTTGCGGCTGGTTTGCCGGGCGCGTCGCGACGCGCTTTCCCCCCGAGCCGAACGGCTACCTGCACATCGGCCACGCCAAGTCGATATGTCTCAACTTCGGCCTCGCCGCCGAGTACAACGGCATCTGCAACCTGCGCTTCGACGACACCAACCCCACCAAGGAGGAACAGGAGTACATCGACGCGATCGAGGCCGACGTGCGCTGGCTCGGGTTCGAGTGGGCCGGCCTCTACTTCGCGTCGGACTACTTCGAGCAGATGGTCGCGTGGGGCGAGAAGCTGATCGGCAAGGGCAAGGCGTACGTGTGCGACTGCACCGCCGACGAGGTGCGCGAGCGGCGCGGCACGCTCACCGAGCCGGGGCGCCCGTGTGCGCATCGCGACCGGCCGGTGTCCGAGAGCATGGACCTTTTCCGGCGCATGCGGGCCGGCGAGTTCCCCGACGGCGCGCGCACCCTGCGGGCGAAGATCGACATGGCCTCGGGCAACGTCAACATGCGCGACCCGGTCATCTACAGGATCCTGCACGCCCCGCACCCGCACGCAGGCGACAAGTGGTGCCTGTACCCGATGTACGACTACGCGCACCCGCTCGAGGACGCGATCGAGGGCATCACGCACTCGATCTGCACGCTCGAGTTCGAGGATCACCGGCCGTTCTACGACTGGGTGATCGACGAGTGCGAGCTGCCCGAGCCGCACCCGCAGCAGATCGAGTTCGCGCGGCTGAACCTCACCTACACCGTGATGTCGAAGCGCAAGCTGCTGCAGCTCGTGCAGGAGGGGATGGTAAGCGGGTGGGACGACCCGCGCATGCCGACGATCTCCGGGCTGCGCCGGCGCGGCTTCACGCCCGAGGCGATCCGCGACTTCGCCGACCGCATCGGCGTCGCCAAGCGGGACAGCATGGTAGACGTGCAGCTCCTCGAGCACTGCCTGCGCGAGGACCTCAACCGGCGCGCCTTGCGGAAGTTCGCGGTGCTGCGGCCGCTCAAGCTCGTGGTCGAGAACTACCCGGAAGGGCAGGTCGAGGAGTTCGAGGTCCCGAACAACCCGGAGGACCCGGCGGCCGGCACGCGCAGGGTGCCGTTCTCGCGCGAGCTGTGGATCGAGCACGACGACTTCCGCGAAACCCCGCCACCGAAGTACTACCGGCTCTCGCCGGGCAAGGAGGTGCGCTTGCGCTCGGCGTACTTCGTCCGCTGCACCTCGGTCGTGAAGGATGCGGCCGGCAACGTCGTCGAGGTGCGCTGCACGTACGACCCGGCCTCGCGCGGCGGCGCCGCGCCCGACGGGCGCAAGGTGCAGGCGACGATGCACTGGCTCTCCGCCGCGCACTCGGTGCCGGCCGAGGTCCGCCTGTACGACCGCCTGCTCACCAGGCCGGACCCGGGGGACGTCGAGGAGGGGCAGAACTGGAAGGCCAACATCAACCAGGGCTCGCTCGAGGTCCTCGACCGCTGCTGGGTCGAGCCCTCGCTCGCCGGCGCGAAGCCGGAGGAGCGCTTCCAGTTCGAGCGCCTCGGCTACTTCTGTGTCGACCCGGATTCGACTGGCGGGAAACTGGTGTTCAACCGCACCGTCACCCTGCGCGACACCTGGGCGAAGATCGAGCAGAAGCAAAAGGCCTGGTAAGACTGGCCGACAGCCGACAGCCAACAGCCAACAGCCAACAGCCAACAGCCAACAGCCAACAGCCAACAGCCAACAGCCAACAGCCAACAGCCAACAGCCAACAGCCAACAGCCAACAGCCAACAGCCAACAGCCAACAGCGTCCCTCCCTGATGCTGTCTCTTCTGGGTGGGAGGGGGGACTGTGAGCTGTCAGCTGGGAGGGTGGGGGCGATGGCGGAGAGGGGGGGATTCGAACCCCCGGTCCGGGTTAACCCCGGACAACTGCTTAGCAGGCAGCCCTGATCGGCCACTCCAGCACCTCTCCGCAGTGGCCGCGAGAGTCTACTCTCAGGTCCGTGGGCTGGCAAGCGTTGCAAGGCCACGGCCGGAATCCCGCGGACCGTTTGATGCGTCCGCCGTATCTGTCTCAAGGAAGTCCGGCAGGGATGTGAGCCGCAACCCGGTGCGCTCCGGCCCGACGCGTATCGTTTGCGCGTCAGCCGGGAACTTAAGCTTCGGGAAGTGCGGCCGGGCCTTGGGGCGGCGGCCGTCATCACAACGGGTGTGATGCCGTCGGTCAGCGGTATGGGCGCGCACCCGGCACCGCCCAGGCAGGACCCCAGGGTGAACTTGCCGGCGCCGGAAGAACCGAGGAACAGCAAGCAGCGCGCCGACCGGCGAGAGGATGGCACTCGCGTTCAAGCGGAACGCGCCGTGCAGCCGAGGGTAACGGCTTGGCCGAGCCTCGCGGTGGACCCGGATGAGGATCAGGGCAGCTTCAGGTATGTCAGTTCCGCCAGCGAGGCGGTGAGCCTCCACAGCTCGGCGACGACGCAGAACCACGGTACCAGCGCTGCCGCACCGTCGTTACGCGGTCCCACTGGTTCACGAACCGCGCTCTCGAGCCACTCGCGCCTTACGAAACGCGGCCACCACGCGTCGGGCACACCGAGGAGCGCGCGGACCGTGGCGCGCTCGCGCTCGAAGAAGCCGCGTTTGTAGAGGGGGATGTACGACGTCGCGTTCTTTCGCAGCCGCACGCGGTCGGGAAGGGTTCCGCGCATCGCCTCCCGGAGGATGTGCTTGTTGAGGCCGCCCCGGTAAACCTGGTGGCGCGGCACGGACGCCATGAACTCGACGAGCCTGCGGTCGCGGTACGGGTTTCGGATCTCGATCCCGAGGCGGTTTGCCTGGGACGTGCCAAGCGGGGCACTCTGGGCGGCCCACGGAGTCGCGATCAGGCGGAAGCGCCCGCCGACCTCGTCCAGACCATCCTGTTCATATGACTCGGCCCGTGAAATGCGGTCGAGCGCCGCGGCCGTGAGCCACGGTTTCCGAGCGGTGGGCGTCCCGTCGAGACGGTGCTGCCGCTTCAGCGGTTGCAGCGTGCGTGATGCCGAGTAGCGCAGACCCGGGTCGGACCAAAGCTGGCCAGGTCCCCGACGGATCAGTCCGGAGAGCAGGCTTCCAGCGGCAGCAGCGAATCGGCGCTCGCGCAGCAGGTCGAGAAGCCATCGCTCGGCGCCGGAGTAGAGGTGATCGCCGAAGTTCCCCGTGAGGAGCACGTCGGTTCCGGTTGCCTTGATCTCCCGGCAGAGGCTCTCCAGGAGGAGCCGGTAGATGCCAAGGTGCGGGCGGCCCGGATCGTACGGCCAGGCGGACGCGTCCCGCAACGGCCACAGCGTATCGCCCACGATCCGGAGCGCCTCGAGGCCGTAGCGCTCGATCACCGCATCCATGGACAAGCGTTCGTCGCAGGCAAGCTCATCGAAGACCCAGGAGAACACGCCCAGAGGCTCACCTCGCGAAGCGCGAGCCATCTCTTCTGCAGCGAGGCACGCGACCGAGGTCGAGTCGAGGCCGCCGCTCATCAGCACGCCCACCGGTCGGGGCGAGCGCATCCGGCAGTGCACGGCGTCCCGCAGCAGGCCGCGGAAGGCGTCGGCGTACTCGCGGTCCGACCGAAGCCGGAGCATCGGACCATCCGGTGGGCTCCAGAAGGCGCGTAGCTGTGCGTGATCGGATCCCACGACCAGGGTGTGGCCAGGAGGCAGCTCCCGTACCTCGCTGAAAAACGTCGCGCCGGCGGCCGGTGCTTCGACCGCGTAGAATCTGGCCAGAGTTGTCTCGTCGAGCCGGTGCGGGACCTCTGGTTGCGCCAGCACGGCCGCCTCCTCCGAGGCGACGACGAGCAGCCGATCGCTCAGGTGGTAGAAGAGCGTGCGATCGCCGAGCGGGTCGCGCGCCAGGACGACCCGCCCCGTTCGGTGGTCGAACACGCACGCGGCGAGCGGACCGAGAAGCCGCGCGAAGCAGCCCTCACCCCAGCACTCGTACGCCCGGGCAACCAGGACGGCATCCGAGATCGTCGCTTCACCCGGCGCGAGCTGCGCGAGCAGCTCATTCCGGTTGTCGATTCGTCCATCGAGCGCGATCAGCAGACGGTCGCCGTCCAGCCGGATCGGCTGGCGCTCCCCGATTTCCTCGGGTGTCGTCCAGAAGTGGTGATGCAGCAGCGCGCGGTCACCCAGGACTGCAGCGTCGCCGCCGTCGGGCCCGCGGTGGGTGAGGGCGGCCGAAGAGGCGTCGAGATCGCCCGGATCGAGGGGCGCGCCATCGCGCCTGACGACTGCAAGTATGCCGCTCACAGCGCCCCCGCGAGGCAAGAGCCGTCCGAGGGGCGAGGGCCGCGTCCCTCCGTCCCGTGACTCCGATCAGAACGGCTTGGTGTTGGGCAAGCCAACGCTGTCGCCGATGCCGGGGGATCCCCCAAGGACGACCTTATCGAGTCGTCCGACCAACTCGCAGTGGGGCGGGTGATACGGCCGCCGGCGGTCATGGGGGGCTTCGAATTCACGATCGACGGTCGCATCGGCCGTCGCCTTTCGCGTCACCTTCTCACTCAAGCCCCACCCCCCGCGGCGATTCGCAGCTGCCCTGCCGGCGACGCGGAAACAGGCCGGCCGGATCGACGAGCATCCAGTCGGCGCCCATCGGCGGCCTCACGATGCCCGGGCCGGTGGTTGCTCGGATGCTTCATGGCCCTACTCATCGCTGCCCGCCAGGTCGATCTCCTGGGTCTTGGCGGCGAGAGGCGGCGCGATCACCAGTGCGGGGTCGCCGAGCAGCGTCCAACCTCGTAGAACGTCAATGGCCTGCGGCATCGTTTGGGCAAGCTGCGCCTTGGCCTGCGTGACGGCGGTGCCGAGCGGCACTCCCTTCTGAAGGATGAGTGGGAACAACAAGCGTGCGAGCGCGATCTCGGACTCGGACTCGGAAAGCGTGGCCGGACCCAGGACGGCGGCTGCGCCGCGATCCCCCGAGAGCAGCAGCTTGTGCGCGAGCGTGTTGGTCTGGGGATCGACGTAGTAGGTGTTCCAGCACCCCATCTGGGCGACGACGGTCGGCTTGCCGGCGTTGAGGAGCGTCTCCGCGTCGGCGAGGTCGAAGATGTCGTAGAGCGACCACTGGGTGAACCCGGAGTGCCCGACGTAGCTGGCCAGCGCCACGCCCTGGTTGATGGCACCGAGCAGCACGGACTTGGCGCCACTCGCGCCGAGGTCGTCAGCGTAGGCGCGCGTTATTCTCCAGCCGGGCGGCACCGTCGCGACGAGCCCCTCGGTCAACTGCTTGAAGGAGTAGCTTCCATCCGCGAGGTCGGCCGCGAAGACGGCAGCGTTGGGACGGGCACCATACGCGAGGGTCTTGGCAATGACGCTGTCGAGCTCGGCAGGGGTTCGGACCGGAAACCGGCCGAGGGCCAGGTCGGGGACCCCGTTCCCGTTCACGTCGGCGAGCAAGGGATCGGCCGGCGCGTAGTTGACGAGGTCGCCGGTGACCGCGTACGGCGTCGGGATGAAGCTGACCGAGCCGGTTTGCAGGTAGTCGAAGTAGTCGTACGTGTCGCCGCCCACCAGAAGGATGTAGCGCGTCCCCATCGACTTGTAGGCGTACGCGATGTAGTCGTGGATCGCCTGCGGGTCCACGATGCCGTAGTTGTACGCGGCGTAGACGTCGTTCACGTCGACCACCCGGACGCGGAGCCCCTGCGCGCTGCGCGCTTGCACGAGCGGGGTGAGACCGGCGATGAAGTCGGGGTGCGAGATGACGAGGTAGTCGACCTTGCCGCCGGTGAGACCCGAGGGCTGGCGCGGCGCTGCGATCGTCGGGGTCAGGATAGCCCCGGCCTCGTAGATGAGATACGAAGCCGACCGGTTGGACCCCGCGAAGCGTGCCCGCAGACCCGCCTGACCCGTCTCGATCCTCACCTGCGTCAGGCGTTGCGGCGTCTTGGCCCCCAGTCGGTAGACGGCGACGTTCGACGAGGAGAGTCCGTCGACCGCCAGCGCCCCGCCGGAACTCGTGAACTCGAGGTGCCCGCTTCTCGCGACGAACTGGCGCGGATACGTGATCGCGTAGTTGCTCACGTTGACGATCTCGTAGGCTGCACCGGAATCGCCGGGGAGCGTCAGCGTGAATGTGTTCGTCCCCTCCACCACGGAGCCGGTTGCGGCTGCACCTTCGACGGGGTGGTTCGTCAGACCGTCGAAACGCTCGTCGGCGATCGTCACGCCGTTGAGCTCGAGAACCGCATGGTGGTCGGGGTTCACGTTGGGCCAGTCGGTCTCCCCCCACATGTCGAACGAGAAGCGCGCGCCGCCCACACCGGTCGCCAGGTGGTCGACCGGGACCGTGAACGTCGCCTGCACCGGCGTGGTGTAGGCGAGCAGACCCGCCTCGTACCACGGGTCGCCGGTGGGAGACGCGAAGCTGTACAGGAGCGGCTTGGAGACGAACTGGGTCTCCATGTAGTACTGCGGCGGCTGACCGCTCGGCGGAGGCGTGGCATCGAGCGCGACGCGGTTGCCGGAGTTGGACGAGCTCACGCTGAGCGTGTACACGTTGGTTCGCGTGTAGAGCGAGTCCACCGCTTGGCCTTGGAACTCGACGGCCATGCCGGGTCCGAAGTTTCTCGAAGGTCGGTCGCCGATTTGCGAGCCGGGTCCGAGTATCAGGATCGGCACGGAGCTGCCCTCGTTGGTGAGGCCGAGCGAGCTGGCGGAGACGCCGCCGAAGTCGAAACCGGCGCCCTTGAGCGCTTCGTACGTGACTCGGTAGAGGCCGTCCTCGTCCACGAGCAGGTTGACAGGCTTGGCCTTGACGGGTTGCGCGAGAGCCTGCACCGAGGCTTTGAGGGACGCGGCCCGGATCGCACGCCAGGGGATCGGTTCGATCGCCGGCTCGACGCCGCACTCGACGCCCGCGGCGAAAGGACCGTGGAGTCGGCCGCGCGCGCGGATGTCCACGTCCTCGAGGAAGAACGGACCGTCGGAGACGCCCTCCGCGAAGTACTCGTACGACAACGGGATCGTGGAGTCGCCCAGGTGCGAGGGAATCAGCTGCGGGTTCACGCGCACCAGTCCGCCGTCGCTCTGCGCGTAGATGTTGTACCCCGCGTTGCTAACCTCCATCGCCGTGGTCCAGTTGAAGCGAACGCCGTCGGGCTCGGTCGTGGCGACGAAGCGCGCGACCGTGACCGGCACGGTCGTCCCCGACACGCTCGCCGAGTTGTTGGCGGGATTGGTGTCGAGCTCGTTCTGGGTGACGGTGGCGGTATTCTGCCAGCTCCCCGTCGCGTTGGCGGTGGCGGTGATCGTTACCGTCACCGAGGCGGGCGCGATGAGCTGGCCGAGAGCACAGGTCACCGTCCCGGTGGCGCCGACCGCGGGGGTGGTGCACGAACCGTGCGTGGCGGTGGTGGTGTAGGACGAAAAGTTGAAACTCGTGGGCAGCGGGTCGGTGAGAGTGATGCCGGTGGCAACCAGCGGCCCGCAGTTGCTCACGACAATGGTGAAGATCACGGCATCGCCGATGTTCGCCACCGTGGTCACCGACGCGGTCTTTGTGAGGCCGACATCGACGGCATTGATGATATCGGTGGCGGTGTTGTTGGCACCGTTGGTGTCGTTCCACGTTGCAGGGGGGGTGATGGTGGCGGTGTTGATGATTTGGGCGGAGGTGCCGGCCGTAATCGTGCCGGTGGCAGTAATCGTGACGTAGTTCGCGGCGCCAGTGTTGAGACCCAGGGTCAGGCCGATCGTGTTTCCCGAACCCGTCGCCGCGGAGCACGTGTCATTTGTAGTGTGTGCGCACGACCACGTCACGCCGGTAATGCTGGGTGGGACGGTGTCGGTAAACGTCGCACCAGTGACGTTGGTCCCGGTGTTGGTGACCACCATGGTGTAGGTCACCGTGCTACCCGTCGTGGAGTGCGTCTTGGTGACGGCAAGATCGGTGGTGTTCGTGACGGTAGCTCTGGTTGTAAAGGCCAGGGTCGATGTGGCGGGTGTGCCGCCGTCCTCGGCCCAGGCAACGGTTGCGGTGTTGTTGTAGCTGCCGGTTCCTGTGGTCGCGATGACGGTCGCGGGTATGACGATCGTCGCGGTGGCGTTCGCCGGGATGACGCCGAGGGTGCACGTGACCGCGAGGCCGGCCACCGAGCAGGTCCCCTGCGTCGTCGAGACTTGACCGACCGACGCGAACGGCGGGTTGGTCAGGGTGTCGGTCACCGTGACCGCCGTCGCCGCGTTGGGTCCCGCATTCGCGACGTTGAGGGTGAAGTACTCGCTGTCCCCACCTTGGAGCCTCAGCGCCGCCGCCGCCTTGGTGATGCTCACGGCCGCGATAGGGCTGCCGATCTCGAGGATGTCGGTAGCGGTGTTGTTGGCCGGGTTGCTGTCCGTGACGTTGTTGGGAGGCGTGATCATCGCGGTATTGATCAGCTGTTGCGGCGTCGTATTCGGCAGCGTGCCGGTGGCGGTGATCGTGGCGTAGGCCGCGTTGTTGAGGTCGAGGTCGAGCTGGATCGTGTTGCCGCTCTCGCTCGCCGCCGAGCACGCCCCGGTGCCGGTCACCGCGCAGGTCCAGGTCACCCCGGTGAGACTCGGGATGGTGTCGATGAACGGCGCGCCGGCGACGTTGACCGGCCCGTTGTTGGTGACCACCATCGTGTAGGTGAGGGTGCTCCCGGGCGTCGGGCTGGTGGGAGAGTGCACCTTGGTCACGGCGAGGTCGGCCGGGTAGGAGACCTGCACGTTGCGGATCTCGTGGAAGTTGGTGGAGCCGCCCGTCGAGGCGGTGAAGCCGAGCTTGAGGGTGGCGGGCGTCGTGATGCTGGCGATGGTGCCCGACAGCACCTGGGTGAACGGCCCGGCGACTGCGGTCTTCCAAGCGACGGTATAGGTGGCGGTAGTTCCCGATGGCACGACCGTGACCACGACGCGGCGGTAGTACACGCCGGGGGCGGGCCGTATGGTGACGGTGCCGCCGGGGTGGTAGTCGATCCCGGCGGCAAGCGTCCCCGTGCCCCCGATGTAGTAATAGTTGTTGCCGGTGTTGTACCCGTCGCCCGGCCCCCGGATCGAGACGGAATCTGGGGTGATGACGTTCCCCGTGTTGCTACCGATCTTGCCGCGGTCGGTGGTCTCGAAGTTGCCGTACTCGTCGATGGCGATGCCGAGGTAGCCGAGGTGAAGGCCGTACACGGGCCCCGCGGTGTCGCCCGCATACCCGAACGAGCCGCCCGGCGCGCCGATCCTGAACGTGCCCTGCGTGACGCTGCCGTCGAACAGGATGACGCCGATCCCGTCGGCGCCGGTGCCGCCCCATGAGACGTACTCGAAGTCCACCGCGAACCCCTGGTTCGAGGGGAACGCCGTGTCGTAGTACGCGTACCCCGCTTCTCCGTTCGTCTGCCCGGTGCTGTCGGTCAGGCGCAGCCAGCCGCTGCCGCTCGGGTCGGCGTTGGGAGCCGGGCTGCATGCCGTGTTGCCGCTCGTGAGGCAGGGGGTGAAGTTGCTGCCGGCATACGCCCCGAAGACCCATCCCGGCGCTGTGTTGGTCATGAAGCTCTGGGCGATCGGGAACTGCGCGGCCGCGGGCACCGCCACGAGTACAGCTATGGCGATCGTCAGGGTGAATTTGCGCATAGACCAGCTCCTAGTCCAACGATGGCGACCCGACACCAAACGGGGGGCCGGGCGACGTAACCGGGAGCGCCCAAGCGCCCCTGGGGTGGAACCCTCGCTTCGCCTCGGTACCGGCGGGGGTCGAAACCCTGCCCGCACCGGGTTGCGGCTCCGGGAGACTATCGAATGATCCCTGGCAAATCAAATCTTTCCTGAAGGAAGTGCCGCCAATTTGGTCGCGTGCCGCCGTGGAAAAGCGGCCACCACAGCACGAATCGGCAGGACGTGGTCTCAGTCAACCTCGAAGCGTGCCGGGTGGAAGTCGGGCGCCTCGAACGTCCGCACGGTGAGGCCGTGCCGTTCCCGCAGCTCGACGAGGATGCCCCGCAGCTCGCCGGAGAGGAGGTGCACGACCTCGGGGTGGGCCCGCACGGAGTACTCGCTGGTCTCACCGCCGGCCGACTCGCGCAGCAGGGCACGGCGGATCTCGAGGCACACGGTCTCGGGGGACTTGACGCGGCCGAGCCCCTCGCACGTCGGGCACGGCCGGGTGAGGGCCCGCTCGAGCGACCGCTCCGTGCGCTTGCGGGTGAGCTGGACGAGGCCGAACGGGCCGACGGGGCCGGCGAGCGAGCGGGCGCGGTCCCGCGAGAGCGCCTTCTTGAGCTCCTCGAGCAGCGCCTCGCGGTGCGGCTCCTCCTCCATGTCGATGAAGTCCACCACGATGATCCCGCCGAGGTTGCGCAGGCGCAGCTGGCGGACCACCTCGCGGGCGGCCTCGAGGTTGATCCGGAACACCGTGTCCTCGAGGTCGGCGCCGCCGACGTACCGGCCGGTGTTGACGTCGACGGCCACGAGCGCCTCGGTCTGGTCGATCACGAGCGAGCCGCCGGAGCGCAGCCACACCTTGGGCTGCAGCGCCTGGTCGAGCTCCGACTCGACCCCGAACGCCTCGAAGATGTCGAGCTGGCGGCGGTACAGCTTGACCTTGTTGGTGAGCTCCGGCTGCACGCGGTCGAGGAACTCGACGACGCGCTGGTACCCCTCGGTGTCGTCGATCCAGAACTCGGAGAGGTGCGGCCCGGCGAGGTCCCGCGCCGCGCGGAGGACGAGGTTGAGGTCGCGGTGCACCATGCACGGCGCGCCCACCTCGCCGGCGCGCTTGTTGATGTGGCGCCACATAGACTCCAGCACGGCGAGGTCGGCGAGAAAGTCGGCGCGGTCGCGCCCCTCGCCCGCAGTGCGCACGATCGCCCCACCCGTGTGCGGGATCTCCGAGACCATCGAGCGCAGGCGCTCGCGCTCCGTCTCGTCGGTGATCCGGCGCGACACCCCGACGTGCGAGTTCCCCGGCATCAGCACCAGGTAGCGACCGGGAATCGTGACGTGCGAGGTGGCGCGCGGGCCCTTGCTTGACCCGAGCTCGCGGGTCACCTGAACGAGGATCTCCTGCCCTTCGCGAAGCAGGTCCTGGATTGGCGGCGTGGCCGGTGCGAACTCGCCCGGCTCGACCTCCTCGTCCTCGAGCGTCTCCGCGACGTCGTCGACGTAGAGAAATGCGTCCCGCTCGAGGCCGACGTCCACGAACGCCGCCTGCATGCCGGGGAGCACGCGCGAGATGCGACCCTTGTACAGGCTGCCGACGATCGAGCGCTCGCGCGTGCGCTCGACCATCAGTTCGACGAGCACGCCGTCCTCGCGCACGGCGACGCGCGTCTCGTACGGTGTGACGTTCGTGTAGATGACGGTGCTCAAGGCGCCTCCGGCACGCGAAGTGTAACCTCTTTTTGCATCCTGCGGATGCGAGCTCGGGTTCTTCCACTGCGTGGAGGCTTTCTTTCTTGCCCCTCGGGCTCGGCCGCCCGAACAAGATCCGTTGTCATTCTGAGCGAGCGCGGCGAGCGAAGAATCTCCCCGAAGAGCGGCTGTGGCTTTGTTCCACTGCGTGGAGGCTTTCTTCTTGCCCCTCGGGATCGAGCGCAGGCCGGACGACACGACACCGCATGCGACCGAGCAGGCCAGACCGGCGTGCGGACCCTCGCTGTTCCCCTCGCTCGCATGAGGCGCTCGGTCGGGGCCGGCGTTTCCACCCGCCGGTCTGGCCGCTCGGTGCCCGCACGCGGCGTCGCCATTCGCCTCCGCCCGAGGGGCGCTTGGCCCCCACCCCCGCGCAGCTTGGCAGCCCGTACGAGGTCGGTTGTCATTCTGAGTGAGCGCAGCGAGTGAAGAATGACAACGGAAGTTGAACGGCCGGCCGGACCCGAGGGGCAAGAAAGACAGCCTCCACGCACGTGGAAGAGAAACCGGTGCGAGGCGGCGGGGAGCCGCGTCAGACGTTGGCGTAGCGGAGGCGCCAGATCGACTGGACGATCCCGAGCGAGATGCAGGTCGCGAACACCGATGAGCCGCCGTAGGAGAGCAGCGGCAGGGTGATCCCGGTGGTGGGGGCGACGCCGGTGACCATGCCGACGTTGATGAGGATCTCGACGGCGAGCACGAAGCCGGTGCACCCGGCGAACACCGCGCCGACGCGGTCCCTGGCGGAGAGCGCGATGACCAGGATGCGGAGGACCATCAGGACGTACGCGGCGAGCAGCAGCGCCGAGCCCACGAAGCCGGTCTCCTCCGCCCACACCGCGAATATGAAGTCGGTGTACTGCGCGGGCAGGAAACGGAGCTGCGACTGCGTTCCGGAGTGAAGCCCCTTGCCGGTGAACCCGCCGGAGCCGACGGCGATCTTGGACTGGCGCTGCTGGTATCCGGAGCTGTACGGCGCGCGTTCGGGGTCGGCGAACGTCAGAACGCGCTCTCGCTGATAAGGCTTGAGCACCCAAAGCCACGCCACCCCGACCATCACGACCCCCGCGACTACCAGCAGGGCCCAGGTCCGCCACCGAAGGCCGCCCAGCCAGAGCGCCGCGACGAGGATCGCGCCCAGGGTGAGCGCCGTTCCGAGGTCGGGCTGGAGCATGACCAGGACGGCGGGGATCGCCGTCAGCGCCACCAGGCGTGCGACGGTCTTGAAATCGAGCCGGCTCTGCCGGTGCTCCCCGGCGAGCGCGGCGACGGCGAGAATGGTGACGACCCGCGCGAATTCGGACGGTTGAATGGTGTACGACCCGAGCGTCAGCCACCTCTGCGCGCCCGCGCGCGCCGGCGCCACCACGAACAGGGTGAGGAGCACGCCCAGCGTGACGACGTAGAAGAGCGGCGAGAGCCTGGCCAGCACGCGGTAGTCGGCGAACGCGAACAGGAGCATCAGAACCGCGCCGACCGCGAGCCAGACGATCTGGCGGTTGGCGAAACCGGGCGTCGCGAGGGCCTTCGCGGTCGAGCCCTGCGCGAGGTAGGCGCACGTCGCGATCGCGACCACCGCAAGCAGCAACCAGGGGTCGAGCCGTCTCATCAGCGTGTGGGGCGGGGCTCGCGCCGGGCCGTGCCGCCGACCGGCCGGCGGAGGTCCGCAGGACCGGCGGCGACGTGGGCGGTTGCGGTCGGCGAAGCCTGGGCACCGGGGGGCGCCTGCACTGTGGACGAGGGCGGTGCTTCGAGATGAACGTCGCGCCCCGACGGCGGCGACGTCTCCTGCCACCCGGGGGGGACCGAGGCGGTGACCGCCTGCGCCTCCGCGCGAGGGCCGAACGCGCGCTGGATGATGCGGGCCGCGATCGGCGCCGCCACGGAAGCGGCGTCGCCGCCGTGCTCCACCACGACCGCGACGACGAGCTGGGGGTCGCCGAGCGGCGCGTAGCCGATAAACAGCGCGTGGTGGCGCTGCTCCCAGGGCAGGTCCTGCCAGTGGACGCCCTCCTGTTTGTGAATGACCTGGGAGGTCCCCGTCTTGCCGCCGAAGCGGACCGGCAGCGAGCCGAGCCTCCGCGCCGTGCCGCGATCGCCCGCGACTACGAGCTCCATGCCTCGCTGCACGCGGGCGAGCGCGTCGGCCGGGAAGCCCGTCGGCCGCGGTGGCTGGCCTCGCCCCTCGACGAGGTGGGGCGTCACCAGCTGGCCGCCGTTGACGATCGCCGCGTACGCAACGGCCATCTGAATCGGCGTCACGAGGATCGGCCCCTGGCCGATCCCCACCGAGATCGTCTCCCCGCCGTACCACGGCTGGCCGCGGGCCTTGCGGCTCCAGGCGTCGTCGGGCACGAGGCCCGCGCTCTCGCCGCCCAGCTCGATCCCGGTGGCCTGGCCGAGGCCGAAGGCGCGGGCCCACGCCGCGAGCCGGTCGATGCCCGCGTCGCGCGCGAGGTGGTAGAAATACGAGTCACAGGAGACCTCGATCGCCTCCTCCAGCGCGACCCGGCCGTGCCCGCCCTTCACCCAGCACCGGTACGGATGACCGTAGATCGTGACGCCGCCCGTGCAGAAGATGCTGTCGGAGGGGGTGCGCACGCCGTCGCGCAGGGCGCCGGCGGCGAACAGCGGCTTGATCGTGGAGCCGGGCGGGTAGAGGGCCTGCAGGGCCCGATCGTGCAAGGGGTTGAGCGGGTCGCCGATCAGCTCGCGCCACTTCGCCGGCTCCAGGTGACCGGCGAAGAGGTCGGGGTCGAACGAAGGCTGCGAAAGGAGGATCCTCACCGCGCCGTCGCGCGGGTCGAGGGCGAAAACCGCCCCGACCTGACCCGCCATCGCCTCGGCCGCCTCGCGCTGGAGCGCGAGGTCGAGCGTGACCTTCAGCGGCCGGCCGGCCACGGGGGGTTCTTCGTCGAGCGCGGAGACCTGCTTGCCGAAGGCGTCCACCACCACGACGAGGTTACCCGGCGTGCCGCCCAGCACGTCCTGGTAGGCACGCTCGATGCCGGATCTGCCCACGAGCTCGCCGGGGCGGAAGTCGGGGTTGTCGGCGAGCTGCTCCGGCGAGACCTCGCCGAGCTGGCCGACGAGGTGGGCGACGGTGGCGCCGGGAGGGAGCGAGCGACGCGTCGCGGGGTGGATCTCGAGCTCCGTGTACTCGGCGCGGTGCGCGGCGATGGCCGCGACCTGCGACCACGCGAGGTTGTCCGCGATCACCGACGGCAGGTGCGAGGTGCGCCGGGCCTTGTCGAGGCGAGCCTTCACCTCGTCGGCCGGCGCGATCTCGATCCTGGTCAGGAACGCTGCCGTGCGCGCGGCGTCGGTCATCTCTTCGGGAAACAGGAGGAGTTGGTAGGTGGGCCGGTTGTCGAGAACGATCTCGCCGTGCACGTCGGTGACCATCCCGCGTGGCGCTTCGAGGGGGAGACGGCGCAGGCGGTTGTTCTCGGCGGCGGTCCTCCACCTCGCGTTCTGGATGACCTGCAAGACCCAGAGACGCACGAAGATCACCGCAAAGGCGACCGCCAGGGTCGCCAGAAGTGCGGCGGTCCGACGCTGCAGAGGGCGCAGATCGTCGCGGACGAAAGTCATAGCCGACGCAGCACGCGGCGGCGTCTGCGCTCCGGCGACTTCCACGCCCGCGCGAGCCGTTCGGCGGCGGCGACGAGGAAGCCGGCCGCGCCCGTCATCGCCACGGTGGCGAAGGCCCCGATCCACATGTGGTCCGGTTTCACGCCGAGGGTGACGAGCGACAGGATCCACACGAGTTCGCTGCACGCCGAGGCGAGCAGCGAACCGACGATCCAGTACAACGGACCCACCATCTCGAACCTGCGCACGACCACGGCGACCACCACGCCCGCGACCGCTCCGGCGATCCCCCCAGGCCCGATGATACGCTCCGCCATGAGGTCGGTGGCGAGCCCGGCGGCGAGCCCGGTCCAGGCGACTCCCACGGGGTCGAACCGCCGCGCGCTGGCGACCACGACGAGCAGGACCGGCTGGCAGGCCGCGAAGACCCACCAGAGGTGGCTCGCCGTAAGCCCGAACTGGAGGAGGATCGCGGCGAGGAAGGCGACGGCGATCTTCACGGCGCACCCTTGTTGACCGGCGGCAGGACGAGCACCACCATGATCTCGGTCGGGCGTGCGGAGAGCTGCACCGGCACGATCGTGAAGAGGCCCTCGTTGCGGGACTCCATTGCCAACCCGAAGAGCATCCCCGGCGGGTAGATCCCCTCCGACCCGGTGGAGAGAACCACGGTGTCCGGGGCGACTTTCGTGTACGGGGGAAGGCCCGTGATGTGGGGCTGGTCGCCGCCCACCAGCAGTCCCTCGGAATTAATGCCGGGGATCGTAGCCGCCGCGGCGGCAGCCGGGTGGCTGAGGAGTTGGACGCGCGAGGAGTGCTCGAGGACGCGGTCGACCCGGCCCAGGAGACCGGTCTCGGCAAGCACCGCCGAGTCGGCATGGACCCCCTCGGCCGTCCCGCGGTCGAGGCGGAGCGTGTGCGTGCGCAGGAGGTCGCGGGCCACGACCCGTGCGAGGACGGCGTGATCCAGGAGGGACGGGTACGCCGCGAGCAAACGCGACCCCTGCCGGAGCTCCCCGACCTCCGCCGACAGGAGCTGATTGTTGCGGCGCAGCTCCGCGCTGTCTCCTCGCAGGCGTCCGAGCTCGTCGAGCGTCGCCCGCAGGCTGCGCTGCCCGGTGCGGAAGTCCTCCCACGCGGAGCCGACGGCGTTGGCCAGCGCCACGGCGGGCGCGGCGGCCGTCGCTACGGCCAGCGAGAGCGCAGTCTGACCCCAAGGGTTCCGCGCCTGTGCCGCCGCGCCCACGTACAGCCCTGCGCAGATGAGGATGATCGTGAGGTCGGGGCGGAACCGGACGTGGACCACGTTAATCGATGGATATCTTTTTGAGGAGGGCCATGTCGGTGAGCATCTTTCCGGTTCCCCGCACGACGGCGGAGACGGGGTCGTCGCAGTGGGCGACGGGGATGCCGGTCTCCTCGCGCAGCCGCTGGTCGAGGTTGCGCAGCAGAGAGCCGCCCCCGGCGAGCACGATGCCTTTGTCGATGATGTCGGCGGAGAGCTCGGGCGGCGTGCGCTCGAGCGCGGTGCGAACCGCGTCGACGATGGTGTTCACGGTCTCTGCGAGAGACTCGCGCACCTCCTCGTCGTTGACCGTCAGCGTCTTCGGAATCCCTTCCACGAGGTCACGCCCCTTGACCTCCATGGTGCGCGTCTCGGTGCCGGGCCAGGCGTTGCCCAGCTCGATTTTGATCATCTCGGCGGTGCGCTCACCGATGAGGAGGTTGTACTTCCGTTTGATGTACGAAATGATCGCCTCATCCATCTCGTTGCCGGCGATCCGCACGGAGCGCGAGTAGACGATGCCCGCGAGCGAAATGACGGCCACATCGGTCGTGCCGCCTCCGATGTCGACGATCATGTTGCCGGTTGGTTCGGTGATCGGCAGCTCCGCGCCGATGGCTGCCGCCATGGCCTGCTCGATGAGATAGACCTCGGAGGCGCCCGCACGCAGCGCGGAGTCCTTCACCGCGCGCTTCTCGACCGGCGTGATCTCCGAGGGGACCGAGATCACGATGCGCGGTCGCACGAAGAGGTTCCTGCCGTGCGCCTTGCGGATGAAGTACTCGAGCATCTTCTCCGTGACCTCGAAGTCGGCGATCACGCCGTCCTTCATGGGCCGGATGGCGGCGATGTTGCCGGGGGTCTTGCCCAGCATGTCCTTGGCCGCCTGGCCTACGGCCTCGACTCGGTTCGTGACCCGGTTGACCGCCACGATCGAAGGTTCGAAGACCACGATCCCGCGGTTGCTGGTGTACACCAACGTCGTCGCGGTCCCGAGGTCCACCGCGAGATCAGAGGAGAAGAGCGAGAGAAGCGATGCAATCCCCATAGGGCTCCTATTCGACCTCAACGTACACGGACTTGCGATCTTCGGCGGTATTCCCGGCCGGGTCGGTGGCCCGGATCACGATCGTGTTCCAGCCCTCCCGATTCAACGCGACGGCTTTCTTGAAGGTGCCGTCGCCCTGAACCTCCACCGGCTCGCCGTTCACCGTCACCGTCGCGCCCGGGATTGTGACGCCCTCGACGATGAAGAAGTTCCCCATCTGGGTGGGTTTCTGCACATCGAGCTTCGGCGGCGTGGTATCGCTCAGTACCTCGACCCGCGGCCCTGCGAACGCCTTGAATGCCCGCGATGAACTCCACTCCGAACGTACGCGCTCGCTGCCGAGCGCCGCGACGCGCCAGTAATAGGTGCCGGGACGCAGGATCTTCACGACCGCGGAGTTCGTGGTGCGCCGGACGCTGAACTCCAGGTTGGAAGCGGCGAAGAGCCGCGAGCGCGAGACCTGCAATTCGTAGCCGGTGCAGCCGGCCACCTCGCGCCAACCGAGCTCGACGCGGTTGGAGAGATCGAGGTTGGCCAGAAAGTTGACCGGGGGCTTCTCCAGGGCGGGGGCTTCGGGAACGGCGCGTTGCTGGCCCAGCTTGCCGCCGGGCGACGCGTTCACCGCCTGCCGCGTGCTCAGCACGACCTGCTCGCCCGCCGAACCGGTGACGCGGGCCCTGCCGCTGTACGCCGACACGACCGTGGCGCTGTCGTCGGCGACCTCGACGCCCACCCGGCTGTCGCGTTCGATGTCGGCCCTCGCCGCGTCGGTTACGACCGACGAGGAGTTGCTCGCGGTGTAGACGTTCACCTGGCCGGACTTCACCTTGACTTCGGCGCTCGACGGTGTCCGTCCCCCGCGTGCCTCGCGGTGGACCTCGAGCAGCGAGTCGGGACCGACCTTGTACACCGTGCTGTCGGAGAAGAGCACCTCGGCGAACGCGTCGGAGCCGGTCTTGATGAAATCGCCGTTGTAGAGCGGCTGCTTCTCGCGGCCCTTCTCCCACCTGGTCTGGTTGGCCCTCTGGACCTCGACCTTCCCGTGGAGGGCGATGATCTGCCCGCTGCCGGCGAATTCGCGGTTCGCGAGTCCCCCGAGCAACTGGAACCGTTGGAGCGAATCCTCGGCGCGGGCTATGCATGCGGGAAAGTCCTTCCGCTCCCAGTCTGAGCGGGCCTCGTCAAGAAGGTGTGAGGCCTGTTCGAACTCGGCGGAGAGGCTCTCGGAGAATCCGGTTCGCTGGATCTCCTCCTGCGCAGCCGAGGCGCGCCTGAGCGCGCGCTGCGCCCTCGCATCGGCGGGCTCGTGCGTGAAGTAAAGGACGCTTCCGAGGATGCCGCCGGCAAGGAGGACGAGGAAGACGAGCAAGCCCCAGCGCTTGATACCCTGGACTGAGACGACGACCCAGTCGAGTTCGAACCGCGGCGCAGAGGGATTCGGAGGTCGAGAACGCATTGCCAGGCCCGCCCAACCTTAGCATTCCGTCCGCCGTGGACGCAACCAGCGAGCGTTGTGCAACTTGCTCGCCGGGAGGTCGTGGGCTAGAATCCTCTGCCTTTGGGCGTGATGGAGGCATCGAGATGCTCAAGACGTTGCGTGACCAGTTCGTGCACCTCAAGTGGATCCTCTGGTTCGTCGTGTTCCTCTTCGTCTTTTTCATCTTCGTGGACTGGGGGACCGGCCGAAGCGGGCGCTCTCGGGGCCTGGCCGGCCTCGCGGCGAGGATCGGCAACGTGAGCATCTCGGAGTCGCAGTTCATGAAGGAGATGCGCTCGACAGAGGAGCGCTACCGGCAGATGTATGGCGACTCGTTCGAGAAGGTGCGCGACCAGATGGACTTCGGCTCCATCACGATCGAGAACATGGTGGACAGGTACCTGCTTCTGGCCGAGGCCAGGAAGCTCGGCGTCGAGGTCACCGACAAGGAGCTTCTCGGCAAGATCATGACCTACCCGGCGTTCACGCGCAGCGACGGGAGCTTCGTCGGAGACGACCTGTACACCCGGATTCTGCGCGCCAACCAGACGAGCCCGGAGGAATTTGAGGACGGCCTCAGACAGGACCTGGCGATGCAGAAGCTGCAGCAAGTTTTGGCGGTCGGGATCATGGTCCCGGACTCCGACGTCGAGAGGGAGTACCGCCGCCGAAACGAGGCCGTCTCTTTCGAGGTTCTCTACGTCCCGGCTGACCGTGCGCTCGCGGGCGTCACCGCGACCGAGGCGGACGCCAAGGCGTACTACGACGCCAACCAGCCGAACTTCACCCACCCGGCGCAGAGGCAGCTCCGCTACCTTCTCGTCGACGACGGGAAGCTGCGCCGGACACTGTCCGTGCCCGACTCCCAGATCAGCGACTACTACGCGAAACACCAGCAGGAGTTCGCCGCCCCCGAACAGGTCCGCGCGCGCCACATCCTGATTCAGCCCAAGACCAAGGACGACGCGGGCTGGAACACGGCACTGGCGAAGGCCCGCGAGGTGCGCGACAAGGCCACGGCGGGGAACTTCGCGGCTCTCGCCAAGCAGTACTCCGAGGATCCGGGGAGCAAGGACTCGGGCGGCGAGTTGCCATGGTTCCCGCGTGGCCGCATGGTCAAGGAGTTCGAGGACGCCGCGTTCGGTCTCAAGCTCGGCGAGGTTTCGGCCCCGGTGAAGAGCCAGTTCGGGTACCACATCATCCAGCTTGAGGAGCGTCGCCCGGCTGCCATCAGCCCGCTCGCGGAGGTTCGCGAAGTCATCCGGGAGAAGCTGGTCGAGGGGCTCGCCGACGCCGAGGGAAACCGTCGTGCGACGGCTCTGAGGGACAAGATCGACGCCGCGAAGCTGACGACCGACGATCAGTGGCACACGCTCGCCGACGACGTCGTGACCTCGAACGTCGCGCCGTTCTTCGGGGCGCAGGACGAGATGATCGCCGGCCTCGGCCGGGACCCCGAACTGCTGACCGAAGCTAAAGCGGCGAAGGAAGGCTTCGTGGGCGGGCCGCGACACAGCTCGCGCGGGTGGGTCGTGTACAGGGTCGCGAAGATCCGCCCGGCCGGCACCACGCCCTTCGCCGAGGCGAAGGACGAGGCCACCGAGGGAGCCAAGCGCGCCAAGGCTCTGGAGAAACTGCGCGCCGAGCTCGAAAGCACGCGCACGACTCTCGCGGGCGGTCCGCTCGCCGGGCAGGCTGCAGGGCTGGGCGGGATGGCGCAGACCGCGACCGATCACCGACGCGGCACCGCGATTCCGGGCGTCGGCATGGCGCCCCGCCTCGACGATGCTCTTTTCGCCACGCCCGTGAGCGCACTGACTCCCGCCGTGGTCATCGGCGAGCGCGGAGTCGCAGTGGCGAAGGTAACTGCCAAGAAGGCGTTCGACCCGGCGGCGTACGCCAAGGAGAAGGGGACGCTCCGCGACAGCTTGGTGAGAGACGAGGTCCAGCGGTTGGTCAGCTCGATGGTCGCGGAGGCCAAGCGGGAGAACCCGATCACCATCAACCCCGAGGTCGTGGACCGCTTCAAGCCCAAGCGCGGATGATCGGCCATCTGGACGGGCGCATCCTCGAGCTGCAGCCCGGCCTCGTGGTGGTGGAGGCGGGCGGTGTGGGGTACGAGGTGCGCATCCCCGTCTCGTCGCACTCGTTGCTCGTCGGGCGGGAGCGCGCCGCGCTCTTCGTGCACACCCATGTGCGCGAGGACCAGCTCTCGCTCTACGGCTTCACGACGCGGATGGAACGCGACACGTTCCGGCTCCTCCTCGGCGTGTCCGGCATCGGCCCCCGCACCGCCCTGGCGCTGCTGTCCGGCCTCACCCCCGACGACCTCGCTGCCGCCGTCGAGGCCGAGCAGTGGCGACGTCTGGCGGCGGTGCCGGGTATCGGGAAGCGCACCGCCGAACGCTTGATCGTCGAGCTGAAGGGCAAGGTCAAGGCTGCCGTGACTGCTGCTGCTAGCCCGCGCCAGGACGCGGTCTCCGCGCTCACGAACCTTGGCTACCCGGCGCGGGCGGCCGAAGAGGCCGTGGGGGATCTGCTGCGGTCGAACCCGAGCCTGGAGCTCTCCGAGTTGCTGCGCCGCGCGCTGCAGGCCCTCGTCCGCTGAGAGACAGCCGACAGCTCCCCGCCGCCCGCCCTCCCAGCTGACAGCTCGCAGCCAACAGCCAACAGCCAACAGCCAACAGCCAACAGCCAACAGCCAACAGCCAACAGCCAACAGCCAACAGCCAACAGCCAACAGCCAACAGCCTCCTCCCCCCTGGTGCTGTCTTGGGTGGGAGGGGGAGCTGTCAGCTGGTTGGGTGGGTGGGGGAGGCCTGTCAGCTGTAAGCTGGGTGGGTGGGTGGGGGGGGGGTAACATACCGACGTGCAAGAGCACGTGCTGACGCCGACCCGCGACCCGTCCGAGGCCCGGTTCGAGGAGAGCCTCCGGCCGCGGAAGCTCGCCGAGTACATAGGTCAGGAGAAAGTGACCGCCAACCTCGGCGTGTTCATCGCCGCGGCTCGGGCGCGCGCGGAGTCTCTCGACCACGTGCTCCTGTTCGGTCCGCCGGGACTCGGCAAGACCACGCTCGCCCACATCATCGCGTCCGAGATGGGCGTGAGCCTGCAGATCACCTCGGGCCCGGTGCTGGAGCGGGCCGGCGACCTCGCCGCCATCCTGACCAACATCGAGCCGCACGGCGTCCTGTTCGTGGACGAGATCCACCGCATGGCGCCGACGGTGGCGGAGATCCTGTACCCGGCGATGGAGGACTTCAGCCTCGACCTGGTCGTGGGGCAGGGGCCGGCGGCGCGCGCGATGCGGCTGCCGTTGCCCCCGTTCACGCTCGTCGGCGCAACGACGCGGGCCGGCCTGCTCCCGGCCCCGCTGCGCGACCGGTTCGGGATCGTGCACCGCCTCGATTTCTACGGTCCGGACGCGCTCAACGCCATCGTCCGACGCTCCTCCGGGTTGCTGACGGTGAGCCTCGACGCCGCGGCGGGTGAGGAGATCGCGCGCCGCGCCCGCGGCACGCCGCGCGTCGCGAACCGCCTCCTGCGCCGCGTTCGCGACTTCGCACACGCGCGAGGGGAGGAGGCGATCTCGCTCGAGACCGCCCGTTACGGCCTCGAGCGCCTGGAGGTCGACGGCTTCGGCCTCGACGATCTCGACCGGCGTCTGCTCGTGACCGCTATCGAGCACTACCGGGGCGGACCGGTCGGCCTCCGGGCGCTGGCGGCGACCATGGGCGAGGACGAGGGCACGCTCGAGGACATCTACGAGCCGTACCTCCTTCAGCTCGGCTTCCTGCAGCGCACGCCGCGCGGGAGAGTCGTCACCGAGCGCGCCCGCCGCCACCTCGGATACCCCGTGGTCCAGGGAGACCAGGAGGAGCTCTTCCCGCCGGAGGGGCGGTGAAGGTCCTCCCGGTCGTGATCAACCCGGTGGCGCGCGGTGGCCGGCGCAAGCCGCCCACCGAGCGGCTCGAGCGTCTCGCGGCCGAGTTCGGCTGGCGTCTGGAGTGGTGGGCCACCCAGGGGCCGGGGCACGCCGCCGAGCTCGCCGAGCGTGCCGTCCGAGACCACCACCCGGCGCTCGGCGTGTGGGGCGGCGACGGCACGTACAACGAGGCGGCGCGGGGCCTCGTGGGGAGCGTCACGGCGCTCGTTGCGTTGCCCGGGGGCACGACTTCGGTGCTCGCCTACGAGCTCGGAATTCCGCGAGACCCCGCCCGGGCGCTGGTGCGGCTGTTGGGTGGCGAGCGGAAGGCGATGGCGGTCGGGCGGACCGACTCGGGGCAGCTGTTCCTGCTCATGCTGTCCGCCGGGCCGGACTCCGTCATCCTCGCCCACCTGCCGGCGCTCCTGAAGCGGCGGGCGGGCAAGGTGGGGATCACGGCGCAGGCACTGCTGGAATTTTCACGCGGCAACCTGCCCCGCTTCTCGGTCACCGTGGACGGGACGCGCTTCGAAGCGTCCTGGTGCATCGTCGGCAACGCCCGCTCCTACGGCGGCCCGTTTGCCGCCACGCCCGGCGCCGACCCCTTCAACACCGGCCTCGAGGTGGTTAGCCTGAAACGGCACGGCCGAACTGCGGCGGTGCCGTTCTTTTTCTCGATTCCCTCGGGGCGTCACCTCGGGCTCCCGGGCGTGGACCGGCGGCCGGCCACCGAGGTGCGGCTCGCGGGCGAAGGGATCCCCTACCAGCTCGACGGCGACGCGGCAGGCTTCCTGCCGGTGACGGCGCGCGCCTCCGACGAGCGCGTGTGGGTCCTCGTCCCCCGCCCGCCCGGTTGACAGCCGACAGCTCTCCCCCGCCCGCCCGACCAGCTCACAGCTGACAGCTCCCCCACCCACCCAAGAAACCACCCGAGAGGATGAGATGCAATGAGTTGTGAGCTGTCAGCTGTGCGGTTGGGCGGGGGAGAGCTGTCAGCTGGGTGGAGGGTGGGGGAAGGCTGTCTCTCACCGTGTTACGATCCCGTGACAACGGAGGCGCCCGTGGCGGGTTCGCTGGATCCCATTCTGAGACCACGAACGCTGGCGGTGATCGGTGTCTCTTCGCGGGCCGACTCGCTGTCCGGCCGTCTGCTGGGGAACCTCTTCGCGGCCGGGTACACGGGCGCCGTCTACCCGGTCAACCCAAAGGTGCCGGCGGTGCGCTCCTTCCGTTGCTACCCGAGCCTGAAGGCGATCCCGGACACGCCGGACCTCGCGGTGGTGATGGTCCCGCGCGACGCAGTGCCGGCGGCGATCGACGAGTGCCTCGAGGTCGGCGTCGGGGGCATCGTCGTGATCACGGCCGGGTTCCGCGAGGGCGGCGAAGCCGGCGCCCAGGTCGAGCGCACGCTGCTCGCCCGCGTTCGGGCCGCCGGTGTCCGCATGATCGGCCCGAACTGCATGGGCCTCATCAACACCGAACCCAGCGTGCGCATGGACGCGTCGTTCACGCCGGCCCCGGCGCTGCCGGGGGCCGTGGCGTTCGCGTCGCACTCGGGCGCACTCGGCGTCGCGATGTTGGAGGCCGCCCGGGAGGTGGGGCTCGGGTTCTCCCACTTCGTGTCGCTGGGGAACAGCGCCGATGTGGACATCAACGACCTGCTCGAGGTGTGGGAGCGCCACGACCCGACGCGAGTGATCATGCTGTACCTCGAGTCGCTGCCGGAACCGGAGCGCTTTCTCTCGCTCGCCCGGCGCATCGGCCGCTCCAAGCCGATCGTCGTGTACAAGGGTGGCCGCACCCTGGCCGGCCAGCGGGCGGCGTCCTCGCACACCGGCGCGCTGGCGGCCGGCGACACTGCCGTGGACGCCGTCCTGCGCCAGGCGGGCGTGCTGCGCGCCCGGACGCTCGAGGAGCTTTTCGACCTCGCGCTGGCCCTCTCGTCGGCACCACCGCCGCGGGGACGCCGGGTGGCCGTCGTCACCAACGCCGGCGGACCCGCGATCGCCGCCACCGATGCGCTGTCCGACCATTCTCTCTCGCTGGCGTCGCTGCTGCCGGAAACCGAGCGCGCGCTCCGCGAGTTTCTTCCGGCCGAGGCGGCGGTGGCGAACCCGGTGGACATGCTGCCGTCCGCCACGCCGGACAACTTCCGCCGCGCGATCGAGCTGGCGCTCGCCGACGACGGCGTCGACGCGGTCCTCACGATCACGGTCACGCCGATCATGGTGACGCCCCTGGCGATCGCGCAGGGGATCGCCGAGGTCAAGCCCCGGGCGGACAAACCTCTGCTGTCCGTGTTCATGACGTACCCCCGCTTCTTCTCGGAGGCCCGCTCCATCGCCGGCCTCCCCGCGCCCTTCCGGTACCCGGAGGCGGCGGTGGCGGCGCTCGCCGGTCTGGTGCGCCACGGGGAAAGGGTGTCGGCGGCGCCGCCGGACCAGCCTCCTGCCACCGCGCCTCGCAGCGCGATCATCGAGGGGGCGCTGCGCCGCGGCCCGGGCTACCTGCCTCCGGGCGAGGCGTTCGCGGTGCTCGAGCAAGCCGGCATCGCGGTCGCCCCGTGGAGAGTCGTTTTGCAGCGTCGCGAGCTGGCGGCGGCGGCCGGTGCGCTCGGCTACCCGGTCGTCCTCAAGGCGTTCGGGGAGAAGCTCGTCCACAAGAGCGAGGTGGGAGCGGTGGCGGTGGGGTTGATCGACCAGGCCGCGCTCGAACGGGAAGCCGAGGCGATGGAAGCTCGCCTCGATGCGGCGGGCGCGCGTCGGGAGGGCTTCCTGCTGCAGGGTCTCGTGTGCGGCGGTCGCGAAGCAATCATCGGGGTCACCCGCGACCCGGTCGTCGGGCCGCTCGTGATGCTCGGCCTGGGCGGCGTCGCGGTGGAGGTCTGGAAGGACGTCAGCTTCCGGGTGGCGCCGATCGCCGCGTCCGACGCGGAGGCGATGTTCCGCGAGCTTCGCGGCGGGCGCCTGCTGGGCGCGTTCCGCGGCCGGCCGGCGGGCGACGTTGCGGCGCTCAAGCAAGCGTTGGTGCGTCTCGCCGCTCTCGCCGCTGCGCACCCCGAGATCGCGGAGTGCGACGTCAACCCTCTGCTGGTGCTCGACGAGGGGCGCGGCTGCGTCGCCGTGGACGTGCGCATCCGGGTGGGGGCATGAGGGAGGTCCCGCTGCTCGCGTGGCGGCACCTCTCGAGCCGCCCGCGGCAGAGCGCCCTCACGATCGCCGGTGTCGCCCTCGGCGTGGCGGTGTTCGTGTTCACCGTCTCGATGATGGACGGCCTCCTCGTCTTCTTCACGCAGCGTCTGATCAGGGTGTCGCCGCTGCTCACCGTGCTTCCGGAGCGGTTGGACGTGAACCTTGCACGTGACCAGCTCCGGCGCGTCTCGAGCGCAGAGATCGTCGGCATCAGCCGGCCGCCGGTCCCCGACGACAGACCGACGGTGCGCGGCGCGACCGCGCTGGCGGAGCGCGTGCGGTCCGTGCCGGGCGTGCTGGGCGCCTCGGTCGCGGGCGCCGCGCCGGTCGTGCTCTCGTTCGGGACCATCGCGGAGCCCGCGACGCTCGTGGGGCTCGACCCGGGCGACGAGGCGACCGTCACCGAGCTGCCGCGCTGCGTCGTGGAGGGCCGCTGGGACCGCCTCGCGAGCCGCCGCGACGGCGCCGTCGTCGGGAAGGACCTCGCAGACCGGCTCGGAGCTGAGGTGGGAGACCGGCTGGCGGCTGTGGGCGACTCCGGCCGGGCGCGGGAGCTCGATGTCGTCGGGATCATCGCGACCGGCCTCGGTTCAACCGACGAGAGCACGGCGTTCGTCAACCTCTCGGTGGCGCAGGGCGTGGCGGGATGGGGCGGCGACGAGGGGACCGAAATCCGGCTGCGGACCGCGGCCGTCGCGAACCTGGACGGGTTGCGACGGCGGGTGCAGGCTGTCACCGGCCACCGGGTCGAGACCTGGGAGGAGACGAGCCAGGCGTCGCTCAAGCTCTTCCGCATGATCGGCCTGACGACGTACCTGCTGACCGGCTTCGTGCTGGTCGTCGCCGGGCTCGGAATAGCGAACAAGCTCACCACGATCATCCTCGACAAGGAGCGAGACATTGCGATCCTGCGCTCGTTCGGGTTCTCACGCGGCGCGCTGCGCGGCGTTTTCCTGATCGAAGGCATGCTGCTGGGGGTGTCGGGCGCAGCGGTCGGGTGTATCGCCGCGGCGGCGACTATCGAGTATTTCACGATCTTCCCCATCCGTTTCGCGGCGCGCGAGGGGGCGGTTCTGGCGTACACCGAGCTCTTCCTGGCCAAGGACCCCCGGTACTACCTGGTGATCAGCGTGGCCGCGCTCGCGATTTCGGCGATCGCGGCGCTCGTCGCGGTCCGGCGGGCGGTGCGCGTCGTCCCCGTGGAGGTGCTCCGTGGCGCCGCCTGAGCGACAGTCGACATTTGACAGTTCACAGTTGACAGTCAACAACACGGCGGACAAGCGCGCTGACCCCGGACAAGCGAAGGGCCGTACTGTCAACTGTCAACTGTCAACTGTGAACTTGGGCGGTCGGGTGGGGTCGAAGTGAGCACACCGGTGCTCGTGGCACGCGGGCTGACCCGGCGTCTCGGAGTGGGGGCGGCCGCGCGCGAGGTCCTGCGCGGCGTCGACATCACGATCGAGACGGGGGAGTTCGTGGCGCTCGTGGGCCCGTCCGGTTCGGGCAAGTCGACGCTCCTGTACCTCCTGGGCGGACTCGATCACCCGGACGCGGGCAGCGTCGAGATCGCGGGCGAGGACCTCGCCCGGGTGGACGACGACACCCTCGCGAAGCTCCGGAATCGCCTGATCGGGTTCGTCTACCAGTTCCACTTCCTGCTGCCGGAGTTCTCCTCGCTGGAAAATGTCCTGATGCCGCTGTGGGCGCGCGGCGGCGGCCGCTCGCGCGAGGACCGGGCCTGGGGGCTCGACCTGCTCGGGCGGGTCGGGATCGCCGAGAAGGCGGGCAAGCTGCCGCGCGAGCTGTCGGGCGGTGAGCAGCAGCGGGTCGCCGTGGCGCGGTCGCTCGTGAACCGTCCGAAACTCCTGTTGGCGGACGAGCCCACCGGCAACCTCGACAGCGCCAACGCGGACGCCGTGTACGAGCTCTTCCGCGAGCTGAATCGCGACCTCGGTCAGACGATCCTGGTGGTCACGCACGACACGGACTGGGCCGCGCGGAGCGACCGCGTCCTGCGCCTGCTGGACGGACGCCTGGTTGGCGACGAGAGGCGAAGAGAGGAGCGGGCATGAGACGGTGGGCGGTTCTGGTGGCCATCCTGGTGGTGATGGGCGGCGTCCTCGGCCGAGTGGCCTGGCAGTCGTGGCGCGGGCGCGACGTGACGCTCGCAACGGTCGGCACGGGTCGGGTCGTGGCCGCCGTCTACGCCACCGGCCGCGTTGATTGCGACGATCGGGCCACGCTCCGCGCCCGCGTGGCGGCCCCGCTCACGATGCTGCTCGTGGGGTCGGGGCAACGGGTGACGGAAGGTCAGGTGGTGGCCCGTCAGGATGCAGCCGCGGCGCATCTCGCCAGCGAGCGCGCCGCCGGAGAGCTCGAAGCGGCGCGGGCGAGCTTCGCGCAGGCGCAGGACGAGGCGGCGCGCAGCGAGAAGCTGGTGCGGGACGGCCTGCTCGCCGATGACGCGTGGGTCAAGGCGAGAGAGAGCGCGCGCTCGCTCGCCGCACAGATGGCGGCGATGGAGACGGCGGTGAGGATCGCGCGTCAGCAGGAAAGCTGGACCGATCTGCGCTCGCCCCTGGCGGGTACCGTCACCACCATCCTGCACCGCGCCGGGGATCCCCTGCGCGAGGGCGACGAGGTGCTCACCGTGGTCGACCTCTCCAACGCGTTCGTGCGCGTCGGGGTGGACGAGCGCGACGCGGGCCGGGTCGCCGTCGGGCAGCCGGTGCGAATGGTGTTCGACGCGTATCCGGGAAAGCTGCTGCTCGGCAACGTGTGGCGCCTCGTGCCGGCCGTCGACCGCCTGACCAAGTCCACCGACGTGCTGGTGTCGCTGCCGCCGGACCGGCCCCCTCTCCAGCTCGACTTCACCGTCACCGTGAACATCGTCACCGGAGTCGTGGAGGACGCCGTGGTCGTGCCGCGCGACGCTCTCGACGGGGCCGGCGCTGGAAGGGCGGCGTTCGTGCCGCACCCCGACGGCCGCGTCGAGAAGAGAGCGCTCGAGCTCGGGCCGTGCGACGAGGACCGCTGCCAGGTGCTTTCCGGTCTCGCGAAGGGAGAGCGCGTGGTTGCGCCGCTCCCCGCCGGGCTCAAGGACGGCGACCGGGTCGTCGTCACGACTGCGGCCCCCGGTGGGAAATCGTGAGCGCTCTTCGCCTCACCGTCTCTCCTGGGTGGGTGGCGGCTCGGACCACGAACCACGAACCACGAACCACGGTCCTCCCGTGATCGACCATCTGCGCATCGCGGAAGCGCAGCTTCGCGGGCGGCCGCGCCAGACGGCGATCGCCCTCGCCTCGGTGGGCGTGGGCTCGGCGATGCTGATCGTCACGCTCTCGCTCACGACCGGGCTCTCCGAGGACTTCCTGAAGAAGACCACCGAGAGCTCGGCCCACGTGGAGGTGCTCGCCCGGCGGCCGCAGGGGTGGAAGCCGGAGAAGCTGCCGCTCTCCGGCGATGCCCTCCTGGTGCTCTCGCGCCACCACATCCCCGACGAGAAGAGAGCGATCCGGGCTCTCTCGGGCGTCCTCGCGGCGCTCCGCTCGCTTCCCTCCGTGCGCGTCGCCACGCCTGCGGTGGAAGCGCAGGCGGTGCTCGTCTACGGAACCGTCAGGCGCTCCGCCGCCCTCTCCGGCGTGGTCCCCGAGCTGGAGCGCGCCGTCACGTCGCTCGACACGAAGGTCGTCCGAGGCTCCTGGGCCGCGCTCCCGGGTGCGCCCGACGGCGTCATCCTCGGGAGTCAGGTCGCGCGAGCGCTGGGGGTCGACGTCGGGGGCCATCTCCAGGCGGTGGGCCCCGACGGAGGCGCCGTGCCGCTCAGGGTCGTCGGGATCGTGGCGTCAGGCCTGTCAAGGGTGGACAAGACGCTCGCCCTCGTGAACCTCCCGCTCGCGCAGGGCCTGGCCGGCCTCTCCAACGACCAGGCAACGACGGTCCGCCTGGCCCTCGCGGACCCCCTGGAAGCGACGCGCGTGGCGCGGGAAGCCGAGCAGCGCACCGGCTACGTCTGCCGCTCGTGGCAGGAGAAGAACGCCGCCTCGGTCGAGGCGTTCAAACGGCAGAACATGATCACGCTGGCCCTAGTGCTGTTCACCACGCTCGTCGCGGCGTTCGGGGTGGCGAACGTCCTGGTGCAGCTGGTGGCCGACAAGCGGCGCGACATCGCGATCCTGCGCGCGGCCGGGTTCTCCCGTCACGACCTCGGAATGATCTTCCTGCACGAGGGGGCCCTCCTCGGCCTGCTCGGGTCCGCCGTCGGATGGCTAGGGGGCGCCGCGCTTATCCGCGTCGTGGCCGCGCTGCCGGTCGACTTCGGCGAGTCGGCCCTGATGCGCAACGAGCACCTCCAGATGGCCGAGCACCCGAGCTTCTACCTCGCGGCGCTCGGCGTCTCGGTCGTCGTCTGCGCTCTCGCGGCCGTGCAGCCGGCGCGCCGCGCAGCGTCCCTCGAGCCGACGGCGATCCTCCGCGGCGAGAGGAATCTGGGTGGGGGAAAGCCCAGATCAAGCAGCCCCCGCCCAGATCCCTCGCGGAGCCTGCCCTGAGCGGAGTCGAAGGGCTCGGGATGACACCATTGCTCTACGACGGACGGCAAGGGGGTATGAGTGGCGGGGAACAAAGGGCTCGCGGTGGAACCCTCATGGACGGACTCCTAGGGACTGGCGAGAAGGACCCGCAGTTGCGGCAGAAGCTCGTCCTGGGTGTCGGCCCAATGTGAAGCTCGCGGAGCGCGCCCGTAGAGGTTGACGAGGATCTGCGCGATGCTCAGACGCGCCTGGAGGCGTCCGAGCCGGCCGTCGCTTCGCCCGCTCTCGGCGCTCAAGTACTCGTACTCGCTCTCGAGCGTGTGGACCACCCACAAGGACGGCAACCCATTGGCTCGCGCCGCAAAGAGCAGAAACCACGGCCCCCCGGCCGTCGGGGTCGCGCGGCTCGCCGCCGCAAGATTCGTCAACGCCGTGAGGTCCATCGCCGCGCCGCCCGAAACCCGCGAGAGGGCCTGGCAAAGAGGGGCGACTTCCTTCGCTCGCAGGACGGCGCCGCCCGCGGCGACGCGATCGACCAGCTCCCGCGTCGGTGAAACGCTGCGATCCGCCAGCACGGCGGATCGGCCGTCGTAGAAGACCACGGCCCAGGGGACTCCCTTGCGGAACGCCAGTCTGTCGACGATCTGAAGCCACTCGTGCTCCAGGGGCACCACGGCAAGATGCGTGTCCCACCGTGCCAACGTCGCTGCCGGTTGCGGGTCGCTGCCGAACCGCCGGTACGCCTGAAGCGTGTCGATGGTGTAGATCTGGTTGGACCGTCCGCCGATGAACAGCCGCAGCTGCGGGCAGCGCCAGCGGAGGTAGCCCTCCCAAGGCCAATCGTTGAAGACGCGGCCTCCGGCGCCGTTGTCCTCGAGGAAGTCCGCGGCGCCTGACGGCATTTTGTCGCCGCCGACCATTCTCTGGAAGAAGGTCTCGTCGGGATAGCGGGGGTTTCCCGCGGAGTACGTGGCCTCCACCCGAGAGGCGAATGGCAGCAGGGCTGCCGCGAGAGCGGCCGCGGCAACCGCAGTGACGACCCCCGACCTCGCCCCGCCGAACAGAACGCTCGCTTGAGAGGCCGCGAGTGGCGTCAGGAGCAAGATGGCGAGAGGCAGAAACCGGATCGCGGACAGGCCCATCCAGGTCATCAAGACGACCAACCCGGCGTCGAAGATCAGGACTTCGGGCGGTGTGCCCTTGGCGAAGCGTGGAGACTCCGTTACCGGTCGTCCCGTGATGAGCCGCCACGCGGTCATGAGGACGACAAAGGCGACGAAGGCGGCGAACTCCCATGCGCTCGCGGTGCCGGTTCCCGCCGCGAAGGACACGCGTTGCCACTCGGTCACATCTCGCCATTCCGGGCTGTTCACATAGGTGAACGGGTACGTGAGGTTCGTGGTCCCGAACGGGCTGAGCACGACGGCCAGGACCACCGACGCGGCCAGCGCCCCCGCTGGCGCCGCCGACCGCCGAATGGCGGCCAGGACGCCATGGGTCCAGGTCGTAACCAGACCGTTTGCCGCAAGCCACAAGCCGACCAGGGCGAAGCCGAGCATGAAACCGCCGTGGAGATTGGCCCACACCGCGATCAACGGGACGGCGATCCAGACACAGTGCGGCCGGCAAGAACTCTCGTATACGACGATCAGGAGCAGGCACGCGATGAGATACGTTGCCATGTTGGCGCGCAGCTCCATGAAGTGTCGTGTGCCGGCCATGGCGGCCGCCGTGACCAGCAGGGCCGGGGGCCAACCGGCACCCCTGGTGCGGGCCGCGAAGAAGACCGCTCCCGCGATCGCAAGGATCGTCAGGGCCTTGAGCGCGAGCAAACCGCCTTCACCACCCGCCTTCGTCGCCGCGTACATGATCGCGTCGAAGCCCCAGTTCTGGTTGAGCCAAACTCGGCCCGCTGTCGCGAACGACCAGTCGTCGGGTTTTCCGAGCTTGCCCTGGAGGACATCGCGGCCACCCGCCAGGCCCATGAACACATCCCCCGAGGGCCGCGGGGCGGCCCAGACAAGAGAAAGAACCAGGGCCAGCACTATCGCAGCGGCCGCGATTGCCAGACCGGGAGGGCCGGGGCGGGCGTCCCCGTCGGCGGCACGGCCGGAGATCACGGCCGGTTCACTCCGGTGAGTCGGAAGGGTTTGTCTTCGTTGCGATCTGCTGTGCGCTTTGCGACCCACAACGGTCCCCCTTGCGAACAGTCCAGAGCGCAGAGACTATCACGCTCGAACTACGGCGCCGCGGCAGGCCAGCTCTCGGGAGCGACGACGACGGCGCACCGTTGGGTCGCCACTGCTGGAGAGGCGGCAAGCTCGCTCAAGGAGCGTTGGCGGCGCGAGTGAACCCAATCGGGTGCGAGCTCGGCGGCGGGCGCCAGGGCGAACCGGCGCTCGGCGAGGCGGGGGTGGGGCAGCACGAGCTCGGGAGACTCGACGACGACGCCGGGGGCGATGAGCAGGTCGAGGTCGAGCGGCCGCGGCCCCCACCGGCGCCCGACGCCGCGATCGCGCCCCGCGGCAGCCTCGACCCGTTGGCACAGCGCGAGCAGAGCGCGCGGGTGGGCGCGTGCCTCGACCAGCACGGCGGCGTTGAGGAAGTCCTCCTGGGGCGGACCCAGCGGCGCGCTGCGCCAGACGCTCGAGCGTGCGAGCACCCGGACCTCGCGCGAGAGACCCGCGACGGCACTCGCGAAGGCGGCGAACACGTCGCCCCGGTTTCCCCCGAAGCCGATCAGGAGCAGCATCCGCGCCTCATGGCCATTCTCAGATGATAAGATCAATCCTCACCGGAGGAGGGGCACATCATGGACGACGAGGTGGCGATGAGCCGGAACGCGCGCAATCTGCTCGAACGCCTGGGCGCACGGGTGCCGGGCTTCTCCGGCTACCTCGAGCGGGAGCTTCGGCGCGAGGTCGACCAGCTCTTGCGGAACGAGCTCGCCGGGCGACTCGACGCCGCGCGCACCAGCACGGCGGCGTTCACGCGGAGCCTCCGCCGCGGGGCGGAAGGGCGTCTCGAGCGCATCGGCAGCCTCGACAAGTCCCTGGACGCCCTCGCCAACGCGGTCCGGCATGCGGGCTCCGGCTACGCGGGGCTCTTCGACGCCGCCAAGGTCCGCGAGGAGCAGCTCGAAGCACTGTACCGTTTCGATCTCGACCTCGTGGACGACGTGGACACGGTGCGCGAGGCGGCCGCGGCGCTCGGGGCCGACGACGGGACGCTCCTCCGCCTCGAACAGGCGGTGGCAAAGGTGCGGAAGGAATTCGCGCGTCGCGAAGAGGTGGTGCGGGGCGTTTTCTCGCGGCCGAACGCTCCCGGAGGTGGACGATGAGCCAGTTCCTCGAGGTCCTGGAGCACTACGACCCATCGGGCGAGGAGATCGCGTTCCGGTTCCCGCCGGAGGGCAGCGCCGAGATCAAGCTCGGCGCCCAGTTGATCGTCCACGAGGCCCAGGAAGCGGTCTTCTACCGTGACGGGCGCGCGCTCGACGTCTTCGGCCCCGGCCGCCACACCCTGACCACGCAGAACATCCCGGTTCTGACCAAGGTGCTGGCGCTGCCGTTCGGGTTCACGTCGCCGTTCCGAGTGCAGGTCGTGTTCGTCTCCAAGCGCACCTTCCTCGACCAGAAGTGGGGCACGCGCGAGCCGGTCGCGTTCCGTGACCGCGAGCTGGGCGTCGTGCGGCTGCGGGCGTTCGGGATGTACGCGTACCGGATCCGCGAGTCGCGCACGTTCGTCAACACCGTCGTCGGTTCGCTCGGCCAGTTCGACACGGAGCGCCTCGCGGAGTTCTACCGCGACATGATCGTCGCCCGCCTCAACGACCTGCTCGGCGAGACCCTCACCTCGATCCTCGATTTGCCGGCGCACTACGACGCGATGGCGCAACTCGCGAAGGCTCGGCTCGTCGAGGACTTCGGGAAGTACGGCGTCGACCTCTCCGACTTCTACATCAACTCGATAACGCCCCCCGACGAGGTGCTGGCCAGGCTGGACGATCGTGCCGCCATGGGCGCGGTGGGAGACCTCGCCGCCTACACTCGCTTCAAGGCGGCAGTGGCGATGGGGGACGCGGCTCGGGCGAACGGCCAGGGGGGCGGCGCGTCGGCGGGCCTGGGCGTCGGCCTGGGCGCCGGGTTCGGCGTCCAGATGGCCGGCGCTCTCACCGAGGCGATGCGCGGCGGCGCGGCGGGCGGAGGCGGCGTTGCCGCGATGGGGGCGTGCGCTCGTTGCGGGAACCCGGTCCCGGCGGCCGCACGTTTCTGCCCGGCGTGCGGAGCGCCGCTCGTCGCGACGGCCTGCCCGCGCTGCCAGCAGCCGGTCCCTGCAGGAGCGCGCTTCTGCCCGGCGTGCGGAGCGCCGCAGGCTCCAACCACCGGCCCCTCGGCGGGCTGAGACAGGGGTGCCGGCCGGGCTGACGCCGACGATCCGGGCCGGTGCGCCCCGACGGGTTGCTCTGCCGTCTGCCGGGTGTTTGTCCGCCGCGGCTGTGGGTTTCACGGCACCGTGGACCGGCCCGAGTGCCTGTCGGCGGGGGCGGGACGCGGTGGCCGTCCGCGCCGGACGACGCAAGCGAGGAACACCTGTTTCGGGTGCTAGAATCGCGGCTCCGATCTGGGAGGTCGGCGTCGTCGGTGGGCAGACACGTGCGCAAAGTCGAGGGAAATCGCGCGCGCAGGGCGGACGCCGAAGAATCGCCGCGCCTCGAGCGGTCACGAACGCACACCCTGATTTCCGGTCTTCTGGTCGTGGTCGCGGTGGGTGTGGCGTATGCGAACAGTCTGCGCTGCCCCTTCTTCTTCGACGACGATCTGACCATCATCCAGAACCCGACGATCCGTGCCCTCCGGCCTCTTTCGGTCGTGCTCTCGCCGCCCGGTGAGGGATCCCCGGTCCAGGGGAGGCCGCTGGTCAACCTCTCGTTCGCCGTCAACTACGCTGTCGGTGGGACCGCCGTCCTCGGCTACCACCTGTTCAACCTCGGCGTGCACACCCTCGCGGCGCTGATCCTCATGGCGGTTGTGCGCCGGACGCTTACCGGCAGCGAGAGGTGCCGCCGGCTCGCCGGGGCGGCGACAGGCATCTCGGCGACCGTCGCCTTGATATGGGCCGTTCACCCGCTCGTCACGGAGCCGGTGACCTACCTGACCCAGCGCACGGAGTCCATGGTCGGACTCTTCTACCTCCTGACCCTGTACCTCGTAATCCGCGGGGCACAGTCCGACAAGCCGGCCCGCTGGTTCGGGCTCGCCACGCTCGCGTGCGCCCTCGGGATGGCCAGCAAGGAAGTGATGGTCACCGCGCCGGTCGTGATCCTCGCCTACGATGCGATCTTCCTCTCCGGTTCCGTGCGGGAGGCGGTGCGGCGCAGGCGAGGCCTCTATCTTGGCCTCGCCGCAACCTGGTCGGTGCTGGGCTACATTCTGATTACGACCGGCTTCGCTCGCGGCAGCTCGGCCGGCTTCGGTGGCCGGCTGACCGCGTGGCAGTACGGCCGCACGCAGTGCTGGGCGATCCTCCGCTACCTCCGCCTGGCCTTGGTCCCCCACCCGCTGGTGGTGGACTACGGGGAGTGGATAGCAGGATCGGCGCGCGATATCGTGCCCGGCGCCGCGGCGATCCTCATCCTGGTGGCGGCCACGCTCGTCGCGCTGGCGAAAGCTCCCGGGTTCGGGTTCCTGGGGATCTGGTTCTTCGTAATCCTCTCCCCGACCTCAAGCGTCATCCCTCTCGTCGGCCAGACCGTGGCGGAGAAACGCATGTACCTCCCGCTTGCAGCGGTGGTCACGGCCGTGTTCATCGGACTCCACCTCGCATGGCGCCGCGTGACCGGGGCCGGCGAAGAGGCGCCGGGACGCCCGCGGAAATGGCGGCGATGGGCGCCTGCGGTTGCCGTGGCGGGCATCGCGTGCGCGCTGGTCGCCATGACCCGCGACCGGAACCGCGACTACTCGGATGCCCTGACCCTGTGGCAGGACACGGCGCGGAAGGTGCCCCACAACGAGCGCGCCCAGTACAACCTCGGCCTGGCATTGGTCGCCGCCGGAAGAACGGCGGACGCGTTGGAGCCGTTCCGCACCGCCGCGGCCCTCATGCCGAACCACCTTCCGGCTCAGTTCAACGCGGCGGAGGCCCTGGTGCGCCTCGGGCGCCCTACCGAGGCGTTGCCGTACCTGCGGGCGCTGCAGGCGGGGGTTGCCAGCAAACCTGCAGACGAGGAAGCCCAGCAAGCGCTCGTCCGGCTGCTGTTCCGACTCGGCCGCCGGGACGAGGCGGTTGCGTCGGCCAGGTCGTTCGTCGACACGTTCCCTGCGCTCGCAAGCTCGAACTCCCTCTACGGCTCCGTTCTCTCTCGCACGGGGCATGCGCTTGAGGGCTTGCAGTATCTCGAACGCGCGCGAAGACTGGCGGCGAGCGATCGCGCCGGGACCGCGGGGGCCGAGCCGCAACCGGTTCGTTGAGGTGAGCAAGCCTCGTGTTCGCAGCGCGTCGGGAGAGAGTTTTCGAACCTGGTTGGGGACGATTGAGCGCGCCGGGGTTCGTGCCTGGCAGTGATACCATCATCTTCCGAGAGAAGGATGGTCCCATCCGCAGTGGAAAAGAAACAGCCGTCGGGACAGGAGCGCCGAGCGCCGCATTCGAATCGTGACCTGGCGGCCGGTTCGAGACGGCGACGCCCGGCAATACTGCTCGCGTCCCTGCTGGTGGTGATCGCGGGCGCGGCGGCATACTCGAACAGCCTCCACTGCGGTTTCGTGTTCGATGACATTCCCGGCGTCCTCGACAACGCGACGATCCGGAATCTGGGGTCTCTGGGCAAGGTGTTGTCGCCGCCCGGCGGCGGGTCGTCGCCGGTTCAGGGACGACCCGTAGTCAACGTGTCGCTGGCGATCAACTACGCCCTCGGCGGCACGAACGTCTTCGGGTATCACCTGTTCAACCTGACCGTGCACCTGCTCGCGGCGCTCACCCTCATGGGAGTGGTGCGCCGCACCATCGCCGAGACGGCGCCGTGCCGTTTGGTCGCCGATTCGGCACTCGGCATCTCGACGGCGGTCGCCGTGATCTGGACCGTCCATCCGCTGCTGACGGAGGCCGTGACTCAGGTCGTGCAGCGAGCGGAGTCGATGGTGGGCCTGTTCTACCTGCTGACGCTCTACTGCGTGATTCGAGGCTCGCTCTCGCGCAACTCCGCGCGATGGTACCGGCTTGCAGTTGCCGCGTGCGCCCTCGGAATGGGCACGAAGGAGGTGATGGTCACGGCGCCGGCCGTGGTGCTGGCGTACGACGCCGTGTTCCTGGCGGGCTCGTGGCGGGAGGCGCTGCGTCGAAGGCGGAGCCTCTACGTGGGCCTTGCGGCGACCTGGCTCGTGCTCGGCTACGCGCTCGTGACCAACAACTTCTCTCGCGGCACGGCCGCCGGCTTCGGCGGCGGAGTGACGCCTTGGCAGTACATGCGGACCCAGTGCTGGGCGATCCTGCACTACCTGAAGCTCTCGGTGCTCCCGCATCCCCTGATCCTGGACTACGGCGAGAAGATCGTCCAATCGGCGGCCGAGATCGTCCCGGGCGCGGCGATGATCCTCATCCTGGGGTCGGCAACGATCCTCGCCTTGCGGAGGGTGCCGTGGCTCGGATTCCTGGGAGTCTGGTTCTTCGCCATCCTTGCGCCCAGTTCGAGCTTTGTGCCGCTCGCGGCGCAGACCGTGGCGGAGAAACGGATGTACCTCCCGCTGGCGGCGGTGATTGCCGCCCTCGTCCTGGGTGTCGCGCTGGCCTGGCGCCGGCTCGAAGCGGTGCGGATCGGTGACGAGGGTTGGCGCCGTGCGTGGCGCCGCGTCCCGCCGGTTGCGGCAACCGCGGCCGCCGTGATCGTGCTGGCCTACCTGAGCCACGAGCGGAACCTGGATTACCGGGACAACCTCACGATCTGGCGGGACACCGCGATCAAGATGCCGGACAACAAGCGCGCCGAAAACAACCTCGGGTGTGCCCTGATGGAAAGCGGCCGGGTCACGCAGGCGCTGGATCACCTGGAGCGAGCGGTGGCGTTGGATCCCGGCTTCGCCGATGCCCACCTGAACCTCGCGCTCGCTCAGGGGCGGCTCGGTCGGCTGACCGAAGCGTTGGCCTCCGCCCGGCGCGCCGTAGAGCTCAACCCTGACGCCAGCTCCGCGGAGGAGACCCTGGGAGAGGTCCTGGCCCGCCTCGGGCGTTGGGATGAGGTCCTCGAGCACGCCAGGGCCTACCTCGCGCGCGCGCCCGACAGCGCGAGCGCAAACGCTCTCTACGGCACGGTGCTCACCCGCATGGGCAGGACCCGCGAGGGACAGGGGTACCTTGCGCGGGCCAGGGCGCTCGACCCGAGCGTTCCGCTGACCCCGGTCGTTCCTCTAGTGCCAATTCACCGTCCGTCGTAGAGGAAGGACTGCCGCTGCGAGGCCCCGGAGGGGCCGAAGCAGTCTCGTCCGGATAGGGCGGAGGGAGTCGTCGCAGACTCTATCGAGGCTCGTCCTCGGGAAACAACGGCGGCTGAGGGGAGACGAGCGGTTCGAGGCGGGCCATCACGACGTCGCCCCACTGCATCCGCTCTCCTGGGGCGAGGCGCAGGACGGCGAGGCCACGGCGTGCGAGCTGCTCGTCGAGAAGGGCATCGATGTCCTTCTGGAAGGCGATGTCGGTGTCGCGCACTCCGTCCCACCGCGGGGTCGTCCAGATGGGCACCTTGATCATCAGGTCGTAGGTGGGCAGCCACGCTGCCAGGAGGGTCTCCCAGGCGGGCTGCGGTCCGGCCGCGTGGACGAGATAGCAGTAGTTGTCCAGCGCCGAGCGGTCGCACAACACGAGCCGATGGTCGGACTCGGCCTCGAGCTCCCACGCCATCTGGGTGTGGAGGATCCACCCCTGCGCCGCCACGCTGGTCTCGCGGTTGATCGGCAGCGGGCAGCGGCGCGCGACCTCGCGCACCATCTCCACGTCGACGTCCAGACGCTTCAGGCGGGCGGCGAGCTCGAAGCACAGCGTGGTCTTGCCGACGCCGTGGGTGCCGATAAGGGCGACCTTCACCCGGCGACCCCCTGGTCGAGGGTGTCGAGCGCGGCCAGCAGGGCGGCGCCGTCGCGCGGGCGGCGGTCGGGGTCCTTGGCCAGGCAGCGCAGGATCAGGTGAGAGACCGCCGGCTCGAGATCCGGGGCGAGAGCCTGCGGGTCCGGCGCGGGCTGCTCGAGATGAGCGCGCAGGATGTTTCCGGTGGCGAACGGCAGCGTTCCGGTCACCAGTTGGAAGAAGGTGACTCCGAGCGCGTAGATGTCGGTGCGCTCGTCGGGGTTTTCGCCGAGGACCTGCTCCGGCGCCATGTAGTACGGCGTTCCGGTGGCGCCCGACGCCGAGAGGTCGAGCTCATCGAGCCGGCGCGCGATCCCGAAGTCGAGGATCTTCACCTGGCGGCGATCGGCGAGGATCATGTTGGCCGGCTTGAGGTCGCGGTGCACCACGTGACGTTCGTGGGCGTAGCTGACCGCGTCGACGATCTGGCGCATCAGGGCGAGCAGGTGGCGGCGGACGAACGGCGGCTCCTCGTGCACGAGCTGCAGCAGCGTCGGACCCGAGACGAACTCCATCGAGATGTAGAACGAGGAGAAGCCGCGGTCGAAGTCGTAGATGTGGACGATGCCGGGGTGCGAGATCGCCGCAGCGGCGCGAGCCTCGCGCTCGAAACGGCGGATCGCCTCGGGCGTGTGCTGGCGAGGGTTCAGGATCTTGATCGCGACGGTGCGGCCGAGGCGGGTGTCGCGGGCCCGGTACACGACGCCCATCCCCCCGCGGCCGAGCTCCTGCTCGAGGACGTAGCGCGCCGCGGCATCCGTCGTGGGGCCCGCCGCGGGCGCCTGGGCGGGGGCGGCCTGCGATCCCGAGGCTGCGGCCGGCTCGGCCGCCGCGCGCTGGGCGGCCAGTCTCTGCAGGCGCTGGCCGGCGTCCTTGAACCCGTAGTCGAAATCCACGATCCGCCGCCAGGCCGCCTCGGCGGCGCGGAGATCGCCGTGCCGCTCCAGGAGCTCGGCCAGCGTGTAGAACGCCCCGAGCAGCTCGCGCCGCACGGCCAGCCCGGTGACCGCCCTCTGGACCGCGCTGATCGCCGCCGTCGTCTCGCCCTGCTCGGAAAGCCACGAGCCGAGCTTCACGAGCGGCTCCGCCAGGTTCGGGAAGGTGCCGCCGAAGGCGGAGAGAAAATCCCACGCTCCCCGCAGGTCGCCGCCGAGGTACAGGACGTTGAACCCGTCCTCGACCCGGCCGAGGCGCGCGAGGAGCTTCGCGTGTTCCGCGACGAGGCCGGCTTTCGCCAGGATCTCCTCGGCACGGCCAAGATCGTTGGCCTGCTCGTAGCAGCGCGCGGCCTCGAGCGGCTCACCGGCCCGTTCCCAAACCGCGCCCGCCTCGCTCCACTCGCCGAGGTCGGCGTAGAGCTTGGCTGCCTCGCGAGGCTCGAGATGTTCCCGTGCGAGCTCGGCGGCCTCCCGCAGCAGCCCGGCGCCGCAGTAGCGCTCGAACGCCTCCCGGTGACGACCCAGCCGCACCAGCGCCGCCGCGGCCTCGGCCGCCATCCCGGCGGTGTCGTACTCGTGAAGGGCCTGCTCGATCTTGCCGGTGTTGAAAAACTGCTGCCCGCGGAGGCGCGCCGCCTCCTCGACCTGTCCGCCCAGGCGCAGCGCCTCGGCCGCGCGCATCGTGTCGCCCGCCTGCTCGAAGGCGCGCGCCGCGTCGAGCGGCTGACCGGCCGCGAGGAACAGGTCCCCCGCTTCGCGGTGGCGGTCGCACGCCAGCGCGACAGCGGCCGCGAGAGCGGGCTGCTTGCCGTCACGGGCCGCGCGGATGGCAAGGTCGGCGGTGGCCGCCGTGATCCGCCGGGTTTCGAGGGCGAGCTCGATCGCGTGGAGCGCGCGTCGCGAGTCGCCGGCGCGCATGAGCGGATCCACGGCCTGCTCGGGGCGGCGGTTCTCGAGGAGGTACTGGCCGAAGCGCAGCCACGTTTCGCGGGCCCGCCGTTCGTCCTTCAGGCGCGCGTAGAGCTGTGCGGCGGCGCCGAGCGACTCGCCCCCTTCGCGCTGCAGGAACTGCGCCGCCCGGCGGAGCTGACCGAGCGAACGCGCGACCTCGGCGGAGCGGCTCCACTCGCGGGCGCGAAGAAAGCTGCGGAGTGCGCGTCGCGGCCGGCCGGCCTCGGCCCAATACTCGCCGGCGGCACGGTGGTCGCCTCGGCGAGCGGCCTTGACCGCCAGGTCCACCGGACTGCCTGTCCTCGGGGAGAAGACGCCGGCGGAACCGAGGTACAGGACGACCGCGAGCAGGTGGCCGACCGTCATGACGGTCGCCGTGTGTGCGACAACCAGGAAGGGCGGCATCACCGCTTCGAGCAGCCCGGTGAGTCCGAGCGTCGGAACCACCCACCACAGGTTGAGCCACGTCAGGAGGGCCGTTGCCGCCAGTCCCACCAGGCTTCGGCTGCTGCGCGTGGCAGAGGATACGACTCGGCTCCTCGCCTCCTGGAGCGAGCGAGGCTCTGCCTCGCGAGCTCGGGGGCGCGGGGGGCGTGAGGCGCCGGCGGTGTGGGAGGGGTGGCGCCGTGCCCCCCGAGGCAGATGGTTGCCCACCATGCCAGCCAGCTGCGCGTTCTCGCGACGAACCCCCACGATTAATTCAGGCTAGGACCGTCGCGCCGGCGTCGTTTCGGGACGGGAGGCGTCTTTGAACAGGGGTGCCCTTGAAAGTTTACAGGGATTCGCTCATATTCTAGTCTGGCCGATTCGTGAGGGTTCTGCTGCGAACGCGTATCTGGCCGGCCTGGCGGGCGTACTCGGGGTTCGGAGCCTGCGACGTATCGCAGAGGATACGAGTTGGCTCCTCACCCATCTCCGTGCGCCCACCATGCCAGCCGCCTCCGCGTTCCCGCGACGAACCCCCACGAATGGGCCAGGCTGGTCGCGGCCGACGCCGCGGGAAACGAGGGCATGCGAGACCTGTACGAGGTGCTCGGGGTCGGGCGGGACGCCACTGCGGACGACATCAAGAAGGCGTACCGCAAGCTGGCGCGCCGCCACCACCCCGACGTGAACCCGGGCAAACCGGAAGCGGCGAAGCGTTTTCGCGAGATCCAGGAAGCGTACGCCGTGCTCTCGGACGCCGACAAGCGGGCCCAGTACGACCAGTTCGGCACCGTGGACGAAGGCGGCGCGTCGCGGCAGCCCCACGTCCGCTGGAGCACCCCGCAGGCAGGAGGCGGCTTTGACGCCCGCGGCTTCGGCGGGTTCGCGGACCTCGGCGACATCTTCGGCAACCTGTTCGGAGGTTTCGGCAAGGGGGGGAGGCCGCCGGCCGCCGCGCCGCTCGAGGTCGGCGTGCAGCTCGAGTTCGTCCAAGCCGTGCGCGGAACGAGCATCGTCGTGCCGGTGCGCCGGGAGGTCCCCTGCAGCCAGTGCGGCGGCAGCGGCAACTTCCAGGGGCGCGTGTGCCCGCGCTGTCACGGGTCGGGCATGCTGGTGCAGACCGACCGCCTGCGGGTGAAGCTGCCGGCCGGAGTGGGGGACGGCGACCGGGTGCGCGCGAGCCTCAAGGACGGCTCGCACCGCGAGGTCGCGGTCGTTGTGAAGGTCCGACCGCACGCCTACTTCGATCGCAAGGGGGACGACATCTACACGGCCGTCCCGGTGACGTTCCCCGAGGCGTACCTCGGCGCCGAGGTTGAGATCGGCACCATCCACGGCCCCGTGCGCGCCAAGATCCCGGCCGGCACACAGTCGGGCCAGCGTTTCCGCCTGCGCGGCAAGGGCGTCCGGAACGTGCGAACGGGAGCCAACGGCGATCACTACTACACCGTGCAGGTGACGGTGCCGCGGGTGGTCTCGCCCGCCGGTCGCGAGGCGTCGCGCCGGGTCAGCGACCTGTACGCTGGCGCCGGCGATCCCCGTGCCGGCCTCCCGCGCTCTCTCGACTGAGCGAAACCGCTCGCACCTCTGATACCCCTTTGCAGTCCGTCGTAGAGCAAAGGTGTCATCCCGTGCCCTTCGACTCCGCTCAGGGCAGGCTCCGCGAGGGATCTGGGCGGGGGCTGGTAGATCCAGGCTTTCCCCCACCCAGATTCCTCGTCGCTCCGCTCCTCGGAATGACATGGCCGATGGCAAATCGGTATGACAGCAGCAGAGGGGCAGAGGAGCAAGGCAGCGTTCGCAGGTTCACACGTTCGAACGTTCGAAAGTTCAGAGAACTGTGGGGTCAAAGGTGAAAGGGGAAAGGTCAAAGGGAAGACGAAGGCCCGGAACAACCATGGCCCCGTGTTCATGGTCTTCCATTTGACGTTTTCCGTTTGACCTCTTACCCGTCCCTGCCGAACCTTCAAACCTTCAAACCTGGAACGAAAAGAGGGGGCCGCAGCCCCCTCTCGGTTGTCTTTCGCGACGGCTCGTTCAGTGGGCGAGGTTCTCCACGAGCGGGATCGCCTGGTCCATCGTCAACGAGCTGTTGACCGTCAGCGTGCGAACCGGGCTCCAGGCGTTGTTGGAGAACGTGATGTACTGCAATGCCGAACCGGTCACCTGGTACGCCACCGGGTTCAGGCTGGCGCCGAGGATGACGCGCGTCCCTTCCATGCTGAAGTTGCTGGTCATCGGGAACGCCGCGATGACGCCGAAGATCGGCGTGTTGCGGCGGCGGTTCACGACGTCGCCAGACCCGCTGCTCCCGGTCGAGCCCGACTGGTCGACGATGAAATGGACCTCGAAGACCAACAGGAGGCAGACGCGCTGCGAGCCGAAGAGCAGCTGCGCGTGGTCGGCCGCGTCCGCGCTGGCGAACACCGGGTTCTCGAGCGTCGTGGCAGGCACCGGCACCCCGCACGCCAGGCCGATGGTAACGTAGGAGTCAAGGTCCTGGATGGTCAGGGCGCTCGCGTCGGTCGGGTCGGCGGTCAGCCGCAGGAGGCCGTACATCCCATTGCCCGGGCTGGTCCCGTCCCACCACGCGACGTGGATGAAAGAGTCCTGAACGATGGTCGCCAGGGTGGGATCGTTCGGGTTGTTCGGGTCGGGCACGGAAGTGGCGACCGTTGTGAGCCGCACGGCGGGGTTGCGGGGATTCGCGATCAGGTTCTGGTCGAGCGCCACCACGCGCTCCCAGTCGCCGCCGCTCCACACCGCAAGCATGATCTCCGACGCGGTGGCGGTCCAGTTGCGTTGCCATACCACGGTGACCTTCCCGGTGAGGCCGTCGGCGGCCACCTGCATCTGGGTGTCGTTTGCGCCCGGCATCGAGAGCGGGAACGGGACGACGCTCTGCACCACCTGGACGCCGTTCTGCGTTCCGGTCAGGATCAGCCCCTGGGGGTCCGGGGTCGCAGTCCAGAGCACGCCGTTCTGGTCGAGGAAGTAGGGGTTGGCCGCGAATGCGGCGGTGGCGCCGAAGATCAGGATGCAGGCAAGGAATGTTCGGCGCATGGTCTCCTCACGCTTTCAGGTTGATCACGTCCCGCACGTTGAAGGCGCGCAGGAACGACTTCATCCCGCGGAAATCCGGATAGAACTCCGACAGCGACTGCAAGTACGTTTCCGTGGCTTCCTCGTCCTTGGTGTCCATCGCGGCGTCGGCCAGCAGCATGAGGGTGTTGCGCGACACCGTGGGGTTGTCGTACTCGCGCGCCAGCGCCAGCGCCTTCTCGCCCCACTCGCGCGCCTCATCGAACCGCCCGAGCTGCAGCGCCCCGTAGCAGAGGTCCTGGTAGATCTCGGCGAGGTACTGGCGAGCGCCGATCGTCTCGATCGCGGCGGCGGCGTCGCTCGAGAGCGACATTCCTTCGGCGGGCTGCCCGACGCACATGAGGCAGTACCCGAGGTTGTCGCGGGTGATGGAAACGCTGAGCTCGTCGACCCCGACCTCGGGGGCGAGCTCGAGCCCGGCCTGGAAACGCTCCGCGGCCTCGCTGAAGCAGGAGTCCTTGAGCGCGAACACGCCGTGCTGGTTGGCGGAGTGGAACAGGGCGCGCCGGTCGCCGCACGCGCCGGCCTGCTCGCTCGCGCGCCGGGCGTAGGCGAGCGCGCGGGGGATGTTCCCCTCGGCTTCATACACCTGGGCCGTGTAATACGCCGCCATCCAGGTGGTGAACGGGTCGCGGGAGCGCATCAGGACGGTCTTCAGCTCGCCGACGGCGCCGTCGAGGCGGTCGAGCTCGAGCAGCACCACGCACCGGTTGCAGAACGCGCGGTCGGAGAGCTCGCGGTCGCCGAGCCTCTTGGCCTCGTCTTCCGCGGCCGAGAACAGCGTGAGCGCGCGCTCCACGCGGCCGTGCGCGAACGCACGCTGCGCCAGCTGCGTCAGGCGGAGATACCGCTCCGATGCGCCCGTCACTGGTCGCGCTCCTTCTGCCGGTCGCGCTTGAACTCGGCGAAGTCCACGACCTCGCCTTGCTCCGCGAGCGGCAGCAAACGGAACGATTCTAGCAGGCGCCCTTCCATCGAGGTCAAGTTCTGCCCCGCGAGGTCCCCGAAGAACTCGCCGAGCGACATCTCGAAGACGTGCAGAAGGCGGAAAAGCACGTCCAGGGAGACCCTGTACTCGCCCTTCTCGATGCGCGACAGGTCGGACTGCTGGATGCCAATATGACGCGCCAGCTCCGTCTGCGTGAGGTTGCGCTCCTGCCTGTGCTGGCGGATCAGTTGCCCCACCGTGGCGGTGGGGAGCGACGAGCGCGAGAGGCGGGTCACCGTGTCCTTGTGGGCCCGATGCTCTTCTGCTAGTGTGCGCCGGGCCTCTCACCCATATGCTAAGGCCGCATACAGGTCGTGTCAAGGAGGCCGGGGACGTCCGAACGTGACGGGGATCATAGTTCAAGTGTGGCGGTGGCGCCGCCTCGTGGTGGAGCTGGCGAAGCGTGATTTCAAGGCGCGTTACGCAGGCTCCGCGCTCGGCGCGACCTGGTCCGTGCTCGAGCCGCTCGTGCAGTTCGGCCTCTACCTGACCGTGTTCGGATTCTTCCTTGGCATGCGTCTTGAAGGCAGGGGCGGCGTGGGGAACTTCGGCCTCTACCTGATCAGCGGTCTGGTGCCGTTCGCGGCGTTCCAGGAATCCGTGACCCGCGCCACCGGTTTCGCCCGCGAGCGCGCCCAGCTCGTCCGGCACGTCAACGTCCCGCTCGAGGTCCTCCTTTCCGGCAGCTTGATCGCGGTGTTCGTGCGGCACGGCGTGGCGTTGACCCTGGTTCTCATCGTGGCGGCGGCGCTCGGCACGGTGACCGTCGCGGGGCTGCCCTGGCTGGCCGCCGGCCTCGCGATCATGGCGATCGGCGTGTTCGGGCTCGCGCTCGCCCTGGTGGTGGCGGGCGCGTTTCTTCCCGACCTCGTGCACATCGTGGGGACCGCGGCCACGGTCCTGTTCTTCGTCACGCCGATCGTGTACCCCGCCGAGGTCGTGCCGCGTCGATTTGCGGGGCTGCTGGCGTTCAACCCGCTCTGGGGCGCGCTGAACTGCTTCCACGTGGCGCTTGCGGGCTACCCTGCGAACGCCCGCTCTCTCGCAGTCGCCGCGGCGTGCGCGGTGCTGCTGCTGGCGGCCGGAACGGCGATCTTCGTGGCGCGCCGCGCGCAGGTCCCCGACCTCGCATAGATTACGATTGGCCGGCCTGGCGCCGGCCTGGAGGAAACGAGATGAGTTCAAGACGCGCGTTGCTCTTCCTGGGAACGATCCTGGTCGCCGGCTTCGGGGGCGCCCAGACGGGCACGAGACCGCCGCTGCCTCCGCCGGCAGGCGCCGCACCTCCCGGGAGCCAGTCGGGCCAGCAGGGCGTGCTTCAGGCGCCCGCCGGCCTGCCCTCCCCTCAGGTGCCTACCGGCAGCGTGACCTACGAGGATTGGGCGAAGTGGTACTACCGGGTCTTCAAGATCCCGAAGGAAGGCGCCGTTCGGGTCGGCGCGAACAGGGTCAGGCTCTTTCGCCTCATGCATGCCGTCCTCGAGGTTGTGAGCGAGGACGCGGACTCCTACTACGTCCGCAACCTCCCGCCGGAGGACCCGCAAGCGGTCGGCCACAAGGCATGGGTGGGAAACGAGAAGAAGGAGATCTCCTCGATCGCGAAGGCCGAGTACCTGGCGGACAAGTACCTCATCGTGGGCAACCCCGAGGTCCCGCCGCCGTTCACCGACCGGGTGAGGTTCGTGCCCCGCCGCGACGGTTTGCCGGACGGCGGCCGCTGGCAGATGTCGTTCGACATCGCGGACATGAACGGGGACGGCCTGCCCGACCTCGTCTTCGGGCCGAACCGGACCGGTTCGCCGGCCCTGCACGTCTTCCTGCAGCAGAAGGACCACTCCTGGCAGGAGGCAAACGCGACGTGGCCCACCCAGGGCATCAAGCTCGACTACGGCACCGTGCGGGTCGCGGACTTCGACGGCGATGGGAACAAGGACATCGCCATCGCCTGCCACTTCTCCAAGACGTACGTGCTCTACGGCGACGGCAAGGGCAACTTCACGCGCTTCGTGACGATCCCCCAGGACAACCCCGAGGTGACCTCGAGGGCCCTCACGGTCGCCGACTTCAACAACGACGGCCGGCCCGACATCGCCACCTTTGCCGAGGTGGACATCAACCTGAAGACGACGGCCAGTTTACATTCGGGTCTCGTCAACATCGCGCTGAACCTCCCGGGAGGCTGGAAGGCGTTGGCGCCGAAGGGCTTCCCCGGCCAGCTCATGGGCGACCAGCTCACGACCGCGGACCTCGACATGAACGGCAACGTCGACCTGCTGCTGACCGAGCACTCCGCCAACGGGATGGACCTCATCTTCCGGAACCTCGGCGGCGGGGCCGAATGGAAGGCGATCGGCAGCGCGCAGCAGCCGGTGAACGCGTACGTGCTCGCGACGGCGGCCGGACGGCTCGACCGGTTCAAGCAGCCCGACGTCGTCGAGTGCTTCGAGCAGCACAACCCGTGGGTCTCGGAAGCGGCGACGCAGGCGTGCGTGATCTACCGCTTCCACGACGCGAACGGCGCGCCGACCCTCACCCCGACGCCGACGATCCTGTTCCAGGAGAAGAGCGACTCCACGACCTACAAGGCCGTCGCCGTCGGCGACATCGACGGCGATGGGCGGGACGACGTCGCCGTAGCCACGAGCACCGGGCAGGTGCGCGTGTTCCTGCAAACCAGCAACGGCGAGTTCCTGGAGCAGAAGAACGCCGGGATGGATCAACCCGGCACGGACATCTTCGACATCCGGATCGCGGACCTCTACCACGACAAGAAGGGCGAGATCGTCTTCGCCGGGTCGCCGAAGGGGACCGTGGGCGGCGGCATCTGGGTCTACGCTCCGGTCGCGCCCGGAAAGGCCGGCGCGAAGAAGGCCCCTTGACACGCTCCTGCGGGGCTGTTACCTTGCCTCGAGTCTGACGATCCGGTGGGGTCTTGACAGCAGGGTTTTCTGGACGTAGGCTGATGTCGATGCAGCATAGCTCGCGGTTCGGGATTCAAAGGTGTTTGAAAATACCTTGCGGGAGGTGATGCCATCGAGTGCGCGGTCGTGGAGGTTGCTGGCGTACAGCCACCGTCACACAGGAGTCGTATTCCGCATTTTTGTGAAGGACAAAGGAGGAATTAGGCTATGAAGAAGACCATTATCCTCGCGCTGGCCCTCGCCCTGTTGGGCGGAGCGGCCTACGCCAACTTTGGCTCCCGGGACAACGTTCCGGCGTCCACGCTGCTGGTGCCGTACATCGTCATCGATACGAACGCCGCCGGCACCCCGGACCCGACCGGCTACCAGACGCTGACCGTCGTCACCAACGTGTCGTCGATCAAGCAGCTGATCCACATCACGGTGTACGCCGCCGACTCTTCGCCCGTCATCGACTTCGACGAAGTGCTCTCCGGCTACGACGTGTGGTCCATCAACTGGCGCGACCTCGTCACCGGCGACTTCGAGCACTTCGACACCGGTTCCGCCACCAACCCGGCCGGCGCGGCGACTCCTGGGGGCCTGAAGGGCTTCTGGACAGCGCCCACGTACACCGCCACGGTTTCGGCCGTTTCCCCCTCGGCGTGGGGCCCGACTGCCAACAGGGGAGCTCAGACCATTCCCCCGCCGATCGACATCGACGCCGGGTCGAACGCCGGCTGCGGTTTCCCGTGGGGTTACCTCGGAGTCTACAGCCCGGCCATCATCCAGGAGCTGCAGGCCCCGCTCGTCCCCTGGCCGAACCAGGACACCACCTGCATCAAGCCCGGCTCCTACATCACGAACTGGGGCGGCTGGCTCTCCACGCTGACCGCGCAGCCGCTGTTCTTCTACGCGATCATCGACAGCGTCAACGCCTGCAACGGCGACTTCCCGGACACCGCCTTGGGCGACTACTGGAAGTACCTCACCCAGCTCAACACCCTGGCCGGCGACGACTTCTACCTCGATTTCGAGACCAACTACTCCGAGTCGCTGCCGACCGTCAACATCGAGTCTTCCTCCGACATCGATTACAACTATGTTGGCTTCTACAGCGCGTACAAGGCCGATTCCGGCAACCTCGATAACTACGAGGACAACCACGAGCCGCTGCCGACCGCCTGGGCGTTCAACTACTTCCAGAACGGTGGCGTGACCACCGAGGTCGGCGTGTGGAAGAACTACGACGACTTCGAGTTCCTGCCGAACTACGTGCTCGGTTGCCAGCCGTACATCTACTTCGCGTTCGACGAGAGCGAGAACTCGCGCGCGTCCCAGTCGCAGACCTGCCCGTCGGGCACGTACTGCTTGCAGCCCGAGCCGAACGTGTTCCCGTTCCAGACCCAGAAGGTGGCGGTCAACCAGACCAACTTCGACGGCCTGATGAGCGGCAACGGCTGGATGCTCCTGGTCTTCGATCCGTCGATCTACGGCCAGGACGGCGCGTACAACGACACGTATCTGCAGACCTACGTGTTCGTCAAGTACAACTTCGGTGGATTCACGACCATGAACGAGGCCACCGAGATGTCGAACGTCTGGTGGCAGGGCAACAGCCAGATGATGCCGTACTTCAACACCTACAACGGACTCAACACCTATTACGAGTAAGCTTCACGGCACCATGCGTCACGGGCGGGCGGGCTTCGGCCCGCCCGCTTCCTTTTTGTGCGCGGGCGCACACGTTCGCGCTGGACAAGCCGGGCCAGTTGGGCTAATGTCGGCTCGCGGAGGTAGAAGATGGGGGAAGACTTCGCTAACATGTGTCGTGCGAGAGCGTTCGGAGGGCGCCTGCTGTCAGCCCTCACGCTCGTGGCAGCGCTGGGGTGGGCGGTCCCGGCACGAGGCCAGTGCTACACCTCGTCCACGCCGCCGTACTACTACGATGTCTGCGACACCACGGCGCAAAACCAGACCTATGAGAACAATGCGGCCCTCCAGAGCTTCTTCTCGAGCCAGAACGGCACGGATTACCTGATCCAGTGCCTCAACAGCAACATCGGGATCTACGACGTCACGTCCAACCCGCTCGGGCAGACGTCCCCCATCGTCAACTCTCCGGGAGGTTACGGACTGCCGTTTCCGTGGAAGTTCAGCGACCCCGACACCCACGCGCCGCAGTACGTGCACTTCTTCGACATCGCGACGCTCGACGACTCGAACTTCCCGTACGCCCTCGTGTCCGTGGGCAACTATGGGTGGGACTTCCTGAAGTTCGCTGGCAGCGGCTCGAAATACCTGGGCACCGGCTACAACCCCGGCACGCCGATACTGCCGAAGAGCATAGCCTATAGCAGCGCGGCGCTCTTCGCGGCCGGCGGCAACGTGTACGTCGTCGCGCAGACGCTCGACCAGGCCAGCGTCGGGCAAAAAGACTACTCGATCCGGATCTATCAGATCGGCGGCGGCGCCCTGAGCCCGCAGAACGTGGGATACGCCAACATGGGCCAGGGCGTCCGCGTGCCCGTCGGGCAAGCGAGCGACCCTGTCGGTTTCCAGAACGTCCAGTTCCCCCTCGCCCTCGGGACCTTGAAGGTCTTCGTCCTCACCGATGCCTCCGGCCACCGGCTCCTGTTCGCGAAGTCGAAGACGGCGGCCGTCGTCGTCAACATCGACAATCCGGCCAACCCGACCCCGGTGGAGCTGAACACGAGCGCATCGCTCGTGGGCGGCAACTGGGCGATGGACCAGAAACGGAACCTCGTCTGGGTCGGCAGCACGACCCAGACCACCGTCAGCGGCTACCAGGTGGACAGCAGCAGGTTCCCCGCAGCAAGCTCGTTCCAGTCGTTGTACCCGAACGTCAACTATGACGCCGAGGACGGCGTCGCCACGGCCATCCAGGCTCCCGCCACCAGCGTCGCGGTCAACGGCGACCTGCTGATGGCGTCCGGCTACATCAACGGCGTCCCGGGCCCCCTCCTCAGCCGCATCGGGTACGTGAGCCTTACCGGCGCCAGTCCGCTCCTGCTCCCGCAACAGACGCCGTACACCGACCTCGATCCCAACCGGCCCGCGTGCTTGGACCCGGTGTTTTACGAGGGCATCAACAACGCGCGGCCGTTTTCGACCGCAGCGGGCTACTTCGCGTCGCTCTCGCTGGGCGTGGACGCCAGGATCGTGGGCGTCAGCGCGAGCTGCATGTCCTCCACGCCGGTGGCCGAACTGACGATCAGCGGTGGGAACCCGGCCGCTTCGTGCGGGACGAACGACGGCTTCCCCGGCGACACGTTCACGATCACAAACGCCTCGATCGGGCAGTGGTCCAACCCGCAGCTCACGGTCGTCCCGAACCTCGGCACGCTCACGGGCCCGGTCAATAACGTCTACACGTGGGTCTCCCCGAACAACCAAACGGAAGCGTTCACCTTCACGCTGACGGTGTACGACACCTCGAATAATCCCTACACGACGACGGCCACGGTCAACCTGTGCGGCAACCCGCAGGCGGCACTCACCGTGTCGCCCTCGGGGTACCTGACGAACGATACAGTGGATCTCTTGACCAGCACGTCGCAGGGCTCCCCGACCTCAGCGGATTGGCAGATCCTGCATCCGGACCAGATCACCATAGACCCCTACTCGGGATTGTTGACCGTGGGCTACACACTGGCCACGCAGGGCCTCTACAAGGCGTACGTGCGCGTGCACTACGGGTTCGGCACGTACGGCTCCTCGGACTCGACGTGCCACAACGACCCGTACACCGGGATCACCCCGGGTCCGGGGTACGACTCCTGCGCGGAATTGGATCTCAACTCCCAGCCGTTCAACGTGGGCGCGATCACCGCGACGCAGACCGGCAGCACGTTCCCGAGCTTCAACACGAGCAACCCGATCAACGTTTCGGCGCCGTACAGCCTGGCAACCGGCTACGCCGCGACGTTCAGCTGGCTCGGCAGCCTCAGCACGGTCGGCGCAGCGAACCCGCCAACGGCGACCGGGCCGGTGAGGAACCAGACCGTCACCGGGACGATCTCGAGTCCGACCGCCAGCGTCGACAACCAGACCGTGACGCTCACCGCGTCGGCCAACAACGGGGGCGCACCGGTCACGTTCACGCCGACGACGCTCCCCTTCACCGTGACCACGTGCACGTCGCCGGGCCAGGCCACGAACCCGAGCCCGACAAACGGCGCGACGGGGGTGACGCCCGGATCGGTCGCTGTGAGCTGGAGCCCGCCAACCGGGACCGGACCGTTCAGCTACACGGTCGGCTACGGTATCGTGCGCTACTGCACCACTACACTCACCTCGTGCACGATTTCCGCAAGCCAGGGCGCGACGGTCCAGTGGCAGGTCACCGCGACCAACGCCTGCGGGTCAACGTCGTCGCCGCCGACGTGGAGCTTCACGACGTCCGGCACGCCACCGACCCCGACGCCGACCCCGACGCCGACCCCGACGCCTCCCCCGGGCGGCGCGCTCACGATCACGCCGAGCCCGAACCCGGCGAACGTCGGTCAGTCCGTGACGTTCACCTTCGTGCCGCAGCTCTCCGTGAGCGGCGACACGTTGGCGTTCACTTTCGGCGACGGCTCGCCCGCGCAGAACGTGAGCTACCCGCTGTGCAGCCAGTTCAGCGCGTGCGGTTTCACCGTGTACACGTACTCGGCCCCGAACACCTACCAGGTTTCGGCGAGCGGCAAGGCCGGCGGCTCCACCGTCACCGGCTCGACCTCGGTCACCGTCGCCCAGGTCTGCACGCTCCCGGCCGCTCCGACCGCGAGCTTCGGGATCTCCGGCCTCGCGCCGCCGTACCAGGTGCGCGCCGGCCAGAACGTGCAGTTCGTCGACACCTCCGTCGGCGGTCCGACCGCGTGGGCGTGGAACTTCGGCGACGGCGCGCCGCCGCTGATCCCGAGCGGGAAATCCACACTTGAGAACCCCGTGTACTCCTTCGCGGCGCAGGGCACCTACACGGTGACGCTCACGGCCACCAACTGCAAGGGCGCCACGGCGGCGCAGGCGGTGGTCCAGGTGCTGCCGGCGTGCGCGCAGACCGCCGTGCCGACCGCGAACTTCACGTGGGGCCCGACCGGCGCGCTCGCGGGGTTCCCCGAGCAGCAGCAGCCATTCGCCAGCGAGCAGGTCACGTTGACCGACTGGTCGACCAACAGCCCGACCTCGTGGCACTGGTACGACTTCCAGGAGCTGCAGCTGAACCAGACGGTGAGCGTGCCGACGTTCACCGCGACGTGGACGATCCCCGGCGCCAAGAACGTCCGCATGACCGCGACCAACTGCTTCGGGACGTCCGCGGAAGACCTCCAAGTCGTCACCGTCTATGCCGACGTGCGGCACGTCGTCGCCGCGTTCACCTGGTCGCCCAACCCGGCAAACACCGGCGCGGCGATCACGTTCACGGCGGCGCAGGGCGCCTCCAACGGCAGCCCCGACACGTTCGTGTGGGCGTTCGACGACACACCGGGAACGGTGACGGGCTCCGCAGTCACGCACACCTTCTCCTGCGCCGGAAACCACACGGTCACGCTCACCTCCTCGCGCAGCGATTATCCGAGCGGCGCCGTGACGGTCACCCAGGTCGTCAGCGTCGGTGGCACGCTGTGCGGCCCCACCGCGGTGATGACGGTGGACAACGCCAAGACGAACGGCCTCAACGGCACGCAGTGGCAGACCGACGTAACGATCTTCAACCCCTCGACGGAATCGTCCGCAATCAACCTGCAGTTCCTGCCGGTCAACGCCAACAACGCCAACCCGAACGTGTTCCAGATCGGCCCGTACACCCTCGGTCCGTTGGCCACGCAGGTGTTCACCAACATTCTCAGCTTCCCGGAGCTGGTGGGCAACAACATCACCAAGGCCGCGCTTCGCGTCACGTTCCAGAACGACCAGAACGTCGCCCCGATGGTGATCGGGCGGACGTACACGAGCTCGCCGGGCGGCGGCACCTACGGGGAGTTCGCGCCCGGCATCGGCGTGGTCTCGGGCACGACGACATCCCCTGTCTGGCTCACGGGCCTGCACAACAACGGCCTGCAGACCGGCTACCGCACCAACTACAGCCTGATGAACCTGCTCGGCACCAGCCCTGCAGGAAACATCACCTTCACGCTCTACGACACGACCGGCACGGTCCGGGGAACCGCCACGCCGGGGCTGTACCCGTACGGGTATCTCCAGGACTCGATCGCCGACCTCTTCGGGGCGACGTTCGCCACCGTCGGCACGTTCTCGCTCAGGATCGACGTGCCCTCCGGCTCCAACGTCCAGGCGTACGCCTCGGTCGTCGATAACCAGACGGGCGCCCCGGTGCTCATCCTCGCGGGACCGCCTCCGACATCGCCGATCTACCTGCCGGCCGTGGCCCACACCAACGGCAAGAACGGCACGGTGTGGCGCAGCGACCTGCAGCTCACCAACCCCGACACCGTGGCCCACACCTGGGCGATCACCTACACGCCGAAGACCACGGACCCCGTCCAGCCCGTGACCGTGTCCCAGACGATTGCTCCACTGCAGAGTGTGTACATGGCCGATGTGTTGAACTGGGTGTACAGCAACCTGCTGACAAGTACGGTGCAGACCAGCGGCGTCCTCGAGATCGAGCCCAACGACGGCACGAGCGTCTATCCGATCGTGCAGGCGCGTTCGTTCAACCAGACCGCCACCGGGACGTTCGGGCAGAACATCACGCCGTTGACGGCCGCCTCGGGGATCTCGACGACCTCGCTCGAGACGAGCCTGCTGCTCACCGGGATGTCCACGACGGACACCGGCTTCCGCACCAACGTCGGGTTCGTCAACCTCTCCGAGACGTCGAGCGTGATCTTCTCGGTGATCTTCTACGACCAGAACGGGAACGTCCTGAACCCGATCAGCGGCGGTCAGCCGGTGCCGTACACGTTTTCGCTCGGCGTCAACGGGTGGGACCAGGACCAGCTCGAGAACCGCTTCATGAACGTCTTCGGGACGACCTTGCCGGCGAACCTGAGCGGGATCTCGGCGGTGATCGAGGTGACCGGCGGCGGCCCGGGGACCGTGTACGCGACGGTGATCGACAACCAGACCGGCGACCCGGTCTTCATCCCGGCCCAGCCGGCGCCGTAGCCCCTCTCCCCGATGCAACCTCGGCGGCCCGCCCTCGCGGCGGGCCGCTTCGTTGATCGGGGTACGTGATACCAATTTGCCATCAGTCGTAGAGGATTGCCTGTCATTGTCGAGAGAGTCTTCCCGGCTTGTGGCGATCTGCGGACCGAGGGCGGGGGCAAGCCCCGCTCCTACACCAGAAAACGCA
>JBEKAA010000048.1:0-19219 GCA_050018455.1 Thermoanaerobaculaceae bacterium | reverse complement strand
GACTACACGGTGACCCTTGCGGCAGGGGAGTGGGTGCAGGCGACGCAGCCGTTCAAGAACCCGGGGGGGCAGACGGCGATGGGCAGTGGGTACGCCACGATCACGGTGCAGTCGGGATCGGGGGTGTTCGGGTTTGCCTCGGTGATCGACAACATCACCAACGACCCGACCACGGTGGCAATGCAGCGCTGATCGAGGCTTTGCAGCGGCGCGAGGAGTCTTGTCCCGGCGACCTCGATGGCCGGAGCACTCACTTGCGCGGCGTGCCACGCGTCGCGTAGCTCGCCTTGCGAAGGAGCGTGCGGAGGCGCCGCGGCCCGAGCGCGTAGTGCCGCTCCGGGTACCGCCGCGCAGCCGCGGGCAGCGTGTCGAATAGAAGCTGGACCCACCTGTCCGTGACCTTTTCGACCGTGAAGTCGCGCGCCCGCTCGCGACCGTTCTCGACCATGCGCCGATAGAGGTCGGGATTGGAGCGCAGGCGCAGAACCGCTGCCTTCGCTTCCTCCACCGAGCGCGCCTCCAGGTAGTCGAGCGGGCTTCGGCGGAGCTCCCGATAGGCAGAATCGGGGCTCAAGACCGCGGGCACTCCGGCGAGCCACGCGTTCTGCAGCTTGCTCGCCGGCTTGTGGGTGTGCCGCCCCGGCCGCAAGGCCAGCGCCACGTCCACCTCGCGATAGTCGTGCCAGTCGGCGAGAATCGGGTGGTCCGAGGCATCGTCGACGACTGCGTCGCAGGCGAACTCGAGCGCGTTGTCGCGCAGAAAGCGCGCAAACTCCGCGCTCCTGAAGTCTGCCGCCAGGTTGCCGGCGTAGCCCTTGAAGGCGATCCGCGACACTCTCGTACCACGTGCGGCATCCCTCCGGATGAGTCCAGGCTGCGGCCAGTGCGGGATGAAGAAGGCGCGGTCGCCATCTGCAAAGCAACCGTTCTGCAAGATCTCGAAATCCGCCGCATCGGCGGAGCGAAAGTCGCCGCGCACCGCGATGAGCACGGGGGCGGCGCCCGGCCCGAGGCGCTCGAGGACGAGCTGCTGCTCCTCCTTGTGATAGACGACGAGGCCGCGCGAAGGCACCGTGTTCGCGAGCGCCACGGGGTAGCCGAGGCGCCTGAGGCGAAGGTAGGTCTGCAGAATCCACACTTCCTTGCCACGCCGCAGATCCGTCCAGTCGCGGTCGGGGTCGAGCGCGCGGGCGCGTTCGAAGCTGATGCCGGCCGGCTCGAGAAAGAAATGCACAGGACTCAAGGCACAAGCGTCGCTGACGGCGTTCATGATCGCGCCCGGGAAACGATGCGCGCCGGATGGCTGTCAGGGTCGAGGTTCTTTGCGATCATTGCGGTCACTTTTCCTTTGCCGTAGCACGCCACTGGTCGAGGCCCCCTACCGACTCCGAAATCCGGCGGCCCCTCATCGTACGTCCCCGCAACCTGGAGGGTCGCCACGACGTTGTTGTTCGTTTCGGTGAGGAAACGCCTCGTCACGACGACCTTCTCTCACCTGAGACGGTCAACCACGTCGATGGGTTACATCCTGTCAGGCGGTTTTCTGGCTCGGTCCGACCGGCGGCAGCTACCGGGAACCCGTCGGGTCTATCGAGGCGCGGTGCTGCACCTCGGCCATCAGCGTCTCGAAGCGGGGATCGCCGTGGAGGGGCTCCAGGTCGGGATCGTTGGGCATCATCCTGGCGTCCGCGTCCCGCATCCCGTGCTCGACGGCCTCCCGGATCAGGTCGAGGGCTTCGTCGTTCCTGCCGCGCTTGACCAGGACGCACGCCAGGGTGTAGGTCGTGGCCGCGGTCTGCGGGTGCTCGGCGCCCATCACCCGACGGGAGGCTTCGAGCGTTGCGCGACCGAGGTGCTCGGCGTCGTCGAGGCGATTCGCCTGCTTGTACTCGTCGCTCAGGTTCATCATCACCCGCAGTGTCGTCGGGTGATTCTCCCCGTTGAGGCGGCGCGAGATCGTGAGCGCGCGCTGATTCAGCTTCACGGCATCGGCGACACGCCCGCTGTCCGCATAAACGCCGCTGAGATTGCTCATGACCCTGAGCGTCGTGGCGTGGGTGTCGCCGTACAGGTGGCGTGAGATCTTGAGCAGCGCCTCGTCCAGGACGGTCGCCTCGGCCAACCGGTGCTCGTCGGTGTAGACGGATGCCAGGGCGATTCTCGCGTCGAGCGTGCCCCAGTCCTCCGGCCCGAGGGTCCGACGGCCGATCTCGATCGCCTCGCGCAGGACCCTCTCGGCCGGTTCGTAGCGTCCCTCGCGGTAGTACTCCCACGCCAGCGCCCTGGCAGCCGCCAGCGTCTCGGGATGCTCCGGCCCCAGCGTCTGCCGCTGAATCGCGACGGCCGCGGCGAGGAGCGACTCCGCTTGTGTGTACAGGCCGAGGCCGTCGTACACGCGGCCCATCGTGGTCATGAGCCTCGCCTGGATCTCGGGGCGGTCGGCCAGCGTCCTGATCTCTCTCGCGCCCTTGTCGAGCAGCTCGCGCACCGTGAGCGATTTTCCTCGGGCCGCGTTCGGGTCGGGGACGGCGAAGAGTTCGGTCAGGAAGTCGGAAACGCGCCTCGCGACCTCGGCCTCGCGGCTCGCGCGGTCGCGCTCGCGCGAGATGCGTCGTGCCTGCACCGTCATCGTGGCCGCGAAGGCCACTAGCGTCAGGGCCGCCCCCGCGGCGATGGCCACGCCGACCCGGTGCCGCTGCACGTACTTTCTGGCGCGGTACGTCGCGCTCGCCGGGCGCGCAACGATCGGCTGCGACGTGAGGTATCGCTCCACGTCCTCCGACAGCGCCGCCGCGCTCGCGTAGCGACGCTCCGGCTCCTTCTCCAGCGCCTTGCTCACGATGGTTTCCAGGTCGGGATCGGGCTTCTTCGTGCCGCTCCACGCCTGCGCGAGCGGCTTCGGCGCCGTCTCGCACACCACCCGAAGCGCGCTGGAAAGGCCGGACCGGGCCAGGTCGTACGGCCGGCGGAGTGTCAGCATCTCGTAGAGGATCATCCCCAGCGCGTAGACGTCGGTGCGCACGTCGACGGCATCCCCCTCGCCGCGCGCCTGCTCGGGACTCATGTACTGCAGCGTGCCCTTGATGATCCCGGCCTCGGTGAGCATCGATCCGCCCTGGACGTCCGCGTCCATGATCCGCGCGAGGCCGAAGTCGAGGACCTTGACCGCGGGAAGCGGGACGGCCCCCGAGTCGGCGTTGCTCGCGGCCTCGTCGGTCACGATGATGTTCGAAGGCTTGAGGTCGCGGTGGATCACCCCGCGCAGGTGGGCGTAGTTGACCGCCTCACAGATCGAGCGGAACACCTTGAGGCGCAGCTCGATCTCCGACGGCGAGATCGGCGTCGGCCGCTCCGTCGCCCAGACGTCGAGGTTCTTGCCCTGCACCAGCTCCATCGCGAAGAAGTCGTGCCCGTCCTCGGTGTGGCCCGATTCGTAGATGGCGGCGATGCCGGGGTGCTTGAGACGGCCGAGCGTCTCGGCCTCGCGGTGGAACAGGCGGGCGTGCGGGTCGTCCACGAAGTGCCCCTGGCGCATCACCTTGAGGGCGACGAGGCGGCGGGGCGACTGCTGCTCGGCCTCGTAGACGACGCCCATCCCGCCCTGGCCGAGCATGCGGAGCAGCCGGTAGTCGCCGATCTTCTCCGGCATCCGCCTCGGAGCTGCCGGCGCTCGCCCGGTGGCCGACGACGAGCTCAGCTGCTCGGCGCTGCCCAGGAGCGTGGGCGCCGGCTCGCTCGCCGACGGGCGCGACGGCGCGCTCTCGGACCCGCCCTGCGCCGTCATGTCGTGACGATCGGAACTATCCACGCACCCCCCTACGCTCGTGAACGTCCCAAGAGGTCAAGTGGAGGGGATATCACGCCTTGCATGTCTGGCGCAACAGAGACCGGTTCGCAGGTATTCCGCCGGCAGGGCGGAGCCGGTCCCCTGGCCGTGATGCCCGTCACGAGGCGCCGACCTGCGGATCGCGGCCTCGAACCTCCAGGTTCCGCCTCCGACGTGACGGCGCCAGGATACGGATGCGCCGGGGGCCGCGTTTGTGCTCCGAGACGGGGCGATGTCGCCGGCTCGCACCGCGGAGGACAACGCATGAACGGTCCCGACAACGCGAGACGGGCGGCCCTGGCCACCGGCGCTTCGAGCGGAATCGGGCTCGAGCCGGCGAAAGCGGCGTCGGCCGCATCCTCAACGTGGCCTCGACGGCGGGTTTCCAGCCGGGGCCCCTGATGGCTGTGTACTACGCCTCCAAAGCGTACGTGCTCTCGTTCTCGGAGGGGCTCGCCGCGGAGATGGCGGGCACCGGCGTGACCGTCACGGCGCTGTGCCCCGGGCCGACGCGCTCGGCGTTCCAGCGCCGGGATCGGATCTCCGCCGGCGCTCGCGTCGAATCCCGCCGCCAGGGGTTGCAAATCCGGCACATTTTCGTATTCTTGAGGAACATCGATTCCGGGGTAAGAACTGAAGAAGGAGGAAGACATGAGAAGGTACCAGCCTCGGCCCACCGGCGTGTGGCCCCTCGGGGGGCTGTCCATTCCCGTCCTGGCGCTCGCGCTCGCCGCGTCCGTCCTCCCTGCGGGGGACGCGCTGGCGGCGTACGTGTTCACCGGCGGCGGGACGAACACGGGAACGGCGACCGGAGATTCTGCCGTGACGACCCTCTATCTCGAAGAATTTGGCGGGCTCGTTTACCACAGCACGGACGGGGTGGTCTTCAGTCCGGACTGGGGCGGGGGACTCACGATAGCCGCTGCCGGGACGTCGACCGTCAACGTGGCCGTCTCCACCGGCGACGGGTCGATAGTCATCGTGGGCGGCGTTCTCGCGCCCGCCAGCGCCCTGCTGGCGAACATCAATGTCGTCTGCGCTGTCAACACGGCGGACCAGACCGTGATCGACGATACGGGCAACTCGGCCGCCGTCACGTACACGATCAACACCCTGCCGGGCACCATTACAGCTCCCGGCCTCAACTACAACCAGTCCGCCGCGGCGGCGTTCCAGGGGGGCGTCACGTTGAAGGGAGGCTCCGGGGGAGACACGTTTAACGTGCCGAGCATATGCTGTGGCGGCGCCACGCACGAGCCAGTCACCCTCATCGGAGGCACCGGGAACGACACGTTCAACGTCGGAAACGCCGGCACCCTGACCGTCAACAGCGACCTGTCCATCACGGACTCCGGCGGCGGCGGCAGCCTGGTCGTGGATGATTCGGCGGACGCCACCGGGCGCACGGTCACGATCAGCGCGACCCAGATTACCGGGGCTTCGAACGGAGCGATCAACTTCGGATCCGGCGTCACGAGCGTCACCTTCGACGGCGGCACCGGCACGGACGCGTTCAGCGTGACTCCGAACGCGACGATCCCCATCACGGTCGCCGGCGGGCTTCCCGCGACCTGCCCGGGCGACGCCTTGACGGTGAACCTGGCCGGCGTCACGGCCCCCATCGTCAACACGCCCGCGGGGACCGGAGCGGGTCAGATCACGTTCGGCAACCGCAGCCCGCTGACCTACACGGGCATCGAGTCTCTGACCCCCACGACCGCGACCGTCGGCGGCGCGCAGGCGATCTGCGCGGGCGGCACCACCGCCGGCCTCGGCGGCAACACGCCTGTCCTCGGGACCGGCATCTGGTCCGTCTTCTCGGGCGGGACCGGGACGTTCAATCCGAGCGCTGCGACGCCGAACGCGACGTTCACGCACGCGACGGGGACAGGGCCGGTCGTGCTCCAGTGGACGATCGCGAACCCGCCTTGCGCGGCGTCTTCAGCGGACGTCACTGTGACGATCAACCCGATCCCCGCAGCCCCGACCGCGAGCAACACCGGGCCGTACCACGTCGGCGACACGATCAGCCTTTCGACGCCGACCGTCGGGGGTGCGACGTACTCGTGGACGGGTCCGAACGGCTTCACTTCAGCCCAGCAGAACCCGACGATCGCGGACGCGACGACCGCGATGGCCGGCACCTACAGCGTGACCGTGACCGTCGACGGCTGCACCTCGCCCGCCGGAACGACGGACGTGTTGGTCGAGCTGCCCATCCCGACGCTTTCCGGGATCGGGCTGATCGCGCTCGCCTGCGCACTCGCCGCCGGCGGCTTCATGCTGCTGAGGAGGAGGGCGCTGAGCTGAGGCGGCCGGAGTCCTTCGAGGCGTTTCACCGCACCGGGTTGGGGGCGACGGTTCCGTCGCCCCCTTAACCCGTGTGTCCGCACAGCAGCCGTGCCCGGCGCGGTCAGCAGCAGCACGAACGCCGCGAACGCCCCCACGATCGCGCCAACCGCTGTGCCGCGCGCGTCCGTCATCAGCGGCACGTCGTTGCCGCCTGCGGTGGCGCCTTGGCACCAACGGAAGGGTGGCCAGAGCAGGAAAGACGAAAATGGAGTGATATCGTGCGGCTGGAAAGCAGGCGCGAGACCGTGGTCAGAGGGTCCGTGCCGCGCATGCCTCTTGCGGCGACCGTGCGGGGTCGCCGCAAGCGGCGGCTCGGGCGCGGACCCAGCTCCGAGGAAAGGGAGGCCGATTGATGGCCGCACCGCCGATTCCCTTCACGCCGATTCGCTGGTCGCTCTACGACCCGGCCGAGCTCTTCACGGGCTTCATCCCCGCGAACCCCTCGTCGTACCAGGAGAGCCTGGACTTCAGGATCTACCGCCACTTCGTGACGGAGGGGGGAAGCACGCCGGGAAGCCCCTTCGTCGCGATGATGCAGGCCCTTCACGACAACTCGATCACGCAGGCGGTCCAGCAGGTGCGGCGGCGGAGGAGGATCGCGGGCATCATGGGCGCGCACGGGCTGGACCGGGACGCGCCGGGGTATCGCGAGATCGCCGAGCTTGCGCGCCTCCTGTCGCGCGCGGGGATCCTCGTGTGCACCGGCGGAGGCCCCGGCGCGATGGAAGCCGCCCACCTGGGAGCGGCGCACGCGCCGCTGGGCGTCGGCGATCTCGATGACGCGATTCGCGCCCTCTCGGCTGAGCCGAAGGTGCCGGACCTGCGAGCGGTCGTCGCGAGCGACGGGACCGTGGACCAGGGCCTGGTCGCCCAGGGGTACAAGTGGCTGAAGCCCGCCTATGACATCGCCCATGGGATTGGGAAGGCGGGCGCGGGCGAGAGCCTCGCCGTCCCGACCTGGCAATACGGGAGCGAGCCCTCGACGCCGTTCGCGACGATGATCGGCAAGTACTTCCAGAACAGCATCCGCGAGGACGGATTGCTCGCCGTCGCCAGGCAGGGCGTCGTCTTCTCCGCGGGGACCGCCGGCACCGTCCAGGAGATCTTCCAGAACGCCGCACAGAACTACTATCGGAGCTTCGGCCACTTCAGCCCGATGGTCTTCCTGGGCGGCGAGCACTGGAGGACGGCGTGCCCGGTGGACGCCCTGCTCCGGACGCTCCTCGAGAAGGACGACTACGCGAAATTCGTCCTCGTGACCGACGACATCGACGCCGCCGCGTCGTTCATCGAGAAGTTCGTTCCCCCCACCGCGGCGCCATGACCGGGTGCCCGGCACGCGGTTGACGCGGCTACGGCCGCGGCGCCCGATCGCCGCGACCGCCCATCGCCTCGACGCCCGCCCGGCGCGAGCCTCACCGCCGCCCGGCCAGCGCCCAGACTCCGAGAGTGGTTAGCAGCAGCGCGAACGCGGCGAACGCCCCGCGCGACAGCGCCGGGATCGGGTCCCCTCCCGCGCCCACGTCGAACCCCGCCGCCGGCCCCTCGTCGAACGCCGCCACGATCACCGCGCCCGGCGTGGAGCAGTCTCCCGGGATCAGCACCACGTCGTACGAGCCGGCGGTCGCGCCGCCCCAGGCCTCCGTCGAGGGGATCACGCCGCCGGCTGACGTCACCGTCGCGGTTGCAACGGTTTCGGCCGGCAGAGGCGCGCCGATCGTCCAGACGCCGTTCGGCACGATCGCCGCGCAGTAGGCCCCGTCCGGCGCCCGGCCGCTGACCGACACGGCGTCGCCGAGCCGGTAGAGACGAGCGTTCGTGCGGACGAATACTCCCTGCGGGGCTGGGGTCGGAGTGGTTGTCGGGTTGGCTGTCGGGGTGGGCGTTGGTGTCGGCGTTGGCGTCGGAGTCGGGATCGGCGGGGCCGCGCCCACGGTCACGTGCAGGCGCGCCACGTTGTTGCTCCGATCGAACTCCGGGATCTCGCCGGCGCGGTCCACCCATGCGGTGATGTCGTGCTCGCCCTGGCTGAGGACGACCTCCGCCGGGACGAAGGCCGAAGCCGCCGGGCCAAGGGCTTCCACATCTGTCGTCTGAAGGGGCGCCCCCGCGCCCGCCTCGCCATCCCAGAACGAGATCGCCGTGCGCGGCGAGTCCAGCTGGCCAACGTTGCGCACCCGCGCCGCCAGCCGGACGGTCCCGGTGTCGGTCGTCCCGCCCCCGAGTTCGACCCCGAGGTCCGGGAGCCCCGTGCCCACCGAGAACGACGCGGTGGCCTGTGAGGAGCCGGCGGCAGTCTGTAGCGAGGCGTCCAGCGTGTGCGTTCCAGCGTGTGCCCCGGACACAGCCAGCGAGAGCCGCTGCACGCCGTCGAGCGTGAGGGATCGCGTCGCGACGAGATCGCCGTCGAGACGCAACTCCATCGTTGCCGGCCCCCGGCCCTGGGTGTCAGCGAACGCCATCACCGGGTCCGTCGCCCATTGGTACGTCGCCCGATTGGTCCGTAGCCCGAGAATCCTCCCGCCGCCGCTGTCGAGCGCAACCGCGGCCTCGGCAACCTCGCTGCCGTCCAGGCCGACCACAGCGAGCACGCAGCGCTGCGTACCGGGATCCTGGATGTCGACGTGAAGCGGCAGGTCAACCATGGTGTCGTCGCCGGCATTGATCTGGATCGGGTGCTCGGCCAGGAGACTGGCGGCGCCGCTGGGCCCGATCAGCCAAACGCGGGTGGTGGCCGGCACCTGGGCATCCGAGGTCAGTCGGGCGGTCACCGCAGCGACCTGGCCATCCCGGTCCCTACGAACCCCCATGTCCGTGATCCGGACCAGCGGACCGCGAACCCTGACGAGGACACTACCGTTGCTGACACCTGCGCCGGGGCCGCCACCGTAGAACGTCCAGAGAATCGGGTAGCGGCCGTACGGCAGGCCGGAGGGGATCTGAAATACCGCTGGCCCCGAGCTGGAGAGCGAGACGCCGTGCTGGAAGCCGAAGATCTCCAGCGTCCCCGGCTCATTCAGCGTTGCGACCACGGTCGCCGCCTCTCCTGGCGAATATTCACGTTGTTCGACGGCGACATCGACGGCGCCGCCAGCAGGTCGGATTGAAACGGAATCGAGGAATAGCGCTCGCCCCGAAGGAAAGTGGATTCCGTATCCGACTTCGTGTCCGGGTTCCGTGATCGGCACGTGGAACTGGAGGCGTGCGCCGTCCGGCCCGAGCTGAAACTCACGACGCTCACCGAAAGGCGGGTAGGAAACCAGTGCAACGAGCGGCACGACGGTTGGCAGATCCGGCGCTTCGACCGTGAGATTCAGGGTCACCTCACCGCCCGCTTCGACGGTGTCGCGATCGACCTCCCGGTTCACGGTGATGTCGAGGCCTTGGACGTCGATGGGGATCCGCCCCGTTGCGACGGTCGTCCCAGAGTCGCCAGTCGAACCCGTGTCGATCAGAGCGAACTCCCCGGTCAATCTGCAGGATCCGAGGTCGGCCGGGACCGGCACGTCGAACTGTGCAACTTGGTGTTGGCCCCCGCGCAACACGCCGTCGAGCTCCTCGGAGAAAACCACGCCCCCGTTGACGCTGAACTGCAGGAGGTAGCGCCCGCTCTGCAGCCCGCTGTTGGCGACGACGAACTGGACCCCGCCAGTGGCACCGGCTGGCACGGAGACCACTTGCGGTACCGAATCGAAACGTAACGCGCTCGGGCTCACAGGCACAGTAACGGACTGTCGCGCGAGGAGCTGTCCGTTGGGTGTCGTTAAGCTGACCTCGAGGTCAATGTCTCCGGCCGGGAGCGGATCGGGCTCGAGCAGGAAGGTTCTGGTCCCCGCGTCACCGGGGGACACCAAGACGGCGGGATCCACCAAGGAAATTCCTCCGCCGTCCACTGTTACCACGCCCGCAATCGCTTCGGCCCCCCCATTGCGGACCGTGACGGAAAGCGGCAGCTTCCCGTCGGTGTCGATGGAATTGAGGCTCACTTCGAGCGTGGCCGCTTGCCGGGTAATGACGTCGAAGACAGCGGGCACCCCAGCAGGGTGGCCCGCGAGCGTCGCCACGAGTGCAAAACGGCCTGGCCCCAGGTAGAGGGGAATGCTCTCCTCGACCGTTTGGTCCGCGGCCAGGCTCCAACTGCGCCGCTCCGAGGAAGCTATAGCCCCAGTGGCATCAGCCGTGACCTCGAGGTCGACCTCGAAGGTGCCCGGGGTGTCAAGCAGGCTCTGTACCCGAAGCGACGTTACGACGTTACCTTCGATGTTCTCAGGCGGGACAGAGACCGTCACGGTACCCAGCGCGCCCAAGTACGTCTCGAGCGCGAAATCGCTCGTCACTCCGGCCGCATTCAGGCGCAAGGTCGCCGCGCCGGGGTTGAGGGAGATCGGAACATCCAGTTGCTGGCCCGCGTGGCCTGGCACGTACGCCGGGGCCGTGCCCAGGCCTGTGGTGGCGCCCGAGAGGGCCCATGCGAGGTCGCCCCGCCAGGGGAAGTCTCCACTGTTAGTCAACTGGAGGTTCAGGACGCTGTCTCCGGCAGGACGCAACAGGGCGCCGGTGAACCCAGGCAGGACCACCACACCGTACGTCACTGTCGCGGGAACCTCCGAAGTGACATCGCCGGACACCTTGGCGACGAAGGTGGTTGTGGCTGCAATCTGCCTCTGGAACGGCACTGTAGTCGTGGCATTGGCAGCGAGTTCGAGCTGCTGGCCTGTGGTCGGAGGATCCCCAACGCCGTCGAGGCGGACATCGAGCATGAGCGGAAATCTGGTCAGGTTGACGATCTTGACCGGAAGGGTGAACGGGTCCTGGCCGGCGGTTCTGGGTCCCCCGATCGTGACCGCCACAGCCGCCACCTCGACCCGGAACGGGTGTTCGGCAATCGAGGCCATCGAGGGCGCGGAGCTCGGGAACGCCTTGGCGTCCAGGACATGGGCGCCGGCCCCGGGCGCCATCAAGCTCTGCGAAAACTGAGCCGCTTCGTTCGGACCCAGCGATAGTGTCTGGCGCCAAAGCTCCTTGGAGTCGATGAGAAGGGTGACGATGATTTGAGCGGCCGCAGCGGATGGATTACGAACCGTGCCGCTGGCCCGGAGTTCGGCCGCAGGCTTGCAGGAGACGGGAAGCGGATCCAGGTTCAGCTGTGGGTAGGACCGGCCAACGACTGAGAACGTCGACTCGGAATGGGCCACACGCTGCCCTTCCGGGTTCTTGAGGTCCCCCACGAAGTAAAACGCGCCAAGTCGATTGAGAGTCGACAGGGTCTGCGCCACGTCCCATTCCTGCGCCTGCGCCAGGGACGCGAGGCCCTCCCAACGCCACAGCACCTCGCCCTCGGTTGTCGCGGCGGCGTCGAGAGCCCTCACGCTGGGGCCGGAGCAGGTCGATTGCCGGACGACATCGCGCCCGCTCACGATACCGGCGAAACATGCGCCGTCGGTGTTGAGAAGAAGAAGCGGCAGGCTGTTAGCTGCCGGGGTAATGAACTGGTAGCCATTGCCCAGCACCGTCCCGTCGGTTCCCTTGAGGCACACGAGGCCGTTCCGCTGATTGGATGCGGTGTAATCGGCGACGACATCGGGGCTGCCGTTGCCGTCCATGTCCACAAGCACTGCGGGGCCGGTCGGCGGGCCCGCGAGCGTTCGCGACCAGAGCAGAGCGCCCTGCGAGGAGAAACTCATGACGGCCCTGGTGCCGCACGCGGAGCACGCGTTGTCGCCCGAGACAACCAAGAACTCGTTGGTCCCGTCACCGTTGGTGTCCGCAGCGGCGGGGCAGAACAGGCTTCTGAAAGGAACAGCCGTCTGGGCCGTCACCGTTCCTGCCCGAGCGTCGAGAAGAATCAGCGTGCTCGAAGCCTGAACGTCGTCAGGGGTCTGGACCACGGCGATCTGACTGAGAGTATTGCCGGCGAAAACGGGGCTGCCCATGGTCGGGAAGGAGACCGGGCGCGCCCAGCGCACGGTTCCGGCGCCGTCGAGAAGGGCTACCTCCCCGCTGGTCGGCGTCTTGGCGAGGCGCAGACCGACCGCGACCTCGGCGGTTCCGTCCCCATCGGCGTCCCCAACCGCAAAGCCGGTGACGAGAGGCCGGCCAAGGTCCTGGTTGACCTCGAGCATGCGCCACCGCACTGCGCCGGTCGTTGCCTCGAGCGCCACAACGTTAGTACCTGTCGAAACGAGAATTGCGAGACGGCCACTCGCGTCGAGATCGGCCGCGAGCGGTCCGCCGGCCGGGAATGGAGTGCCAGGGTCACCTACTATCGGAATGCGTCCTTCCCATCGCAGTTGGAGCCCGCGGTCGAAGCAGCGGACTGCCAGCACGGTGCGATCGGTGGTGTCGGCCTCCACGATCTCGAGATGGCCGTCCCCGTCAGTATCGAGGACGCTCAAGGCCGCGTTCCCACTGGGCCCCGCGAGCGAGACGGCGGCTTCCTGCCTCAGGTCCGGGCCGGCGAACAATGACAGGGTCATCCCGCCCGTGGCGGGCGTGAGGGCGACCACGTCGTCGACTCCGTCCTCATTGAGGTCGCCCGCGGCCTCGGCGACGGGAGTCCCTGCGGTCGGAAGTGTCGCGATCTGGCTGAAGCAGAACCCGGTCCGGAGATAGGCTGGAGGCTGACCGCGGTACGCGGAGAATCCGTTCCTGGCCGGGCCTCCCTGGAGTACTCCCCAGGGTGAGATTCTCTGATCGCAAACTAGGGGCGCCAGCACCTTGAGGGAGAGCATCGCCGTCGGAAAGGCGGCATTGCCGTTAATCACCTTCGCCCAGCCGTCGATTGGCTGACCGGTCACGTACGTGCTCTGGCCGGTGCCCACCTCTAGGTTACTCTCGACTCCGGTGACGGTCAGACGGTGGAAGCTCCGGACGGTTCCCTCCGGGTTGACATAGCTCAGCTCTGCGGTGTAGTCGCCGGTCGTGGTCGGGGCGGGCACGGTGAACTCGATTCGGCCGACCTCCGCCGCTGCCAGAGGGATGTCGCGAACCTGCCGTGACACCCAGCCGGAACCGCTCCAGAGCGTCCACACAGTCGCGCAGTTGCCCGGCGTGCCGGTGGTGTTAGTCACCTCGTACGTGATCATGCCGCCTGCTACGGCCTGTGTCGAAGGTTCCCCGATCGTGAAGTGTGGTGGCGGGACGGTGAACGAGCCTTCCGTCGCGGCCTCGGTGCCGTCTGGCCAGCGAAACACTACAGTATAGTCGACCGTGCCGCCCCCGAAGTCAGCTGGAACATTGAAGGCGAAGGTCTGGTGGGCTGTCTGGTTGGACTCAAGCGTGACGCTGCGAGACTCCGCAACGGTCCACTTCTTGCACTCAAATTCGAGGGTCCCGACGAACGGTCGGCCGAGGGAGACGTGCATCAACGCCACGAGCACGCTCACCGGCGCCCCGGGGTCGTAGGACGGCTTGTCGGGGGTCGTGGCCAGCCAAGCGGTCGGTCGGGAGTGTTGGATGAAGACCGTCCTTTCCAAGTTCAGGAGGGCTCCGTCAGTCGCCCGTACACGCATCTCCCATCCCCCGAACGGTTGGGGCTGCGGCAATGGAACGGAGACATCGAACGTGACTTTCTGGAACGGCCCGATGTCGAACTCCCGTATTTCATGAAAACCAAGCTCCTCCTGATCGAGCGCAACTGAGAAGTGGCGAGGGGAGCTCGACCGGTTCTGCAGCTGGAGCGCCCCAGGGATGGATTCGCTTCCGGGCTGAGCGGAGAACCCAATAGCCGTTGCCAGGGCTGCGTCGTACTCTACGTGGTGGTTGGTGGGAAATCGCCACGCAGCTACCTCGTCACTCGTGGTTGGCCAGCACGTATCGCGATAGGTCGCGTAGAGGACAAGCTTCGCCGGGGGCGTTCGCGGCGGTACTGGAACGTTGAAGAACAGCGTCGTCTCCGCGCCGCGCGCCAACGCAAACCGCTCGCTCTCCATATCAGGCGTTGAGGTGTTCGAGAGGGCGATCCCGACCTGTCCACCGTCGATCGGGCGCCGCCCGATGTTACGTACCCGGACAGGCAGCCGGAAGGCAGGCCCGCCGACGATCTCGAAATCCCCGAAGCTCAGCTCCACTAGAGTTCCGGGGAGCGCGACCCGGGCGTTCTTCGTGATTGGAGAGTTGTCATCGCCTGTTTCCCAACAGCGAAGGCCCGGGTAGCACAGCCTGAGGGTTGCCTGGAGGATCCCATTGCAGCCGGACGGTACCGAGTACGGTTCCTCGAACCCGAACGTCTGGTCTTTCCCAAGATGGAATGGGTGCCAGTCCGTCTTGGTCTCCGGGCACCCTGGCCTGATCGTGTTGTATTGGTTGGTAAAGATCATCCGGTACCGGGCGTCGACCTCGCCCATGGATTGGTTGCCGACATGCCCGTAGAAGCGTAGTTCGTCGCCGGCCCCGGCCTCCTTCTGGCTCGACTCGAGCGTTATGGCCAACAATGTCGGATCGTTGAGCAGGTTCTTGGCAGCCGACGCCAGCACGTTGGCGCCACCCTCCGCGTAGAGGTCGGCCTTGACATAGCCGCCGCCGACCAACCCGTCATGGCCCGTTGTGAGCTTCACCGGGCCGGCAAGGACATCGAACGTGCGTGTGGTCCCGGGTTCCGCCGAAACCGAAACGGAAGGCAGAGTGCGGGTCCAGGAAGACAGCCTCGCGATCCCAGAGAAGGGCTCCTCTCCGTAGTTGCGGACCGAAATGTGGATGGGCACAAAGCTCTCCGAGACGGCATACTCGGAATCGACCGCGAGCCCGAGCCCGACCTTCGGCATCGCTGTCACAGCGTCCGGCCAGTCCTCCACGAGGAACTGCGCTGCCGTACTCGCGGGCTGGACAACCCAAGGCTTGGAATCGCCCGAGAGGCGCTCCACCTCCACCGTGCGCGAGCTGTCTTCAAGGTGATACGCGAGCGTGTAGATCCCGGGGGCCTGCCCCAGCCACCACGCCGGGTTGTTTCCAAGAGTAATGGCTAGCGTCTGCTCAAGGGCCTCCCCCGGTAGGATCGAGCGCCTGTCGGAGCTGAGAGAAGCAACGATTCCGCGGGCGGTGCCCAGCCCCCAAACCGCGGTGTCGGCGGTGGCCTCCGTGAGGTTCCGCACCGTGACCGGGATCGAGAGCGCGCATGGAGAGCCCAGGTGGCACACAGGCAGCTCGCGGCCGGGATCGAGTCCCCAGTGGAGAAACCCGCGCAACAGCGCCCGACCCTCGGCTGTCGAGCGTCCGTTGGTCTGGGCCCAGTCCTCGAAGATCGTGGTGACGATGACCCGCCCGGGCCCGAGCGGGTAGGTGATCAGAGCCGGCATTCCGCCGCTGCTCTTTCGCAGCAGCACCGTCGCTTGCGAGGGCCACTGGTCGATGTACCCATCCACGTTGACCGAGCGCCAGGCGTCGCTGAGCGCGGCAGTGAGTGGGTGGGCGGCGGCGATCTCGACGCTGCCGCCGAAACAGCTCTGGTCCTCGAACCACCCAAACACCTTGAGGGTCTCTCCGTCCGGCACGGGCACGGCCTGGAAGTCCTCGCCCCGCATCTGCGCCATCACGATGAGCGTTCCGCCGGCCTCGACAAAGGCTCGCAAACGCTGCTCGAGGTCGGCGCTGCCCGCGGTCCCGTACAGTCCTCCGGAGGGGGCGAGCAGGATCTTCTGGTCCTCGGCCAGCTGGAGCGGATCGAAGCTGAGTGGGACACGGACGTGGGTCCAGCCCAGGGCGTCGAGAGCGGAGGCCGCCTCGCCCGCGAAGCCGTTGAAGAGGATGCCAACGTGGGCCGCCTTGGGGAGGTCGTCCTCGGGGCGGGTCCGATGAACGGTGTACTTCTGCTCCAGCTCGCCGATGCCGCGCGCAATTTGCTCCTGGCCGGCAGGGGTGAGGTTCGTGAGTTGCGAAAGTGAAAGCAAGTACATGGTGCGGCCAAAATCGACGAGCGAGGGCAGCTGTTTCTCGACCCCGACCGCGGCGATCGCCGGCCAGTGCGCGAGCAAGTCCGGGGCGGAGAGTTCGGTGACAGCCGGCGTGGTCGCGGCCGACGTCGTGCTCACAACCCCCGAGGCATCGTCCGGATGGTCCCGCCCCGGTGGGTACGGGGCGTCCGGCACCTTCTTGCAGTCCGGATCCTTCGAGCCCGCGCGGAAGGAACACGGGGTGAAGTCGTTGCAGGGACACTTGTAGTCCTTGACCTCATCCCAGAACGCCAGATTCGCCCCCGCCGCCGCCTCGGTGGTGTGTTGCAGCAGAGTCTTGAGCTGGGCATCGAAGTTGACCGGGTTGTCGGGATGTAGGGGGTCAGGCGCCGCCCAAAGGCGCTCGGCGAGCTCATAGGTCTCGATCTGTACCGGGGCAGCCGCCGTATCGGCCACCCACGTAGTGCCATAGTCATCCGTCAGGGGGAGTTGGTCGCCGCCGTAGTGATGCTGATAGTGTGCCTTCCCAGAGTCGCCCGGCCTCTCGTTGTAGTAACCAGGAAACTCGTGTGACTTGAACGATTTCAGGAACAGAGCCATGCCTCCGTCGTAGGGGTGCGTGTCCCACGTCGGAGTCAGGTTGCTGTCGCCAAGAAGGCGTGTGATGTCGCCGAATGAGATCCGCTGGCCGGGGGCGAACGGGGATCCAAAGGGAAAGTTGTTCGAAGTGGTCGCCATCGCACCCATGATGGTGCTGAGGTCACCCTGGACCGGTCGACCGGCGCTGGCCGCAGCGCTCTCGAAACCAGCGACCATCACGGACCGACTTCCGTCCGGGTAGGTGTACATTTGCTGATGCTGGTTGTCCCACCCATCCAGCGACCAGTACTCGTGGAAGCTCAACCCGTGACCGAACCAATACGGCGCGTGGTTCTCCGGGCGTGCGTGCTGCGGCGAGCCCATGTCCTGCACAAGGTGAAGGGCATGACCCAGGGCCCGGGCCGCCCACTGCTTGTAGCGGGACTCGTTCCCGGACACTTGGCTGCACTTCGCGGCCTTGTAGAACCTGACCGCAAGATCAAAGTAGACGCGGGCATGCGAAACCGCGTCGGTCTCCGAAAGGCCGGCTAGGTACGCAATCGGTAGCGGACGGTAGAAATGGTTGAATGTGCAAGCGTTGAGGTCCGGCTTGACCTTGAGGTAGCAAGGCACCTCACGGTACTCGCACTGCAGGCCCGACCGGACCACCTCGGTCGCATCCTCATCCCTGAACGCCCGCTCGAACGGATCGCCTGCCCGCGTGTCAAGTTCCTTTTCACCAAGAACCTCAAGGAATGCCCTTAGCTCCGGATCATCTTGGGCCTCACGGGCGACCCTTCTCCCCTGCAGAGCCATCCTGTTGTGAGACTTCCATTCGTAGGCGAGAATGGTGCTAGAGAGAACTAAGAAAGCGGCTGTGGCGACTCTTGCTTGCTTGCTCATCGCAGGTTCTCCGGCTTCTCACAGTCATTTTGATAGTCGCGAACGCAGAGGCGGACAGTCGGCCAGGTGCATTTCTGGGTGTCGTTTGAGCCCTCACAATAGCCAACAATGGCGTGCAAGATGCCGCAGCGCTCGCTGACTAGATCAGGCCTGAGGTGGGGGTTGATGCTATCGGTCAACTCGGCCAAGGGCACCAGTATCCCCTCGGTTACCTTCCGTCCCTCAAGGTACCCGACGGCCACCTTGAGGTAGACCTCGACCGGCAGCCATTGTTCTCGACACAGGCTGTTGAGGCTGCTGAAGTAGTGGGCCCAGGGGTCGCTGTACTCCGGGGTAGGCGTGAAGGTGACCCACTGCTTCGTGTAGGTGTTGTACGAGCGAAACGTGACGCCGTCGAGGGTGGGCGGGAAGACACGTACATCGAGGTCAATCCGGTCCGGACCCTTCTGAACCGTCGCGGAGGTCCAGGGATAAATGCCTGGAAGGCCGAAGCCGGAGCAGCCGCCGAACGGCCAATCCGCTTCGGAGTAGCAGTAATAGGCAGGCATCCAACCCGGTGCGTACACCAGCCACGCCATCCCCGTAAACGCAGGTGCGCTGAAGGGGGGCAGGATGAACCGCCCATCAGCCTTGCTCCTGGTGCTTGCGTCGCCGCCCTCGACGGGGAACGGACGAGATCCATCGACGAGATTGAGTGAGCCGGGCCGGTACAGCCGGCGCTTGACGATCGCGCCTGCGATCGGAGCCCCCGTGCGGGCGTCGACGACGCGACCGTGGATTTCCGGAATTCGCACAGGCGGTTTGCAGGCCGCGGCAACTCCGAAAAGGCCTGTGAGAACAAGCAACCTCACTGCGTTCTCGACGCCGCGTCGTGTCATGTCAGGACCTCGCGTTCTTTGCTGAGCAATGTGCGACAGCCCAGCGCCCAGGGAAGAAGGCTGCCTGCGTGAGGGTTGGGTCGTCGGCCGCGGGGTGATCGATCTGTAACAATCACCTTGCACAGCGTCACGGCAATAACGAAGTTGCAACGAGCGTACGATTTGGCGTTTTCGCCCATGGGCGGACTCAGCAGGCGAACGAGGAAATGCCAGTAACACGGCGAAACAGGGTTACGAGAAGTCATCTTCATGGAGGCCTCTCAATGGAAGGAGCGTCCAAGTAGGAACGACCGTTGCAATACGACGTCGGCCAAGATGCCGTCTACGGCAACGCCACGCCAGGACACGATGGGGTTTCCTTTCAACCCGATGTTGAGACTGCGCTTTCCGTACGATGCGGCGATTGAGAGGAGATCCTACACGAGAAATCGGGCGTGTCAAGACGCCAGCAAGTCTCGCCATCTTGATTGCAGGCGGGGTCTGCGTTCTTGAGACTTCTTGGATCCGAGGATCCGGCGATTTGCCGTAGAAGTTATCGATCAGCGCGCGCGGCACCCGCAGGTCGGTCCGGTGAAACGTCGAGATCGCCACGACCCCCTCGCTGTCGTTCCGAGCGGCGCGTGCCCCGCCACTAACCTCCCCGGACGAGGCAAGGCATCGTGGCGTCTGGCGGCAGCCCGCCTGCGGCGGTCCTCCTCAGGATGAACCTGGTATGTGGTGTCAAGCGGCAAGGGCGACCTCGACTGGGGGTTTGGCGCGTTCGGCGGCATTGCGCATGACGGTGTAGATCTCGC
>JBEKAA010000047.1:0-22087 GCA_050018455.1 Thermoanaerobaculaceae bacterium | reverse complement strand
AGTACAGTCGCATCGGCTCCTCCTTCCTTCAGCTGCCTCGCAAGCAGCTTCTTTCTCCCAACACCGAGCCTAATCCCTCGGCGAAGGGGGAGCCTCCTAGATGATTCTCAGGTACGCATCTAGCCGATTTGCCTCGTAGGCAGTCGACACCTACCCGAGCAGCTCGCGGACGCGCTCGTAGACCTCGCGGCGGTGGCCGGTCGTGACGACGAGGATCTCGATGCGCTCGGCCTCGATGCGGTAGACGATGCTGTCCACGGGCGGATTTTGCGTGAACGCAAATAAAGTTGGGACTCTTCGTGCGCCTGAGCAAGAACCGAAGCGGATGAGGGAGAACGACCCTCAAGGCGCCCGCGCGCCGCGCGGCAACGTGCTCCGGGTGGCCCGAAAACTGACCCGGGATCGCGTGCCCCAGTGGAGCCACGCACGCGCCTGCCTTCGCGATGCCGTTGCGCAGGGTCCGGCGACGCCGAAGCTCCGCGGCTCGCCAGCTTCCGTCGCCATCGCAGTACCCGGGAGATCCTTCGCTCGCTGCGCTCACTCAGGATGACGGCAGGTTCGAGGGCCAGCGACCCCTACCCGCCGGTGCGATCGTCGAGGCCGACCGAGAAGGTGCCGTCGGTCTCGCGGCGGGAGAGGCAGCGGAACGCAACCAGCGTGGTCGTCCGCTCGACGCCCGGGAGGGCAGCGATCTCCCCGGTCACGAGCTCCTCGAGCCTCTCGTTCCGGGAGGTGCGCAGGACGGCGACCATGTCGTAGGCGCCGGCGACCGAGTACAGCTCGTGGACGCCTTCGCGCTCCAGCAGCGCGTCCGCCACGAGGTGGAGCTGGCCCGGCTTGACGTTGATCAGGACCACCGCTTCGAGCATGGCGCCTCCCTCGAAGAGAGTAGCAGCAGCACCCCGCGCCGCAAAGCTTGGCAACGCCGCGGCTTCGTGGCACCATGCATCGCCATGAAGCTGCCGGTCGTCGCGCCGAAAGGGCGGTTGGGGGTCGCGTTCGACTACGCCCTGATCGTCGCGGGGTCGCTGTTGGTCGCGGCCGGCACGAACCTTTTCTTCGTGCCGAACAACGTCGTCTCGGGCGGCGTGACGGGCCTCTCGATCATCGCCCATCGCCTGTTCAGGACTCCTGTCGGCATGGTCGTGCTGCTGCTCAACCTGCCGCTGCTGTGGCTCGGGTGGCGTTTCGCCGGAGGGATCCGGTTCTTCGTCCGCACGGTGGTGTCCGTGCTCGTCCTGTCGATCGCCATCGACCTCACGGCGCCGTTCCTGGTGCCGCCGACCCACGACCGCCTCCTGGTGATCTGCTACGGCGGCCTGATCGACGGCCTCGGCATGGGGCTCGTTTTCCGGGGGCGGGGGACAACCGGCGGCACCGACATCCTGGCCCGACTGGCCCACCGCTACCTCGGAGTCGGCATCGGGCAGGCGCTTCTCGCGATGAACGTTGCGATCTTCGCCGGCGCCGCGTTCCTCTTCGGCGCCGAAGCGGTCATGGTGGCCCTGGCTCTCGCGTTCGTCTCCGCCAGGGTGCTGGACGTCGTGCAGACGGGATTCTCCGCGGCGCGCGCCGCGCTGATCATCAGCAAGAAGCCGGACGAGGTGCGCGAGGCCGTGCTCGGCACGCTCGGCCGCGGTGTCACGTTGCTGCACGGGCAGGGCGGCTACACCGGCGAGGAACGGCCGGTGCTGTACGTCGTCGTGATGCCCCACGAGGTCGGCCGGCTCAAGCGGCTCGTGGCGCACGTCGACCGCGCGGCGTTCGTGGCGATCACCCCTGCGCAGGAAGTGCTGGGGGAAGGCTTTGCGCCCCATGCGGGGGAGGAGGCGCTGTGAAAGGGACGTTCTGGCGTTGGGCCCTGGCGGTCGTGGTCACCCTCGGATCGCTGGTGTGGCAGCGGATGAGCGGTCCGACGTATCCGGCGCGCGGAACCGTGTCCATCGGCGGGCAGCGGGTCGCCTTGACGCTCCAGCGCTCGCACACGATCGACTCGGACCAGCCGGTCACGGTCCGTGTTCCCGATGCGGGCGTGACGGCGGAGATCGTCTGGCGCCGGTACCCGACGTCGGATCCGTGGCAGATCACGGAGCTGCAGCGCGAGGGCCAGGAGCTCCGCGCATCGCTTCCGAAGCAGCCTGCCGCAGGCAAGCTCGAGTATCAGGTGCGGCTGCGCCGAGGGGATGAGCAGGCGATGTTCCCATCGCGGCCGGCGGTCACCCGCTTCCGCGGCGACGTTCCGGCCTGGGTTCTGATCCCCCACATCGCCGCGATGTTTCTCGGGATGCTGTTCGCGACGCGGGCCGGAGTCGAGGCGCTGGCGCCGCGAGGTTCGGCGAATCGGTTCGCCTGGGCCGCTCTGGCGTCGTTCCTCGTCGGTGGGTTCATGCTCGGCCCCGCCGTGCAGAAGTTCGCGTTTGGCGAGTGGTGGGCGGGCGTGCCGTACGGCTGGGACCTCACCGACAACAAGACGCTTCTTGCCGTGCTGGCCTGGATCGTGGCGGTGTGGACGCTCCGCGGGGGGCGCCGCGCGCGCGGGACGGTGCTCGCCGCGGCGGTCGTCACCCTGGGCGTGTTCGCGATCCCGCACTCCGCGTGGGGCTCGCAGATCGACTGGGCAAAGGTGAAGCAGACCACCTCCGACGCCCTCCGCAAGTAAGGAGCAACAGCAGAGGGGCAGAGGAGCAGAGGAGCAGAGGGCTGTTCGCAGGTTCACAGGTTCGAAAGTTCAGAGACCTGGGGCAAAGGTAAAAAGGGAAGGGTCAAAGGGAAGACGAAGGGCGGAAACCGTCGTGGCTTTGTATTCATGGGCTTCCGTTTGACGTTTTCCGTTTGACCTTTTACCTCTTCGTGCCAAACCTCCGCACCTTCGAACGGTTGTCGCTCCTCTGCCCCTCCGCTCCTCTGCGTGTCTCATCGGACCCCGGCCTTCACTGCCTTGGCGTGCTTCCTTCGGCGGCGGCCTGGAGGCCGGTGGCGACCTCGGGGATGATCCCGCGCCTGCGATAGACGGGACGGATGAGGCGCCGCAGCGCAGGCAGGCGCGCGGCGAACACCCCGGCGCCCAGAATGCAGACGATCCCCCCGAGCATGACCGTGCGCGGCGCTCCGAACCTATGCGCGAGGGAGCCGGCCAAGAGACTGCCGAACGGCGCCATCCCCATGAACGCCATCGTGTAGAAGCTCATCACGCGTCCGCGCCACCGGTCTTCGACGACGGTCTGCAGGATCGTGTTGGACGCCGCCAGGTGCGTGAGCATCGTGAGCCCCGCCCCCATGAGCATGAGCAGCGAGAGGGGGAGCCAGCGGGAGAACGAGAACCCGATCAGCGACAGGCCAAACCCGGCGCACGCCGCCGGGATCCAGCGCCCGAGACCGAGCACCGTGTTGCGCGAAGCGAGCACGATCGCTCCGGCAAGGGCGCCGACGCCGGCTGCCCCAGACAGGAAGCCCAGCGTGCTGGCATCGCCGTTGAGGATCTGCGCGGCAAAGATCGGCATCAGCGTCGAGTAGGGCATGGCGGCCACACTTGTCAGCGCGAGCAGGCCGAGGATGTCCCTCGTCGGGGCGAACCCGAAGGTGTAGCTGAAACCCTCGATCAGCTCGGGCCAGATGCGCCGGTCTTCACGGGGCTTCTCGCGCGGCGCGATCCTCATTGCGAGCAGCGCTGCGATCACGGCCAGGTAGCTGGCGGCGTTGATCATGAAGCAGACGCCCTCACCCACCGCCGCGATGAGCAGCCCCGCCACCGCCGGTCCGACCAACCGCGCCCCGTTGACGAGCGACGAGTTGAGCGCGATCGCGTTCGGGAGGTCGTCCCGGTTTTCGATCATGTCGATCAGGAACGACTGTCTGATCGGCATGTCGAAGGCGTTCACGACGCTGATGAAGAGCGAGAGGGCGACGATGTGCCACACCGCGACGGCGTGCGAGAGGACCAGGATGCCGATCGCGAGCGCCTGGACCATCGCGAGCGACTGGGTGGCGATCAGCAGGCGGTGCTTGTTGAACCGGTCGGCCACGACGCCCCCGACCGGCGACAGGACGAACGAACCGATCTGGGAGCAGAAGCCGACGAGGCCCAGCAGGAAGGCCGAGCGGGTCAGGGTGTAGACGAGCCAGGCGAGCGCGATCTGCTGGATCCACGTGCCGATGAGCGAGATTCCCTGGCCGCTCATGAACAGCCGGTAGTTGCGGGAACCCAGCGCGCGCAGCAGGCCGTTTCTCGCGGTGCTCCCCATTCCGGTCGGAGGTAGGGATGTCGGCGCGCGGCCTTCGCTCTTCATCCGATCCTCGCTGGCGGGGTTGCGGGCAGGTCGGGGCTACCTTGCCCGCAGGAGCAGAACGGGCACGTTGACATCATGCTGTACGCGGGTGGCAGTCGTTCCGAGAAACAGGTCGGCGAGAAGGCGATGCCCGTGGGTGCTCATGGCGACCAGGTCGCACCCCTGCTCCTGGACCCACCGCACGATCTCGGTAACCGGGTCGCCATAGGCCAGCTTGACCTCGGTCTCGATGCCTTCGGATGCGAACTCCGCGTGGACCTTCGCAAGGTACGCCGTGTCCTCCTCGACCTCGCGGCTGACCGCGTCCGGTCCGTACCATCGCGCGGCCCAGCCGTCGGCGACGTGCAGCAGGACGACGTGGCTTTCCATGAGCCTCGCGAGCGGCTTCATGTGCTCGAGGATCGCCCGGTCGGTCGGGGTGGCGTCCAGGGTGATCAGGATCTTCTTGTACATGCTCGCCTCCGGAGACTCAGCCCAAAGCCACCCAAGTATCTACCCCCCCGTGATGACGTGCCACGCCGTCCTGACCGAGTCCGGCAGGCCATAGATGTCCAGAGCCGTGATGAGAAGAGCGCTTCCCCAGCCGGAAACCATGAGGAACCATCCGATCTTCCAGTTGCCCATGCGCGTGCGCGAGCTCGCGAACTGCAGGAGAGGGAACATCGCGAACGGGAGCTGGAGAGCCAGCACAACCTGGCTGAGAGTCAGCAGGTCGGTGACGCTGCTGTCGCCTCTGACACCGATGATGATCACCGCCGGCGCGATCGCGAGGGTCCGGGTGATGAGTCGCCTCACCCACGGCCTGACCCGCCAGTGCATGAATCCTTCCATCACCACCTGGCCGGCCAGCGTGCCGGTGATGGTACTGCTCTGCCCGCTGGCCAGGAGCCCGACGGCGAACAGCGTGCTGGCGGCCGCTGTGCCCAGCAGCGGGGCAAGCGTGAGGTAGGCGATGCGGATCCAGTCGCTGTCCGGGCTGAACGTCACGACTTCGCCTCCCGGGACGGTCACGCTGGTCTTGCCAAAAAACACCAGGGCGGCCAGGACGAGGATGGCGGCATTGACCAAGAAAGCGACGGCCAGCGCGGCCGTTGAGTCGATAGTGTTGAACCTGATGGCCGTGCGAATCGATGCGGCGTCTCGCTGGAAGTTGCGGGACTGAACCAGGGCCGAGTGGAGGTAGAGGTTGTGGGGCATGACGGTCGCACCGATGATTCCGATCGCGACGTAGACCATGCCGGCCTGACGGAAACTCGGCAGCAGGAGGGAGTGCCCCATCTCCAGGAAGCTCGGCCGCGTCTGGGGCAGCACGAAGATCTCGATGAAGTAGCAGACGGCGATGGTCGCGACGAGGAGCAGGACGATCGCCTCGATCGTCCGCATGCCGAACCGCTGGAGCGCCAGCAGCAGCAGAACGTCGAGCCCGGTGATGATGACCGCCCAGAGCAGGGGGATGTGGAACATGAGGTTGAGGGCAACGGCGCTGCCGAGCACCTCGGCGAGGTCGCATGCCCCGATCGCGACCTCAGCCATCATCCAGTTGGGCCAGCGGGTCCACCTCGGGTACCAGTCGTGACAGCACTGGGCGAGGTCCTTTCCGGTGGCAACCCCGAGCCGCGCGGAAATCACCTGCATGAAGATGGCCATGAGGCTCGCCAGTGCGACCACCCAGAGGAGGCCATACTTGAACTGGGCCCCGGCTTGAAGGTCGGTGCCCCAGTTTCCCGGGTCCATGTAGCCCACGCTCACGAGCAGCGCAGGGCCGACGAACGCCCGCCATTGCCGGGTGAACCCCGCCGAATGGGGGGGAACCGCGACCGTGCCGTGAAGCCCCTCGAGGGAGACCTGGCCCCCCTCCGCCGATGGGTGCTCTGGGTCGATCGGGCGTTTGCGCCTCATTGCGGCCTCTCCTTCCCGGTCAGACCTCTACGTTCGCGCACGTGCCGGCGCCAACCAGGGGCGGGCCCGGAGAACGCGAAGAGGCGTTCCCGAAAGGAAATATGCCTCGGTACGGCAACCGAGCCGTGCGCCTCTCCGAGAGACGGCTTCGTCGCGCCCTGCCTGTCATCCCGATGTGACATCCGGTCTCAAGTATAGCGGCAATGGGGGAGGCGGGCATGTGCTGTCGCCTGCTGTCCGCTGGAGTTGGCGGCTCGGGCAGACCGCAACGGCGAGGCGCCGGTTTTCCGGATCGCGGTGGGGGGGGTTGATTGGAATCATTTCCACGCTAGAATTTCCCGCTTAGGGGCCGGTTCGAAGTCGGGGGGATCGACGTCCTGGAGGTCATCGTGGTTATCGAGGCGAGGAGAAGAGCATGGTCCGCCGTGTGTAATGCGGTATCGAGTCCCGGCCGGTGGCCCGTGTCCGGGACGGCACGAGGGGCACGACGTGGCGGGGTCGCCGCACTGCTCGTGTTCTTTGCGGCGGTCGTGCTGCTGCTGGCGGGCCGGGCCGCCCGGGCCGACCAGGCGACGACGGGCTCCATCTGGGGTCGGGTGACGGACGTAGCCGCCGCGCCGCTTCCCGGCGCCAGGGTGACCATCACCTCGGTCGAGGGGTCCCGGGCGTACGTGACGGAGGCCGACGGGAAGTTCTTCGCACCCTACCTGACGCCCGGCGTTTACGCCGTGCGAGTGGAGCTTCAAGGGTTCGCGACGGCCGAGCGACACGACATCGAGGTGCGTCTGGGACGGCGAGTGGAGCTGGCGTTCGCGCTCCCGGCCGGTGCCTTCAAGGAGGCGCTCGAGGTGAAGGCCGCGCCGCCGCTGGTCGACTTCTCCTCCGTCAACGCGAGCACGGGTGTCAAGTCGAGCTTCCTGGCACAACTCCCGGTCGCGCGGCGGCTAAGCGACGTCATTTACGTGGCGCCGGGCGTCTCGAGCGGGGGGGGGACCGGAGTCGCGAACCCCTCGATCTCCGGGGCAAGCGGGCTCGAGAACCAGTACGTGATGGACGGAGTGTCCATTGGCGACCCAAGGTACGGGAGCCTCGGTCTCTACTCGCGTGGGTACGGCTCGCTCGGGTCGGGCGTAACGTACGAACTCATCGATGAGATCCAGGTGAAGACCGCCGGCTCCGACGCGGAGTACGGGCAGTCCACCGGAGGTCTCGTCAACGTGATCACCAAGAGCGGCTCGAACGCCTGGCACGGGAGTGTGTTCGCCTACCTGCGCCCCGAGGGGCTCGAGGGCGACCGGACCCAGCTCGCCCTGATCAACGGCGCGGTCAACACGACCGGCACCGAGGGCCGGGACATGGGCTTCACGCTGGGCGGCCCCCTGGTGAAGGACCACGCGTTCTTCTACGTCGCCTTCGACCCGCAGTACGAGAGCACGACGTACGTCGCCCCGCCCGGATTCCCGCTCCAGAGCCTCGGAGGGGTGGACCTCGAGCGGCGTAGCACGCCGTACGCGGCCAAGGCGACCTTCGAGTCGGGTCCGGGGCAACGTGTCGACGTCTCGATCTTCGGTGACCCATCCTCCAGCCCCAGGGGGCCGCAGAGCTCGTCGGCGATGTTGTCCAACAACACGGGGGCGTTTGACTCACTCGATTTCGGCAGCAACCACCAGACGATCCACTACGATGGGCTTCTCGCGCCTGCCTGGCTGCTGGAGGCGTCCGTCGGCCGGTCGTACCAGACGTTCGCGGACACGCCGTACCTCAACCAGTGGGCGATCACCGACCGGACGGTCACGCCCAACGGGCACTCCGGCGGCAAGGGGTCCTACGACGCGAACAGCGAGGGGACGAGCCTGCAGTACGAGGTCAAGTCCACCCTCCTCTTCGGGAGCCACGAGATCCGCTTCGGCGGCAGCTACAACAGCACGGACATGGAGGACAACTCGGCGTTCACGGGCCCTCCGATCACCCTGCCGAACGGTCAACAGACGACGTCCGGGGGGACCATCACGATCTACCCCGACCCCAAGTACGGGGAAATCTACCGGGTCAGCCAGGCGTTGCTGTTCTCGCAACAGCGCTCCGACGTGGACTACCTCGGTCTGTTCGCGCAGGACAAGGTGCAGATGGGCTCGCGGCTGACCATCTCGGTCGGCTTGCGGTACGAGCGGGAGCGCATGGCCGGCTCGGCGGAGACGTTCGCCTTCGGGGACAACTGGGCGCCGCGCCTGGGATTCGCCTACGACCCGACGGGGCAGGGAACGCTGAAACTCTTCGGGAGCCTCGGCGTGTTCTACGCGCAGATTCCCAGCGACCTCGCGCTCACCGCGTTCTCGCCGTACGGGCGCGTGAGCCGGGCCGACTACTTCGACGCGGCCCTGACCGAGCCGATTCCCGAGGGTGTGCTGGCGGGCGGCACGACGACCCACTTCCTCACCAAGGGGGCCACCGCGGCCATCATCGATCCGACCGCGAAGCTGGGCTACATCCGGGAGGGCGCCGTGGGCCTCGAATTCCAGGCGGCTTCCGAGTTGAACCTCGGCGTTCGCTACGTGCACCGCGACACGCCGCGCGTCCTCGAGGACGTCACGAACGCCGCCATGGTCCTCTACCTGGAGCACCTGCCGGGGCTGTCCAACGTGCAGTACGTGATCACGAACCCGCGCGCGAACTACCCGGCGACCCTGGACGGCATCGGGGCGTTCGAGAACCCGATCCACGACTACGATGCCATCGAATTGACGGCCGACAAGCGCTTCGGCAACGGGTGGGCGATGCTCGCCTCGTACCGCTGGTCGCGGCTGTGGGGGACGTACGAGGGCTTCTACTACAACGGCCTGAACGAGCCGAAGCCCGGGGAGACGACGTTCGACGACTACCCGACCAACGACCCGAGCTACACGCAGATAGGCGTGCCGCAGTACGGTTTCCAGGGCGACATCAGATATCTCGGCAAGCTCGGCGCCGGTCCTCTCCCGGACGACCGGACGCACCAGATCAAGGTATACGCGACGTACGCCTTCCCGCTGGGCCTCAATCTCGGAACCGGGTTCTCCCTGGTCTCCGGCCAGCCGCTCACCCCGATGACCTCGGATCCGGTCTCCGGCTACCAGGGGTACATCCCTCTCGCGCCGCGCGGGACCGGGATGATGACCGTTGACGGGTTCAAGACCCGGACGCCGTACCTCTGGTCGCTCGACGTGCACGCCGACTATGCGTTCCATGTCGCGCCCGGAAGGCTCGTCCTGTTGGCGGATGTGACCAACCTGTTCAACCGGCAGGCCGTCACGGGATACAACCAGAACACGCAGCTGACTTTTGGGTTGACCAACCCGGACTTCGGCCAGCGCACCGGGTACCAGGATCCTCGCCAGGTGCGCCTCGGCGTACGGTTGGAGATGTAGCCCGCAAGGGCGGCTCACCGGAGTAGCGGGAAGGCGTCTTATCATTGGGACGGGAGGTGCGCCATCCGTCTGCCAAGGCCGTTGGACGCCGCCGAGATCCGGGTGCTCGGCTGCCTGCTGGAGAAGCACCAGACCACGCCCGAGTACTACCCGCTCACCGTGAACGCGCTGGTCGCGGCGTGCAACCAAAAGAGCAACCGCGAGCCTGTCATGGACCTCACGGAAGGCGATGTGCGCGGGGCGCTCGACCGCCTGCGCGCCGATGTCCTGGTGTGGCCGGTTGAGGGGGCGCGGGCGGAGCGCTGGGAGCACAACCTCGACCGGAGCTGGGAGCTGGACCCGGCCGGCAAGGCGCTGATCACCGTCCTTCTTCTCCGGGGCCCGCAAACGCCCGGGGAACTCCGCGGGCGCTGCGAGCGGATGCACCACTTCGGGGGCCTGGCCGAGGTCGAGGCGGCCCTCAACCGGCTGGCCGAGGGGGCGGAGCCGCTGGTCGCCGAGCTGCCCCGTGAGCCTGGGCAGAAGGAGCGCCGCTGGACCCACCTGGCCTCCGGCCCTGCTCCCAAGCCCGTTGACCGCGGGGTGGCACCCCCCCATGCCGCCGCGCCCGGTCTCGCGGACCGCGTCGCCGCGCTCGAGGATCGGGTCGCGGAGCTGGTCGATCAGCTCAACCGGCTGGTGGCGAAGCTGGGCCGCGAGGAGTGACTCCGGACCCATCGGCCCGGCCTGTTTCCCCGACCCTGCCATCCTGAGCGAGCGCAGCGAGCGAAGGATCTCCCCGAAGAGCAAGACTCCACCTTCGTCCGCTGGGGGGACTTCTTTTCTTGCCAGTGTCGCGGTGGCCGAGCCTGTTCCCTGAATCTGTCATTCTTCGCTCGCTCAGAATGACACCGAATTTGGAGGTGCGGCCAAGGCTGTAAGGGACCAGAAGAAAAGCCCTGACCGCAGGGCAAGAAGAGACCGGGCCTGCAGGGCAAACCAAGCCCGGGTGTCAAGGGCGAAGCCCCTTGGGCAGCAAGCACTTCGAGGTGGTGCGGCGGGCCGCGACCCACGCCGGTCAGGTTTGACCCGGCAAGGCACTGCTGCTATGCTGCACGGTCCCCGATAGGGGAAGCGTGTGCTCAGGATTGATCTTACTCATGCCGAGACGGAGCCCCTCGAATTCGACGAGCGGCCCGTCGTGCCACCCGCCGCAGGCGGGGCGGACGTCGTGTCGGTCGCGCCGGTCGAGATTTCGGGCCGTGTCGAGCGGGCGGGGAAGGGATTCCTGCTCGAAGGCGAGGTCGGGGGTAGCGCGCGTCTCCGCTGCGCCCGCTGCCTGGGGGAGTTCGACTTCTCCTTCTCGGAGCGCCTGGACCTGCACATGGTGCCGCTCGTGGCGGCGCCCCAGGACGACGAGACGCGCCTGAACCGGGGCGACCTCGAGGTGCGGTTCTACGAGGAGCCGCACGTCGACCTCGCCGAGCTTGCGGCCGAGCAGTTCGCACTCGTCGTGCCGATGAAGCCACTGTGCGCCGAGTCGTGTCGCGGGATCTGCCCGCGCTGCGGCGCGAACCTGAACCAGGGGGCGTGCTCCTGTCGCCCCGAAACCGATGATCGCCTGGCGGCCCTGCAGGATTGGCGGCCGAGCGAGTAGACGCGGGAGGTTTTTCCGATGCCCAACCCAAAGAGTCGCCACTCCAAGGCGCGCCGCGACAGACGGCGCGCGCATGATCACCTGGCGGAACCGGCGCAGGCGGTGTGCCCGAACTGCTTCCAGCCGAAGCAGCCCCACCGCGTGTGCCCGCACTGCGGGATGTACGAAGGGCGCCAGGTCCTGCACGTCGAGGAGATCAGCTGACCCAGGCACCGCCATGATCAAAGCGGTCTCGGGTGCTGTAGCCCTGGACGCGATGGGGGGGGACCACGCTCCGGCCGCCACGGTGCAGGGCGCGGTCGAGGCGGTTCGGCAATTCGGACTCCAGGTGCTTCTGGTCGGGCGTGAAACCGCGCTTCGGCGCCAGCTTTCCCACCTCGGCGGGGCTCCACACGGGCTGCACCTGGTCGATGCCCCCGACATCGTGGCGATGGACGACGCCCCGACCGCCCCGATCCGAGGCAAGCGCAACTCCTCGATGGCCGAGGCCGCCCGGCTGGTCCGCGACGGCAAGGCGTGCGCGTTCGTGACGGCGGGCAACAGCGGGGCTGCGATGGTGGCCGCCAAGCTGATCATCGGCACCATCGAGGGCGTGGAGCGGCCGGCGCTCGCGGCGCCTGTCCCGGGGATCGAGAGACAGACGCTGGTCCTCGACGTCGGCGCGAACGTGGACTGCAAGCCCCACCACTTGGAGCAGTTCGCGGTGATGGGGCACTTCTACTCGCAGGCCGTGTTCGGCGTCGCGTCGCCGCGAGTCGGCCTGCTCTCGATCGGCGAGGAGGAGGGCAAGGGCAGCCGCCTGACGGTCGAGGCGTACCGGCTGCTTTCCGACGCCGGCCTCAACTTCATCGGAAACGTCGAAGGGCGCGATGTGTACGCCGGCACCGTGGACGTGGTCGTCTGCGACGGGTTCGTGGGCAACGTGGTGCTCAAGGTCTCGGAGGGGCTCGGCGAGATGATCTACGGCCTGCTCCGGAGCGAGGGGAGACGCTCGGCCACCTCCGCCATCGGCCTGCTTCTCGCCAAGGGAGCCCTCGCCGCGCTCAGGCGCAAGTCCGACTATGCGGAGTACGGCGGCGCCCCGCTGCTGGGCGTGCGGGGCGCCTGCCTGGTGGGGCATGGGCGGTCCTCACCGAAGGCGATCAAGAACGCGATTCGCTTCGCCCACAGCTACGCAACGCGCGGCGTCGTGAGTCACATCGAGCGCAAGATCGGCGAGCTGCGCGCCCGGCAACAATCGGAGGGGGTCTAACGTGCACGACAAACACGCGCTCACCGCGCGCATCGCGGGTCTCGGCGTCTTCCTTCCGGAGCGAGTGCTCACCAACCAGGACTTCGAGAGGATGGTGGACACCTCCGACGAGTGGATCATGTCCCGCACCGGCATCCGGGAACGGCACGTGGTCGGCCCTGGAGAGAGCGTCGCAACGATCGCGGTCGAGGCGGGCAAGCGGGCGATGGCCGACGCGGGCGTCTTGCCCGAGGAGGTCGAGCTCCTGGTGCTGGCCACCGCTACGGTGGAGCAGCCGATCCCGTCCACGGCCGCCATCATCCAGCCGGCCCTGGGCATCAAGAACGCCGTCTGCTTCGACATCGCCGCGGCCTGCTCGGGTTTCCTCTACGCGATCCACGTGGCGCGCCAGTTCATCATCACCGGAGAAGTCAAGACCGCGATGGTCATTGGAGCGGAGACCCTCTCCCGCTACGCGGACTACACCGATCGGGCGACCTGCGTGCTTTTCGGCGACGGCGCCGGTGCGGCCATCCTCAAGGCGGCCCCGGCCGGGGAGGGGATCCTTCGCTCCGCCCTCCACACCGACGGCACCTACGCGGACTTCATCCAGATGCCCGGCGGCGGCAGCAAGTACCCGCCGAACGTCAAGGAGCACATCGACGCCCGCCTCCCCTTCATCAAGATGCGCGGCAACGAGACGTTCAAGGTCGCCGTGCGCTCGATCACCGAGGTGTGCCAGGAGGTGCTCTTGGGCGCGGGCGTCACGATCGATCAGGTGAGCCTTTTCGTCCCCCATCAGGCGAACCTGCGCATCATCGCGGCGGTCGGAGAGCGCCTCGGGCTCGCGCCCGAGAAGGTCTACCTGAACCTCGAACGCGTCGGGAACACCTCGTCCGCCTCGATCCCTCTCGCCATGCGGGAGGCGATCGACCGCGGCGTCCTCAAGCGCGGAGACCTGGTGCTGCTGGGCGCGTTCGGCGGCGGGCTCACCTGGGCCGCGACCCTGCTCAAGTGGTGAGGAGGCGTTCCGGCTGACAGTGGGGCGCGTTCGCCGCGCCAATCGTTCATGCAGGAGGGGCGATGAATCACTTTCTCACCGACACCCAGACGGACATCGTCGCGCTGACCAGGCAGATCGCCGAGGGCGAGATCCTGCCGGCCCGCGCCAGGCTCGACGCCGAGGAGATCTTCCCGCGCGACATCGTGAAGACGATTGGCGAGGCCGGCCTCATGGGCGTGTTCGTCCCCGAAGAGTATGGCGGCCTGGGCGGCAACATGATGGACCTCTGCCTGGTCACCGAGGAGCTCTCCAAGGCGTGTCTGGGAGTCTCGACGACGTACGGTGCGATCGCCCTCGGCACCCTTCCGGTGCTGATCTCCGGCGACGATGCGATGAAGGCCCGCGTGCTCCCCAGGGTCGCGACCGGCGAGTGGATCGCGGCGTTCTGCCTCACCGAGGCGGAGGCGGGGTCCGACGCGTTCTCGATGCGCACCCGCGCGGTCAAGGACGGCGACTCCTACGTCATCGACGGCACCAAGCAGTGGATCACCAACGGCGGCGAGGCCGACTTCTACACGGTGATCGCGATGACGGACCCTTCTCGGGGCGCCCGGGGCGCCTCCGCGTTCCTGGTCGAGAAGGACGCCCCCGGGCTTTCGTTCGGCAAGCGCGAGGACAAGCTCGGCATCCGCGCCTCGTCGACCCGCGAGACGATCTTCGACAGCGTCCGCGTCCCGGCGGCGAACCGGATCGGCCGCGAGGGCGTCGGCTTCCTGGTCACCATGCGGACGCTCGAGCGGGCCCGGGTGGCCGTGGGGGCGCAGGGCGTCGGGCTGGCAGCCGGCGCGTTCGAAGCGGCGATCGCGTACGCCAGCGAGCGCAAGCAGTTCGGCAAGCCGATCGCGGCGTTCCAGGCGATCGGCCACATGCTGGCCGACATGGCGATGCGCGTCGAGACGGCGCGCGCGCTGCTGTACGCCGTCGCGCGCACCATCGACGGTGGCAGCGACGACTTCGCGATGGAGTCGTCGATGGCCAAGGTGGTCGGCTCCGACGTCGCGATGTCCGTGGCGCTCGACGCCGTGCAGGTGTTCGGCGGCTACGGCTACATGCGCGACTACCCGGTCGAGAAGATGCTGCGGGACGCCAAGATCCTGCAGATCTACGAGGGCACCAACCAGATCCAGCGCAACGAGATCGCCCAGGCGCTCATCAAGCGCGCGGCGAAGCGGGGCTGAGGGGGCGGCAATGGGCAGGATCGCTTTCGTCTTCCCTGGCCAGGGGAGCCAGTTCGCGGGGATGGGGAAGGACCTCGCGGAACGCTACCCGGAAGCGCGCGACGTGTTCGAGCGCGCCGGCGCCGCGCTCGGCGAGCCTCTCTCGCGCTTGTGTTTCGAGGGACCGGATGACCAGCTCAAACTCACCGCCAACACGCAGCCCGCGATCCTGACGGTGTCGCTCGCCGCGTTCGCCGTGCTCCGGGCGCGTTCCGCGAGGTTCGACGGCGTCGCCGGGCACTCGCTCGGCGAGTACAGCGCGATCGGCGCCGCGGGGGGCTTGGGCTTCGAGGACCTGGTCCGCACGGTGCGCCGCCGCGGCCAGCTCATGCAGGAGGCGGTGCCGGTCGGCGTCGGTGCGATGTCGGCGGTGCTCGGGCCCGCGCGCGACGTGGTCGAGGCGTGCTGCCGCGAGGCGAGCGCGCCCGGCGAGGCGGTCGTGGCCGCCAACTTCAACGCCCCGGAGCAGACCGTCATCGCCGGCCACGCGGCCGCCGTGGCGCGGGCCGGGCAGCTCCTCGCGGAGCGCGGCGCCAAGCGCGTCGTCCCGCTTCCCGTCTCGGCGCCGTTCCATTCCCCGCTCATGGTGCCGGCCCGCGAGGGCCTCGCACCGGTGCTCGCGGCTCTCCCGTTCGCGGAGCTCGCGGTACCCCTCTACAACAACGTGGATGCCGAGCCCGTGACCGGCGACGGCGTGGTTCGCGACGGCCTCGTGCGCCAGGTCGACGCGCCCGTGCGCTGGGTCGAGCTCATCGAGCGCATGACGGCGGATGGCTTTGACACCTTCGTCGAGGTGGGGCCAGGGAGCGTGCTCTCGGGCCTCATCCGGCGGATCGCCCGCGGCGCCGCGACGGTGCAGGTCGGCACCGCGGACCAGGTCGAGGCGTATCTGGGGAAGTCGAGTTGACAGTTGACAGTCGACAGTTGACAGTAACGACGGCAAGTGACCGCGGCTTGCGAACGGCAGTTGACAGTTTCTTGTCCTTGACTGTTAACTGTGAACTGTCAACTGTGAACTTCATTTCGCGGTGACGGGGGTAACGATGGCAGGGATGCTCGAGGGGAAAGTGGCGCTGGTCACAGGGGCGGCGACCGGGATAGGCGCTGCGTGCGCGAAGGCGCTTGCGCGCGAAGGCGCGACCGTCGCGTGCGCATCGCTGCCGACCGACCCGACCCAGGCGGTGGTGGACGAAATCGTGGCGAAGGGCGGCAAGGCGGTCGTCAAGCCGCTCAACGTGACCGACCCCGAGTGGTGTCAACGTGTTGTTGACGAGGTGGCGGCGGAGCTCGGCGGTTTGCACATCCTGCTCAACAACGCCGGGATCACGGACGACGGCCTCTTCATGCGAATGAAGCCGGAGTCGTGGCGCAAGGTGCTTTCAGTCAACCTGGACGGCGTGTTCAACGTCACGCAACCCACCGTCAAGGTGATGGTCAAGCAGCGGGAGGGGCGGATCATCAGCATCTCCTCGGTGATCGGCCTGATGGGCAACGCGGGGCAGGCGAACTACGCGGCCTCCAAGGCCGGGATCATCGGCCTCACGAAGTCGCTCGCGCGCGAGCTCGGCAGCCGCAACATCAACGTGAACGCGATCGCGCCGGGGTACATCCAGACGCCGATGACCGAGAAGCTCAACGAGGACCAGCGCAAGGCGCTGATGGCCAACCTCGCGATCCCGCGCCTCGGCACGCCGGAGGACATCGCGGCGGTGGTGCTGTTCCTGGCGGGGCCGGCGGGGTCGTATGTCACCGGAGAGGTGGTCAACGTCTCCGGCGGCCTCTACATGTAGTCCTCCGAGGCGCCGCCGATAGCGGACCGTCTGCGTCGTTGCGCTCGCCGGTTCGGATCCTCACGTAGCCTACGGCTACGCTCCGGTCCGACCGGCTCGCGCGCCTAGCATCCGGCCCACTCTCGGCGGCACCGCTGCCGCGGGCAGAAACGTCTGCCGAATCCGCACGCACGCGACTGCCGGGACACCTCAGAGGGTCAGGATTCGACGGTCCCTTCGCGGTTGGTAGAATCAGTCCAGGACCACAGGGGAGGGACACCGGCGATGAGACCACGACGCGCGCTCGGACTGGCCGCGATCGCGGCCATGGTCTGGGCCGCAGGGGCAGGCCGGGGGGCGAGTTCACCCCCACCCGGTTGGGGTCCCGCGGACGAGGTCAGGGACATGGTCGAGGCCGAGGAGGTTTGGCGCGCGGGCGGGCCTCGGGAAGATCGCATGCTTGAGTGGTACAGACGGGCCAAAGAAAGCGACAAGCCGGATGCTGCTGGAGGCCTTTCGGAGGTCTTGACGCCGCTCTTCCACCGGCGCTGGCTCGACCCGACGCCGTTTGCCATGTATGAACAAGGCTACAGTGGGACGCTGAACGTGGTCTGGAAGCAGGAGCTCGCTGTTTGGAGGATGACTGCGGCCCAGCGGCGGCGCGTATATTCCGACGTACTGCGTGCCGGCAAACTCAACGATGCACTTGGCCTTGGCTGGCTCGGGGTGATCTATCGCGCCCTCGATGAGCACATGGACGATCTGTTACCGGAAATCGAAGCTGTGCTTGAGCATCCGCCGGAATTGGGGCTTGGCGGTAGAGGTGCCGCGCTGACGGCCGCCGACATCCGAGCCGCCGATCTTCCCCTCGCCTACGCGAGATCCGGCGATTGGAAGGCGAACTACCTGAAGTTGATCCGGGAGAAGCTCGAAGCGCAGGCGAAGGCGTTCGACGGGAACTGGGACTCTGTTAACGACAGGATCATCCGCAACGCGCTGCTCGAGCTGGTTCACAGCGGCGACACGAGCCTCCTCGCTCCGCTCAAGGCGCTCTGGCGCAGCATCAAGCCGCCGGCGCAAATGGAGGAGCCCGAGAACCAGCGCATTTGGGAACGGCTCCTGAAGCAAGGGCTGCGCGACCCGGAGTACAACCGCGATGGCCCCGCGGCCGACTGTCTCGTCCTCGCGATCCAGGCGCTCGGGGATCCCATGTTCCAGGAGAAGAACACTTTGCGTCGGAGAGTGCGTGAGGACGCGAAGAAGCGGCTGGTCGAGGGCGGATACCTGCGACCGGCTGCGGCGACACACTGACCCGATTCGGCGCCGAATCCGAGTTCCTGCGAGGCCAATCACACGTACCGGCGCGGCTCCGCGCAGTACGCTGTCGACCTATGGTTTCCGTCATTGGCGGGGCCTTGACCCCGCGGTTGCTGTTCCCTGACCCACGTCTCTCCCGGCCACCGGCCACGTCTTTCCTGTGCCCGGAGCCCTGTGGCCGGTCGTTTGCTAGACTCGCGGCGAGGGGAGGGGGAATGGCCCTCGAAGCCGCGCGCGTCCCCGCCGCGACCGACATCCACCGGCGTTTCTCGGGCATCTCGCACCTGGTCGGCAACACGCCGCTGCTCGCCGTGGAGTTCACCGTCGGCGGCGAGGAGCGCGTGATCTACGCGAAGGCCGAGAACCTCAACCTCACGGGCAGCATCAAGGACAGGATGGCGCTTCACATCCTTCGCCGCGCGTACGAACGGGGCGTGCTCGCGCCCGGCGCCCCGATCATCGAGGCCACCAGCGGCAACACCGGGATCGCCTTCGCCGCGATCGGCCGCGCCATCGGTCACCCGGTCACGATCTTCATGCCGGACTGGATGAGCCAGGAGCGCATCGCGCTCATCAAGAGCCTCGGCGCCGAGATCGCGCTGGTCAGCAAGGAACAGGGCGGCTTCCTCGGCAGCATCCGGCTCGCCGACGAGATGGCGGAGCGGTTGCCGGGCGCCTTCCTGCCGCGCCAGTTCTCGAACGAGGACAACGTCGATGCGCACGCGTCCGCAACGGGCCCCGAAATCTGGTGGCAGATGCAGTTCCACTACCTGGAGCCCGACGCCTTCGTGGCCGGCGTGGGTACCGGGGGCACGATCATGGGCGTAGGCAGGTTCCTGCGCGGCAGGCGCCCGGCGGTCAAGCTGCACCCGATCGAGCCCGCCAACTCGCCGACCCTGTCCACCGGCTGCAAGGTCGGGAAGCACCGGATCCAGGGGATCTCCGACGAGTTCATACCGCGGATCGTCGACCTGAGCGTGCTCGACCGTGTCGTCGGGGTGGACGACGGCGACGCCATCGTCATGGCTCAGAAGCTGGCGGCTGAGCTCGGCCTCGGGGTCGGCATCTCCTCGGGCGCCAACTTCATCGGCGCCCTCAAGGTGCAGAACGAGCTCGGTCCGAAGGCGGTCGTCGTGACCGTGTTCCCGGACGACAACAAGAAGTACCTGAGCACCGCCCTGCTCGGGAAGGAATCGGTGCGCGACGACTTCCTCTCGACCGGGGTCGTCCTCAGGCGCTACAAGGCGTTCAAACGGGTCTGCAACACCTGCTGCGACCCGGCCGAGTGCGCCGAGACGCCGCCCCCTGGGTTCGGGTGTCATCCCGAGCGCAGCGAGGGATCTGGGAGGGGGCTGGTAGATCCAGGCTTTCCCCCACCCAGATTCCTCGTCGCTCCGCTCCTCGGAATGACATGTTCGATGGCAAACTGGTATGAGCCGCTCGCTCGGACTCTGATTTGGTATTGCCGGAAGGAGATCTTCCGGGCAACCCCTGCATTGTGGCAGCGCTACAATCAACTCAAAGAAGGGACGGGGAAGTGCAGCCGGGCGCTCGCCTAGGTCCGTACGAGATCGTCGCGCTGCTCGGCGCGGGTGGGATGGGCTTGGTGTACCGCGCTCGCGACACGCGCCTGGGCCGCGACGTGGCGATCAAGGTGCTGCCGGCGGAGTTCGCAGAGGACGCGGAGCGCCTCCGGCGGTTCGAGCGCGAGGCGAGGGCGACCGCGGCGCTCTCGCACCCCAACATCCTGGAGGTCCACGATGTCGGCACGTTCGAGGGGGTGCCGTACCTGGTCGAGGAGCTGCTCGAAGGGGAGTCGCTCAAGGAGAAGATCGAACGCGGCGCGCTCCCGGCCAGCGAAGCTATCGGTGTCGCGGTGCAGATCGCGCGGGGGCTCGCGGCGGCGCACGAGAAGGGGATCGTGCACCGGGACCTGAAGCCGGCAAATGTGTTCCTGACAAAGCACGGTGCGGTGAAGATCCTGGACTTCGGTCTCGCAAAGCTGGTGGAAGGCGTGCCGCTGGGGGAGGCGGACACGCTGACGCACGCGCCGACGGGGGCGACGGAGTTTGGGCGGGTTCTGGGGACGGTGGCGTACATGGCGCCGGAACAGGCGCGCGGGCTACCGGTGGACCAGCGGGCGGACGTGTTCGGGTTCGGGGTGGTGCTGTACGAGATGCTGGCAGGGCAGCGACCGTTCCGTGGGGCAACGGCGACCGACACGGTGGCGGCGATTCTCAAGGAGGAGCCGGCGCCGTTGCCTGCGAGCGTACCGCCCGATCTGGTGGCGGTGATCGGGAAGTGCCTGGCGAAGGTGCCCGAGAAACGGTACTCGAGCGGGAGCGAGGTGCTGGCCGCGCTGGGAGGCGTGGATGTCGAGGGTGCCGCGCCGCTGTGGGGGTCGCTGCAGCGCTCGGTCCGCCGGCATCCGTGGCTCGCGGCGGCGAACGTGGTCGTGGCGCTCGCGGTGCTGGCGCTGGCACTCGACGCGGGCGGCGTGCGCAGCCGGCTGCTGGGGCGGGGCAACGGCGGGCAGGCGATCCGAATGGCCGTTCTGCCCTTTGCCAACCTCTCGGGCGACCCGGACCAGGAGTACCTGTCGGACGGCCTGACCCAGGAGATGATCGCGCAGCTGGGGCGGTTGCACCCGGACACGCTGAGCGTGATCGCGCGGACCTCCGTGATGCGCTATAAGAAGACCGAAACGCCGATCGACCAGATCGGGCGGGAGCTCGGTGTCGAGTACGTGCTGGAAGGGAGTGCGCAGCGGGAGGGGAGCCGGGTGCGGATCACGGCGGAGCTGATCCGGGTGCGGGGGCAGACGCAGCTCTGGGCGGACAGCTTCGAGCGGGAGATGTCCGGCATCTTGGCGTTGCAGAGCGACGTCGCCCGCAACGTGGCCTCGGCGCTGGCGCTCAAGCTGCTCCCAGCGGAGCAGACCCGCCTCGCCACCACCCACACAGTCAACCCCGAAGCCTACGAGGCCTATCTGAAGGGCATGCAGTGCTCGTACAGACTTACTCCACAGGACCTCGGGGCTGCGCTCGAATACTTCGAGCTGGCGCTGAAGAAGGACCCGAATTACGCTCCCGCTTACGCGGGCGTTTCCTTTGTGTGGATCGACCGCCAACAGGCGGGGTACACGGCGCCACGTGAGGCGGGTCCGAAGGCAAAGGCCGCCGCTCTGAAGGCCATAGAGTTGGATAGCACACTCGGGGAAGGGCATGCGGCGTTGGCTGCCTTTGACTATCTTTATGAATGGGACTGGGCTGGCGCCGAAGCAGAGTTCAAGAGGGCCATCGAGCTCAATCCTAACTTTCCGGATGTCCGTTCACTCTTCTCGCATTACCTGATGATCATGAAACGCCCAGAAGAAGCGATGGCAGAGATCCAGCGAGCCTTGCAATTAGACCCGCTCAACGAGTTGGTCCACATCCACCATGGTTTTCTCTTGGAGTCTGCAGGCCGGTATGATGAGGCCATCGTCCAGTGGCGCAACCTGCTCAGAACCTCTCCACAGAATCCCATGGCGCACGGGAGCCTCTCATATGACCTCTTCCGTAAGGCCAAGTATGAAGAGTCTTTGGCCGAGCTGAATGCGTATTATGCCGGCGACCGTGAAATGAACGAAGCCTTGACGCAGGGGTACGCCCAATCGGGCTACCGGGGCGCGATGATCCGCGCGGCGGACTTGCTGGCAGCACGCGGTCGCACGACCTATGTGCTTCCGAATGACATTGCGCAGCTGTATGCGATCGCCGGGGAAAAGGTCCAAGCCCTCGAATGGCTGGAGAAGGGTTTCGAGGCGCGCGATCCGAACATGCCCTATCTCGATCTTTACCCAGAGTTCGAGACCCTGCGCTCCGAGCCGCGCTTCCAGGCCCTGCTGCGCCGCATGAACCTGCCGACGAACTGAACGGGCCGATTCTCAGCCGTCAGCCAGCGGCGGGGTCAAAGGTGAAAGGGGAAAGGTCAAAGGGAAGACGAGAAGCCGGAACGGCCATGGCCTCGTGCTCATGGTCTTTCGTTTGACATCGTCAGTTTGGCCTTTTGCCTTGCGCTGTCGAACCTTCGAACTGTCCTCTCTTCTCCTCTGCTCGTCTCCCCGGACCCCGGAACGTCGGTCCCAGCGGGTGCAGAGACACCGTGTAGTGCTCCCCCATAGTCAAGCCACCTTGAGTCCTTGTTGGGCGCGGTACTCGGCGGGGCTGACGTAGCCGAGGGCCGAGTGCGGGCGCCGGGTGTTGTAGCGGTGAATCCAGGCG
>JBEKAA010000046.1:0-38408 GCA_050018455.1 Thermoanaerobaculaceae bacterium | reverse complement strand
CAACCCTACTCGATACCCGAACCAACACCACCTCGCGCCTCCGGCGCGGATGACGCCGACTACCAACGCTTCTCACCCCGCCGCGTCAGAAACTCTCGACTTCATTTGGCCGGCGACAGCTATGCGTTACGGATGTGACGGGCATCCACCTCGACGTTGCGCACACCGCCCACCATCGTGAGCAAGAGACGGACGCGGTCCTTGGCGGGGAGGTAGTGGGTGACGATGCCCTCGAAACCCTGCAACGGCCCCTGCACGACCCGCACGCGCGATCCCTTTGCGGGCGCACGGCGCGCGTCGGCGAACACGAGGTAGCCGCGCTCCCCTTCCCGCTCGCGCAGCGATGCAATGACCTGGTCCTCGACCGCGCCGAACTCGCTGCCGAAGCGAACGATGCTGGATGCGCCGGAGCAGTAACGAACCGCCGCGAACTTCTCCTTCAGGATGCACTGCGCGAAGACGTACGACGGAAACAGTGGCACCGGGACGTGCGGGGCACGCGCGTGCCAGCGCGGCTCGAGTACCTTCGGGCAGTACGCCTCAATGCCACGGCCCGCGAGGGCCTGCACCAGGGCGAACTCCTGCTTGGGCTTCGTGCGCACCAGGAGCCAGACCTGCCGCGGGTCGTCGAGGGCGATCAGCATTGCGTTTCGCGCACACTCTTAGCAGGAGCGATAGGAGCGGTCAAGCGAGCTGACCGAAGGTCCGAGAACAGCAGAGGAGCAGAGGAACAAGAAACGGCTTCGGCCTTACTCGTCTCTTGATCCTCTGCTCCCATGCCCCTCTGCAGGGCGGGAGGACATGTGGCCCCCAGAAAAGCAACAGGCACACCCGAAGGCGTGCCCGATAGCCAACGATCCAATCGGTCGCTAGGGTCTCGTCACCCGGCAGGCGGAGCACTCGGGGTTCTCGTTGTTGTGGATGATGATGCCGCCCAGCACGGCGCCGCCCAGCAGGGCAGCGGGCAGCAAGATCCTCTCCGTTGCGCCGGCTGCTGCCGCAATCAACACGGCGCGGCACGTCGCGTCGGGCCGGAGCTGTCCGTTCACATTGATGCGCGACACAACTCCGTTGCACTGCCAGCCGGCCAGCATGGCTCCGGCCTGGCTGATCACGGTCTCGCCGATCACGAGGTTGTGCGCGAAGCGCTCTTGCTCGGGGGACAGACTCGTTGTGCAGGTGGACGTCACGCTTACCGTCTGCAGGGGGGACTGGGTCTCGACTCCCTCACCATCCTTCACGGCAAACTGGATGTCCGCCGAGCGCGTCCCCGCGTCGGGCCGCGGCAGGGTGCCCCAGTAGTTGCCCATCCCGTCGGACCGCAACTCGAGGTAGTAGAAGTCGGGCGAGCCGGTTTTGCGGAAATACACCCGCACGGAGCTCCAACCGATCTCGGGCTTCAACGACAGGGACACGAGTGTGTTGCCGTCCTTCGACAGGCACGTGATGACACTCGGGGTCATCGTCGGAGGTGCCGCGTGTGCGACGGCAGCGCCCAAGACGATGGCGACGGCAACCAGGCGTTTGAAGTCGAACAACGACTCAACGCGCGAGACGCGTTCCCCGATCACCGGGCGGGCCCTCCTACGCTTCAGGTTAGCAGCGCCAGGCAAAGGCTGTCAAGGCTTGCGGGTGGTCGCGGCGCCCGGACTCAGTATCTTCTGGACGTAGCTCTCCACGTAGCTCGTGCGCCGGATTTTCGGCAGTGCTCTCTTGAGAACAGCCGCTGCACGCTCGACATCGCCGGTCTCGTAAACTGCCACGGCCTCGTAGAAGAGCAGCAACGGGCGCCCGTCGCCCGGGTCGCCGGCGCGCCGAAAGTACGCGACGGTTTCCGGCCACCGCATCGTGCGATAGGCCAGCTCGGCCGCCACGAACTGCGCCTCCGCGAGGTCCGCGTGCGCGTCGGCCAGACGCCGCGCCCGGGCCAGGGCGTCGCCGATCTTCTCCTTGCGCACCAACTCCTGGATCGCATCGAGCTCGCGCTGCTCCGCCGCCGTGGGGACCCGCTTCGGGGACGAGGCCGCCGCCGGCGATGGCGACGGGGCGACGGAAGGCGGGCTCGTGAGCGACCCCGACGACGTTGCCGGCTCGACCCCCGACGAGGCCGCGGACGGCCCAGGCGCGGCCGAGACAGGCGTTTCCCTTGGCGTCGGAACCGGCGTGCGGGTTGGCTCCACGGTCGGGACCGGGGTGGCGGCCACAACTGGTGTGATCGTGGGCGTGGGCGCGGCCACGGCCCCGGTCCGGCTGGGTGAGGGTACGGCCGAAATGCTCGCTGGTGTCGCCGGAACCAAAGTGGCACCCACGGCAAGCGCGGTCGTGGGAGCCACCGCGGTCGCGGACCGGCCAGGCGATGGTACGGCCGAACGGGTCGGTGTTGCTGTTGGAACCAGGGTGGCGGCCGCAGCAGGTGTGGCCGTGGGCGGCGCCACGGTTGCGGTCCGGACGGGTGAGGGTACGGCCGGACGGGTCGGCGCCGCGGTCGCTCCGGCGGTGCTCGGGAGCGGCATCAGCCGCGCTATCGCAGGACGTTCCGCGAGGGTGGGCCGCGGAATGAGCTTGACCACCAGCTGCTGGAAAACATCCCGAACGTCGCTCGGGATCGAGGCCTTGCTGTAGCCCCCGAACCGCTCTTCGACCTCGGCCAGCCGCTGGAACGTCTCGGCAAACCCCGCGGTGTCGCCGGCAGAGGCCTGCGCAAGCCCCAGCCGCACGAGCCCGTCGGCCAGCAGCTCCGGCTCGTCCAGCAGGCCGAAACACGCGACGCGAAGCTGGCGCACGGCGGCCGGAAAGTCACGCCGGTTGAACGCGTCGGTGCCCTGCCGCAGGAGGCGCATGTAGAACGGGTCGGCCGCCTGTGCTGCGAGCGCGAAGCAGAGGAGGATCGCCGTCAGAAGGCCCGCTCGCAGACTCATGGGTTGGGAGGCAGCAGAGGAGCAGAGGGGCTGAGGAGCAGAGGGGCTTACGACAGCGGAGGAGCAGAGGGGCGGAGGCGCAGAGGGGCTCACGACAGCGGAGGAGCAGAGGGGCGGAGGGGCAGAGGAGAAAAAGGCAGGCTCGGCCTGGATCGTCTCTTGCTCCTCTGCTCCCATGCTCCTCTGCTCCTCTGCTGCAGCAAAAGAGCGAGGCCTTGCAAAGGCGGTCTCAAGTTGCTTCATCACGCCACGTCCTTCTGAATTGCGCGGTCTTCGAGGACCGCTCTCGGGTTGTCGTCGGTGAGCCGGCGGGCGCGCGCTTTCCCCCAGCCCTCGGCGATGACACGAAACGCCTCGGAGAGCACGGGCGGACGCTTGGACGTGTCGTGAGCGTCCGAGGCCACGAAGTGCGCGAGGTCGTTGTCCAGCAGGAACGCGCAGCACTCCTTCGCGCGCCGCCCGAACGCGCCGGTGACGCTCATCGCGGTGAGCTGTAGCAGGGCGCCGCGTTCCGCGAGCTCGACGAGCGAAGAAGTCTCCTCGGCGAGCCATGGAATGCGCTCAGGGTGCGCCAGGACCGGCCTCCACCCCGCGACTGCCAGCTCGTGCACGACGGCGCGAGGATCCGGGCCAACGCGGATGGGGGGCAGCTCGAGCAGGAGGTAGCGCGACCCGGCCAGCGGGAGCAGGCTGCCGTCCGGAAGCAGGTCGATCTCCGCGAGCAAATCGGAGTCCACCCGGATCTCCGCTCCCAACGAGAGAGCGGGCGCCGGCCCGACCGCGGCGAGGAGGCTCTCGAACCGCGTCCTGAGGTCGTTGCGGTCGGCGTTGGGCCACCACTCGTGCCGCTGGTGGGGGGTCGCCACCGCGGCCGTGACGCCGTCGGCCGCGGCAAGCCGGCACATCCGGACCGCATCCTCGAGCGCGTCGGCGCCGTCGTCAACGCTGGGCAGCAGGTGGGCGTGCAGGTCCACCATTCGGGATCAAGCCTTCGCGTCCCTGGCGCCGACCGTGTGTTTCACGTAGGCCTCGTAGCTGCGGTAGCGCTTGCCGTACCGGCCGCGCCGCTCCCGGTAGAAGTTGAGGGCGACGCCGAGCACCCGGATGTCGGCCAGCTGGAAGCGCTGCCGGCAGGCGCGCGCGTCCTCGCGCAGCACCATCCCGGAGCCGACGCACAGGATAAGGCCATCGGCCATCGAGGCGAGGACGGTCGCATCGGTGACGGGCAGCGCCGGCGGGCTGTCGAGCACGACGAAATCGAAACGCTGATAGGCCTTCGCCACGAAGTCGAGCATCCGCTCGGACGAGAGGAGCTCCGACGAGTTCGGCGGCATCGGCCCCGATGGCGTGAAGCTCAGGTTGGCGACCTGCGTGGGGAGGATCACGGCCTCCTCCGTTGCGCTCCCCGTGAGATAGCTGACGAGGCCCACGCGGTTGGGGACGCCGAAGACCTCGTGCAGGCGGGGTTTGCGCAGGTCCCCGTCGATGAGCAACACCTGCTTGCCCAGCTGAGCGAGCACGACCGCAAGGTTGGCCGAGATGGCGGTCTTGCCCTCCCCGGGGATCGCCGAGCTGATCACGACGCTCTTCAGGCCGTTGGCCGTGGAGAGGAGCAAGGCGGTCCGCAGCGAACGGTACGCCTCGGAGACGGCGAGTCGCGGCATTGCGTGCGGCAGAAGCTCGATCTTGCTGCCTTCCGGGAGCGGCGATGCGACGCCCTCGGCGTAGACCCGGCGGGGCGGCCCGGCATGTTTCGTCCTGCTCCCGCGACCGTAGTAGCCGCGAGCGTAGCCGTAGCCGTCGCTGCCGCTCGAAACATCGGGGATGACGGCAAGCAGCGGCAATCCCAGGATTCGATCCACGTCCTCCGGCGTCTTGACCGTCCGGTCGAGGTACTCCAGGAAGAACGCCACCCCGAGCCCGAGGCCGAACCCGAGCACGAGGCCCAGGCCGAGGTTGCGCTGCAGCGACGGTCGGTACGCGCCGCTCGGCACCAGCGCCCGGTCAACGATCATGACGTTGGAGTCCCGCGTCCCCTCCAGACGGGCCGTGACCTCCGTCTCCGACTGGCGCTTGACCAGCTCGTCGAGAAGCGTGCGCCGCGTCGAGACCTCGACCTTGAGGTTGTTGTACTCGACGGCCGCGGAGTTGAGCTGCATCGCGTCGCTTTTCTGGTGTTTCAGCTCGGCGGTGAGAGCCTCCTCGCGGCGCTGGGCGCCCTGGTACTCCGCCTTGGCGGAGTCGCGCGCCTTGGCGACCATCTCCTGCGTGGCGTCGGCCAGGTGCTGCCTGCCCTTGTCGATCTGCGCCTTCAGCTCCAGCATCGCGGGCCAATCCGGCTTGTAGGTGTTGAGCTTGGTTGCGTAGTCGCGCTCGAGCTTCATCTGGTCGCCGTGCAGCTGCGCGATCAGTCCGCCGGAGAAGGTGTCCGCGACGGCGTCGTCGGGCGAACTGCTCAGCTCCTGGTAGCGCGCCTCCTTGGTGATGCGGTCCGAGACCGCCGTCACGTAGTCCCGGTTGAGCCCTTCGAGTCGCTGGAGGGTCACGTTGGAGGAGGGGTCGAGCGCGACGATGTCGGACCGCCGCGAATACGCCTGAAGCTGCGCTTCCTTGTCCTGGATCTCCTGCTTGATCGCCTCGATCTGCGACGCGAGGAAGTTCGACGCGCGTCCCACCGTGGCGAAGCGGGTCTCGACGCCCCAGTCGATGAAGGCGTCCGCGATGCCGTTGGCGATCCTGGTCGCGAGATCCGGGCTCGTCGCGGTGTAGGAGATCTCGACCAGACGGGTGTTGCGGATCGGGTTCACCTCGATGCCGCCGAGGACGCGGCCAGCCAGCCCGCCCAGGGCGGTGGCGTCCATGTCGGCCGTGGCGTTCGGCGCCGAAGAGGACGGAAGCAACGAAGCGCGGCCGGGGTTGAAGTTCGGGTCGTCGATGAGGCGCAGGTTCTTGACGACCCGTTCGGCGAGGCCTCTGCTTTGAAGCAGCTTGTATTGGGTCGGGTAGAACGACTGCGCGTCCACCCAGTCGTCGTACGGCATAGCCGCCTGGCCGATGGCGAGGTTCGTGCTCGACCGCCGCTCGATCTGGAGCACGGTCGTCGCCCGGTAGACCCGCGGCGTGATGGCGTAGAGGATGAGCGAAACCGCGACCACCGCCCCGGCCACCACCCCGATGAGCTTCCGGCGCCGGCGGACCATCTCCAGCCATTGCGAAATGTGGAACTCGCTCTCGGGGTCCGGCAACGCGAACGTCGGCTCAAACGCCGCGGGGGGTTGGCTGGCCATCTAGAAGAACGACTCCTTCACGATCACGACATCGCCGCCCCGGAGCTCGAAGTCGGGCTCCTTGCCGGCGACGATGCGTTTGTAGTTGACCTCGCTGGCGACGTCATGTCCGCTGCGGTCGCGCCGCTTCACCTGGATCGTGTGCGAGGCCCGGTCGGTGAGACCGCCGGCGCGCGCGATGGCGGTGAGAAGCGTGATCCTCTCGGTGCTCTGGAATTCGACGGCCCCGGGCTTGGCGACTTCGCCCAGGCAGAACACCGTGACGGTGACCCTGGCGGGCACGTTGATGAGGTCGTTGGCGAAGATCGGGATGTTGGCGTCCGGATCCCCCCGCACCATGAGGTCGTCCACGTTGACGGTGATCTGATCGGAGAGGCCGTTGTCGGCCCGGCGGAGGACGTAGATCTTGTCCGCGTGCTCGTCGCTGAGCCCGCCCGCCGCGGAGAGCGCCTCGAGCAGGGTCCAGCGCCCGGAGAACGCGAGGTTCCCCGGCTGTTTGACGGCGCCGATGACCGAGATCGGCTTCGAGCGGAACTCCCGGATCTGCACGGCGACCGAGGCCCGTTGGACGTACCTCGACTCGAGCATGGCCTTGAGCCGGTCGGCCAGCTCGGTATCGGTGAGGCCGCGGACCGGCACGTCGCCGATGAGCGGCAGGTTGATCGTCCCCTCTTCCGAGACCCGCCGCTCGATGTTCAGCTCGGGCACCTCGAAGACCTTGATCTCGAGGAGGTCCTTCGGGCCGATCCGGTACCCGGACGACGCTTGGTCCTGCGCCGAAACCAGCCCGCCCGTCACGAGAATTGCGAGGCCCAGACAGGCCGAAAGAACTGCTGCCAGGGGTCGCTGCGGCATCGGGTGGGCATCGTGCTGTGGAATCAGGGTCATTCCTCGCGCTCCAGGGGCCCGAATTGTATCACCACCACTGCGCTTTCCCGCTGGAGAACTGAAGCCCGGTCCGGACCTGCGTGACCGAACGGTCGTATCCGGCAACAGTGGAGGTGTAGTCCGTCCGATCTCCGCCGACCGCCAGGCTTGCCACGCGGCCCAGACGGATGTTGAACGTCACACCGTAGGCCCTGAGGTCGTCGGTCCTCCCCGCGGTACCCGCAGACTCGAAAACGTAGTCGTCGTGACCGGTTTCCAAGAAGATCCGGCCGGTCGCGCGCCAGCCGAGCTCGGACTGAACGGCGATACCGGTCCGCTGGTCCAGGTAATACGAAACCCCCTGCTCGACCGAGTACACGAGGTTGCGGCCGCCGTAGTACTCGAACTCCAACCTTCCGGCCGGCCGGAACCCTACCCGAAAGCCGCCGTTGGTTCCGCTGTACGGGACGAATTTCGACACTTCGTTCGGCTTGAGGTCGAGAGCGGTGGCGTTGACGTTGACCGACAGGTGTCCGGCCTTGACGCTCAATTCCGCGATCGGGGCGGACCCCGAGTTCGATTGCGGGTTCTCGGGGTGCACGAAATCAGTCGTGTACTGCTCCACGCCGAGGCCGAGCGAGATCGTCTTGGTGAAGTGGTACCGCACGCCGCCGCCGGCGCGCTTCTCGTCGCGGTCGAGTAGGATCAGTTGACTCGCAAGGTCAGGCGTGAGGCCGCGCTGGTTGTACCGCCACTGGTCCACGCCGCCTCGTGCAAACAGAGACAGTTTCCCCATCACCTGGACCTCGACCAGCGCCGAGACTCGCTTGTCCTCCAGGTTCACCGGCACCTCGACCTCCGAAGACGCATACTGCTGGGTGCGCGAGCCGCCGGCCTGGACCTCCACGGTCATCTGGTTGAAGTAGCCGAAAAGCCCGGCGCCGACAGCGCCGTTCCACCCTCTCCGGTTCGAGAGATCGTGCCACCACACGTACTCCGGCAGGGCATACATGCCCAGGGTCATGCTGTGGCCGAGGGGCAGGTAGGCCTGCGCGCCGGCGCCAAGCGTCGCGGTGACGTCGGATTGCAGGTCCGTAGCCGTCGCGTAGACGTTGTTGACGTAGGCCACGTCCTTGAGGGCCAGCCATGGAGCGACCTGAAGCGGTCCCAGATGGTAGGTTGCCTCGTCCATCGCGGCCTTGAGGCGATCCTTGGTGGGGACCTGCTCCTCGGCGAGACTGCCCGGAGCCGTGTACTGCACGAACTGCGCGCGTGCACTCCCGGCCGCCAGCAGCACCAGCGCCGAAAGCGCCGCCGTTCGCATACAATCGCCGGGCATGGCGATCGGCAACCGGTGGAATCTCAGCCTGCTCTTCTTCCGGCTCGTGCTGGCGGCCCTTGCGGCGCTCGTGCTGTTCCTCCCGCTGCCGTTCGGAAGCGTCCTGCCGTGGAGCCACACCGTCATCCAGGTCACCGCGTTCCTCCTCCTCGCCGTTGCCGCGATCGTTGCCCCGCGTCTCGCGGAGGTGCGCCCTGTCGCTCTCCCGTCGGCCTGCATCGCCGGTGTCGCGCTTCTAGGTGCGATTCAGGCTGCGACGGTCCCGGGCGCCATTGTACGGAATCTCGCGCCGGAACATGCACGTCTCCAGGCCGACGCCCTCCAGGTCGTGCGCGTGGCCGGTTTCGAACGGAACGCGGCGAGCACGCTCTCGCTCAACCCCGCCGCGTCGCGAGCCGCCGCCCTCAACTGGTTCGCGGTTGCCGCCTGCATGCTCGCGGCGGCCGCCGCGTCCGTCGACCGCCGGGATCGGCGTGTCCTGGCTGCTGCCCTGGTGGCATCCGCGCTCTTCCAGGTGCTGCTCGGCGCCACCAACCTGACCCTTTCGCCGACGGCGATCTGGGGGTTCCAGGTCCCGAACGCGTCGACCCGGCTGCGAGGCAGCTTCATCAACTCCGACCACCTGGCGCTCTACCTCGAGCTCGCGCTGTCGGTGACGTTCGCGTGGGGGTGGTGGGCGGTCCGGCGCGCCGGAAACGACCCGCGCCCGGATCGTCGCATCGTCATGGTCGCGCCTCCCGTGATGGTGTGGCTGACCCTGTTCGTCGGGCTCGCCTTCACGGGCTCGCGCGCCGGTCTGATCGCCGCGTGCACCGGCGCCGCCGTCCAGGGGCTGCTCCTGGCGAGGCGCCGCAAGGGATGGCGCATCGGGGCCGCAGGGATCCTGGCTGGTCTGGTCGGGATCGGCGCCGTGGCGTTCATCGGCCTGCAGCAGGGGCTGGGCCGCTGGCTCGGAACCTCCCAATACGAGTTGACGTGGAACGAACGGCTCGAGGTGTATCGCCATTCGTGGCGGCTCTGGCAGCGGTTCCCCCTGACCGGCACCGGCCTCTCGACGTTCCGCGATGCCTTTTCGCTGGTCGTGCCGCCACAGCTGACGTCCGTCTGGTACTGGCACGCGCACAACGACCTGCTGGAGATCCTGGTCACAACGGGTCTGGTGGGCGCGGCTCTCGTCGTGGTGGGCCTTGCGGCCTCGGTCATGGGGCTCGTCCCCCTGCTTCGCGACGGTGAGCGCTCGGAGGATCGCGGTGCCGCGCTTGCCGCCCTAGGCGCGCTCGCCGCCGTCGCCGTCCACTCGTGCTTCGACTTCGGGCTCACGCTGCCCGCGAACAGCGTGACGCTGGCGATTGTGGTGGGAGCGGCGCTCGTTGCTCGACGAGAAGAGGACAAAGGGCAAAGGTAAGAGGTCAAAGGGAAGACGAGGATTGCCTCAGTCTTAGGTCTTAGGTCTTAGGTCTTATACCAATTTGCCATCAGTCGTAGAGCAAAGGTGTCATCCCGAGCGCAGCGAGGGATCTGGGAGGGGGCTGGCAGATCCAGGCTTTCCCCCACCCAGATTCCTCGTCGCTCCGCTCCTCGGAATGACATGTTCGATGGCAAATTGGTATTACGTATTACGTCTTACGTCTCACGTCTTCCGTTTTACCTTTTACCTCTACTCTTTTACTTCTCTTGCAACCTCAACTCGCCGGGCGCGACGCGCCCGCCAGCAACGGCCGTGATCTCCACGAGGTGCGGGCCGCGCGGGACCGGCACGGCCACGCTCAGGCCTTCGCGGTCGAACGCGGGTTCAACGGCCACCGGCGTGCCGTCGAGGCTCACCTGCACGACCGCCCCCCGCGGCGGGAAGTCCTCGAGCGTGAGTTTGAACCCGGAAGCATCCCGGACGGCGTACATGTCGAGGCGAGCGGCCGGGCCGCGCCACACCCAGGCCGTGGCCGGCCAGGAAACGGCGGCGGCCCCGTCCAGCTGGGAACGGGCCTGTTCGAGCGCGGTCGCGTTCCCGGCGGCTTCGGCGAGGACGACTCGCGCCTCGAGGACCGGGAGCGACACCGCCCAGTTCCGGTTGACTCGCCCGAGTGCCGCCCGGCCCTCCGCGACGCGGTGAGCCCTTGCGAACACGCGCGCCTTGGCGACCCAGTATGGCGCCCAGGTCTCGGTGCGGCCCGCTTCGGCGCGCCGTTCGAACACCTCCGCCGCGGAAAGGTCGCCGGCGGCGAGCGCGGCGAGCGACGCCACGGGAGCCGGGAGATCGCCGGCGCTCGCGGCCAGACGCGCCAAGGCGTCGGGCGGCAACCACGTCCGCCCACGCATGAAACCGTCCAGCGCCAGGTCGAGCCAACGCCTGACCGCCGACGCGGAGGCGGTCACGGGACCGGGGGGGCAGTTGGCGAGGGCGGAGGCGAGTGTTCCCGAGAAACGACGGTCGGCCGGCATCTCGTCCACCACACTGAGAACCAGCGAACGAGCGCCCATTCGGTCCCCGCCCCGAAGGTGCTCGGCAGCCTCGCCGACTCGGCGGTCGGCCGACGCGCGGATGGCCAGATCGCGGCGACGGCGCGCCGCGCAGAACCCGTCCCAGTCCTCCCGCGCGGCGAGGCTGCCCTCGACGGCGGACCATCCCCAAGGGACATCCGGCACGAGCGAGAAGACTTCCTCCCGGTCCGTCGCCGCGGCGAGCCACAACGGGGCGTACTGCCTGAACGTGTCGGGATCGGCGAACGCCCGGCGCAGCGTTTCCCGCGCCTCGACGCGCTGGGTCGATGACAGCAGCGGCCAGGTCTCGAGCCACGCCACGGCGAGCGGACGCAGCGGCTCGTCCTGCCCAGGAGAGAGCTTCGCGGCGGCCCGCAGGGGACCCTCCCAGGCCGACCGCTCGGTGAACAGACGCGGGTTCCCCTGCAGGGTCCAGATCCGGTTGGTGGCGCTGCCGAGGATCATCGCGGCTTGCCAGCCCGCCGGGAGCCGGACGAGCGCGTCGGCCGCGATCCCCCGCGCGACATCGAGGCGCTCTTCGAGCCGCGACGCGGCATCGGCGGCTTCGCGCAAAGGCAGCTTCGAGAACGCGTCGGGGTCGTAGGCCTCGGCGAGCAGTCCACGGGCCACGGCAAGACGCGAGCGCAGGGGGTCGGGATCCCAGAGCGCGTCCGCCGCGACCGCCGGTTGGCGTGAAGAGAGTCCTGTGGACACCACGAGGGAGAGCGCATCGCGGTGGGTTCGGAGCCATTCGGCCCGGTTTGCCAGCGCCGCCACCGCCAGCGCCACCGCCAGAACGGCGATCAGCCCGCGCGCGATCCGGGAACCCGGGGGACGAGGAGCGTCGGCCAACGTCGGCTCACGATCGGATCACGCAAGCGTCTTGTGGGTGCCGTCGCACCGGGGCTGGTCGCCCGTGTGCTTGCACCCGCAGAAGGCGATCTTCTGTTTCTGGGTGACCTCCACCTGCATCGGCGAGTACTCGGTCCCCTTGTGCGAGCCGTCGCAGAACGGCTGCGTGCCCGAGCGGCCGCAGCGGCACCAGTAGTACGTGCCCGGCTCGACCTCGACGACGAACGGGTGCCTGGCAGCGATCGTCGGTGCGTTTCTCATGCGGACCTCCAGCGCTTCATTTTCTCACGATCCATGTTTCGAACCCATGAGGTCAAAGGGAAAAGGGGAAAGGTCAAAGGGAAAACGGGAAAGGAAGAACGGGAGTGGGCGGGCCTAACAAGGGCACTAATATACCTAAAACACCCCAAGGGTGATTTCCCTTAGTCTCCCGAAATCTCCACTTTTGGGAGGATTTGGGGGAACTTAGTAACTAAGGTAGGAAAGTCAGGCAATTCTGACTTGATTGAGTAGCACATTGGTTGACTACATTTCCGCAAGCCGGCTAGAGCGCAAAACGTATGAAGATAATAGGTTGAATGAACTAACTCAAGAACCGACGTTCTTCAGAATGCCGGGCGCGGTCGCCTAATTCCGGCCAAAGACAACAAGTAGGAGCGGGAGTTGACAGCGGGCGGTGAGGCTCGTACAATGACCCCGAGAAGCCGAACGCCGCGGTGGGTGTCTGGCTGACACACCGCGGCGCCGGGAAAGGCAGGATACCTATGAGGAGGGTTTGAGCCCGAGGGGCCTTGAGGGCAGAAGACCCGGACCGCGTTGCCGCGTGGTCCGGGTCGCCCCGAGGGCGCAACCACAACTCGCAACCACTCTACGTCCTTGATGGGAGGATGTCAAGATGAATATGCCTCTGCAGAGTGCCTATGAACAGGTTCTTATCGATCTCCGACAGGAACTAGAGTTAGCCAAGCAAGACCTGGCGCGCGCTTCACAGCGAGCCCAATCCCTTCAGGCAGCGGTGAGGGAAGCGGAAGAGCGGCTTCAGTCCATCGCAAAGGCAGGTCCGGCACTTGGCGGTGCTCCTTACGCTGGGTTGCCAGTCAAACAGGCTGCTGAACGGTTTCTTGCCATGCTCGGACACTTCGCAGGCTCCGCGGCCATAGCCGATGCTCTTGAAGCAGGCGGCTACCAATCGAAATCACCGAGTTTCAAGAAGAACGTTCACGCATTGCTCTACCGTGATATGGAGAGCAACCCGAAGACACCATTCGTACGAAACAAGAAGAAGGAGTGGGGATTGAAGGCCTGGGGGCGCAGCGAGTGAAGTCTAGAGCTTCATGGGAGAACCGCCAATGACAGCAAACATCCAAGGAGTGCCAAACACGGCCGTTGTGCCACCGATCCCCTACGTCTCTTTTTCTGCCGAGATCAACCCGAATTCGTCCGAACAACTCCTCGGTCTGTGCAGTCAACTCGCAACCCAAGGGGCACCGGCCATCTATCTGATGCTCTCGACCCCCGGCGGGAGCGTCATGTGCGGAATGAACATATACAACGTCCTTCGTGGGCTCGGAACGCACCTGATTACCCACAATGTCGGCAACGTTGACTCAATCGGTAACATCGTCTTTCTGGCCGGGGAGAAGCGCTATACCTGCCCGCACGCGACATTCATGTTTCACGGCGTGGGCTTCGAGGTTCCCGGCGGGGTGCGGTTGGAAGAGAAGATGCTTCTCGAGCGGCTAGACAGTATCCGGGCGGACCACAACCGGCTCGCTGCGATCCTTGCCGAACGGACCGGCATTACAGATCAGGAGGCCCGGGAGCTCTTCCAGCAGGCTCAAACCCGAGATCCACACTACGCCCTTGAGAAGGGGTTGGTTCACGATATCCGAGATGTCAACCGCCCGGCGGGCGCACCCTTCTTTCAGCTTGTATTCCAGAGGTAGCCCATCGTTCACTGCCGGTAACATCATAGCGTCACCCCCTGGGTGGTTAACACACTATGATACACCACTGTCAACTGTTACGTTTCCTCTTTGCAGTCCTACTCTTACGGTAACGTCGCTCCTGCTCGTCCGCCTCTTTCTTCGGCACGGCAACCACCTTCCGGGCGAACTCCGAGAACCGATCAAATGGCGTCTGAGCCTCGGGGCTTGCCCTTTCCGGTTCTGCGTTTTCCTCGTCCTTGGCGTTTCTCACCTTTGCGCCTCCGTGCCGATCAGCTCCTGGTACGTGAGCCGCTTTCCGATGATACCAACAGCCGCGATCAAGAACCGCATCCCGTCTGTGAGCTTGCGGGCGTTGAACCGGAAGCTCTGCTCGTCCAGGTACCGGAACAAGTGGAACGGCTCCACGTTAGTGTAGGTCCCCTTAATCGAACGCTTCAGCAGGCTCCAGAAGTTCTCGAGCCCGTTGGTGTGCACCTTGCCGTCCACGTACCGCTCGGCGTGGTCAATGACTTGGTGGACGAAGTCGGCGCTGAGATCATTGTAGGAGCGCAGCGAGTCGGTGAAGACCTCGGAACCCTCGACGACGTTCTGCCGGACCTCGGGGGCCACGGTGGAGCGCTTGACGTTCGGCACCACCTTGACCTTGACGACGCTGTGCCCCTCGGCGCTGTGGCGCTGCAACAACCCCATGACCGCGGCCTTGTCCTTGCCGCCGGTCCCGGTGATCTTCGCGCGCCGCTTGCTGGAGTGCATGAACCGCGCCTTGCCGCCGATATAGGTCTCGTCCACTTCGACCTCGCCGGACATCTTGGCGAAGGTACCGGTTTGCATCGCCAACCGGACGCGGTGGGCCATGAACCACGCGGTTTTCTGAGTCACACCGAGCGCCCGCGCGATCTCGTAGGAGCTGACACCGTTCTTGCAGTTTACGACCATCCAGAGGCACGGAAGCCACTTGTCCAGGCCAATAGGGCTGTCTTCGAAAATCGTCCCAACCTTGACCGAGAATTGCTTGTGGCAGCCCTTGCACTTCCAAATGCGGCGGGTGCTGAGGAAGGAAGTCTCCGTCGCTCCGCACCGAGGGCAAGTCGCGCCATTAGGCCAGCGGAGGGTGGCGACGAAGTTCAGAGCAGCGTCCGGGTTGCTGAAATACCGGATGGCTTCCTGGAGGGTTTCGGGGTTCGGGGTGCTGTTCATACTTACAATATAAGTCCCGAACGCGGGTGTGTCAAGTATGTTGGTGCCCTAACAAGTCTTCCCTTTACCCTTTTCCGTCTCCCCTTTCACCTCTACGGTCTTCCCTTTGACGTTTAACCCTTTACCTTTGACCTGAAATGCAACGGCTGGACCTTCCCAACGCGCGAGCCTTCGAACGGTCACACGTGCAGTTCCACCACGTCGCGGTCGCGCAGCTCGAAGTCGCGGGCCACCCGCTGGCCTTCGAGCTTGCCGCCCCACACGCGCGCGAACTGGAGCTTCTCCGCGATCTCGCGGTGGACGCGCTCGGCGAAGTCGGACACGGTGTGGCCGTGCGGGAGCACGAACGGGGCGGACTTGTCCGCCGGCTTGCCGGGCGGCTTGGAGTAGACGCGGACGAGCTGCAAGCGCCGCCAGATCGCAACCTTGAGCCCCTCGAGGCCGGCGTGCGTCGCGACGCTGATCTTCACGATCGGGTACTCGGCGGCGTACAGCTCCTCGAGCACCTTGAGGTCCTCGTCGCGGGCGCGGTCGGCCTTGGTCACGACCATGACCGTCACGATCGGGTTGTCGCGCGGGTCGGCGTCCGCGGGAAGCTCGCCGACGAGGGGCGCGCGCGCCGCCGCGAGCCGCTCGCGGACGACCTCGACGTCCTCGGGCACCTCCGGCGAGGTCGGGTCCACCAGCAGGAGCGCGGCGTCGGCGCCCCTCACCAGGCCCGGCAGCCACTGGTCCATGTGCTGGGAGGCGATCGGCGGGAGGTCCACGAGCTGGATGTGGACGTCCTCGAACGCCATCATCCCCGGCTGTGGCCGGGTGGTCGTGAACGGGTAGTCGGCGATCGCCGGCTCGGCGTGGGTCAGCACCGCAAGCAGTGAAGACTTCCCGCAGTTCGGCGGCCCGACGAGGACAACCTGCCCCGCGCCCTCCGCCTCGACCTTGATCGCGTGCCCGTGCTTGGCGGTGCGGACCTCCTCCTCCTGGCGCAGGCGCGCCATGCGGCGCTTGAGGTCCGCCTGCATCTTCTCGGTGCCCTTGTGTTTGGGGATGGTGGCGAGCATCTCCTCGAGGGCCGCCCGGCGCTCCTCGGGCGAGTGCGCCGCCTTGAACTTCGCTTCCGCCGCGCGGTACTGGGGGGTCAGGTTCGCAGGCATGCGTGAGTATTCTAAACGGCACAGGCGCAGGGAGCACAAAGGGGCGCCGGTGAAAAGTCAAACGGGAAAGGTCAAAGGGAAGAAGGAAGAGGTGAAAGGAAAGACGGAAAAGGGTAAAGGGAAGACGGAGAAGGGCAAAGGAAAGATTCGTTAAGGCCGCCCACTCCCGCTCTTCCTTTCCCGTCTTCCCTTTGACCTTTCACTTTTCCCGTTTCACGCTTCACCTCGCTCGCTCCCGGCGGAACCTCGAATGTTCCAGGTCCCAGGGTAGACTGCGGCAAATGCAGGACGCACCCCGACGCCGCTCGGCGGCCCCGTTCGTTGCTGTGGCACTCGCCGTTGCCTACCCGGTGGCCGTCGCTGCTGGCCCATGGGCTCTGGCGGGCGTCGTGGTGCTCGCGGCCATCGCGGCCTGCGGCGCCGTGCTCGCCCGCCGCCCTTCTGCGGGCTTGCGCCGCGGCCTCGCGGCGACCGCGCTCTGGCTCGCGCTGGGCCTTGCCGGGGCTTTCTTCCTGCACGCGCACCCGATCCGCGGCCTCGTCTGGGTGCTGCTGGTCCTCTATTTTCTGCCGCTCCCGCTGATCCCGTGGCTGTACGCGAAGACGTTTGAAGGTCCGCAGGTTCACAGGTTCGAAGGTTTTCCCCGAAACGACAAAGGTCAAGGGTGAAAGGGAAAAGGTCAAACGGAAGAAGGAAAACGTGAGAGGGAAAAGGTCAAAGGGAAGACCAGATGAGGCCATGACGTTTGAGGTGGCGCCTTGCGTCTTCCCTTTGACCTTTGACCTTTTCCGTTTGACCACATGCGCCCCGAGCCTTCGAGCTCCTGAGCCGTCACCCGACCCCGAGGACGACAAGTGACCGTTCTCGCGGCGCTCATCGTGATGGCCGCCGGCGTGGCGTGGTGGGGCGCGCGTCACACGCACGGCGCCAGCGACTACTTCGCGGCGGGTCGGCGGGCCGGCCCCTGGCTGGTCGGGGTGGCCGGGACGGCGGCCGCAGTGTCGGCGTTCACGTTCGTGGGTGGGCCGGGGCTCTTCGCGGTGGTCGGGATCGGCTCGCTCTGGATCACGTTCTCCGCGCCGCTCACCGGCGCGCTGCAGTGCTGGGCGGTCGGCGAGCCGGTGGTGGAGCTCGCTCGCCGGCACGGGATTCTCACGCCGCAGGAGCTGATCGGCGCGCGGTTCGGGCCGGGCGCCCGCGGGATCGGTGCGGCGCTGATCGTCGTCGGGTGCGTCGCGAACCTGGCCGTCCAGGCGCGCGCGGCAGCGGTGCTCGGCGAGGACTTCCTCAAGGTCCCCGGTGTGCTCGCGGCGGGGGCGGCCTTGCTCGCCACCACCGTGTACACCGCGCTCGGGGGGATGCGCGCCGGGCTGGTCGCCGACGCCGTCCAGGGCGCAACGATGGCCTGCCTGGCGCTGCTGCTCGCCGGCGCCGCGCTGGTCGCGGCCGGGGGACCGGCGGCGGCCGTTGCCACGCTGCGGGCGGCGCGGCCGGAGCTGCTCGGCAGTTTCGGCGGCGCCCCGCCGGCCCGGGCGCTGGCGTGGTACCTGCTCTTCTGCCTGGGGACGTGCGCGCAGCCGCACTACGTCCAGAAGTTCTTCTTCCTGCGCTCCCGCGAGCAGCTCCGATCGTTGCCGGCGGTGCTGACCATCGCGCTCGCGACGACGCTGTCCGTGTGGCTCGCGGTCGGGCTGGCAGGCTCGTCGCTGGTGGCGCGCGGCACGGTCTCGCTCGCACGCCCCGACGACCTCGCCCCGCGGACGATGGCGTTCCTAGGGCCCTGGGCGGAGCTGGTCGCGGGCGTCGCCGTGCTGGCGGCGCTGATGTCCACGGCGGCGTCGTTCCTCAACCTCGCGGCTGCGGCCGTGACCCGCGACCTCCCGGCCGTCCTCGGCGGGCGACAGGGGGGGATCGCGGCCGCTCGCGTGAGCACGGTGGCGATTGCGCTTGCGGCGGCCGGCCTGGGGGCGGCGAGCCAGCGGACCGTGGCGGTGCTCGGGATCGCAGGGTGGGGGTTCTTCACCGCGGCGTTCCTGCCGGTGTTCACCCTCGGCTTGGCGTGGCGCGGCGCCACGGGCGCGGGCACGGTCTGGTCGATGCTCGCCGGTGGGGGCCTGGACATCCTCCTGGAGCTGAACCGGGCACGCCTTCCCGCCGGCCTCGAGCCCGGGCTCGCTGGCGCCGCGTTGGGGTTGTTGGTCCTGGTGGTCGTGTCTTCGTGGGGCGTTCGACGGCGACCCCGAGTCGTCTCAGCAGAGGAGCAGAGGGGCAGAGGTGCAGTGGAGAAAGACACAACATCGGCCTTTATTCCCACAAGCTCCTCTGCTCCCCTGCTCCTCTGCTCCTCTGCTGTCGTGAGCTCCCTTGCTCCTCTGCCCCTCTGCCCCTCTGCTGCACGAGGACCGCAATGACTGCTGCGGTTCCGCGTCCGAGGATCACGCCCACGTGGCTCGTCCGGCGCCTCGCGGCGGTGCGCGAGGGCGTGCGACCGACGACGCTCGCCGAGGTCGAGAGGAAGCGCGACCCGTTCCGCCTGCTCGTCGCGTGCGTGATCTCGCTGCGGACCAAGGACGCGGTGACGGCGCAGGCGAGCGCGCGCCTGTTCGCGGTCGCGCAAACGCCCCGGACGGTCGCGGCGCTGCCCGAGGCGCGGATCGCGAAGCTGATCTTCCCGGCCGGTTTCTACAACACGAAGGCGCGGCAGATCCGCGCGATCGCGCGCCGCGTCGCCGGCGAGCACGGCGGTGACGTCCCCGCCGACCGCGAGGCGCTGCTGGCGTTCCCCGGCGTCGGCCGCAAGACCGCCAACCTCGTGCTCGGTCTCGGGTTCGGGATCCCGGCGATCTGCGTGGACACCCACGTGCACCGGATCTCGAACCGCCTCGGCCTCGTGGCGACGCGCACGCCGGAACAGACCGAGTACGCCCTGCAGGAGGTCCTGCCGGAGCGCACCTGGATCGAGATCAACGACCTGCTGGTGACGTTCGGGCAGCAGATCTGCCACCCGACCTCGCCGCGCTGCTCGTCGTGCCCGCTCGCCGGGCGCTGCCCCCGGGTCGGGGTGACCCGTAACCGGTAGCTGTCCCTGCCTTCGTCGCCGGGTTGGAGGCTATTGGTCCATCCAGCCGTAGGCCGTGCACGCTGGCGTGGGTTGGCCCTGGGGCGGCGGATTGAAGTTTGGGGGAATCTCGCCGACCCCGTAGGCAATCCACCCCTGATTGGGATAGAGGAGGAACTTGGACGTCGCCGCCCCCATGTTGCCGTTGCAGCAGTACTGAATCTCCCAGTGGACGACAAGGTGCTCCGTCTGGACCGGCGTTGTGCCCCTGTACACGAAACTGAGGTACGGGGGGTTGCCCGGAGAGAAGCCCTGCCATCCGACATAGCAATCGAACTTGTAGCGAAGCTGCACCGTGACTGCCTGAGGGTTGATCTTGGGGACGACCGACCTGAACTGGAGGCTCTTGAGGATCGTGACGCCCGGAGGCAGCTGAGCCGGCCGCGCCGCGGGCGTCTTCGTGGGCTCCACGGCCAAGGCGGAGCTCGCGGCGGCCAGCGCGGCCACTGTGACGGCGGCAATCCATCGGGTCTTCATGGCAATTCCTCCCTCTCGCCTGACGGCGACTCCAATAGTGTCAACGCTGCGGTGCGGAAAAACGCACACATCCCCAGGCGGCGCTCGCCGGACGAGGTCGGCCCGTTCGTGGGGGCGGCGCTACTGATACCGGTTTGCCATCGAACAGTCATTCCGAGGAGCGGAGCGACGAGGAATCTGGGTGGGGGAAAGCCTGGATCTACCAGCCCCCTCCCAGATCCCTCGCGGAGCCCGCCCTGAGCGGAGTCGAAGGGCTCGGGATGACAACGAAAACGCTACGTTTGGGCGAGAAGCGGTATCACAGGTTCGAAAGTTCCCATGAAGGCGGCAAAGGGCAAACGTCAAAGGTGAAACGTCAAAGCGAAAACGGGAAGGGTCAAACGTCAAAGGTGACATCGGTTTGCCATCGAACATGTCATTCCGAGGAGCGGAGCGACGAGGAATCTGGGTGGGGAAAAGCCCAGATCAAGCAGCCCCCGCCCAGATCCCTCACGGAGCCTGCCCTGAGCGGAGTCGAAGGGCTCGGGATGACACCTTCGCTCTACGACGGACGGCAAACGGGTATCACACCGTGTGCGGTGGGGCCTCCGGGATGTTGTCGCGGCGCTTGCCGTCGGTCGGCTTGCCGGCCACTTTCGCCGGGCACTTCGTCTTGCGCAGGCGGAGGTAATCGAACACCAGCTCGCGCTTCATGAGCTGGATCGCCTTGGCCGGGTCGACGCCCTTGGGGCACACCCGCGAGCACTCGCCGGCGTAGTGGCAGCGCCACGGGCCCGGTTCGCCACCGAGGACCTGCTTGCGCGCCTCGAAGCCGCCGTCGCGGGTGTCGGAGTTGTACCTGTGCGCCTGGCCGAGCGGCATCGGCCCCGAGTACAGCGGGTCGGTCGCGAACGTCGGGCACGCCGCCATGCAGCACCCGCACTTGATGCAGTAGGTGAACTGCAGGTAGTGCTCGAGCTCGTGGGCGGACTGCCAGAACTCGGCCGTCGGGTGCTCGCGCTCCTCGACGTCCTCGCGGATGACGTACGGCATGAGCGCCTGGTGGCTCGCGAACATCGGGGCGAGCTCGGGGACGAGGTCGCGGACGATGTCGAAGTTGGGGAGCGGCGCGACGACCACGGTGTCCGACTCGAGCTCCGCGATCTGGGTGTTGCACGCGAGGCGCGGCTTGCCGTTGATGAGCATCCCGCACGAGCCGCACACCCCCATCCGGCAGGAGGAGCGCCACGCCAGCGTCGGCGAGTGCAGCTCCTTGACCTTCCACAGCCCCTCGAGGACGGTCATCCCCGGGGCGTACGGGACCCGGTACTCCTCCCAGTGTGGCGCTGCGTCGCGCTCGGGGTCGAAGCGGCGGATGCGGTAGCTGACCTCGGTGAGTTTCGGTGTCGTCATGTCCGCCCCCTTACAGTGACCGGGCGACGATCGCGGCCCAGGTTCCGATCACGAACAGGCCAAGGCCGCCGAACAGCAGGAGCCCGCTGATGGTGCGCTTGAGCCAGCGCGCGGGGTCGAGTTCGAACAGGATGTTCCGCAGGCCGTACAGGCCGTGGAACAGCGCGGCGCCGAGCAGCACGACGTACGTCACCATGAAGAACCCGCTCCTGGCGCGCGAGGCGACGTTGGCCCAGTCGATCGGGTGGCCGCCCGCAGGGTTGATGCCCTTGAGGACGACGACGCTGTTGAGGTGCATGACGGTCATGTGCAACCCGAGGAAGACGAGGATCACCACGCCCGCCGCCAGGTGCCAGGTCCAGAGCTTCTGATCGCGCATCATGGCCGCCTCCTACTCCAGCACCCAGAAGTTGAGGGTGCCCATCACGACGAGAACCGCGGCGAGCACCAGCACGCCGATCGCGATCGGGCGCTGGACGTCGAGCGATGTCCTGTACGGGTAGACCGGCTCGATCGGCTTGCCGACGCCGAACCCCAGCTCGATGATCCCGAGCCGGATGCCGTTGACGGCGTGGAAGGCGAACGCCAGGAAGACGAGGTACTCGCCGACCTTGAACAGCGGGCCCGAGACGGTGTTCATGGCTTGCTGCCAAGACGCCTGCCCAAACGCGCGTGACGACGTCACCACGATGTGCAGGAGGAAATAGGCGAGGATCCCGAGGCCCGTCACGCGGTGCAGGGTGTAGAGGTACCGCTCCGCCCCCCACCTGCCACCTCCGAGCCAGCCCCACAGGCCCAGCCGGTTTGGATATCCCTTGTTAGCGAACATGCGAGCTCCTTTCGGAGAGAGTTGACAGTTGACAGTTCACAGTTGACAGCGAAAGAAGGATGGCCTGCTGACGGCTCATTGCTTCTCCTCCACCTTTCGCCGGAGCCCGGCCAACATCCGCATGATCTCGGCGAGCTCCGCCAACAGCGTGTCGGCTTCGGCCATGGGCAAGTACTTCAGATCTCGACTGAGGAGGACGAGGTATTCCGTTTCCGCAAGTGAGCCCTCCGCGATATTCAGGAAGTGCGCGTAGTCTTTGCGACTTGAGCGCTTCGCACCCTCGGCGATGTTGGTCGGCGCCGATACCGCCGCACGACGGAGTTGCGCGGTGATGCCGTATCGCTCCGACGCCGGGAACTGCCGCGTGACGCGGTAGATTTCGAGAACCGCCGCGTGGCTCCGTTGCCAGACCTGCAGTTCCGTGAACCTCTGCATCCCCGACGTCCCCTTCCATCTTCTTCAAGGTCTCCAAATCTCCAGACTGTTAACTGTCGACTCTCAACTGTTAACTGTTAACTAGTACTTTCTTTCCACGGGCTTCCACGTGTTGATGGTCACCGCCTTGTAGTCGAAGCGCGGCTTGTCGCCGGTGTACCAGGCCAGCGTGTGCTTCAGCCACTTCTCGTCGTCGCGGGTCGCGAAATCGCGCCGCGCGTGCGCGCCGCGCGACTCCTGCCGCGTCACCGCGCCCGCCACCGTGACCTCCGCGAGGTCGAGCAGGTTCTCGAGCTCGATCGCGTGGAACAGGTTCGAGTTGTACGTCCGGCCCTTGTCGTCGACCGGCGCGTGCTTCGACCGCTCCCGCAGCTCGCGCACCGTGGCGAGCGCCTTGGTGAGGCCCTCGCCGGTGCGGAACACGGCGACGTTGGTGTCCATCGTCGCGCGCAGCTCGCGGCGCAGGACGTAGAGGTTCTCCTTCCCCTCGCGCCGGAGAAGCTCGCCGATGTGCCCCTCGGCCGACTTGAACTTCGCCTCCGGCACCGCGGAGAGGCTGAGCCCCGGGAGCGCCTTGACGATCTCCTCGCCGCAGATCCCGCCCCACACGAGGCACTCGGCGGTCGAGTTTGAGCCGAGCCGGTTGGCGCCGTGCAGCGAGACGCACGCCGCCTCCCCCGCGGCCCAGACGTTGGGGATGCGGGTGAGCCCGTTGATGTCGGTCTCGATGCCGCCCATCGAGTAGTGCGCCACCGGCCGGATCGGGATCGGGGTCGTGATCGGGTCGATCCCGAGGAACTTGATCGTGACCTCGCGGATGAGCGGGAGGCGTGTGTTGATGCGCTCGGCCCCGAGGTGCGTGAGGTCGAGGTGGAGGTAGTCGCCCCACGCGTCCGAGTGGAAGCCGCGCCCCTCGAGGATCTCGGTCTGCTCGGCGCGGGACACCATGTCGCGAGGGGCGAGCTCCACGAGCTTTGGAGCGTACTTCGCCATGAACCGCTCGCCCGTGTTGTTCCTGAGGTATCCGCCCTCGCCTCGGCACGCCTCGGTCATGAGGATGCCGGAGGGCACGAGGCCGGTCGGGTGGAACTGCAGGAACTCCATGTCCTCCAGGGGCAGGCCGGCGCGGAACGCCATCGCCATCCCGTCGCCGGTGACGGTCTGCGAGTACGTGGTGAACCCGTACAGCGTCCCGCCGCCACCCGTCGCAATCAGCAGCGCCTTGCCCCGCAGCACGACGGTCTCGCCACTGCCTGCGTGGATCCCGACCAGGCCCGCGAATCGGCCGCCCTCGACCAGGATGTCGGTGACGAAGAACTCGTCGTACCGCGTGAAGCACCTGGTGCGGAGGAGCGTGTCGTACAGGGTCTGCATCTCGAAGAACCCGGTCTTGTCCGCGGCCAACGTCGCGCGCGGGAACGAGTGCCCGCCGAACGGCCGCTGGTCGATGCGGCCCTTCTTGTCCCTCGTCCACGGGATGCCCCAGTGGTCGAGGAGCATGATCTCCTCGGGCATCGCCCGCACGAAGCGGCGCACGACGTCCTGGTCCGCGAGGAAGTCCGAGCCCTTCACGGTGTCCCAGGCGTGCAGATCGAAGGAGTCGCCCTCCTCGGGTCGCAGCACGGCTGCGGTGCCGCCCTCCGCGCACACGGAGTGGGCGCGCATGAGCTGCACCTTGGAGACGATGCCGATGTCCACCTTGCCTTCGAGGCGGCGCGAGATCTCCACCGCGGCACGAAGCCCGGCGAGGCCCGCTCCCAGGATCAGGACATCGTGTGTCAGGGGTTGCGCCATTTTCGCCCTCCCGGAAACTGAGACGCCATCAAACTAAGAGGGCCGGGGAACCCCCCGGCCCTCGATCAGCGCTGCTTTGAGTTGCTCTCGCACCTCTGCCCCTCTTCCGTCGTTGAACCTACGAACCCCTTTGCCGCCTCTAACTCTTAACTCTTCACTCTCAACTCTTCACTGCCGTTCCATGAACCTGTGGACCTTCGAACCTTTGAACCTGTGAACGGTCTTTGCTCCTCTGCCCCTCTGCTCCCCTGCTCCGGTTCCTACGCCTTCCCCAGGTCGGCCGGCAGCTTGGCCGACTGCGCGGCGACGTCGCCCGCGCTCTTGGCCAGGAGCGCCTTTTCGTCGGCGGTGAGCTTCAGCTCGAACACGCCCTCCATGCCCTTGGCGCCGAGCTTGGCCGGGACGCCGACGAAGACGTCCTTGAGGCCGAACTCGCCCTGCAGGTACACCGCGCACGGCAGGATCTTCTTGCGGTCCTTGACGATCGAGTCGACCATCTCGAACACGCCGGCCGCGGGCGCGTAGTACGCCGAGCCGGTCTTGAGGAGCTTGACGATCTCGCCGCCGCCCTGGGCGGTGCGCTGCACGATCGCGTCGATGCGCTCCTTCGGCAACAGCTCCGGCAGCGGGACGCCGCTCACCGTGGTGTAGCGCGGCAGCGGCACCATGCTGTCGCCGTGGCCGCCGAGCACAAGCGCGAAGACGCTCTCCGTGGACACGCCCAGCTCCATCGCGATGAAAGCCCGCATGCGCGCCGTGTCGAGGATCCCCGCCATCCCGAACACCCGCTCCCTCGGGAAGCCGGACACCCGCCGTGCGACCTCGCACATCACGTCGAGCGGGTTCGTCACCATGATGATGATCGAGTCCCGCGACTTGCGCACCGCGCGGGAGATGCACTCGGCGACGACCTTGGCGTTGACGTCCTGCAGGTCGTCCCGGCTCATCCCGGGTTTGCGCGCCAGGCCGGCGGTCATCACGATGATGTCCGAGCCCTCGGTCGCGTCGTAGTCGTTGGTGCCTGTCACCATGCAGTCGTGGTGCACCACCGGCGCCGCCTGGAAGAGGTCGAGCGCCTTGCCCTGAGGCACCCCCTCGACGACGTCAACAAGAACGACGTCGCCCAGATGCCCCTCGGCAAGCCGGTGGGCGGTTGTGGCACCGACGTTGCCGGCACCGATCACCGTGATCTTCGGCTTTCTCATGACCATCCCCCCCTGGTTGGATTGCCCTCGTTTCCCCGCAACGTTCCTGACACGGCCGTTACAGTAGCACCGCGTCCCACCGATCACAACCGGGCTCCCGGACCGGAGGACGAGCGCCCAACGGCCGTCCCCAGGGCGGCCTTGTGCTTGAAATGGACAAGAAATAGGTGTATAAGAGGCCGGTTGCTGCTTTCGACAAGAAAGTGGGACTCCGGTCCCATTTTTTTTTCGGAGGCAAAAGAGACGATGGCGCGTCTTTCTGAGGACCTCGTGGCCCGGCTCGAGCGCCTCGCAGTAAGCGAGGGGCTGGAGCTATTGGCCGTCGAAGTGGGCGGCACCGCCCGCAGTCCCGTGGTCCGCCTGGTCCTCGACCGGCAGAAGGGCGGGGTCTCGCTCACCGACTGCGAGTCGGTCTCGCGCCAGTCGAGCGCGCTGCTCGACACGTACGACCCGTTTCCCGGGGCGTTCACCCTCGAGGTGTCGTCTCCGGGGATCGAGCGGAAGTTGTACAAAGACAACGATTTTTCTCGATTCGCTGGGAGAGCGGTCCGGGTGCGCATGAGGCCGACCTGGCCGGCGCCGAGAGTCATCGAGGGGGTGCTGGGGGGCCGCGCCGACGGGGTGATCCGGGTGTGCGACCGCGCCGGCGCCACCCACGAGCTGCCCGAGCCGGAGGTGTTCGAAACGAGGCTCGCCCCGCATCTCGAGGAAGAAGATAAGAAGAAACCAAAGCATCGGGGAAGGACGTAGGCGATGAAGATGGAACTCGGCATTCTGATCCGTCAGGTCTCCCACGAGCGGGAGATCGAACCGGAGCGCCTGGTCGTCGCACTCGAGGACGCGATCTCGCAGGCGGCGCGAAAGCACTACCACGAGCGCGGCGTGCGCACCCACATCGACCTGGAAACGGGCGAGATGACCTCGTTCAGGGTTCGCACCGTGGTCGCCACGCCCGAGGAGGTCACCGATCCAACGTCCGAGGTGCTCCTCGAGGAGGCTCGCGAGATCGACCCGAACGCCGAGCTCGGCTCCGAGATCGTGCTCGGCGAGCTCGACACCGCATCGCTTGGTCGCATCGCGGCCCAGGCCGCCCGCCAGATGCTGTTCCAGCGCGTCCGCGAGGCCGAGCGCGACAACATCTACAACGAGTACATCGGCAAGCTCGGGGAGCTGGTCAACGGGATCGTCAAGCGCTTCGAGCGCGGCGACATCGTGGTCGAGCTCGGGCGCACGGAAGGAGTCGTCACCCGCCAGCACCAGGTCCGCCACGAGCGTTACAGCCAGGGCGACCGGATCCGCGCGGTCATCGTGGACGTCACCAAGGACGCCAACAAACCGCAGGTCGTGCTCTCCCGCACCGCCCCCCAGCTCCTCATCAAGTTGCTCGAGATGGAAGTCCCCGAGATCTACGACGGGACCGTCATGGTGAAGGGGTGCGTGCGCGAGCCCGGCGAGCGCGCGAAGGTGGCTGTTGCCTCCCGCGACCGCGACGTGGATCCCGTCGGCGCGTGCGTCGGCATGAAGGGCTCGCGCGTCCAGGCGATCATGCGGGAGCTCAAGGGCGAGAAGGTCGACATCATCCCGTACAACCCCGACGTCGTGACGTTCGCCCAGAACGCGCTGGCGCCGGCGAAGATCAACCGCGTCGCCCTGCGCGAGCAGTCGACGAAGATCCCGATCACGGACACCGAGGGCAACCCGGCGCTCGACGAGACCGGCGAGGCGCTGATGCACGAGCGGAAAGAGACCGTCCTCGACGTGATCGTGTCCGACGAGCAGCTCTCGCTCGCCATCGGCAAGCGAGGGCAGAACGTGCGTCTGGCCTCGCGGCTGCTGGGCTGCCGGATCGAGATCAAGAGCGAGGAGGCGGTGAAGGACGAAGTCGCCGCCGCGCTCGCCGCGATGCTCCGCCAGGTCGAAGGGGTCGCGGAAGAGGTTCCGGCCGAGGCCGAGCCGGCAGCCGCGGCCATCGACTACGACACGCATCTCCCGCTCGAAGAACTGTCGGGCATCAGCGACAAGATGAGGGAGCGCCTGCTCGAGCACGGCTACTCCCACGCGGGAGCGCTCGCCAGCGCAGATCCCGAGAAGCTCATGGAGATTCCCGGAATAGGTCCTCACTCCGCTGCGAAGCTGATCGCGGCGGCGAAAACGGCACTCGCGGCGCAAACCTCCGCGAGCGCCGAGGAGTAGAGCATGCCGCAGGTGTTCCGTGTGGGCGATCTCGCTCAGCAGATGGGCCTCTCGGTCGAGGAGCTGACCTTCAAGCTTCGCTCGATCGGCGTTGACGTCACAAGTGCGGACCACACCCTCGACCTGTCGACGGTGCGCGACATCATCACCGGGCAGACGCTGGTCCGTCGCCCGCGCGAGGTCATCGTTCGTCAGGGGACCCAGGGCGCGGAAGACAAGCACAAGGCCCCGACCCCGGCGCTGGAGCGCCCCAAACGGAGGCGTCCGGGACGTCGCACGGCGGGTCTGGACGAGGAGCTGCCCGACGAGGTGCCGAACCTCGCCGCGATGGCGGTACCCGCCTCCCTCAAGCCCGTCGCCAAGCCGACGGAGGAGACGGAGCCGGCGGAGGAGACGGAGCCGGCGGAGGAGACGGAGCTCGCCCCGGCCGTCGAAGCCGAGCCGGAGGAGGCTCCGGCGCCGTCGGTTTCGGCCGAGGAAGCCCCCGTATCGCCGCCCGAAGCCAAGCCGGCCAGGGCGGCCAAGACCACAAAGACCTCCAAGGCGGCGAAGGCCGAGAAGGCCACCGAGCCCGAGGTCGTCGCCGAGGCTCCGCCCATTCCGCCGGCCGAGGCGGCCCCCGCACCGCACGCCGCCAAAGCGAAGGCGACCGCGGTCCGCGAGACCTCCAAGCCGGCCAAGAAGGGCGCCAAGGCCCCGCTCGAGTCCCAGTTGCGTGAGCTGTCGGACGACGAGGTGCGCCAGAGGATCCTCGCCGCCAGGCAGGCCGCTGCCGCCAAGCCGGCCGAGAAGGCCGCCGCTCCTGCCGGGCGCGGCAAGTCGTCGCGCAAGGCAAAGGCGGCCGCGGATGCCGACGAGATCCGCGACCTGCTCGCCAAGTTCGAGGAGTCCAAGGTCCGGGCAGCAGCCGAAGGCACGGCCACTCCCCGCCCCCCGATACCGATGGGAGGACGCGGAAAACCGACGCACCGGCCGAAGCGCGAGCGCGGCGAGGCCCCGGTCGTCGAGGTCCGCGCCGTCACCGTCGCATTCCGCGACGGCCTCAAGCCCGAGGGACCCGTGTACCTCTCCGAGGCCGTCACGGTCCGCGAGCTGGCGGAGAAGCTCAACGTCCTCGTCAAGGACCTGATGGCTTACCTGATCTCCAAGAAGATCCTGGTGGTGGCCAACCAGGCCCTGCCGCAGGAGCTCGCCGAGAAGATCTGCGAGGACCTCGGCGTGGAGGCGATGGTCGTCAGCTTCGAGGAGGAGATCGACCTCCAGCAGGAAGAGGAGGCCGAGACCGCCGCCAAGCCGGAGCCCAGGCCGCCGGTCGTCACCGTCATGGGCCACGTGGACCACGGCAAGACTTCGCTCCTCGACGCCATCCGTTCGACGCGCGTCGCGGCGGGAGAGGCAGGCGGGATCACCCAGCACATCGGCGCGTCCCGCATCGTCCACAAGGACAAGCCGATCGTGTTCATCGACACGCCGGGCCACGAGGCGTTCACCCAGATGCGCGCCCGCGGCGCCAAGGTGACCGACATCGTGGTGCTGGTCGTGGCCGCGGACGACGGCGTCATGCCCCAGACGGTGGAGGCGATCAACCACGCTCGCGCCGCCCACGTCCCGCTGGTGGTCGCCGTCAACAAGATCGACAAGCCCAACGCCAACCCCGAGCGCGTGAAGCAGGAGCTTGCCCAGGAGGGCGTGCTGCTCGAGGGGTGGGGCGGCGAGACGCCGGTGGTCCAGGTGTCGGCCACCCAGGGGCAAGGGATCGACGAGCTGCTCGAGGTGATCCTGCTGGTCTCCGAGATGGGCGATTTCAAGGCTGTCCACGAAGGCATGGCGCGCGGCACCGTGCTCGAGGCCCGCAAGGAGCGCGGCCGCGGTGTGGTCGCTACGGTACTGGTCCAGCAGGGCGAGCTCAAGCAGGGGGACTGCTTCTTCGCAGGCGCCACCTACGGCCGCGTCCGCGCGATGGTGGACACGGCGCGCAAGCCGGTGCGCGCGGCCAGGGCCTCCGACGCGGTCGAGATCATGGGTCTGGAGGACATCCCGGAGGCGGGCGACACCTTCCAGGTGGTCGAGGACGAGTCGCGCGCCCGGGACGTCGCGTCGTACCGGCGGGCCAAGCAGCGCGAGGACCAGATGGCGGGCAACCGCAAGGTGAGCCTCGAGGGCCTGATGGACAAGATCAAGAGCGACGAGGTCAGGGCGCTCAACCTGGTCGTCAAGGCCGACGTGCAGGGCTCAGTCGAGGTCCTGCGCGACACGCTCGCCAAGCTCTCGACCGAAGAGGTCGCGATCAACATCATCCACGCGTCAGCCGGCGCCATCACCGCGAACGACATCCTGCTCGCGTCGGCGTCGCAGGCGATCGTCATCGGCTTCAACGTGCGTCCGGAACGGTCGGCCAAGGATCTCGCGGAGCGCGAGAAGGTGGACGTCCGCCTCTACTCGATCATCTACAACCTCACCGACGAGCTTCAGAAGGCGATGCTGGGCATGCTGAAGCCCACGTACAAGGAGGAGGAGTTGGGCCGGGCCGAGGTGCGCGAGGTGTTCAAGGTGTCGAAGGTGGGCACCGTCGCCGGCTGCATGGTTCTGGAAGGCGTGATCCTGCGCACGGCCAAGGCCCGCCTCCTGCGCGACAACGTCGTGATCTGGGAGGGCAACCTGTCCTCGCTGAAGCGCTTCAAGGACGACGCCTCCGAGGTCAAGAACGGCTTCGAGTGCGGAATCGGGCTCGAGAAGTACCACGACATCAAGCTGGGCGACATCATCGAGGCCTACCGCACGGTGGAAGTGCTGCGAGAGGCATGAGTGAAGACAGTCAACAGTTCACAGTTGACAGTTCACAGTCAGCCCGGCGGGAGGAGGAACTGTCAATTGTCAGAAGACAGCCAACAGTTCACAGTTGACAGTTCACAGTCAGAGGCTCCCCCGCCCGGCGGGAGGAGGAACTGTCAATTGTCAGAAGACAGTCAACAGTTCACAGTCAACAGTTTACAGTCAGGGGCTCCCCCGCCCGGCGGGAATTGGGCCTTCTGACTGTCAACTGTCAACTGTCAACTGTTAACTTAAACTTAAAAGGGACTGGCGCCGTGGGAGTTCAATCGCCGCTGTTCGTTGCCGTCGCACAGGTCGAGTTGCATCTCCCGGGTGCCCGCAGCCTTAAGGACAAGCGCCAGGACGTCCGTTCGCTCGTCGAGCGTTTGCGCCACCGCCTGGCCGTCCTCGTGGTGGAGAGCGATCACCAGGAGTTGCACCAGCGGGCGGCCCTTGCGATGAGTTCGCTCGCCACCGACGCCGAGGCGGCGCGCGGGACGGTGGCCCGCGCCCTCGACATGGTCCACGAGAACTTTCCCGGCGTCGTTCTCGACGAGGGCGTCGAGGTCGTCCAGGTTCGCTAGGGGGTGGATTGTGCATGACGCACTCGTTCGGCGCGCGCGGCTGGCGGAGGCGATGCGGGAAGTGCTCTCCGAGATCCTCCTCACCGAGGTCAAGGACCCGCGCCTTTCGGGCGTCGTGATCTCCGCGGTCGAGCTGTCGGGCGACCTCAAGCTCGCGCGCGCCTTCTTCTCGGTGTTCGGGGACGAGGAGCGCGAGCGCCAGGCCGCCGACGGCCTCGTGCAGGCCCGCGGCTTCCTCCGGCGCGAAAGCGCCCGGCGGATGCGGATGCACAACCCTCCCGACATCGAGTTCAAGCGCGACAAGGGGTTTGAGCGCGCCGACCGCATCGCGCGCGTGCTCGATCAGATCCATGAAACAGAGCTCCGGGCGGAGACGACCGGGGACGGGGCGGAAGAAGCCGGGGACCGGGGTCCGGGGTCCGGAAGAACCAAGACGAAGACATTGAGGGGGATGGCGATGAGTGACGTCACGCGCGATCCAGGCGTTGCCCTCGCGCGGCTCAAGCGGGCCGCGCGCGTCCTCGTCACGTCGCACAGCGCGCCCGACGGCGACGCCCTGGGATCCGAGCTCGGGTTCGCGGAGCTCGCGCGGGCGCTCGGGGTCAAGGCCACGATCGTCAACCACGACCCTCACCCGGCGTCCCTCGCGTTCCTCCCCGGCCTCGAAGGGATCCAGGTTCTCTCCGAGCTGCCGCCCGGATTCGAGAGCGAGTTCGACCTCGCCGTCCTGCTGGAGTGCCCCGGCCTCGACCGTCCGGCGCTCGCGGGGCTCGAGCGGCTTCCGATCCTCAACATCGACCACCACCTGGAGAACGCCCGCTACGGCGAGGTCAACGTGGTGGACGAGGACGCCCCGGCGGTCGGCGAGATGGTCCTGAAGATGGCCGAGATCGCGGGCGTCGCCGTGACCGGCCGCATGGCTACCAACCTGTACGCGGCCCTGGTCACCGACACGGGGGACTTCAGGTACTCCAACGCGACTCCGCGGGCGTTCGAAGCGGGGGCTCGCCTTGTTGCCGCGGGCGCCCGGCCGGCCGAGATCGCCGAGGCGCTCTGGGAGCAAAACCCCGCGCGCGTCGTGCGCCTCACGGCGGCGGTGCTCTCGACACTTGAGCTGCTGGCCGGGGGTCGCCTCGCGGTCATCACCTGCGATCGGGCGATGCTCGACGCGGCCGGCGCGCGCCCGGAGGACACCGAGAACCTCGTCAACATACCGCGCGCCATCGAGGGCGTGCGGGTCGCGGTGTTCCTCAAGGCGTTCAAGGACGGCGCGGTTCGAGCCTCCCTGCGCTCGCGGGCGGATCTGGACGTGCAGAGCGTGGCGCGCGTGTTCGGCGGCGGCGGCCACCGCAACGCGGCGGGGTGCACGATACCCGGCACCCTTCCCGAGGCGCGCAGGGCGTTCTTGGACGCCATGCTCCCCGTCGTGGAGTCCGCATGAGCTTTCCTCGCAGCGGCTTCCTCCTGGTGGACAAGCCGGCCGGCCCGACGTCGCACGACGTCGTTCAGGCGGCCCGGCGCGCCCTCAAGGAACGCCGGATCGGCCACACGGGCACCCTCGACCCTGCGGCGACCGGGCTCCTCCTGTTGTGCATCGGCAAGGCGACGCGCTTGCAGCAGTTCCTCCTGGCGTGGGAGAAGACCTACCACGGCGAGATCCGGCTCGGCTGGGGCACGACGACGTACGACGTCGAGGGCGAGCCGCTCGGGCCACCCAGACCCGTCCCCGAGCTACCTGCTGCCGTCGTGGCCGGCCTCGCGGCGCGTTTCTCCGGGGATTTCGACCAGCTCCCGCCCCCGTACTCCGCCAAGAAGACGGGTGGGCGCAAGTTCTACGAGCTGGCGCGCGCCGGGGAAGAGGTCCCCCGCGAGCCTAAACGGGTGCACGTGCAGAGCATCGAACTCGACTCCGAAGGGCCGGAGCGGCTGACCTTCAAGGTGACGTGCTCGTCGGGCATGTACCTGCGGTCGCTGGCCCACGACATCGGGGAGACGTTGGGGTGCGGGGGCCATCTGGCCTCGCTCCGCCGGATCCGGATCGGCCCGTGGCGGGTCGAGGGCGCCGTGAGCGCCGAGACCCTGGCCAACAGGCCCAACGAGATCGACCCGCAGGCGTTCGTCTCCCTCGCCTCGGCGATCCTCCCGTTCCCCGAGGTCGTGCTCAACCCCACCGCGCTGGACCACTTCCTGCACGGCCAGGAAGTGGCGGTGCGGGAGACCGAGGGGAGCTTCGTGCCCGGGTCGCCGGTGGCGGTCCGGGATCGCTCCGGCGAGCTGGTAGGCGTCGGCGTGGCGCTGGCGTTCCTGGCCCGGGCCAGGACGGTCAACGTCGCGCCGCGGATGGTCTTGGCTGAACTTGAGGTCCCGGCGAAACCGTGATAAATTAGCCGCCCTCCTCGCCACCGGAGGGAAGACGAAGACGTCGAGACGTGGAGCAGACGATGACTGAACGCGAATACGTAGCGAGCAAGGAGCAGATCATCTCGGAGTACCGCCGCCATGACCAGGACAGCGGTTCGCCCGAGGTGCAGGTCGCTCTCATTACCAAGCGCATCGAGTACCTGACCGAGCACTTCAAGGGTCACGCCAAGGATCACCATTCCCGGCGCGGCCTCCTGATGCTGGTGGGACAACGGCGGCGCTTGCTCGAGTACCTGCGGCGGAAGGACGTCACCCGCTACAGGGCGCTCATCGAGCGGCTGGGCCTGCGTCGCTAACCGCAGCCTGCCGAACGCCCAAAGGAGCATCATGGAAGTCACAGAGAGAGTCGACATCGAAGGCAGAGCACTGGAACTCGAAGTCGGGAAAGTCGCCAAGCAGGCCGACGGGGCCTGCTTGGTTCGTTACGGGGAAACGCTCGTCCTCGTCACGGCGTGCTTCCGCAAGGACTCGCGGGAAGGGGTCGATTTCCTGCCCCTCACCGTGGACTATCGCGAGAGCACCTACGCCGGCGGTCGCATCCCCGGAGGCTGGTTCAAGCGCGAGGGTCGCCCGACCGAGAAGGAGATCCTGACCTCCCGGTTGATCGACCGCCCGTTGCGTCCTCTCTTCCCCAAGGGCTACACCCAGGAGACGCAGATCGTCGGGAGCGTGCTGTCCGCCGACGGCGCCAACGACCCGGACGTGCTCGCCATCAACGGCGCCTCCGCGGCGCTGATGGTCTCCGGCTGCCCGTTCGACAAACCCGTCGGCGCGGCGCGGGTGGCCCTGGTCGAGGGGCGGCTCGTGGCCAACCCGACGCACGAGCAGCGCGCCGCCTCCCAGCTCGAGATCGTGGTCGCAGGGACCGAGGACGCCGTCGTGATGGTCGAGGCCGCGGCCCGCGGGGTGTCCGAGGCGCAGATCCTCGACGCCATCGACCTGGCCCACGCCGAGATCAAGAAGATCATCGCCGCCCAGCGGCGCCTGGTGGAGAAGGTCGGCAAGCCCAAACCGGCGTGGACCACGCCGGCGGCGCCCTGGCCCGCGGAGTTCGCGGCTTCGATCCGGCAGCGCTTCGCGGCGCCTCTGGACGAGGCGCTCCGCGTCCGCGGCAAGCTCGCCCAGGGCGAGGCCGTCGACAAGGTCGAAGAGGACGCCGTGGCCTCCCTCCCCGATGACAACAGGGCCGAGCGCGGCCCGTGGGCGCGGACCATCCTCCACGACATGGTCAAGGATCAGTTCCGCCAGGCGGTCCTCGTCAAGGGCGAGCGCCTCGACGGGCGCGCCTTCGACGAAGTCCGGCAGGTGACCTGCGAGGTCGGCCTGCTGCCGAGGACGCACGGCTCCGCGCTCTTCACCCGCGGCGAGACGCAAGCGCTGGTGACCTGCACCCTGGGAACCTCCGACGACGTGCAGGTGATCGAGGCTCTCGAGGGCGAGAGCCAGCAGCGCTTCCTGCTGCACTACAACTTCCCGCCGTTCTCGGTCGGCGAGGTCAAGTTCATGCGCGGTCCGGGGCGGCGAGAGATCGGGCACGGCAACCTCGCCCGTCGCGCCCTCACCCCGGCCATCCCGGTCAAGGACGCCTTCCCGTACACCCTGCGCGTGGTTTCGGACATCCTGGAGTCCAACGGCTCCTCGTCCATGGCCACGGTGTGCGGCGGAACGCTCTCGCTCATGGACGCGGGCGTGCCGATCGCCGCGCCGGTCGCCGGTGTCGCCATGGGGCTCGTCTCCGACGGCACACGCCACGCGATCCTCACCGACATCGCGGGGCAGGAAGACCACTACGGCGACATGGACTTCAAGGTCGCCGGCACTCGCGACGGCATCAACGCGCTGCAGATGGACATCAAGATCTCCGGCCTGCCGCGCGAGGTCATGGAACGGGCGCTCGAGCAGGCTCGCCGGGGGCGCCTGCACCTCCTCGACATCATGGAAGCCACCATCGCGCAGCCGAGGCCGGACATCTCGAGCTACGCGCCGCGCATCATCACGATCACGATCAACCCCGACAACATCCGCGACGTCATCGGACCCGGCGGCAAGACGATTCGTGCGATCCAGGAGGAAACCGGGGCGCGGATCAACATCGAGGACGACGGCCGCGTCGAGATCGCCACCGCCGACGAGGCCGCCGCAGCCAAGGCCGTGCAGATCATCGAGGGTCTCACCCGGCAACCTCAGATCGGCGAGATCTTCGAGGGCACCGTCAAACGCGTCGAGCCGTACGGCGCGTTCGTCGAGATCCTGCCCAACCGGGATGGCCTGCTGCACATCTCGGAGCTCGCCTACGAACGCACCCGCGAGGTCACCGACGTGATCAAGCTCGGGGACAAGATCAAGGTCAAGATCATCGGCATCGACGGCAGCGACCGCATCAAGCTGTCCCACCGCGCCCTGCTGCCGGTGCCCGAGGGCTTCAACGCCGAAGCCGCCGAAGGCGAGGGTGAGCGTCCTCGCCGTCCGCACAGTGACCGTCCAGGGGGACGCGGCCGTGATCGCGGGCCGCGCCGCGAAGGCCACCGCTGAGTTTTCACTCATGCGCAATCGTGAGGCCGCCGCGGGGCGGTCTCACGTTGTTTCAACGCTCCCGCTTTGCGCCTTGACAAATCTGTGACACAAACGTAACTTCCTGAAAGGGTTTCCCCCCGGAGGTCAGCCATGGCGTTCGAAAAGTTCCTGCCGCCCCGCAAGGCCAAGCCGCCTCAGGTCTCGATCAAGCGCACCGGCACCATCACCTTCGACAACGCCCTCGCGGCGACCTACGGGCTCGGCAAAGCGAGCCACGCCATCCTTTACTTCGACCCCGCCAGGAAGCTCGTCGGGGTAAAACCGGCACGTGACGCGAAGGACGAGGGCGCGATGAAGCTCTCGCACCGGAAGCGCGTCAGTTCCCTCCGTGCCCGCGCTTTCTTCGAGGTCTACGGCATCACGCTCGACCGCACCGCCCACTACCCGGTGAGGCACGACAAGGAGTCCGGGATGGCCGTGGTCGACCTGGGCGATCTCAAGCGGCGGCGCGGCCCCCGCAAGCGCAAGCTCTAGCGACGGGCCCCGAACCTACTTGACCATTTCGAGCCGGTACTCGCCCGACGACTTCTCCGGGGTCTTGGGCGGGTCCGTCAGGAAGTAGAACGCCCAAAGGTCCCCGTGGCACGGGCCGAGATAGCTGGGCGTCGGACCCCCGGTCGGCCAGGAGCAGGAAACCGTGTAGGTGCGGGTATCGCCCCTCTTGAAGTTGACCTTGGTGGTGGCAATCGAGGGCATGTTGGTAAGTGTCAACTCGCAGGGGCCGAGGAGCTGGCCCGCCTGGGGCGGGCCGTCGGCCAACACCGACCCACCGAACGTGACGTCGTAGAGATCGAAGTTCGCAGTGAACGTGATGGGGCCCCTGTACGTCTGCAGGAATCTCGTTGCGGTGGGGACCGTCGGGTCCTGTTTGAGGGTCCCGGCCACCGAGAACACCGGGAGCACGAGCGGCTGATGGACGGCGCCGGGTATCATCGTGACCTTCTGCGGCGTGGGGGTCGCCGTCGGTTTCGGACCCGGCGGGGGAGGCCACGCGGCAGCCGATCCAACCAGCACAACGACGACACCTGCCAGCGCGAGTCGGGCGTTTCTCATGTTGTTCTCTCCTCTTGCGGAGATGGTACACCCGACCGTGCGGGGACAGCGCACAGGCATACCTCGGCAACGGAGAGGCCCCGATTGCAGGGCCGCAGACCCGCGTCGCCGCAGATGTGCGTCCGGCATCGTCCGCTGCGCCGCGCTCCAGCATGGCCGTTTCGGGGGATAGCTCGTACAAACGGGCTACGAAGAGACTACCGCTGGCAGCGAGGGCAGTAGAAAACCGATCTCCCCGCCAGGAACCGGCGTACGATCACGCCCTCGCAGCGCAGGCACGGCTCCCCTTCGCGGCCATACACCGAGAGGTTGACGGCGAAGTAGCCGCCCTCGCCGTCGGCGTTCACGAACCCGCCGTCGCGCAGAGTCGTCCCGCCCGCCTCCAGCGCGTCGGCGAGCACGGCCCGGATGGCGCCGGCGAGTAACGCGATTCGGCGTGGCGCGATGGCGCTCGCGCGCCGCAGCGGCGAGATCCCGGCGCGGGCGAGCGCCTCGTTCGCGTAGATGTTCCCGAGGCCGGCGAGCACGTGCTGGTCGAGAAGCACCGAGCGGATCGGCGACCGCGACCCGCCGGCCGCCCGCAATGCGCCCTCCACGTCGCCGTCGACCGGATCTGGGCCGAGGCCCGCGAGACCGGGGTGAGCGTCTAGGCGGCCGGCGTCTAACACCACGGCCACCCCGAAGCGGCGCGGGTCGATGAAGCGCACCTCGGCCCCGTGATCGAAGCGGAGCACCAGGTGCGTGTGGGGGGCGCGCGGCTCCTCCGGCCGCCGCACGACCATCCGGCCCGACATCCCGAGGTGGAAAAGCGCGGCGGCACGTTCCGCCTTTGCAATCAGAAACTTGCCTCGGCGTTCGAGGGAGGTGACCCGGGTCCCCCGGACGCGATCCAACCAGTCCGCCGGCGTGATGCCCTCGCGCAGCCTGATTGCGTTCGCTTCGACCTCGACGACGCGGCTGCCGACCATGTGGGGTTCGAGCGAACGGCGCACGATCTCGACCTCGGGCAGTTCCGGCATGGCCGGGGACGATACCACGGCTGGGTTGCGGGAGGCGTTCGAAGGTTCGAAGGATTTCACGTTCGAATGTTCGGAGACGGCAGAGGAGCAGAGGGGCCGGGGAGCAGAGGAGCAAGAATCCGCTGCCTCCACAGCCGTTTTGGCCCCTCTGCCCCTCGGCTCCCCTGCTCCTCTGCTGGTCTTTGAACCGGTTGCCAAGTAATTCCACAAAATTGTGTTACATGCCGTACGCCCGTCGTTGTGGGGGCGACATAAACACCCGAGCGGCGGCGTGCGTATCAATAGGCGAGCCTAAACTCCTTCTCCTCCTTCACACCACGGCGCCGCAATCCCGCGGCGCCGCGGTTATCCTGCACCCCTTTGAGTGAGAGCCACCGATAAGACAAGACGGCGGTACCTTTGTGATCGTCGTCGAGGCTGTGGGAGCTGCGGGGCGAGCGGAGCCAGCTCCGCAGATTCCAC
>JBEKAA010000045.1:0-28229 GCA_050018455.1 Thermoanaerobaculaceae bacterium | reverse complement strand
TCAGCCTTCTGTTCAGTGCGGGAGGTTCGGTGCGCGGCGAGCCGCACACGGTCGCCTACCTTGGCCTTTACTGGACCTGGGGCCCGCCCCATCCCTAGGGCGAATATGCTGATCGAATCCCTACTCTCCCGTGGTCCCGTCTTCCGGGGCGGGTCGGTGCACGGAACGACTGACAAGAAGAGTGGTACAACATACGCAAAAGGCCAGGTGAGGACCTCCGAATGACGATGCGCAGTGTGACGGCCCTCGCTCTGCTGCTGGTGGTGGTCGGGGCCCAGCCGGCACCTGCCACCGTCGCAGAAACGGTGGCGGAGCAGGTCAAGCGCGACGCCACCGCACTCGTCACGATCGACAATCCTCCGACAGCGACGCAGACCGCCCTCGGGCTCGCCCTCTTCGCCGCCCTCGCCGCCAGCGACAGGCACCTCTCGAGCGAAGGCCAGCAACATCTCCCGGGTTGGATCGGCCGCTTCGAGCCGGGCGGCGCGGTGGGCACGACGAACCTCTTCGCCGGGGCACTGGTCGCCGAGGGCCTCCTGCTCGGCGACCGGCGAGGCACGGTCGGAGGACTCACCCTGGTCGAAGGCAACGTACTTCTCGACCTGGTCCTGAACGCGTCGAAGAGCGCCTTCGGCAGGGCACGCCCGAATCAACCGGACGCCGGCGACTGGCGCGTTGGCGGCGATTCCTTCCCGTCGAGCCACGCCGCGCACGCGTTCATGATCGCTGCCGTGCTCGACGCGGCCGTGGACCGGCCGGCCTGGCGATGGGTGATCTATCCGCTCGCCTCGGGTGTTGGGCTGGCGCGCATCCAGGAGGGTGTCCATTTCCCGACGGATGTCGTCGCAGGCGGTCTGCTCGGGTGGTGGATCGGCCATCGTCTCTCGGTTGCACACGATCTCGTCGAACACCGCGGGCAGCCGCATGTCGCATGGGTCCCGGTCAAGGGTGGAGGGGGTCTCGCCGCCAGTTTCTCGTGGTAGCGGCGATAGCGGCGCCGGAACGGCGAATCAGCGCGGGGGAGGGACCGCACCCGCCTCGCCATTGGAGGGCGTGGCCCCGAAAGCCCGGGCGAACAGCGCGGCGCCGCGCACCTCGTGGTAGCCCGCCTTCCAGCTCCCCGCCCGCGTGGGGTTGGTGACGCGGCCCGCAGGGTCCGTCGCCGCGACCCACACGCCATCGCTGCCGCGCTGGTGCGCGAGAATCCATGCGACAAGCCCTGCCAGCGCCTCCAGGTGCGGCGGGTGGGCGCCGAGGCGCACCGCGGCGGTCAGCGCCACCAGGCCCTCGGCCTGCACCCACGATTCCTTCTCGCCCCCTCCGGCCCCACTCCCGCCTGTCTTGCCGCTGACGAAGCCCCCGCGGTCCCGGTCGAAATCGAGCAGCGCATTATCCACCGCGGCGAGCAGCGCCGCGCCGGGGGCCGGGCGTCCGAGCGCCTCGTGCGCCCGGATAAGCAACCACGCGTGTTCCAGGAGGTGGCCGAGGCGATGCCGGCCGCCCTGCTCGATCGGCGTCCAGTCGGCAGCCGCGAGGGCGCGTGAGGCCGCCGGGTCAGGCGGGAAGAAGCGGGCGCACGCGGCGATTGCCTCCTCGAGCGCCGCTCTGACACCGTCGTCGCCCGTCGCCGCCAGCAGCTCGCCGAGCGCTTCGAGGAAGTGGAGATGGGTGTTGGCGCTCTTGCACCCCGGTCGGTCGATCGTTCCGGGACCGCCGCCCTCGTCAGAAAAAAGCGGCCGGAAATCGGCCGAGGCGTGCTCGTACCAACCGCCGTGGTCGCGGTCGTGGAGTCGGTCGTGCACCAAGCGGAACAGTCCAAGCGCCGCGTCCAGAAGGTCCGTGCGGCCAGCAGCCCGACCGAGTTCGGTCAGCGCGAGCACTGCGAACGCCTGTCCGTACAGCAGCTTTTCGGGGCGGATCACGCGCCCGCGACGGTCGGCGCACCACGCGAACCCTCCGTGCACGCCGTCCCATAGCCGGTCCCGCACGAACGCGGCGCCCGCCAGCGCCGCGGCGAGGCCCTCGCCGGAAGGATCGAAGCCGAGCCGGTGGCCGATGGCCAGGGCGATGATCACCCGCGCCTGCCCGACCAGGTGCTTCTCCCCCGGCGAAGGCTGCGTCGCGCCCCACGCCCGCCCCACGGCCCGGCGAAACCGCCACCGCACCCGCTCGGCGACGCTCGGCCACGCGGTCTCGGTGTCTGCCAGCCGGAACCCGCCAAAACGCCGGTCGCGGGTGGCGCTCCAGTACGGCAGGACGCGCCATCTGAGGTCATCGGCCAGGATCGCGGCGGCGCGGCTCACAGACTCCGCCGGAGCGAGGCCGGCCAGAGATTCACCCGTGTCCGTCATACCGCCGCGTTGCCGCCCCGCCGGCGGTGGAGGCGCGATCCGATCTTCCTGATTGCCGCAGCCGGGACGGCGGCTGCCGACGGCAACCCCCAGATGGCCGCGACGTACGACGGAAACGCCCACCAGCGGCGCAGGACCGTGCTCGCGCGTGCCATCCGGCGGTGGTCGAACCAGTGTGCGACCAGTCCCTGGACGAGGCCCGGGGGCGATGATCGGACGCGGACTTCGACGCGCTCGGCGGCTGTCGGCTTCGCGGCGTCAAGGGAAGCCAGCAATTCGCCCGGGACCGGGGCGTCCAACGCGCGCGCCACGAACCCGAGCGTCAGCGAGAGCTGCAGCGTCAGGCCAGCCTGCCGAGCGCGGGTCGACAGGCGCGACCAGTCGATCCGCGGGCCGTCGATCGCGATCAGGCGGCAGAGGTCGGCGGCCCACTGCAACGGCGGCTGGACGCTCCACCGCAGCCCGTGCGCCGCGACCTGCAGCGCGAGCTCGGTGGGGTGCGGCGCCAGGGCGGTGAATGCCTTGGTCTCGAACGGCTCCGCGTTTGCCCAGAAAAGCTCGTCATCCCCCGGAAGGCAGCACTCGAACACGGCGTGCCAGTGCAGGTCGACGTCGCAGCCGTCACCGTCCGTGAACGCTACGCCGTGCAGGTATGGGAGGTGCCCGGGCTCTACCGGGTAGGCCGCCGTCCACCCGAGGGCCGAGACCGCGGCCCGGGCGTCGGCGGCGCGGGCCGCCGGCACCATCAGGTCCAGGTCGTTCATCGGCCTGTGGCCGAGGCTGGAGTAGTTCCTGACCGCGAGGACACCGCCCTTGAGCACCATCACCGGAATGCCCGCTCCCTGCAGAGCCGTCACCACGGCAGCCGCCCGGTGGAACAGCCTCTGGTTCTTGGACCAGGTGTGACGGAGGACGCCGCGGGCTCGGTCGAGGAGAGGGTCCTCGACGCCTGTCAGATTGTGGGCGAGGAGCGGCAGAAGGCGGTACGAGGCGGCGTCGATGGCTTCCAGATCGACGGCGTCTCGCCATTGCCGGAATGCCGTGCGCGCTCGCTCCGGCGGCAGGAGTGCCGCCTCCAGCAGCAAGCGCTGCAGCTCATCGGGCCAGCAGCCGCCGCGTCGGCTCACCAGTGCCTCGGCGAAGGGACCCATCAGAACTCCCGGTGCCAGTCCCAGGCGCGGCCGTCGGGCGCGACCTTCTCGAACGCCGCCACACGGAACTCCCGGGTTCCCATGAGCCGTCGCGCACGAGCCGCGACCGACCCCCTGCAGTTCGCGGGGGGCTCGAGTTCCCGGTAGCAGTCGTACGTCGCGACGTGGGCGACCACCTTGGCGACCGACGGAAGCTGCAGATCGTCGAAGGCGATCGCCGCGCCCGGATTGGTCATGCGATTCAGGAAGTAGAAGTCTACGAGGACCTGATCGAACGTGTGCCAGCCGTCGATCAACGCGAAGTCGATCGACAACCCCTCCGCCAGGAGCCTGGGAAGACACAGCTCCGACGGCTCCTCGTGCAGGACGTAGCGGCCGTCGTAGCCGGCGCGCTCGAGGTTGGCGATGCCCACGCCGCGCCACTCCCCGCGCTGGTGTGGGTCGATGACGTGGTACGAAGCGCCCCCGACTTCGGCCAGGGCCTCCGCAATGACGAGCGAGGACACGCCGAACGCCATGCCTACCTCGAGGACGGTCCGGGGCCGGCGGGCGCGAATCCAGCCCTGCACCACCTCGCACTCCTCGCGGGGGAGGTTCGAGTGGAGAGGCATCTCCTCGCCGGAGCCGGTGCGCACGGCCGAGGCGGCGAAGATCTCTTCGACTACCCGGTTCACGACGAGCCTCCGCCGCGCCGCCGGTCGATAGCGGCGCGCACGACCCCGAGGTAGTCAGCCACCGCGCTCCGGTCGCGCCGCCCGGTGTTGCGATCGTGCAGGCGGCGTTCGAGCACGATCTCGTCGTGCGTCACCTCGGCGAGGCCCGCCTCGCGCGCACGCATCAGCCAGTCGATGAATTCGCCGACGCGCAGGTCCGTCCGAAACTCCCCGACCCCCTCGAAGGCGCCGCGGCGGATCAGCGACGCATCCGGATGGAACCCCTGCGCGGCGGCGTCCGGGCAACGCAAGCACGCGCGCACACCGTCGGGCAATTCGGGCGAGACGAACTGCCGCACGAGCCCGAACGCCATGGACGCCCCGGCGTGCGAGCCCAGCGCGGCGAGATGCGCTGCGAGCGCCCCGGGTCTCCAGCGGTCGTCCGCGTCGAGGAACGCGAACACGTCGCCGGCCGCTTCCCGAACGAGCCGGTTGCGCGCCGCTCCGATCCCCGCATGGGGCTGGCCCACAACCCTGACCGGTTCGCCGTAGGCCCTCGCCACGGCAGCGCTCGCGTCGGTGGAGCCGTCGTCGACCACGATCACCTCGATCGGCTTCACGGTCTGCGCCAGCGCGCTGTCGATCGCCTCGCCGAGGTAGCGCTCACATTCGAAGACGGGGATCAGGACGCTGATTCGCTCCGGGCGCGCGCTCACGGGGTCTCTCCCCCGCCGCCGCCACGTTGCCGCGCGACCGATCGGCGCACCGATCGGAGGAGTTGAAGGTGGCCTGCCCGGACGTTGGAAGACTGGTTCCCGCCGTGGATTCTGCGCTCGAGCAGGACCTCTTCGAGGATCTCGGAGTCGAGCCCGAGGTCCTTGGCACGCATGAACCAGTCGGAATCGCTGGCGATCGGCTCCCCCGCGAGAAACGGCCCCACACGGTCGAACGCCGACCGCCACACGACGAGCGTCCCGGGGAGGATGCCCGGGATCGGCTTCAGCAGCCACTCGCGACGCACCCAGGAAGGAGGGTTTTCGAGCCCATCGAGGAAGAGCCGCTGGTGCGCGAGACAGAACGCGAGGGCAGGCTTGGAGAGCAACGTGCCGACCTGGCGCTCGAGTTTTTCGGGCGTGAAGCGGTCGTCCTGGTCGAGGAAAGCCAGAACTTCGCCACGAGCGACCGCCACACCCCGGTTGCGCGCGGCCGCGACGCCCGCGTTGGCCTGCCTCACCACGCGGACTCCGGCGCACCGAGCGGCGATCTCGGGGCTGGAGTCGCGCGAGCCATCGTCGACCACGATTGCTTCCACCGCCGGGTAGTTCTGCGCCGCGACGCTCGCCAACGCCTCGGAGAGGAAATCGGCACCGTCGAGCACGGGGACCACGACGGAGACCAGGGGCGCCGTCCGGCTCATCGCCCCGCATCCTCGATCACGTGCTCGACCGCCGCGGGAACGTCGGCGAGGCTGGCCCCCAGTTGCAGTTCGTAGCACGGGAGTCGCGAGAGCAGCGCGGCGAGCGCCTCGAGCGTCCGGCGGCCCGTGCCGGGCAACTGGAAGATCGTGCTCGGCGCGATCGCTGCGAGCAGCGCGGCTCCCCGCACGCGGACCGCGGTCGTCGGTCCATCACCCACCACCCGCGGCGCCACGGCCGCGCGCAGGGGGAAGTCTCGGGCGATCGAGTCCCTCCAGCGAGGGTGGAGGAACATCACCGGTTTGTCGTCGCTCACCCCGCGGTTGACCACACTCTGGGCGAGCGCCGGAAACCGATGCAACTGGTCGGCGTTGAGCTTGGCCGAACAGTACACGGAGTGCACCCAGGGCAGGCCGTTGATCGTGACGAACACGTAGTCGTCGCCGGCCACACCGAGCGTGGTGCCGAGGCAGGCCAACGCCGTGCTCGACTTGCCTGCGCCGCTCCGCCCCACCAGGAGGACGCCGCCGTCGGGGCGGCCGACAGCCGCGCCATGAACGAGCTGGAGGCCGGCCGGCTGGAGGGCGAGGTGGAGGAAGACCCGCAGCGGGGCCGCCGCCTCGTTGAACGGAACCGCGCCGGCATCCGGCAACCAGACGACGCCCCGGCCCCTGGAGGCGTCGATCACGGTCAGGATCCGGACGCCCGGTTGCCACACGGTCGAGGCCACCCCGGCCCGGGTCGTGTCCGCCGGTCCGGGCAGGCCGATGCCGGTTGAGCGGCTGTCCCACACCATGGCTTCGAGATCGGGTGCGCTGTCGGGTCTCTCGATCGCGAGGTGCGACAGCGCCGACACGATGCTTCCTCGCAGCGCCGGCCCTGCCAGCCGGACACGCAGGTGGCGCCAGGCCACTCGGAAGTCGAGGTCGATCGCCCCGCCCGCTGCTCGAGCGGCTCGCTCGAACGACTCGACCAGTCCGCGCAAGTCTCCCGGGGCCTGCAGGTGGCTCGGTTCGGGCACTAAGGAGCTCAAGGGGATCAGGTCCGGTCGTCCTGCCCGAGGGGGCGCTGAACCGGCCAGCCCTCCTCCTCGACCTCGTGGATCGGGTCGAGCAAGAGAAGCTCCTGGATGTCGTCGAACCGCTTGAGCTGAGGTTCGGCGAGGTCCGCGATCGCCGGGTCGAAGCTCGGGAAAGCCTCGGTGCTCGGGCCGCCCCCCTCGACCACGAGCCCTTCACCCACCAGGGTTGCGAGGAACGGCGTGAGAACGGCCGCGACGTCGCCTTCTTCGCGGCTGCAGGCCCGCGCGAGCGTCTGGACGATGGCCCGGCCAGTGGCGCCGCCAGCCGCGATTGCGGTCCAAATCCACGAGGCCAGCCGGTCGAGACTGTAGTAGCAGCCGGTCTCGAGATTGATGATCACAGCTTCGCCTTCGAGCGTCTCGGAGATCACCTGCGCGCCCGGTTGCCAGACGACATCCATGTTCATCGCGACAACCTCCAGTCCCTGGCGACCGTGGGAGATCGCTCGTTCACCCCCTGGGCGGCGCCCGGTTTCGTGCCCGTTCAGGCTACCAGAAGGCAGAGTATTTTGTGGAGGACCGAGCGATCATGAGTCGATCACGGCCCGAGATCTGCCGATCGCCTTCAGGTAGAGCGACCGAGCCCGCTCGACAACGCGCTCCGGCGTGAACTCCGCCAGACGAGCCTTGCCGGCCTCCCGCAACGAGGCCCTCGTCGCCTGGTCGGATGCGAGCCGGATCGCCAGTTCGGCGAAACGCCCGGCCTCCTCGGCGACGAGCGCACCCTGTCCATCGCATACCGACAGCCCTGCCACGCCGATGGGGGTGCTGACGGCCGGGACGCCTGCGGCCCACGCCTCGAGCAGGCGCACGCGCACGCCGGAGGCGGCACGCACGGGGATCAGCGCGGTCGCGTCCTGGTCGTACAGGGGCCCCGACGACACTACGAACCCCCGGTGCACGATTCCGCCGACGTTGCGGCCGATGGTCTCAGAACCCGGTCCGGCGAGGTGAAGCCGGGCTCGAGGCAGGGCGCGCCGAATCGCGGGCCAGACATCGCGGACCAGCCACCGGGCGCCGTCGCGGTTCGGCCACCAGTCGAACGACCCGAGGCAGAGAAACGGCGGGTCACCCTCGAGCCGCTCGCGGTTTGCGCCCGGCGCGGCCGGCGCAACAGGCGGCAAGACCTCGACATGGGCATCGGGGGCTACGCATCGGAGGCTGGCCGCGTCGAACTCGGAGATCGCCGCGACGAGATGGGCGCGCCGGCAGGCGTCGGCCTCGAATCGGGCCAGGGCTCTCGCCTCGCCGCGGAGAGCCCACGCGATCCCGGGAGGCGAAACACGCGCAAGCTGGCGCAGGAGATCCGACTCCACATTTTGCTGGCGCAGCAACACCGGCAGCCGGCGCGCAAGCCTCGGAATCAGCCACCCAAGGTGGATCTGCTCGACATGCACGAGGTCGGGCCGAAACCGGCCGATCTCGTCGTTGACCGCGACCTCCAGCGGACCTAGCTCCCAGCGGCTGACAACCGCCGACCCGCCCAGAATCCTGCGGCCGGCGACCGACAACCACGGCCGGGGCGTGACCTCGACCGTGCGAAGGAGCGGATAGTGCCCGTCCTGGCCGTGCGCGGCGCCGGCAGGCGCCACCACGCGCACGCTGATGCCGCTCGCCTCCAGTGCGTCGACGAGCGCCCCGACCGCGATGCGCCCACCGCCCGAGGACGGCCAAGGCGACTTGGTCGCGACCACCAGCACGCGCAGGGAAGGGGGGTTCACGAAGGCACCTCGACAAACGCCCCGGGCCGGCAGGCCATGGAGGCCGTCAGGCTCGAATTGGCCTCTTGCAGGTCGATGCCCGTTATCCACCAGCTGGGTCCGAAATCGAGGCCTCGGGAGGTTTCGTCTCGCAGGTCCCGAAGATAGCGCCGATCCGGAGCTTTCAAATTCCCGCATCCGAGTTGCAGTGGGCACGCCTCCCAGAGGACGCCCCGCGAGCTCGCCACAACCCGCGAGGTATCATGAGTACAGTGTACGGCAAGAGGAAGCGAAATCCCGCCACGCTACCGGGTACGGAGGAGGAGCGATGGAACGGGTGCAGTTCATCACCCACCGAGGCGCCAAGATCCTGAGGGTGGATCTCTCGGCCACGCCCAGCGTCGAGAAGAACATCGAGGTCCTGAACAGGGCCAAGGCGATCATCGGAACACAGCCGCCGGGGTCGGTCCTGCTCCTGACGGATGTCACCAAGGCCCACTTCAACGCCCGGGGCGTCGCCGAGTTCAAGGAGTACAGCACGTTCAACACGCCCTACCTGAAGGCCAGCGCGGTCCTAGGGATCGTCGGGATCTACAAGGTCATCTACGAAGCCATCGTGAGAGTGACCGGCAGGAATATCGTGTGTTTCGACACCGAGGCGCAGGCACTGGACTGGCTCGCCGAGCGTTGAGGCGCGCAGAGCGCCGTTCGAGCGATCGGGTGCGGTGGCCCCTTTACTCGGACAGGCTCCCAGGTGGTTGCCTCGCTTCTTTGACAGCCACGAACCGGTAAATTATGCTGCTGCGCAAGGAGAAACCCCATGTTGCCGACCTACAGCTCGTCCCAGCGGTCCATGACGGTCAGCAGGGCCTCCTTGTGGCTGACATCCCTCGTTCTTTCGGCGCTGCTCGTGGGGTGCGCCACGGGCCGGGTCGAGACCGCGAAAGCGGTTCCGAACGACCCCGATCTGGCCAAGGGTCTGGACGACCTCGCTCGCGCGTACGAGGCGCTGGACATCAATCGGATCATGCCGCTGTATGCCTCGGGCGACTACGCGCTGTCCTGGGAGACGCGGTACGACTTCGCAACCGGTACGTCCGAGCATCACAAGATCCTCACCAGCCTGCTCGCGGGTCTGAAGGACGTGAAAGTCACCTTAGATCCCAACTTCGAGGCGTGGCGCGATGGGAACCGCGCGTGGACCAGCCGCAAGTTCACGCTGGAAGCCACCAGGAAGAACGGTGAGAAGCTGGAATTCGCGGGCTGGCACAGCGCAATCTGGGAACAACGGGACGGGAAGTGGCTCATCTGGTACGAGCACTTCGGCGGGGGCCCGCAACACGCCGCCGTCCTCCTGCCGCCTCCGCCTCCCGCACCGGCCCCGGTCGTCGTCCCACCGCCTCCACCGGCGGTGGTGGAACTGCCCTTCAAAGACGTGTTCTTCGACTTCGACAAGTGGGCCATCCGCCGCGACCAGAGCGCGACGCTGGAAACCAACATCGACCTGCTCAAGAAAAACCCGGGCATTCGCGTGCTGATCGAGGGGCACTGCGACGAGCGCGGCGGCGAGACGTACAACTTCGGTCTGGGTGACCGACGCGCCGCGGCCGTGAAGAAGTACCTGGTTGCCAAGGGCATCGACCCGGAACGCCTTGCCACGGTTTCGTACGGCAAGAAGAAACCGTTCGAGGCCGGCACAGGAGAGCAGGTTTGGAGCAAGAACCGCCGCGCGCACTTCGTCCCGCTGGACAAGTGAACCGGGAGAGCAGTCCGGCACCACGCCGATCGTCTGCAGCGAGGCGTGGGGCAATGCTCAGGTGGAGACTGGGGGCCGCCGCGCGGGCCGGCAACCCCTGCTCCTGCTCAGAGGTCGCCGACTTCACTGATGAGGCGGGTCCAGAGGTCGCCGCCGTTTGTGCCGTTGGTCATGATCACGATCCCCGAGCCTTTGCCGGGGTTGAACTGGCTGAAGCAGCGGAAGCCGGATCTGTTGGACCCGCTGTGATGGACGATGTCGCCCGCTGCGCTCGTGTTGACTGACCATCCGAGGCCCCAGTAGACCGCGAGGCCCCGCGCCGATCCGGGCCGCTCGATGGGGTCGCGAGCGTCCAGGGCCACCTGATGGCCGAGCATCGATTCGATCGACTGTTGCGAGAGCGAGTGGCCCGCGGACCGGCCGGACTCCATGATCTCGACGATGAAGGCCGCGTAGTCCAGGGCCGTGGTGTAGAGCGAGTAGGCGGCGTTGGCGTGCGCGTACTTCGTCCTTTTCAGGAACTTGCCGTCGGCGTCGTGGCCGCTCGCGAGGGCGGGCTCGAGGTCCGGCGTCCAGACATAGCTCATCCGCCTCAACCCCAGCGGCCCGAACAGAGCCCTCTGGGCGTACACCTCGAGCGGCTCCCCGGTGATGTGCTCGACGACGCGTTGCAGGTAGAAGATCCCTTCGCCCGAGTACGAGAATCTCGATCCGGGCCGGAACGTCACCGGTAGCGGCCCTTCCCTCTCCTCGTCGCCCTTCCTCCAGTTCGGAAGACCCGTTGTGTGCGAGAGGGCCGCTCGAGCCGTTATGAGTTGCTTGTCCTTCTGGGTCGGCGGGTCGTCCAACGGCAGGTACTCGGCAAGGGGCCGGTCGAGGTCCAGCTTGCCCAGCTCGACGAGCTTCATGACGAGGTACGCGAAAACCGGCTTCGACATCGAGCAGGCCTCGAAGAGCGTTTCGCCGGTCGCCGGGGTGCCTTTCGTGACGTCGGCGACGCCGAAGCTCTTCGACCAGACCACCCGACGGTCGGCGATGAGAGCGACTGACACGCCGGGCACGTGAAGCTCGTTCATCAAGACCGGTGTCAGCGTCTCCATCGTGGCCGCGACCGAGCGCCAGCCGGGCGCCCTCTTGCCGAGCTCGGGGTCGATCTGCTCCAGGGCCAGGTTCGCGCCCCAGCGAACGTCCTCGTCCTTGTCGTGCAGGCATCGGACCAGCGCCGGGACGGCCCCTGCAGCCTGCCCGCCGACGCTCCCGAGCGCGATGACCGCGCACCAACGGACGTTCTCGTCGGCGTCCTGGAGAGCGCCCGTGAGTGCCGGGACAGCTTCTCGCGCGGCCGCACCGATCCTGCCGAGGGCGATCGCCGCGCACCAGCGAACCGTGCGCTCACGATCCCCAAGGGCCAGCGCGAGGGCCGGAACTGCGTCCCGCCCGAACCTCCCGAGCGCCTCGGCGGCCTTCCCCTCCACGTACGGGTCCGCATCCGAGAGCACTCGCACGAGCGCTCCAACCGCAGTCGCAGCGCCCGGCCCCAGCAGCCCCAGGGTTTCCGCGGCTCTCTCCCGGACGCTCGCGTCCGAATCCTTCAGCGCGTCGATCAGAGGGTCGAGCGCTGCGCTCGCTCCGGGACCCATCTTTCCCAGCGCCAACGCGGCGCCCTGGCGGGTCGTCGCGTTCGTGCCCCTCAGGGCTCCGACGAGCGGCGCCACCGCCCCGGGTCCCATCGTCCCCAGCGCGACGGCCGAGTGCCATCGCACGCCAAGGTCGGGGTCGTCCAAGGCGGCGACGAGAGCCGGGACCGCCTCGACCGCCCCGGGCCCGAGGCGGGCCAGGCCCTCGGCAGCGTTGCGCCGCACCTCGGCATCCGGATCTCGAAGCGCCCGGACGCGGCTTTCGACTTCGGCCGGTCCGGGCTGCGCGAGCGCCGCGGCAGGGAGCAGTGCGAGGGCAAGGGTCAGTGCGGCTCGGAGCAGCAGACGGCGATCCTTCATCAGCGTGCATCCTCCCAGGCGTGCGCCGCCGGCGCGTCAGGGGCTCTTGGCCTCCCTGAGCTGGCGCAGGGCGATCTTGGCGTTGTCGTTGTCGGGGTTCAGTTTCAGCGATTTCTCGTAGTACTGGACAGCCAGCCGGTAGTCGCCGTCGACGGCGTACGCCTCGGCGAGGCTGTCATAGGCGTTCCACGAGCTGGGGTAGAGCTTGACGTTGTGCTCGAAGACCACGGTTGCCGCCGGGCCCATTTTCTTTTCGAGCAACTCGTACCCGATGCGGTTGAGGAGTTTCTCCGTGAACGCCGCCTTCGGGTAGGTCTTCTCCAGCTCACTGATCGTCCGGAACACGCCGCGGTCGCCGTTGGCCACACCCGCTCGCACTACCCGTTCGCGGATGGTGCGAGCAGGCGAGTCGTAGCGGTCGTAGTCCAGCCAGCCGAACACGGGGTGCGATCCGCCGATCACCTCCCCCACCAGCGGCTCGGCCACGGACAGGCCGTTCTCGCCGTTCGTGAGCAGCACCAGCCCATCCCCCGTCTGCCGGCACCCGATCGCGAAGCACCGGAACGTCCCGTTGTCGCCCCAGTGCCAGAAGAACGATCTCTCGCCGACCCGCTCAAGCCCCCACCCGAGGCCCCAGGAGATGTCCTGCTGCACATCCACCTGCGTCCTGAGCATCTGGTCGGCGGTCGCCGCTTTGACCAGCGTCGGGTGCATCATCTCCACGAGGAACCGCGCGTAGTCTCCGACCGTCGTGTGCAGGGTCGCCGCCACGTTGGCCGCCGAGGGCTTCCCCTTGGGCACCGGTTGCTGGAGATAGTCGTGCCCGACGGCGGCGCTGGCCTCGTACGCGTCGCGCCAGACGTAGCTCGACGCGGCCATTCCGAGGGGCCCGAAGACCTCACGGCGCACGAACTGGTCCACACCCATGCCGGTTATCGCCTCGATCACCTTTTGCAGGTACAGGTAGCCCTCTCCCGAGTAGGAGAACTTGTCCCCGGGGTCGAAGTCGATGGTCAGCTCTCCACCGCGCCTCCAGTTCGGGAGGCCCGAGGTGTGGCAGAGGATCCGGCGTCCGGTGATCTTCCTGACCCTTGGGTCGTTCCTGAGCTCCAGGTACGGCAGGTACGCGGTCAGCGGGCGGTCGAGATCGAACTCGCCCCGTTCCGCAAAACGAAGCACCGCGTATGCGAACACCGGTTTGCCGAGGGAGGCCGCCTCGAACACCGTATCGGCCGTGACCGGCGCCGAGGTCCTCGCGTCGGCGATCCCGAAGGCCTTGACCAACGCGACGTTCCCATTCCGCAGCACGGCAACCGCGAGACCGGGCACACCGCCTTTCGTCATCAGGTCCCGGACGAAGCCCTCGAGGCGGACAAACCCGCCGTCGCCAGCGGCGTTCTCCGGCCGCGCAGGCGCGGCGGGCGGTGGCGACGCCTGCGGGACCGGCGAATCTGCTCGAGTTGGGTGAGCCGCCGCCACGGAAACGGCCAGTGCGGCGAGGAGCGCGCGCGTTGTGCCTGACCCCACCTGCGACCTCCCCTGTGCATAGCATACAGCGCGCCTCGCGCCTCGCGCCGCGGGACCGGGGAAGGCAAGGAAGGGAGACGGCTGCATCTGGAAAAGAAAGGTCCGAGCGTTGCGGCCCGGCCGGATCACGGCGAGAAGAACGGCGCGAGGCGCCGTCAGCTCTTGGCCTCGGTGCCCTGTGCCGGAGGAGGCCCGCCAGCGGAGGCGTCAGGCGCCCCATCAGGCGCGTAGCGCGCGAGCACGCCCCTGATCACCTCGCCCGGTTCCAGGCGCCGAAAGCCGTATCGGAATGCGTGATGGTCCCCGTGCCGAACGAATCTCTTCTCGGCGGCCACGAAGAACTCCCCCTTGTACTCGATGGCCTGGTTTGTGGACCACTCCTTCTCACGGCTCGCGTAGACGGTGAGGACCCGGCCTGTGCCCCGCGCTCCGGAGACGACCTCGTCGGGACGCTCGGGGCCGAGCTTGCCGAGCCGGGTACGGCGCGCCCGCGCCCGCTGGAAAACCCCGGCCGCCCGCCACGGAAGGACGACCAGCGCCATGCCGAGCATCCGCGAGGACAGGGCCGCATCGAGGGCCCTGAGGATCCCTTCCCCGAAACACCAGACCGTGATCCAGGCGAACGGCGTGAGCAGGTAGCTCAGGTAACCGATGATCCCGACGCCAAAGAAGTCGCCGTTCGTGAGGGTCTGCTGGTGGCTCACGTACGTCCACCCTGCCGTGTTGTTGAAGCGTTCACCGAAGCCCAGGAAACCCACGACGAAAAGGCACGCAGCGACCGCCATCTCGACCCAGCCCGAGACGACATGGGCGGCGACCGACGCGTACACGGCCGGCCACCCCGTACGCTTCGCCCGCTCGGGGAAGGTGCTCACGACAAGCGCTGCGCCCGCGCAGCGCGCATGTTCCAAGATCTCCTGCACCAGGCGCACGCCCCGCTTATAAACCCGGGGCGCGCCCCGGTCAACTTCCGAGGAACCGGCAAGAGCAAGGGCGGGCGGCTCGTCGCCGCCCGCCAAAGGCTGTATTCGCCGCCGAAAGGCGCTTCCCCTACCGCCCGGCCCTGTTTTCGTACGCCGGGCGCTGAGGCGTCACCGGCGGCTTGCCCTTCAGGAGCCGCAGGACCTCTTCGATACCCCGATCGAGCTGCGGATCGTCGCCGCTCCACATCGTGGCCGGGTCGTCCGTCACGTCGATGTCGGGGTCCACGCCGTGACCCTCGACGATCCACTTGCCGTCGGTGGAGTAGATGCCGAATGTCGGCACGGTCACGTTGCCGCCGTCGATGAGCTGCGGTGTGCCGGAGATACCGATCAGTCCGCCCCACGTGCGGCGGCCGATCAGCGGTCCGAGACCGGCCTGGCGGAAGTAGAGCGGGAAGCAGTCGCCGCCCGATCCGCTCCAGCCGTTGATCAGCATGACCCTGGGGCCCGGAATCGTCGCCGGCGGCCACTGCCAGTCCTTGCCGTCGCGCACGGCCCAGAAGTTCGTGACCGGGCGGTTGAGCAGCTCGACGAAGCGGTCGGGAATCTGGCCGCCGGAGTTGAAGCGCTCGTCGATGACGAGGCCGTCCTTCCCGAGCTGACCCATGAACTGCCTGTACAGCTCGGCCTGGCCGTCCAGGCCCGTGCTCGGCACGTAGATGTAGCCGATGCGGCCGTCCGTCGCCTTGTCGACCTTGAGCCGGTTGGCGTTGATCCACGCGAGGTTGCGGAGGCGCGCCTCGCTCTCGAGCGTGTTGACGAGAACCTGGCGCGCACCTGCCATCGTGGGCTTGTCGTTGACGGTGAGCATCACGTCCTTGCCCGCGAGGCCGTCGAACGCCGCCCACGGGTCCAGGGCCGTGTCGACCTTCGAGCCGTTGACCGCCAGGAGGTAGTCGCCCTCCCTGATCTTGACTCCGGGCTCCAGCAGGGGTGAGCGCACCTCGGCGTCCCACGGCGCCCCCTCGTAGATCTTCACGATGCGGTACGCGCCGTTCTCGAGCGAGTAGTCGGCGCCCAGCAGGCCAACGCCGCGCTTCTCGCTCTTCTCGAGGTCCCCGCCGCCACGGTACGTGTGGGACGAGTTGAGCTCTGCGATCAGCTCGCCGAGTACGAAGTTGACGTCGTAGCGGGTGACGCAATCCGCGAGCAGCGCCCCGTATCGCGCACGCATCTCGGTCCAGTTCACCCCGTGCATGTTCGGGTCGTAGAAGAAGTCGCGCTCGAGACGCCACGCGTCGTTGAAGATCTGGCGCCACTCGGCGACCGGGTCGACGGTCATCTCGAGCTCCGAGGTGGCGAGCTTCTTGTCCATCTTCTGGTCCGGCTTGGGGTCGATGAGGGCGTAGTCCTTCTTCTTGACCACAAGGATCTTCTCGCCTCCGGCCGCGATCTCGAAGCCGTCGGCGTCCGCGAGAATCGTCTTTTCCTCGCGCTCCTTGAAATCGTAGACCACGATCGGGCTCTTCTCGTCGTCCGAGCCGGTGCGCGGCAGGCGCCGGTAGAAGAGCTTGCCGGCAAGCGCCTGAAGGTCCGCATAGCGACCGGCCTTCGGCGGCAGGATCACGGCACGCCCCTCGAAACCCGCCACGTCGATCTTGACGGGCTCGGGCTTGGCGGGTTTCTCCGCCTTCTTGTCGCCCTTCTCGCCTTTCTTGGCCGCTTCACCCGTCGCCTCGTCCTTGGTGTCGCCGTCCTTCTTTGCCTCGTCCTTCTTGGCCTCGTCCTTCTTGCCTTCCTCGATGTCGTTGCGGGGGGCGAGCGGCGACGGCACGTCCACCCTCAAAGGGACCGCGACGAGGTTGTCGGTGTTCGCGTAGATCCAGGTCTCATCGGTGCCGTAAGAGGGTTGGAAGGTGCGGCCCGAGACGAAGTAGAGGTACTTGCCGTCCGGATCGAACGCCGGCGCGAAGTCGTTGTAGAACCCGGAAGTCACCTGGTGGAGCGTCTTCTCCTGGGTGTCGTAGAGGAAGATGACGCCGCTCCGGCTCGCGGCGTCGCGCCCGAAAGCGACCCACCGGGAATCGGCCGACCAGCTCGCGGTGAACTCCTCGAGCGTGCCCTCGAACATGTACAGCCCCTTGTCCATCCGGGTGACCGCCCCGGTTGCGACGTCGCACACGTTGATGCTCATCGCCTGATCCGCGAACACCACCTTGGTGGAGTCGGGCGACCAGACGATCCTGTAGCGGAACCCGGGACCGAGCTTGGTCACGGTGCGCTCCTCGCCCGACCCGTCCGCGTTGCGGACCGTGAGCTCGTACTCGCCCGTGCGGTCGCTCCAGTAGGCGTTCAGCTTCCCGTCGGGAGACCACGCCGGGTACCGCTCGGCGACGCCGGGGGTCCTGGTGAGGTCGAACGTCGGCCCGTGCTCCGCCGGCACGGAGAAGACGTCGCCGCGGGCCTCGAACGCCACGCGCTTAGCCGACGGCGACACCGTTGCGTTCGCAACCATCTCGCCGACCTTCTCGAGCCGAGGCTTGAGCGTCGCGCGGTCGGTCACCACCTCGATCTTGACCTCGTGCGCCTTCTCGGTCGCGAGGTCGAGAAGATAAAGCCGGCCGGCGTCCTCGAACACCAGGTCCGTGGGACCGATCGACGGGAAGTGGACGTCGAACTCGGTGAACGCGGTCACCTGTCGCATCGCGCCGCTGCCGGTGTCGAGCGCCCAGATGTTGTTGCGCTTGGCCGCGTCGCGGTCGGAGAGGAAGTAGAGCGTCGTGCCGTGCCACATCGGCTGGCTGTAGTTGGCGCCGTCGTCGCCGACCTGCCGCGACGCGTGAGTGCCGAGGTCGAAGAGCCAGATCCGCGAGACCCACCCGCCACGGTAGCGCTTCCACGTGCGCGAGTCCTGGCTGTTGGGCACGAACGCGAGGGTCTTCCCGTCCGGGGAGACCTCGCCGTACTCGCCGTAGGGCACCGGCAGCTTCTCCGGCAAGCCGCCCTTGACCGAGAGCCGGTAGAGCTGGTTGAAGCGCTGGCTGCCGCTCGCCATCGGCGAGGCAAAGAGGATGGAGGCGCCGTCGGGGTACCAGTTCAGCATCCGGTCGGCCATGGGGTGATGGGTGAGCCGAGTCGGCAGGCCCCCGCCCGCGGGCATCACGTAGATGTCCTCGTTGCCGTCGTAGTCGCCGGTGAACGCGATCAGAGAGCCGTCCGGCGAGAAGCGGGGGAACGACTCCTCGCCCTTCGGGGTCGAGAGCCGTTCTGCCACGCCGCCGCCTTTCGGCGCGACCCACACGTCGCCGGCGTAGACGAACGCGATCTGCGTGGCCGACACGGCAGGCTGCCGCATCAACCGGGCGTCGATGGCCGCAAGGGCCGGGACGGCGCTGCACCCCAGCAGCGCCAACATGACTGGCTTCATGAGCCTACCCATCGATCAGCCTCCCTCTGCAGGGGTCGCGCAGGACCCCGCTGCTTCGATCTCCCGTCACAACCTTCGCCTGGGCGATTCCTTCCCGCGACCTTGAGAACAGCTGGACTTCTTGCGTTGCTCCCGCGGATCCGACACGATGCGGGACGGTCCGGAGGTCCCGGGGACCGGAGCGCAGGTCACCGGGTTGCAAAGCTCGGAAGCGACAGCGGCAGGGGGTGGCGCTCCAGGAGCGAGCCGACCACCGCGCCGATTCCCACGAGATTCGCGGCAAGCCACACAGCGGGGCCGACCAGAGGGACCAGCGCGAGAAGCGACAGGACTGACAAAGCCACCCCGGTCCGCGTCAGCTCCCCGCGCAGAGACAGCGGCAGATACCCTCCAAAGGCTTTGCCAATGGCCCACGCGACGGCGACCACGCCGGCCAGCTTGGCCGCCAGGAGCACAGCCACGGCCAGCAGCACGCATGCCACTCCAAGGGGCGAATTGGTGACGGCCAGGGCAAGGACGACGACGGCCAGCCAGACCAGCAACGCCAGGGCTCCGATCATTGGGGAGCGCAGTCGCTCCGACGCGAGCCGCACACCGAGCGTTCGCACGTGGCGGGGTGCCGCCAGGATCACGAGCGACCCCAGGGTGAGCCACACGCCCGCGCGCAAGAGGCCGAGACCCAAAGCCGACAGCGAACCCCCTGACGTCTCGACCCCCCCCGAACCGAGCAATCCGAGACCGCCGGCGGAGGCCACTCGCCCGGTCACGGCACCCGGGCCGCGCACGCGCCCGCCCAGCGCCACGACGTCACCGTGCACCCGGGCCCCGGCCGCGAGCTCGATGTCGCCGCCGACCGCCACCACGTCGCCGACGATCTCGGACGACACGCGCACATCCGCCAGCAGGGCCACGACCGGGCCCTGGGTCGGCCGATCCACGAGGACTCCAGCGCCCAACTGCGGCGCCGGGGCGGCCAGGAGCGCGCTGGCCAGCAGGAGTGAGATCACTGCCCCGCTCCGCGCCGCGCGCGCCCGACCAGGGAAACCATCGCCCAGCTGCCGCCCAGCGCGGCCAGGGCCAGCCAGACCACGAGCCAGGAGCCTCCGACCGCGACGAGCATCTTGGCGGCGTCGGATCCGCCGCGGGCCGCCGTCAGGGCGTCCAACGCCGAGGAGGCAATCCAGCCCAGGACGCCTCCGGCGGCCGCCGGCAGCTGCGCGACGGTGCCGGATGCAGGAACGCCGCCGAGCAGGAGCATTCCAGCAGCCACGAAGGCCAACCCGGCGGCGAGAGGCAGCCAGGCGGCAAACCGTCTCTTCTGCCAGGGGGCGGGAGGGAGGGCCGTCATGACTGCCCGGACGGTCACCGGATCTGCTTCGCTCGGCGCGAGTTCTGCGAGAATTGCCAGGAGAGCGGCGTGGGCGCGGCAAGCCGGGCACTCATTCAGATGAGCCCGGACCTCGGAACGCACCGGCAGCCCGCCCGTTTCCAGGCTGTCTCGCGCTTTGGAGCAGGCCTCGTTCACCCCAGTCCCCCCAACTGCCCCAGGTACGGCTCCAGGGCCTCCCGTAATACGCTGTGGGCGCGGAAAAGTTTGTTCTTCACCGTGCCGAGCGGTAATCCTTTCAGGTCAGCAATTTCGTTGTAGGAGAGACCGACGAGGTGACGCAGCGTCACCAGCTCGCGGTACGAAGCGGGGAGGCGCTCGATCTCGCGCGCCATCGCCGTCGCCAACTCGCGGTTGGCCAGGTCCCCGAGCGGTCCCCTGCGGGGATCGGCGGGATCGAGGCGGATCTCATCGCCTTCGCTATCCTCGCCCAACGCGAGCGAGACGGTGGGTTGTCGCCGCCGCCGGAGGTGGTCGATCGCCACGTTGTGGGCGATGCGGAACAGCCATGTCGAGAAGCGGAAGCGGACGTCGTACTGGTCGAGGTGGCGCCATGCCCGGATGAATGCCTCCTGGACGAGGTCGCGCGCTTCCTCCTCGACCGCCACGATCCCGCTGACGTACACCCTCAGCTTCGGCTCGTAGCGCCGAACCAGTGTGGCGAAGGCATCCTCGTCGCCCGACAGCACGCGGGCAAGGACCACGGAATCGTCGTCTGACACCGCGCGTAGTGTACCCGGGTCGCGACCCCGCCGCGAGGTGTGGGCCCGGCGGTTCCCTGGGACGCACCGAGGCCACCGGCTTCGGGAACGTCGCGCAGGCGGAGGACGAGGTGCTCGGAAAACTCGACGAGAAGATGTCCGTCGTGTTTGCGGGCGTCCTCGCCATGGCTCGGAAGACGGAGGTTTACATGCGCGACGCGGCATATATGGTCGCCATCGACCGCGGCGCCACCGCCATGAAGCTCCGGGGCTGGGTGTAGGAGACGGCGGAGGAGCGCAGAACCGTTCGCAGGTTCGCACCAGTTTGCGGAGCGGAGCGACGAGGAATCTGGGTGGGGGAAAGCCTGGATCTACCAGCCCCCTCCCAGATCCCTCGCTGCGCTCGGGATGACACCTTTGCTCTACGACTGATGGCAAATTGGTATCACACGTTCAAACGCTCACAGGTTCAGAAGCAGAGGAGCCGAGGAGCAGAGGGGCGGAGGAGAAAGGCACAGCCTCGGCCTGACTTGCTGCTTGCTCCTCTGCCCCTCAGCACCTCTGCTCCCCTGCTGCACCCGAACCTTCGAACCTTCGAACGGCCGGTGCCCGGTGCCCTCAGGGCTTCACCCTGCTACGATGCTTTAAATGACCATCGGGACGACTGTCGTGCTGCTCCTCGTCGGGATCGCCCTTTCGGCGCTCTCCTCCGGCGCGGAGACCGCGCTCACCGCCCTGCCGTTCGCCCGCGTGAGCGCCCTCGCCAAGCGTGGCGGGCCGGCGCGCCGATGGGCGTGGCAGCGCTGGAGCACGAGACCCCAGCGCGTCCTGACCGCGATCCTGGCCGGGAACACGCTGATCAACATCGGCATCACCGCTGTTGTGACGGACACCGCCGTCAACCTCCTCGGCAACAGGGGGATCGCCGTGGCGATCGGCGCGACGACGCTGGCCGTGCTGGTGTTCGGGGAAGTCACCCCGAAGGCGCTGGCGCGCACGGAGCCGGAAGTCCTCGCCCGGCGCGTGATCGTCCCCGTAGCAGCGCTGGAATGGCTGATGACGCCGGTCACGGTGCCTCTCCTCGCCCTCTCCCACCTCGTCGCGCGCATCCGAAGGGTCTCGCTCGACCGCACCCAGACCGCGTCCAGGCCGGAGGACGTGCGCTTTCTCCTTTCGATCGCCAGAAAGGAGGGGCATGTTTCGGAGCTCGAGCACGCCATGCTCGAGGCCGTGCTCAGGTTCGAAGGCGCTCACGTTCGCGACGTACAGAGGCCTCGCACCGACGTCGTGTTCCTCCCCGACACGCTGACCTTCGACGAGGTCAAAGCGAAGGTGGTCACCCACGGTTACTCGCGCTACCCGGTCTTCCACGGCCGGGACGACAACGTGGTCGGTGTCCTCCTCGCCAAGGACCTGCTCAAGCCGCAGGAGCCCGGGGCCGGCTGGACCTCGCTGTTGCAGCCTGGCCTTTTCGTTCCCGAGAGCAAACACGCGGTCGACCTCCTGCGCGAGATGCGCGAGCGGCGTTCGCACATCGCCCTGTCCGTGGACGAGCACGGCAACCTCGCCGGCCTCGTAACGCTCGAAGACCTCCTCGAGATGATCGTCGGGGACATCCAGGACGAGTTCGACACCGCAAGGCCGCTCGCGCAACCCGAGGGGGCCGGTCGGTGGCTCGTGCGGGGCGCGCTGCCGCTCGACCGGCTGGCCCGCATAACCGGCCGCCCCATCCCGAGCGCGCCCGACTACACCTCCGTTGCGGGGCTGCTGCTGGCCAAGGCGGGGCGCGTCCCGGCAGTCGGCAGCCGATTCGAGATCGGCGACTTGCTGTTCGAGGTCGTCGAGGCCTCGTCGCGCCGGATCGAGCTCGTGCGCGTCACGATCGCGGCGTGACCGGCGTGACGGGGGCGGACAGGCTCCTGGCGCCGAAGATCCGCCGCAACAGGTAGTACTCGTTGATCGGGCGGTCGTCCTCCAGTGCCGGCGTGCCGGGTGCCCAGCGGATCAGGTCGCCCAAGGGGATCTCCCGGGTGAGGACGAGGTTGAACTGCGCCTCGGCCGTGGCAGAGGGACCCCATTCGAGCAGATCCTGCACCGCCGAAGGCGGCATCCGTCCGGCCAGCTCCGCGCCCGACACCGAGGGGATCGGCTCCATGCTCGCGAGGAAGTGCAGCCCCCACCCCTCCATCCCACCGAAGACCCGCACGTAGGGAAACGACTCCCGGAGCGCCCGCGCAAACGCAACCAACACCTTCAACTCCCCTCCGGGAACCCACTGCTGGAGCACGCCGCCCGGCCGCAGATGTGCGTTCACAGCACCGTAGAACTCCCGGGAGTAGAGAAGACTCGAACCCGCCGCTTCGGGCGGAGGCGGCGGGTCGATCACCACAACGTCGTACATCTCGGCGGACCGCTCGAGGTACCGCCGCCCGTCGTCGATGACGATGTCGGCGCCAGGCAAGCGGAGGGCGGCCGGCCCGTCGCGGTGGAAATACCCGAACAGCATGGGAACGCTCGGCACCAACTCGACTGCCCGCGATCGGATCCCCCAGGAGAGCGCCGAACGGAAGCTCGTCCCCATGCCGAAACAGATCGTGAGGGCGCTGGTCGCCGGCACACGCCTGGTCGCCAGCGGCAGGTGGGCCATCATCTTCGTGATCGGCGTCAGAGCCGTCATGCCGACGCCGTTCACGAGCAGGCGCTTATTCATGCCCTCGCCCCAGGCGATTACGGTGGCGGTCGAGTCTCTGCGCACCACGGCTCTTGCAAACCGGCCTTCGTAGTCGGCGGCCACCAGGGCAAGAACCAGCGCGAGAGCGGCCGCGAGGCCAGCGGCCCACGGCGGCCGCGCCTCCCGCGGGTGCCCGGCCGAGGCAGGCCGCGGCGAGCGAAGCAGCGAGACGAGGATCACGACGAGCGCGAGGGCGAGCAGCGCCCAGCGCTCGCCGATTGCCGGGAGGAGAAGGAACCCCGCCGCCAGGGGGCCGAGAATGCAGCCGACGACGTTGACCGCGTACGCCGAACCGGCCCGTTGAGGATCACCGCGCGACCAACGGTCCACGAGCAGCGGCGTCACGAAGCCGAGAGCCGCGCAGAAAGGCCCGACGCCCACCGCGACGCGCAGGAAGCCGCCGGTCATCCCGGCCCTGAAAGGCAGACGATAATCGGCCGTCACCAACGGCAAGACACCCAGAAGCCCGATTGCGGCGAAGAGGGAGAAGCCAGGAACGCGGCCCGTCGCGCCGACGGCGGAGCGCAACCACAACCGGTACAGCCTAGATCCGGTGAACGTGGCCACGAGGTACAGGGCAAGAATCAAGGCGAAGCTGTAGACGACGGTTCCGAGGTACGGGGTGAACTCCCTCACCCAGATCACCTCCATCGCCATGCTCGCGAAGCCGGTGATGAAGAGCGCCGCCATGATCCGTTGGTCTGCTGGCGGGCCGGCGGACGCGGTCGTCCCGGGCATCACGCCTGGTCGAGTCTCAGCCGGCTCCACCGTCGAGCGAAAGCTCACTACAAGTGCCGTGAGTCCCAGCAGCAGGTTCAGCCCGGCTGCGAAAGTCAGGGTCCCGCGGAAGCCGAGGAGTTCGATCAGGATAAACGCCGAGGCCACCGTGCCCAACGTTGCTCCCAGAACGTTGGCGACGTACAGATAGCCGAATGAGAGATCGGCCTCGCGCCGGGGGGCCAGACGGCGGATGGCCCCGATCGCGAGCGGGAACGTTGCACCCATTCCGCAACAGAATGGCAGCAGTGCCACGCAGATCCAGGCTCCCGATGCCAGGTAGTACGCGCTCGATCCCCATTCGCCGCCGGCGCCACCCCTCGCCAGGAAGGCCCGTCCGAAGGAGAGGGCCGCGGGCACGGCAAAAGCGGAGACGGCGATCCACAGCTCCGTCATTGCGTAGAGCCGGATGAGGGTTGCGCGACGGGCGCCGGCAAGGCGGCGCGCGAGCAGGCCGGCCGCCCAGCTGCCCACCGCCAGCCCCGCCATGAAGACCGAAAGAACGATCGACACGGTTGGCGTCGTGACCCCGAACTGGGCCATGGCGAGCCGCAACCAGACCACTTCGTACACCAGACTGCAGAAACCCGAGACGAGAAAGAAACCGAAGAAGTATTGCATCATGCTCCTCTGGGCGAGCGTGCCCGGACGGGCGCCGGCCCGCATCGCATTATCCACTGGGCCGAGGTCGCGCGCGTCATGATCGCGGAACCAACGGCCTGACCACGGGCGTGAGAGGCGGCTTCCCGGCCAGCACGGCGAGCACGTTGTCGACGGCGAGGTCGGCCATCGCCGCCCGGGCCTCTCCGGTCGCCGAGCCCAGATGCGGTAGCAGCACGACGTCGGGGCGTCCAATCAGCGCCGGGTGAACCTCGGGTTCGCGCTCGTAGACGTCGAGCCCGACGCCGCCGAGATGCCCGCTCGCGAGGACCCTCGCGAGCGCTTCCTCTTCCACGACCCCGCCGCGGCTCGTGTTGACCACGATGGCCCCGGGCGGGAGCAGGCGCAGGCGCCGTTCGTCCAGCAGGTGCCGCGTCCTTGGCGTCAGGGGGCAGTGGAGCGACAGCACGTCCGACCGCGCCAGCAAGGCATCGAGGTTGGGTACGCATTCGGCCTCCGTTCCGTCGGGCGGCCTCACGTCACGGTTCGAGTGGTAGCACACCCACATGCCGAACCCCGCGGCCCGGCGGGCGACTGCCCGCCCGATCCTCCCCATCCCCACGATTCCCAGAGTCTTCCCCTGGAGGCTCGCGCCGAGGAGCAGGTCGGGTTTCCAGCCCGAGAAGCCGCCGCCGCGCACGAGGCGGTCCCCCTCCACGACCCTCCGCGCCACGGCCAGGATCAGCGCCCACGTGAGATCCGCGGTCGCGTCGGTGAGCACGTCCGGCGTGTTCGTCACCCAGACACCGGAGGTGCGCGCGGCTTCGAGGTCGATGTTGTTGACGCCCACGGCGTAGTTGGCCACCAGCACCAAGCGCGGACACAGCGCGAAGACCTCGGCGGCCACGCGGTCGGCCAGCAGACAGATGACGGCCTCCGCCTCGCCTACGAACGTGACGAGATCCCGCCCGGAGAGCGCCGGGCCTTCCGGACGCACGCGCACGACGTGGTGCTCCGCCAGCCGACCGAGCGCGCGACCGGGGAGCCGGTACGTGACTGCGACCTCACTCATCGGGCAGCTGCCACCCCTCCACCGGCGCGAGGATGCGAACGAGGTCTTCCTCCACGCTTTCCGACTTGGGGGTCTCCACGATCCGTCCGATCTCGGCACCGCCCGCCGTCACGACGATGGTCGGCACCAGCTCGACCTGACCGAACGGGAAAGCCTTCGCGTCCGCCCTCTTGCTGCGGTCGATCCCCAGGAGTCGAGGCGTTTCGAAGGGCGACCGGCTCTCGAGCGCCGCGAGGATCGCCTGCAGGCGCGGCACCTGTTCGCGGGAATCGCCGCACCAGGTGCCCATCGCCACGACAAGCTGGTAGCGCAGCTTCGCCGTGCCCAGGAGGTCCAGCCACTTCGGCTGCGGCCGGTACTTCTCCCGCTCCTCCTTCCAGCCCGCGATCTCGCGGTCCAGGCGGACCGGGTCGAGCCACCCGTACCAGACCGGGAAGTACGCGGGCGCGGCCCCATCACAGTTCCGCACACGCAGGATCCGATCCCCGGCGCGAAGCCGCTGCGCCGCCTCGAGCCCTGCGACGGTCTTTCCGATGAGCGCAAAGCGCCCGATCAGGTGCGGTCGGGGTGTGAGCGTGACGAAGAACTGGGAGCCACCGGTGTCGGGACCGGACAGGGCTATCCCGACCGAGCCGGCCTCGAACGCGCCGCCCGACAGCTCGTCGCGGAGGGTGAACCCGGGTCCGCCCGATCCGTCGCCGCGCGGGTCGCCCCCCTGCGCCACGAAGTCGGGCTCGACCCTATGGAACGTCAGCCCGTCGAAAAACTTCTTCTCGGCGAGCTCCGAGATTCTGAAGCACGAGAGAGGAGCATCGGCGGTGTCGAGCGCGACTTGCAGCGTGCCCCGCACGGTCACGATCTCGAGCCATCGGGGCGCAGCCGCCCAGGCCAGGACCTTGCGGTAGAAATCGGGCCCCTCACCGGTCGTAACCTCCGGCAGCGCCCGCGCCACGCCATGGGCGACCAGCACACTCCAGGCCGCCCGGGCAAGGACCGGGTCGGGCGAGGCGGCAAGGCCTTCCAGCGCAGCCCGGGCGCCCTCGGGGAGCGTCTTCCCCTCGCCGAGCGCGGCCGCCAGCGCAACCGCCGCGTCCTGCACGGCGGCTCCCCGCTCCCTCGCGAGCAAGCGGAGCAGCTCCTCGGGCTGCGGCAGCGCCTTGCGATCCGCGAGCGCCTGCACCGCTGCAGCCCGCACCACGGGGTCCTGGTCCGACAGGCGCTTGTCGATCGCCGTGGTCACGACGGCGCTCGCGTCCTGGCCCAGCGCCTCGATCGCCGCAAGGCGAACCGCCGCTTGCGGGTCTCCCAGGGCGGCCACGAGCTGCTGCTGCCCGCGGTTCACCCTCCTGAAGGCCTTGACGGCTACCAGCCGGCGCGGCAGCTCCGGCGAGGAGAACCACTCCTTGACGGCCTGGTCGCTCCAAGCCTCCCCGGCCTCGGCGCCCGCGGCCAGCGCCTCCCCGGCGACCCATGGCTCGCTCCCGGCAACCGCGTCCTTCAGTTGCGCCTGGCAGCACTTGGCGGCGCCGGCGAAGCGGATCGCCACGACCCTCTCCTGCACACGGTCGGGGTCGGCGTCGCCGAGCAGCCGCTGCACGCGCTCGAGCACCGCCCGCGGAACGATCCGCCCCGGCTCCTGACGCAACGCCGTTTCGAGCCCTTGCCAGGCAGCGATCCGAACTCGCGCGTCCGCATCACCCGTCGCGGCCGTCAGCTCGGCCCAGAGCGCCACGGCCACACCGCGGCGCCCGCCCTCGAGGGCCACCATACGGACCAGCGGTTCGGGGTCGCGGCTCGCGCTCCTCAAGCCAGCCACGGCGTCGGGCTTGCCGGACCGCGCCAGGGACCAGGTTGCAGCAAGCCGCACCCGTGCGTCGCGGCTGGCCACGAAGCCCGTTGCGCGCTTGATCCAGAGGGTGCCGGAGAAACGCCAGAGCTCCTGCAGGATGGCGGCTTGGACCTCGGGCTCCTTCTCCCTGCCGAGCCTCTGCAGCACCCAGAGGTCGCCGTCCGGCAGTCGGGCGGAGACTGCTCCCCACGCGGCGGCCGACCGCACCGCTCCGGACGGATCGAGCAGCAGCCGGTGCAACTCGCCGCCGAGCGCTTCGATCTCGCGCGCTCCCGCAGGGAGCATCGAGGCGAGACGTCCGGCACTCCTGCCCGCTTCGGCACGCACTCGGGGCTGGGGGTCGTGGGCGAGGCGGGCCACGAGCGCGGAGGCGGCGGGGTTCGCGAGCTCCCCGAGCACGCGCGCCGTCGCCGCGCGGATCCCCTCATCCGGGTCCGCGGCCAACTTTGCGAGCGTCTCGGGCTCGAACCGTCGCGCGTCGGCCAGGGCCAGGAGCTGCGCCCGCGCCTGCTCGCCCACGCCGACCGGTACCGCTTCCGTCTGGGTCGGCGGCCCGCCCGAAACCATCGTCGCCGCAAACATCGCGCTCAAGACTCCCGAGCGCACCCACCGGGAAACTCCGGTCAGGCCGTTCGTTCCATGGGTTCGTGGCAGCGACGGTGTCGTCATCGGGGGCGCTCCTGATCGCGCTGCTCCGCAGCGGTCTCGTTGAAGCACACGTAGCAGATCGGGCCCGCATCGGTGTCCATCTTCTTCCATTCGAGGAGAGGCCCCAGGTCGCACCCGCATCGGAAACAGTGCCGGCCGTCCTTCTCTCCATCGCTCATTCGTGAAACTCCTCACGTTCGGTCCCATTCTCGCCCATTCCGTTCCTGCCCGCCAGCGCCTTCCGCCTCCCTGCCACTTTGCGCCGGATTCTCTTTCTTTGCCCCACGGGCTCGGAGTGGTCGCTCGGGCTGCGCACCGAGGGCCCACTTGTTCCACTTGCGTGGAGGCGGTTTTGGGTGCCCCTCGGGTTCCGCGACCTTCAGCGCTTGCTCGTCCCCGCGGTCCCTTGCTTTGTCCACTGCGTGGAGGCTTTCTTTCTTTGCCCCGTGGGCTCGGAGGCGTCGCTCGGGCTGCGCATCGAGC
>JBEKAA010000044.1:0-21075 GCA_050018455.1 Thermoanaerobaculaceae bacterium | reverse complement strand
CCGCGCAGAACCGACCAACGCACACGACCCCGCCTCACGCGCAATCTATTCGCTGGCGCTCCCGCCTGCGGAAGGGAAAGCCCCACCCACTTGACACCCGCCTCCTAATGGGTGGCACCCATTCTGGCACCCATTCACGGCCCTGACCGACGAGTCGGGACACTACCTGCCGCAGGAGAAGCTGGTCGCGATGTTCCCCGCCGATCACGCCGGTCGGGTGATCGCGTACTGCGGCGGCGGGATCGCCGCGTCGTCCGATGCGTTCGTGATGAGCCGGCTCGGGTTCGCCGACGTCGCCGTCTACACGGCGTCGCTCCAGGAATGGACCGCCGACCCGGCCAACCCGATGGAGGCCGACGCGAAGCCGTAGCCGGGCCGCTGGGGTGCGACGGCGCGCCTCCCGCCGGGTTCAATGCGCGCGCCGCGCGACAGCTGGGTGGGGCAGGGGGCGACCACGTGCCAGGCACCTCTTAGGATCGCCGTACTCCCGCGCGGCACCGGGTGGCAGTCGAGGCCGGCGAGTCGCTGAAGAAGGTGAGATGTTGATACTTGGTACCGATTATCCGGCGACGACTCAGTCGCCGGTCGCTGCGAAGAGTTTCTGCAATTTCGCGTGCGGGGCGGCGCCGGCGAAACCGTCGAACCTGCCGAGCGTAGCCAACTCGGTCGCCGCCCGAATGAAGCCGCCCCACGCGGCGCGGGCGAGCGCGCCGCCGACGCTGACCCGCCGCACGCCCAGAGCCGCGGCATCGGCCATGGTCAAATCCACACTGCCCGTCAGTCCCGCCGGCCCGCTCAGGAGTACGTTCACGGGCTTCGGCGCAACGGCCTCCACGGTCGCGCGGATGTGCTCCGGATCTCGAAGGCCGGGCGCGTAGAGACAGTCGGCGCCGGCCGCGGCGTACGCTCGCAGCCGGTTGAGCACCTGGTCGAACCCTTCGCGACCGACCCAGAAACCCTCGGCGCGACCCACGAGCAGCACACCACTGTCTCCGATCGCTTCGCGCGCGGCCTGAAGCCGCTCGACGGCGAGCGGCAACTCGTAAATCGAGTTGTCCCGCCGGTCGGCCGCATCTTCGATCGAGAGCCCCGCAACTCCCGTGGTAACGCACAAACGGACGTTTGCGGCGACGTCGTCGGGATCGTCAGCATAACCGTTCTCGAAATCGGCGTTCACGGGAAGGTCGGTCGCTTCCACCAGCTCCTTGATGTGAGCGAGCATCTCGTCGCGGCCCACGCTGCCGTCTGCAACGCCGCGGGAAAACGCGTACCCGGCCGACGTGGTGGCGAGGGCCGCGAAGCCGAGGTGTCGTAGATAGCGCGCGGTGCCGACGTCCCACGGGTTTGGAAGGGCGAAGCAACCCTCTCGATGAAGGTCGCGGAAGACCTGACGCCGCGTATCGAATTCTGTCATGAGTCACGGCTCGCGGTGTGCCTGACGGATCCGATTCGAGAACGCAGGAGGATAAAGATTCTCTTTCTCATGTTGGCCGATAATAGCAGCCTGCAAGGCTCAGTCAAGCGTCGGGGAGGGGCTGATTGGGGTGATGCATGCTGAGGAAGCTGTCCAAGCCGGGTGATGGGCGGGAGTGGAGGCGCGAGAGCCTTGCCTGGCCGGCCTTGCCCGGCAAGGCTCTCGCCCTTGCGCCCGCGTCATGCAACCGGTGAGGCTGGCCGGCGGCGACCGGGGACCCGCCGGCGGTGGCAAGACCGTGCCTTACACCGCAGGCCGGTGGTCGTGGAAGGCCTCCGGTGGACTGCGGCCGTCGGCGCCCGTGGCGGCGAGGTGGGCGTGGATCCTGTGCACGAGTCTTCTCAGGCGAAATGGTGAGATGGTGATACCTGGTACTGATGTCAGACGGGTCAGGGCGAGGACTTACCCGAGTTCCGCGGTTGTCCCTCGGAGCACACCGCCTGGGTCAGCTGAGCCGAACATGCCTGACCGCGCCAACCGCAAATCAGGCCCGCGATACTTGTGCAACTCACCTTCCTGGCACGTAGTTCGTTCAACCTATTCCGTTCAGATGGAAGAGCCCGGCGGCAATTGGGCGGCTAGGGCGCCCAACGCCCGCTTGAGTTCGTCCTCCAAGAATCGGAAGGCAGCAAGACGACGCAAGGGATCCCAGTCAGCTATGAGTTCAGCGACGCGAAAGCGCTTCGGGCCGAAATCTCGATCCCTTTGCTTCCGTCGACGACCCTGCGCCTCTGAGGCGTCGAGCAAAGCCTGACGCAGCAGCCTCTTGGGGTTGGCCTCGCTCTCAATATTTGCGAGGGCAGGAAGTTTGAGCGGAACTCGACCGGCTGGATTGCCGGCGGCGAGGCGGATCGCCGCCGGATCGTGGAGCAGCCATGCCTCCGTCATCCGTACCGCGATGACACATACGGCCTGCGTGCGTACGCCCGCGAGGGCGAGATCCTTCCTAATCTCCTTGACGCGCGCAGGCAGACTCGCTCGCTCAGAGTCGCGGTGGACAAACAGGACGTCGCAAGGGTATTCATCGCAGACAATCCGAAGGCGCTCTGCGAGTTTTCTTGGCCTTCTGGCGTGAAACGCGAGGTCGGCCCACTGATCAACGAAGCTCCTTACTTGGTACTGCTCCAAGAGCCAGTTGATGGGGAACTTAAGGGTCGCGTCCGATGATCCGTCTGTTAGGAGCGTGTATCGCAGAGTATTCGCCACCTATTCGTCCAATCCTCCCGGTTCGTCGAAGCGAAGCTTGAGCTGCTCTCCCACCGAAACCGCCACTGTACGAGGGTCCCCTTTCCGACCTCTGGAAGCGACCGTCAACGAGGCGAGCGGAGATTGCAGGTAGCCAACAACGTCGCCCTTCGACACGATCGAGGCGCCATGGCGTTCGCGCCAGGTTCCGCTCATGGCTAGGAACTCGAGCCCCTCCAAGCGGACTCCCCGGACCTCGCTCCGGCGCTGATGCGCGAACAAGATATCGGCATCGTGGGCCCAGCCGATTACCACTGGCGAGTGGGTCGTTGTGACCACCTGCCGAAGCGGATTTCGCGCATCAACAGGCAGATCGGGATCCACTGCCATGTCAGACAGGAGCCTCAGCATCGCTTCAACGCGCTGAGGGTGGATCCCATTTTCGGGTTCTTCGAGGCAGAGGACTCCTGTCGCCTCGGGGTCCTGCTCCATGACCGCGAGGGCTACAAATCTGAGGGTGCCGTCGGAAAGCGAGCCCGCTGGCAGCTCGAGACCGCGCTGATCAGACATCAGGAACCGGAACAGTTTCCTGGCATCGTCCTTGTGCACGCGTACGCTGCGGATACCTTCGGCCAACTCTGCGAGCCGGTTCGCCACCTCAGCGTATACACGTTCCGGCGTCGCTGAGGCGTTTGCAAGACGGAACAGCGTAGCAGGGACATGCTTGCCAGTGAGGTCAATCCGCTCAGGATCATTAAAATCGTCAGGCCGCCGCAGCGCCGAGGGCTCGAGCTGCAGCTGTCTCCAGGATCGCATCTCCTGTCTCAGGAGTACTGCGGTTCGGGTCTCTTCCGCGTTCTGCGCAGATGAGAGCACTGTGCGGGGCAGTCGACTTGCCAGGTATTCGGTCGGTTTTCCTCCTCCTCGTTTGTCCTTGGCCTTGTCCCTCATGCGGTCGCTTTGTAGGACGATCGCCGTCTCCCCGTGTCGGGTCTGAGTGGTCCTAATGAAGGTTGTCCGACGTGACGAGGATCGAACGGTCGAGTTTCGCCAAGAAGCCGAATGGGGAAACTGCAGTTGCCGGCGCGCCGAGCTCTTTGGGACGTAGACCAGTTCTTCACGCTCGAGCGCGATCCGCGGCTGGTCCAATCGACCGCCTCCCGCCTCGAGCCGAAGCTGGAGCAGGTAGGTTAGGAAGGTGTAGCTTGCGTCGGCTGGCTGGTTGAAGTCATCGTGGCCCGACGGAGGGATGACGACGTCGCATTGGAGGTAGATCTGGCCGTCGCCACCCTTGGTGAATAGCCCGTCGAGTTCCTCACCGCCGCGTACCATGGTTGCGGCCGCCACAAAGGGGTGGTCGGCGAGCAGCGCCAAGAAGCGGATCGCGTCGAAGAGATTTGACTTGCCAACACCATTCCGCCCCGCGAGACACGTTAGCGGTCCAAGGCGGACGTCGACATCGATTAGGTTCTTGAACCCCCGAACAACCAGCCGAGTCAGCACGATTGCACCTCACGGTCAGAGCGTTCAACTCGCAAGCTACCCCAGCTTAGTGACAAGGCCGCACCAGTAATTCGAGATAATTGGAACCTTCCAGTCAAGAATGACATCTCAGTGTACCTGATGGCGCGAGGCCGAGCAGGCTTCCGGGCAGGGGTAGGTCTCGCCGAGTCGGACCGGGAGGCGCCTGTGCAGAGCTCACCTCGTAAGTCTCCTGTACGTGATCCTGCGCGGCCGCGTCGCGGCATCGCCGAGCTACTGCTTGCGCCACTCCTCGTACTCGGAAATGTTGCGGACGCTCCGATGTGGCTGGGGCGGCCTTCTGGCCTCGAAAGTGCCCTCCACTCGTGGGGCTCCGCACGCCGTCGCGGCGCCCGCGCTGCGCACCCGCCCAACCCCCCGCGCGGTGCCGTCGACGAACGTGACCTTGCTCTCGCCCTCGAAGGCGAGGATGTGCGTGGCGATGCGGTCGCGGGGGAGGCCGTGCGACACTCGCTGGGGCCGGAGACCTCCGAAGAACGGTCAGTCTTCTGATCGGATCGCGCTTGCCAGTCCCGTCGTCGTGAGTGACGCTGCCACCCATCGAGTTGCGGTGGGAATGGCGGAACCGTCGGCGACACTAGCCCCCCCCCGAAACGTTTGGGAGCCCCCAGCGTTTGAGCCAGCGGTCGTAGAGTTTCCAACGCCACGCAACATGTCTGAACGCTGTTATGAGAACGAGAGCGCTGGCTACGGCGAATCGGTAGGCGTCCGCCCCGCCGGAAACATAATCGCCTGCGAGGGCGGCGGCGAAAACCGCAGCGTTCCCTGCGCCATAGAACTGGAAGTAACTAGACCCCATGTGACCCCAGAACCACCTAAAGTCGTCGTTCTTCGAGGTGTTTCTCAGGAGGTCCACCGCGCTCGTATGGGACTTCCAGGCAAGCCGGTTCGCAGTGGTGCCCAGCACGTCGCAGAGCCAGAAGACAAGGTTCACAACCAGGAACGGTCGAAACCGGTTGTCCTTCGCGAACACAAGTCCGCTGGCGGCGAGAACGATCATGAGTAGGCCGCCGAGGACAATGACGGCCCTGATCGGGGATACGCCCGGGTCGTGCTGAGCCCCTGCCTCGAGCGCGCGGTTAAGTTTCGCCTGCTCGGCGAGGAAGTGGTGATTCTCCGACCAATAGAAGACGGCAAACGTGAGTGCGGAGAGGAGGAGCAGCAGCGGAAGGGCGAGCCGCGTGGTCGGTTCGTCGACGAAGGAGATGACTTTGGCGGGCAATTCAAGCAATGGGAGACCGATGACGACACCGAATACAACGTCCAGGAGCGTCTCCACTTGACGAATGTCGCTGGACTCGTCGTTGTCCGACATTTCAAGCTCCTCTCAGGCACCTCAAGACCCAATGACCCGTACGGCTCGACTGCAAGGCCAGGTGGTTCTGCGGAATCGGAGCCTGTTCCGGCATCACCATCGCAGCATCCTCATCTTGTCAGCTTCCTGTACGTGATCCTGTGCGGCCTGGTGGCGGCGTCGCCGAGCTGCGCTTTGCGCCACTCCTCGTACTCGGTGAAGTTGCCGTCGAAGAACGTGACCTTGCTCTCGCCCTCGAAGGCGAGGATGTGGGTCGCGATGCGGTCGAGGAACCAGCGGTCGTGGGAGATCACGACGACGCAGCCGGCAAACTGCTCGAGGGCGTCCTCGAGCGCACGCAGGGTGTTCACGTCGAGGTCATTGGTGGGCTCGTCGAGGAGGAGGACGTTGGCGCCCTCCTTGAGCATGCGCGCGAGGTGGACGCGGTTGCGCTCGCCGCCGGAAAGCTGGCTGACCTTCTTCTGCTGGTCGGCGCCGGAGAGGTTGAAGCGCGAGCAGTAGGCGCGCGCGTTCATCTTCACCTTGCCGAGCATGATCTCGTCCTGCCCCTCGGAGACGATCTCGAACACGGTCTTCTCGGGGTCGAGCGTGCGCGACTGGTCCACGTAGGCGAGCTGCACGGTGTCGCCCTTGCGCAGCGTCCCGGCGTCCGGCTTCTCCTCGCCGACGATCATCTTGAAGAGCGTGGTCTTGCCGGCGCCGTTGGGGCCGATGACGCCGACGATCGCGGCGGGCGGCAGCGCGAACTCGACGCCCTCCATCAGGAGCTTGTCGCCGAAACCCTTGGCCAGCCCCTTGGCCTCGATCACGAGGTCGCCGAGGCGCTCGCCCGGCGGGATGTAGATCTCGAGGTCGCGCGCGACCTCGTCCTGCTTCGCGGTGAGCAGCTGCTGGTACGCGTTGATGCGCGCCTTGCCCTTCGCGTGGCGCGCCTTGGGCGCCATGTGGATCCACTCCAGCTCGCGCTGCAGCGTCTTCTGGCGCTCCGACTCCTGCTTCTGCTCCTGCCGGAGCTTCTCCTGCTTCTGCTGCAGCCACGAGGAGTAGTTGCCCTTCCACGGGATCCCCTGGCCGCGGTCGAGCTCGAGGATCCACCCCGCGACGTTGTCGAGGAAGTAGCGGTCGTGGGTGATCGCGATGACGGTGCCCTCGTACTTCTGCAGGTGCTGCTCGAGCCACGCGACGGTCTCGGCGTCGAGGTGGTTGGTGGGCTCGTCCAATAGAAGGATGTCGGGCTTCTGGAGCAGGAGGCGGCACAGCGCGACGCGGCGCAGCTCGCCGCCGGAGAGCACCTTGACCGGGGTGTCGCCGGGCGGGCAGCGCAGCGCGTCCATCGCCAGCTCCAGGCGCGAGTCGAGGTCCCACGCGTCGAGCGCGTCGAGCTTCTCCTGCACCTCGCCCTGACGCGCGAGGAGCTTGTCCATTTCGTCGGGCTCCATCGGCTCGGCGAACTTGTCGGAGATCGCCTCGAACTCGGCGAGCAGCGCCACGGTCTCGGCGGCGCCCTCCTTGACGACCTCGAGCACGGTCTTGGCCGGGTCGAGCTTCGGCTCCTGCTCGAGGAAGCCGACCGAGTAGCCGGGCGAGATCGCGACCTCGCCGATGAACGAGGTCTCGACGCCGGCCATGATGCGCAGCAGCGTGCTCTTGCCCGAGCCGTTGAGGCCGATCACGCCGATCTTCGCGCCGTAGAAGTAGCCGAGGTAGATGTCCTTGAGCACCTGCTTGGTGCCGTGGACCTTGCCCACGCCCACCATCGAGTAGATGACCTTGTTGGGTTCGTCCTGTCTCGCCATGCGGAGAGTGTACCCGCGCCGCCGTCCGGCATCGATCCCTCCCCCGCGCGCGGGGGAGGCGAGGTGGGGGCGCTCGGAGCGGTGTGCGGCGCCCTCACCCCATCCCTCTCCCGCAAGCGGGAGAGGGTGAACGGCAGGTCGTGGCGATCGACCCGGTTGGGCGGCACGGGCGCCCTCGCCCGCGCCTTGTCCATCCCAGGCGCCGGCCGTCATGTATAGCGTGCGTTATAATGTGTTCGGGCACGGCGCCGCGGGCGTGCCCCGGGGGCAACGCGATGGCGGGGAGGCCGAGCAAGAAGGACGTCGAGATCGGGGGGCGCGAGCGGCTGCTCGCCGCGGCCGCGCGGCTTTTCGCGGCCAAGGGATACGCCGCCACGAGCGTGCGCGACATCCTGGGGGCCGCGAAGGTCACGGCGCCGGTGCTCTATTACCACTTCGGCAGCAAGGAAGGGCTGTTCGTCGGCCTGCTCCGCGAAGGCCTCGAGACGCTCGATGCGGAGGTGAAGAAGGCCCTCGCCGAGGCGCCCACCGCCGCAGAGAAGGTCAGGGCCTACTGCCGGGTCCACCTGACGGTTCAGCGGCGGTTCGCCGAGCACAGGCGAATCGCCGAGGCGTTGATCGCGGGCCCGCCCAAGGCGGCTCCGTCGTTCGACATCAAGGGAACGTTCGCCCGGATGGTCCGGCAGCTCGCGGACCTGGTCGGCGCGGCGGTGGAGAGCGGGGAGTTCCGGCCGTGCGACCCGACCACGGCGGCGCTGGCCCTCCTTGGGGCGGTGGAGATGACGGTCCGCGCCCGCCTCATCGAGGGGAGGTTCCCGGCACTGGCGGATTCCGACGACGGCGTGCTCGCTTTCGTACTGGACGGTCTCCGCGCCGGTTGAAGCCGGCTTTCCCGGAGCCGGGCTGGCAGGGTAGAGTCTTGATCAAGAGATGAGTACATGGGGCTCGCAAAGGGCTTGACAGATCGGGCGGATTTGTTAATATAACGTTCGTTAGTTATACATCCGGCGCCCGGATGGTCGGAGCGTCGGGAAGGGGCGGACGATGCGCCAGCGTCACGCAGGCCGCCCCGGGGGAGCATGAAATGTTCGCAAGAAGGAACTCCGTCGAGACCGTGTTCGTCGTCCAGGCAATCCTCGTGGCGCTGCTCGCGGGCGGGTGTGGGAGGGGGAAGGCGCAGGGGCAGCGCGGTCCGGTCGAGGTGGGTGTGGCGACGGTCGCGCGCGAACGCGTCGTGCTGACGAGCGAGCTGCCGGGCAGAACATCCGCTTTCCTGGTGGCTGAGGTCCGGCCGCAGGTCAGCGGCATCATCCAGAAGCGGCTCTTCGCCGAAGGCGGCGACGTCAAGGCCGGCGAGGTCCTCTACCAGATCGACCCTGCCCAGTACCAGGCCGCCTTTGAGCAGGCGGAGGCCGCCCTCGCCCTGGCCGAGGCGAACCTCCCCGCCGTGCGCTCGCGAGCACAGCGCTTCGCGGAACTCGTGAAGATCCACGCGGTGGGCCAGCAGGATGCGGACGACGCGACCGCCGCGCTGGGGCAAGCCGAGGCGAGCGTCACGGCGGCCAAAGCTGCCGCCGAGGCCGCCCGCATCAACCTCGCCTACACGCCGATCAAGGCGCCGATCTCGGGCCGCATCGGAAGGTCGAGCGTGACGGTCGGCGCACTGGCCACAGCGTACCAGCCCGTGCCGCTGGCCGTGATCCAGCAGCTCGACCCGATCTACGTGGACGTCACGCAAGCCACCGCCGACGTGCTGCGGCTGCAGCGCGCCCTGGCGAGCGGGACGATGAAGTTGGACGGCGAGACGGGACGAACGGCGAAGCTGTTCCTCGAGGACGGGACGCCGTATGCGCTCGAGGGAAAGCTGCAGTTCCGCGACGTGACGGTCGACCCGAGTACGGGCTCGGTCACGCTCCGCCTGGTGTTTCCGAACCCGGACCACGTCCTTCTCCCCGGCATGTTCGTTCGTGCCGTGGTCGAGGAGGGCGTGGACGAGAAGGCCATCCTGGTCCCGCAGCAGGGCGTGACCCGGGACGTCAGGGGCAACGCCGTCGCCTGGGTCGTGGGACAGGGTGAGGTTGTGGAGCAGCGCAGCCTGACGCTGGGCCGGGCCGTGGCGGACCGCTGGCTGGTCACGGACGGCCTCGCCGCTGGCGACCGCGTGATCGTGGACGGGCTGCAGCGTGTGCGCCCGGGCCAGGAAGTGCACGCGGTGCCGGCCGGGGAAGGGGCCGCCGCGGGTCCGGCGGGCGGGAAGAAGTAAAGGAGGCCGGCCATGTCGAAGTTCTTCCTCGAACGCCCGGTCTTCGCCTGGGTCATCGCAATCGCGATGATGGTGGGCGGCGGGCTCGCGATCTACAACCTGCCGATCTCGCAGTACCCCCCGATCGCGCCGCCCTCCATCGCGATCACCGCGACGTACCCGGGCGCCTCGGCCGCCACGGTCGACAACAGCGTGATCCAGCCGATCGAGACCACGATGACGGGGATCGACCGGATGCTGTACATGTACTCGACCGGCGACTCGTCCGGCACCGCCCAGATCACGCTCACGTTCGCGCCGGGCACCGACCCGGACATCGCCTGGGCGAAGGTGCAGAACAAGCTCCAGCTCGCCCTGGCCTCGCTCCCGGACGTGGTCCAGCAGCGCGGAGTCACGGTCAGCAAGTCCACCCGCAACTATCTCATGCTCATCGGCCTCACCACCGACGACGGCAGCCTCTCGATGGGGGACCTCAACGACTACCTCGTTTCGCAGATCCAGTCCCCGCTCGGCCGCGTCCCCGGCGTCGGCGAGGTCGAGATGATGGGCTCCGCGTACTCGATGCGGATCTGGTTCGACCCCGACAAGCTCACCAAGTACGGGATGACGTCGGACGACATCGTGGCCGCGGTGCAGGCGTACAACGTCGAGGTCTCGGCCGGGCAGCTCGGCGGCGCCCCTCCCGCGCCCGGCCAGCGGCTCAACGCCTCGATCCTGGTGCAGTCGCTGCTCGTCACGCCCGAGCAGTTCGCCGAGGTCCCCCTGCGCACCAACGCCGACGGGTCGGTGGTGCGCGTGCGCGACATCGGGCGGACCGAGTTGTTCACCGAGCTGCCCGACATCGCCGCCTCCTTCAACCGGCACCCGATGGGCGTGCTGGCGATCCGGCAGGAGGCGGGCGCCAACGCCCTCGACACCGCCGCCGGGATCAAGGCCAAGATGACCGAACTCTCGAGGTACTTCCCGACCGGCATGAAGGTCGTCTACCCGATGGACACCACGCCGTTCGTCAAGGTCGCGATCCGGGAGGTGGTCAAGACCCTCATCGAGGCGATCGTCCTCGTGTTCTTCGTCATGTACCTGTTCATGGGGAACATGCGGGCGACGCTGGTGCCCACGATCGCGGTGCCCGTGGTCATTCTGGGCACCTTCGGCGTGCTCGGGCTGTTCGGGTTCTCGATCAACATGCTGACGATGTTCGCGATGGTGCTCGCGATCGGCCTCCTCGTGGACGACGCCATCGTCGTGGTCGAGAACGTCGAGCGGATCCTGGGCGAGGAGGGGCTGACGCCGCGCGAAGCGACGGCCAAGTCGATGGGCGAGATCCAGAGCGCGCTCGTCGGCATCGGTCTCGTCCTCTCCGCGGTGTTCGCCCCGATGATGTTCTTCCCGGGCTCGACCGGCGTCATCTACCGCCAGTTCTCGATCACGGTGATCGCCTCAATGCTGCTCTCGGTGGCCGTGGCCCTCATCCTCTCGCCGGTGCTGTGCGCGTCGCTGCTGCGGCCGGTGGAGAAGGGGCACGAGGCGGCCGAGACCGGCTTTGCGCTGCTGCGCCCGTTCTTCGCCTGGTTCGACCGGGGGTTCTTCCGCTCCCGCGACGCCTACACGCGCGGGGTCAGCGGAATCCTGGAGCGCAAGGCGCGCTTCGTCGCGGTGTTCGCCGTGATCGTCGCCGCAATGGTGTTCCTGTACTGGCGGATGCCCACCGGCTACCTCCCCGACGAGGACCAGGGCAACCTGCTAACCATGGTGCAGCTCCCGGCCGGCTCGACCCTCGAGCAGACGCAGGCGATCATGAGCCGGATCGAGGCCCACTACCTCAACGAACAGAAGGACGCCGTCGAGTCGATCGGCTCCATCTCCGGGTTTGGCTTCGCGGGTCGCGGGCAGAGCCAGGGGCTGGTGTTCGTCAAGCTCAAGGACTGGGACCTTCGCAAGCGGCCCGACCTCAAGGTGACGGCAGTGGCCGCCAAGGCGATGCGCTTCTTCTCCACGATCCGCGGCGCGACGATCTTCGCGTTCCCGCCGCCCGCCGTGACCGAACTGGGCGTCGCGACTGGGTTCGACATGATGCTCCAGGACCGGGGCGGGATCGGACATCAGCGGCTCACCCAGATCGAGTACCAGCTCCTCGGGATGGCCGCGAAGGACCCCCGCCTCTCGCGGGTGCGGCCGAACGGCATGGCGGACGAGCCGATGTACAAGGTGGACATCGACTGGGAGAAGGTCGGCGCGCTCGGCGTCCCGATCTCCTCGGTGGAGAGCTACCTCTCGGCGGCGTTCGGCAGCGCCTACATCGGCAACTTCGTGCAGGGCGGGCGCGTCAAGCGCGTGTATACGCAGGCCGATGCGCCGTACCGGATGCTGCCGGGCGACATTTCGCGGCTGTACGTCCGCAACCTGAAGGGAGGGCTTGTGCCGCTCTCGGCGGTGGCCTCCGGCCGTTGGGTGCACGGCTCGCCGCGCCTGGAGCGCTACAACGGCTTTCCCGCGATGGACATCCAGGGCGAACCGGCGCCCGGGCACTCGACCGGCGAGGCGATGCAGGCGATGAAGGAGCTGATGGCCAAGCTCCCCAAGGACGTCGGGTACGAGTGGACCGGCCTCTCGTACCAGCAGCAAATGTCCGAGTCGCAGACCGGCCTCCTGTACTCGTTCTCGATCCTCGCGATCTTCCTCGTGCTCGCCGCGCTCTACGAGAGTTGGACGTTCCCCATCTCCGTCATGCTGGCGCTGCCGCTCGGCATCGTCGGCGGCGTCCTCGCCTCATCGACGCGCGGGATGCCCAACGACGTGTACTTCCAGATCGGTCTCCTGACGGTGCTCGGCCTGACCACGAAGAACGCGATCCTGATCGTCCAGTTCGCCACGAACCGCATGAAGCGGGGGATGGGCCTGATCGAGGCAACGATCGAAGCGGCGAAGCTGCGGCTGCGCCCGATCGTCATGACCTCGATGGCGTTCGGCTTCGGGGTGCTGCCGCTGGCCATCGCCTCGGGGGCCGGCGCCGGCGCCATGAAGGCGATCGGAACCAGCGTGCTCGGCGGCATGATCACCGCCACGTTTCTCGCGGTCTTCTTCATCCCGCTGTTCTTCGTGCTCGTCGTCAGGGTGTTCGGCAGGAAGCGAGAGGGCACGCCCGCGGGGCCGGCCCCGGAAGCGGCACGGGCACCGGAGGGTGACTGACATGAGCCGGAAACCGATCGTGCTCGCCAGCGTGGCGCTCGCGTTGAGCGGGTGCCTGATGATCCCGAAGTACACCCGTCCCGATCTTCCAGTGCCCTCGTCGTGGCCGGAGACAGCCGCCGCCGGCGGTGGCGCTCAGGCGGCGCCACTGGCGACCGACGTGCGGTGGCAGGACTACTTCACCGACCCGAGGCTCCGTTCCGTGATCGAGCTGGCGCTCGCCAACAACCGCGACCTCCGCATCGCGGCGCTCGGCATCGAGAAGGCGCAGGCCCTCTACCGGATCCAGCGCTCCGCGTTGTCGCCCGACATCGGGGTCATGGCGTCGGCCCAGGAGTACCGAATCCCGAAGAACATGCCCGAGCTGGGCAACCCGGGGGTGTTCCGGGAGTACACGGTCGAGGCCGGCATCTCGTCGTGGGAGCTGGATCTCTTCGGGCGGCTGCGGAGCCTCAAGGCGGCCGCGCTCGAGCAGTACCTGGCCACCGAGCAGGCGCGGTCGGCGACGCAGATCGCAATCGTGGGCGCCGTCGCGAGTAGCTATTTCGCCCTGGCGGCCGACGAGGAGCACCTCGCGCTGTCGCGGTCCATCCTGGAGACCCAGACGTCCTCGGCAGCTCTGATCCAGCGCAGCAACGAGCTGGGGGTGGCCTCCGACCTCGATCTCCGCGAGGCGCAGAGCCAGGTGGACGCGGCGCGAGCGGGGGTCGCGACCTACATCGGCGCCGTGGCCACGGATCGCAACGCCCTCGAGGCCCTCGTCGGCGCGCCCATCTCGACCGATCAACTGCCCGGCGGGTGGAGCGCAGTCAAGGAGATGCCCGCGCTATCGCCCGGAGTGCCCTCCGAGGTGCTCGTGCACCGGCCGGACATCGTGGCCGCCGAGCACCAGCTCAAGGCTGCGAACGCGAATATCGGAGTCGCCCGAGCCACGTTCTTCCCGAGGATCACGCTGACGGGCGGCGGCGGCTCGATGAGCGACGAGCTGTCCAAGTTGCTGGGCGCCGGCTCGGGGACGTGGACGTTCACGCCGCAGATCGTCGCGCCGCTCTTCGCCGGCGGGTCCCTCAAGGCCAACCTCAAGGCGGCGCAGGTCGACCGCGACATCGCCGTCGCGCAGTACGAGAAGGCGATCCAGCAGGCGTTCGCCGAGGTGGGCGACGCCCTTGCCCTGCGCAACACGCTGGTCGAGGCGCGGAGCGCGGAGGAGCTGCTGGTGGACCATCTCGGGGACGCGTACCGGCTCTCCGACGCGCGCTACAAGGCCGGCATCGACAGCTACCTTGCGGTCCTTGTCTCGCAGCGCTCGCTGCTCGCCGCCCAGCACGGCCTCGTGGACATGCGTTTGGCGGAGCAGGCCAACCTGGTCAACCTCTTCAAGGTGCTGGGCGGTGGCGTGTGATGACTCGCGCGGTGTCGCGAGCGCGTCGGAGCTCGAACCTCCCGGACAGGCTCCCGTGGAGAACGGTTGGCGCCGGCCAGGAACGTTGAGGAATGGCACCCATGCGGATTCTCATCACGGATTGCGGGCCGCCGGGCGGACTTCTCGCGCTGCGCCTCACCGGCGCGGGACACGAAGTGAGCCTGGAGTTTTCCGACGCGAGCAAGCCGCCGGATGTCGCGATCGTAGCTGTCTCCCGCAGCGGTGATCTCGACCGCGTTCGCGAGCTGAGAGGCACGCTGCCGGGCGTGCAGCTGCTGGCGCTCACGCGGATCGCGCTCCCGGAGATCGCGGACGTCGAGGATCTCGGCATTACCCTGATGTTCCCGGGCTTCAGCAAGGGACTTCCCGGCTACGGTCCGCAGCAACGGTCAACTCCGCTGGGACTTCCCGGGACGGTCGCAGGACCTCTGGTGGGCCGACCCCGGGCCATCGACCGGTGGTTCGTCGGGCTGTTGCGATCAGCCGGGATCCGCGCTTCGTCTCGAGCGGACATGCAGGCCTGGCTGACGGTGACGTCCGCGTGGCTCAGCTCACTTCGAGGGGCGATCCTGGCGGCCGCCCGGCAAGGGCTCACCCTTGATACGACCCCTGACCTGATCACGGTGGCCGCCCGTGCCGTCCGCGAAAGGCTGCGACTCCTGCGGGCCGCCCACTTCCCCCTGGACGCAGGTTGCTTCTGTCTCCTCAGTCTGCCGGAATCGTGGGCGATCGCGACCGTGCGTGAGATCGCGGAGAACGTGCGGGATGTCGGTAACCTCCCGTGTGTTCCCAGTCCCGAAGAGGCGGTTGGCGTCAGCGAGCAGCTCAAAGTTCTCACGCGGGAACAGGGTGTCAAAATGCCCGCCGCGGATTTTCTCGACGGATTCATACGCGGTGAGACGGAGATCTCATGCGTCGTTTCGTGCGGATCGCGGCGATCCTGGCCGTGACGCACTGCGCGATGGCGGCGGCACAGGTCGGCTCCGGCTGGTCGTCGACACCTGCGGTGGGCCTCGGCCCCCTGCTCCTGAGCTCCCAGTCGCCCGTCAACGTCCTGCGGCTGACTCCGACGCCGATGCCGCCGGTCACCATCGGCCGCGGCCGCCTGGCGATCGGAGCTCTCGAGAACTGGAACAACTACTTCGACGTGGACCCGGGCGGGCGCTACATCATCGATGCCGAACGGCTCAGCTTGACCCTGGGTGCTGCCTACGGCGTCACGGATCGAATCGATCTCAGCGTGTCGCAGCCGGTGGCGTACCGCGGAGGCGGGATCCTCGACGGTTTCATCGAGTGGTTCGAGGGCCGGCTCGGCGTGTCCAACAAGCTGCGCCGCGACTACCCGAGGAACCAGTTCCTGATCCTCATCCACGGCGAAGACGGGAAGACCTACAAACTCACCGGCGACGCCTCCGGGTGGAGCCTGGAGGACGGGACCGCGTCCGCACGGTATCAGATCACTCGCGGCAGCGACACGACGCCCGCCATCCTGGCAGGCATCGCGGTCAAGCTGCCGACCGGCCGGGAGAACGCCCTGCAATCCTCCGGCGGGGTCGACATCGAGGGCGGCGTTTCGGCAGGCCAGCGGCTCGGCAGGTTCAACCTCTACGGCGCCGCAAACCTGATGGAACACGAGCGGTCGGATTTCCTGGGTATTCGCCTGTGCCGCACCCAGTGGTCCACGATGGCCGCCGTCGAGTACCGCGCCTCACCCCGGACGTCGTACCTCCTTCAGGGCCTCGTGACCTCTCCGTCGGCCAGGGACTTCGGCGACTTCGCGAAGCCGACGTACGAGGTCACCTTCGGGTTCAAGCGGGTGCTGAGCCGGGACCTCCTGCTCGAAGCGTCGGTGCTGGAGAACCTCTTCGTCTTCGACAACAGCCCCGACGTCGGTTTTCACGTCGGGCTGGTCTGGCGGTCCGCCTCCGGTTCACGCTGAGCGCCGGCGCCGTCCGCCAGGCTCTCCTCGGATGCGGCCGGGAATTGGGAGAGATCGGCGGCGGGGCCGGACGCCGAGGTCCGGCCCCGCGCGCGGTCACGCTACGGAAGCGGTGGGGCCAGATACTGCTGCGACGTCGTCAGGAACGCCGGATCCGAGGTCCCGGCTTCGTTGTTGTTCGGGTTGCCGTCCTGGACGGTCGCGAACGGGAACCAGTAGGTGCCGGTGGTGTTGTTGACCAGCTCGATGAAGATCGTCGCGTTGTCGGTGTAGAGGTGCCCGATCCCCATCGTGGTGAAGATGTCGTTGACCTGCCAGAAGCCGTTCACACCCGTGAAGTCCTGCTGCACCGGCGACGCCAGCGACGGGTCGGTGATCGTGACGCGGACAGTTGTCGTGGCACCCGTGTTGAAGGCCGGCGCGACGCCGAGGTTGGTGCGGAACCGCCCGTTGCGGACCCCTGTGATCGGCTTCGCCGAGCTCGCCGTGCCCCAGGCGTTGGTCGCGAAGCCCGGCACGATGTTGGAGTACGTTCCGCTCGCCGACTGGTTGTAGGCGCGGATGGTGACCCAGTTGCTCGCCTCCCAGTGATCCGTGAAATCGCCGTCCTGGCCGTCCACCACGACGTAGCCCTTCTGCTGGGCGGACACGTGCAACAGGTTGGGCAGGGCGTCGGAGTAGCTGACGCTCTGGAACGGCGGCACGATCACCGTTGCCGTGGCGTCCGGCGTGCCGGTGTTGTTGCCCTGTTGGTAGTAGCGCAACCGGTACCACCACGGTATCTGGATCCCGTTGTAGAAGACGACGTCCGTCCTCCACACGCTGTTCTGGGCGCCGTTGAGATGGGCCATGTTCGCGAACAGGGTGTGCGTGAACTGATAGATAGCATCCGACGAGTCGCCGCAGTTCGGGTCGAACGCTCCCGCGATGTCGGTCATCGGGGTGCCGCCCGCGTTCAGGGCAAAGCGCAGACTGAAGAACTTGTTCACGTTGTTGGGGTTCGGGTCGCCGTAGGGACCCAGCTGAGTGAACGACTGCTTGACGACGATCAGGTTCCAGCCGGCCACCAGCGAGACCTGCGTGCTGGCCGAGTCGGCCACGTACGGCTCCGTTCCCGACGCCGCGTGGGTCAGGACCGGATTGTGGTTCAGGTACACCTTGTAGCTGTCGGATGAGCCGAAGAACAGCCACGCCGACCGGTTGGTCGGGGAGTACACCCAGGTCACGAAGTAACGCGACAGGCCGGTGGTGATCGTCGAGCCGCAGGTTGGCCCGGATGGGGCCGCGTAGTAGCTCGTAGTGATGGTGCCATCGGCGCTGTTGAAGTAGTCGGCGTAGCCGGTTGGCGCTCCCGAGCCGTCGCCGATAGCCTGGTCCGAGCAGCGGCCGTCGATGGTCGAAAGGCCGACGGTGTCCTGGTTGAAGCCTTCGACGATGGCGGTGTAGTGGGTGATCCAGTGGGTGATGTACTGCTTCTGCTGCGCCACCGTCATCCCCGTCGCCTGGACGGATCGCGTCATGCCTCCCGCGGCCATCAGGTCGGCGACGGGAATCTCGCCGGCCAGCACCTGCTGCACGAACCAGGCCGGCAGCCGGAGCAGGGCCTTGCCAGGCATGCGCGCCAGCACCTCCTGAGGCGTCGGGTCGGCCGGAGCCGAAACTTCGCCCGCCGCGAAGCCTGGGCCTGCGAGCACGAGTAACAGCCCACACATCACACGTGGAACTCGCATCACGTCCTCCTTCCAGGTCGGATCGTTCCCGGTCGCGGGATCCCCGGAAGCCGCGACCGTTTCCTGAGACAGTCTGTTTGACGCCAAGAGTAGCAGAGGCCGTTCCGCCGTCAAGAAGGGGTAGCCGGCCCGGGTGCGGAGAGATCGGCGAGCGCGCCGCATTCGACCGTGTTTTCGCGCGGCGCCGGCCGGCGCGGTCCGTGGGTCGGACGGGAGCACGCGACTCATTCCCAGACATTGAGAACGGCGAGACCCTGGTATGCTTCCGGCGGATTCGCGGCCGCCGTCGCAGCCGCGGCCGCCGGGGGGAGATTGCACGTGATGGGACGGGAGATTCATCTCCACTCGATGGTGGTTCACGCGGTGATCGCGCTGGCGGCGGTCGCCGCGGCGGCGTTCGCGCTCGATGCCGCAGGCGCAGTCGTCGCGGGCGTGGCGCCAGGTACCTGGACGTTCCTGTGGAAGGCGGGGGTGGCGCTCGTATTCCTGGCCGCCCTGCCCGCGACGCTCACCGGGATCACCGAGCGCAGTCACATGTACGTCAACTGGCACACGAGCCACAAGGCGAAGCTCGCGCTGTCGCTGCTCCTCGTCGCGCTGACGGCGGCCGAGATCGTGGCGGCGGCGCGTCTCGGCGGTCATCCCGTCGCGATCGGCTCGCCGCTCGGTCTCGCGGTGGTGGCCGGCAACCCGGTGGTGTGCCTGGCGCTCTCGTTCTACGGCTTGCGGATCTCGCTCGGGCGCCAGGCGATGGCGCGGGCGTCGTACGTGCCCGACATGCTCAAGGACCCGCCGGTGGACGTGCTCGAGAGCGCCGCGGCCCACGTCGCGGAGCGCGCCAAAGTGACCGAGGTGATGGGAGAGGGGAGCTGACGATGGAGTTCAACCTGACCCCGCAGCAGCAGGAACGGGTCGAAGCCGCGCGCGAGTTCACCCGCGAGTGGATCTCCCCCAACGCCGCCGCGCACGACCGCTCGGGCGAATTCCCGCTCGCGATCTGCCGCGAGGCGTTCAAGCGCGGCCTGATGAACTCCCACATCCCGAAAGAGTACGGCGGACAGCACGAGGCCGTCCTGGACCACTGCATGGTGATGGAGGAGCTCGCCACCGGGTGCTCGGGAATCGCCACCGCGATCGACGGCAACGGGCTCTCGCAGTACCCGGTGATCCTGGCCGGCAGCGACGACCAGAAGCGGCGGTTTCTGGCGCCGATGCTGAAGGAGCTCATGTTCTCGGCGTACGCCGTGACCGAGCCCGAGGCCGGGTCCGACGTGGCGCGCGTCAAGACCACGGCGACCAAAGTGGGCAACGACTACGTGCTCAACGGCGTCAAGTGGTGGATCACCAACGGCTCGGTCGCGAGCTGGTACTTCGTGTTGGCGCGCACGGGCGACGAGCTCACCGGCTTCATCGTCCCTGCCGACTCGCCCGGGATCGTGCGCGGCCCCAAGGAGATCAACCTCGGGCAGCACGCCTCGAACACCGTGCGGGTCACGCTCGAGGACGTCAAGGTGCCGGAGGCCAACCGCCTCGGCGCCGAGGGCAAGGGCTTCGACATCGCGATGGCCACGTTCAACCACACGCGGCCGGGGGTCGCCGCGGGAGCCAACGGGATCACCAAGGCCGCACTCAACATCGCGCTCTCGTACGCGAAGCGGCGCCGCACGTTCGACAAGAAGCTGATCTCCAACCAGGGGATCTCGTTCAAGCTTGCGGAGATGATGACGAAGCTCGACGCCGCGCGCTTCCTCACCTACAAGGCGGCGTGGCTGTTCGACCAGGGCCAGGACAACGCGCGCGAGGCGGCGCAGGCCAAGTGGTTCGCCGCGGACGTCGCGATGAGCGCGGCGATCGAGTGCGCGCAGGTGCTCGGAGGGTACGGGTACACGCAGGAGATGCCGGCCGAGAAGCTGATCCGGGACGCCAAGATCTACCAGATCTACGAGGGCGCCACCGAGATCCAGAAGATGATCATCGTCTCCAAGCTTCTGCGCATGCGCGAGGTCCACTGAGATGCTCGCCGACATCCGCCTGTGGGTCGGGCGCATCTCGGATCGCTTCAAGCGGGGCTTCTACGGGCCGACGTTCCGCTGTCCGGTGTGCCACTTCGTGCTCGCCGCCGTGGACGCCGACGGCAACGGGTTGCTCGTCTGCCCCGTGTGCGGCGCGGTGCTCGAGATCGAGGCCGTGTACGGCCACATCGTCCCGGTGGTGCTCGACATGGAGCTTTACCGGCCGCAGCCGAAGCTGCGCCTCCACCCGATGGCGACCCACCTTCCGATCGGGCTGTTCCCGGTCGCCCTGCTCGGTGCGGTGGCGCTGGCCGCGGCGACGCTGTTTCAGAGGCTCGGTTTGGCGAGCGCGGCCCCGGGCGGGCGCGCGAGCGTGCTCGCGAGCGCGGTGCTGGTGCTGCTCGTGCTTTCGGTGGGAGCGTCCCTCGCGACGCTCGCTTCGGGGCTTTGGGACTGGAACTTCCGCTACCGCAGGCGCAGCTACCGGCAGATCCGACTGAAGATCGTGTGCTCGATCGTGTTCCTGGCCGTCGGCGCGGCCGCGATCGCGCTCCACGCGTCGGGGCTCGTCTTCGCGGCGAGCGGGCTCATGCGCCTGGACTCGGCGGCGGGGCTCGCCGCCGGGCTCGTGTACCTCGTTGCGCTCGGGGGGAACATGCTCGTCCTCGCGACGCTCGGCCACGTCGGCGGCACGCTCGTCTTCGGGCGGTAGCAGGGAAGAGGGAAGACGGACCCCCTGCACTTGGCGGTCCGCGTTGATCGTTTTCTTTCTACCCTCTACGCTCTTATCCCTGCCCTTGCCCTGCCCGTTGACCGGACCTTCATGCGCGGCCGGGTTCTTGCCGCGCGAGGCGTTGCCGCCAGGCGGGCCGAGCGATACGATGGCGGAATCAGAGCGATACAGGCCGGGAGAAGACGAAGCGAATGTGAATGTGCCAGGTACGCAAGTAGTTGAGGTGTTAGATCCGTCAGCGAGAGATCGCGATGCCGCGGCGGCAGGGAAAGATGCCTACGAAAATCGACAGACTGTAACGAACGCTGACGAGGACTCTGAAGCCTTGAGCGCCGCCCACGCTACTTCCGCTACTTGCGTACCTGAGAATCATCTAGGAGGCTCCCCCTTCGCCGAGGGATTAGGCTCGGTGTTGGGAGAAAGAAGCTGCTTGCGAGGCAGCTGAAGGAAGGAGGAGCCGATGCGACTGTACTG
>JBEKAA010000043.1:0-21897 GCA_050018455.1 Thermoanaerobaculaceae bacterium | reverse complement strand
CTGGAGCGAGCGAGGCTCTGCCTCGCGAGCTCGGGGGTGCGGGGGGCGTGAGGCGCCGGCGGTGTGGGAGGGGTGGCGCCGTGCCCCCCGCGGCAGATGGTCGCCCACCATGCCAGCCAGCTGCGCGTTCTCGCCACGAACCCCCACGAATAATCCAGGCTAGAGTGTCCGTCAAGCGCTCGGGAGGTCGGACAGGGATGTGCGGAATCTGCGGCGTTGCGTTCGCGGACCCGCGGCGGGTCGCGGAGCAGGCGACGATCGAACGGATGATGGCGTCTCTCGCCCATCGGGGTCCTGACGGGAGCGGGAGCACACGTCGCGAAGGCGCGGCGCTCGGCTTCCGTCGCCTCAGCATCATCGACCTCGAGACCGGCGACCAGCCGATCGGCAGCGAGGACGGGGCGATCACGCTCGTGTGTAACGGGGAGATCTACAACGCACCCGAACTCCGGTCCGAGCTTGAGGCGGCCGGGCACCGGTTCCGCTCGCGCTCCGACGTCGAGGTGATCGTCCACCTTTACGAGGACCTCGGGCGCGGCTGCGTGACGAGGCTGAGGGGGATGTTCGGGTTCGCGCTTTGGGACGCGCGCCGTGCCCGGCTGATGCTGGCGCGGGACCGATTTGGGATCAAACCGCTCGTCTACTCTCAACGCTCCGACGGCCTGTGGTTCGGCTCGGAGGCGAAGGCGATCTTGGCCGCGGGAGTCGCTGGTGGGGACGTCAACCCCGCGGCGGTCGACGATGTCTTCAGGTTCGGGTTCGTGTGCGGGGCCAAGACCCTGCTCTCGAACATCCGGCACCTCCCGCCCGCTCACCTGGCCATCTTCGAAGGCGGCACGCTCTCCCTCAATCGTTACTGGACCTTGCCGCACGATGAGGATCGGGACGCCCGCACGCTGCCGGACTGGGCGGAAGCCCTTCGCGCCAAGCTCGAGGAGACCGTCCGGGTCCACCTCCGCAGCGACGTGCCGGTCGGGGCGTGGCTCAGCCCCGGCGTCGACTCGAGCGCCGTCACGAGCCTGGCGGCCCGCCACCTCGGTACCGGCCTCCAGACGTTCACCATCGGTTTCGACGACCCTCTGTCCGACGAGACGAGGCGCTTCCCCACGCTCGACACCTTTCCCGGCTACGAACTGCCGAACCAGCGCGCGTGGTGCGACGCGGCTTCCTTCGAGCTCCTCCCCAGCGCGATATGGCACAGCGAGAAACCCACCGCGTTCGGCGCCGAGGTGCCACGGATGGTGCTCGCCGAGACGACAGCACGGCGGGTCAAGGTCGTCGTCACCGGAGAAGGCGCCGACGAGGTGTTCGGCGGGTATCCCCATTTCGGCATCGAGAGGGTGGCGCATCGCATCGCGGCCCTGCCGCCGCTCCTTCGCCGCGCGATGCTGCTCGGCGCGGTCGTTCCGGCAAGAAGGCCGGTGGTCGCGAGAATGCTCCTCGCGCCAAGAGCCATGAACGAGGAGCGCTACGCGCGGCTGATCGGCCCAGCGTTCGCGGAGGAGCGCCACGGACTCTTCTCAGCCGATTTTCAGCGACACCTGGCCAATCAGCCCAACGATCAGGAGTGGCTGCTGACCGAGAGTGAAAGCCGCACCGGGCACTGGTTCGATCTGCTGCAGCGGTGCGACATGGGCCTCCGGATGCCGGACATGGTCGTCCACGGACTCGACAGCGGCTCGATGGCGCACGGCGTCGAGGCCCGCGTGCCGTTCCTCGACCACGAGTTCGTGGAGCTCTGTACGCGGATCCCGACGCGTCTGAAGGCGCGCGGAGGCATCGAGAAGAACATCCTACGCGAGGCACTGAGAGGAGCCCTTCCCGAGGAGATCCGCCTGCGGCGGAAGCGAGGCTTCGGAGGACCCCACGAGAGATGGATGCGCCAGCCGCTGCCGCCCTTTGCCGAGGACCTGCTCTCCGAGCGACGGCTCAGGGAAAAGGGGTACTTCGACCCTTGGACCGTTCGAAATCTGCTCGCCGAGCAGCGCGAGGGCAGCAGGAAGTTGGGAGCCATCCTCATGTCCGTCCTCGGTATACAGCTCTGGGACGAGATCTTCCTTCGCGGCAACCCGGCCGTGGCACCGTCGTAGCGCCCGATCCACCGCGGGCGGGACCGCGAGGCGCCCCGACTGCCCACACTGTCGTGACTCCCCCAGGCAAGGACATCGCGGCGTCGCGTTTCGCACCGCGTCTCGCGGCGGGAGTACTTCTGGCCGGTGGCCGGTGCGTCATAGATGGTCCCTCGTCCACAGCGCCAGGATCAGAAGCTGCTTGAGCTTGGATCCCTCGGCGATGAGGTCGCCGCGGTAGCGGATCGTTTGGTCGGGAGGCGGAAGGATCTCGTCGAGAACCTCGGGGACGAACAGCGCCTTCAGCCCATCACGCCAGGGCTCCGCCAGCCGGCGGACCGCCGTCCATCCCTCGTTGTTGAGGTCGTAGATGCGGTAAAAGTAACGGCGCTCGTGCTTCAGACCCGTTCTCGGGGCGACCCACCGGGTCCGGAAATAGGATGGGAACCTGTCCACCAATCGGCGGACCCGGCCCGCCATCAGGGGGGTCGTGAGATACCCGTTACGGTCGAGCGGCAGGCGCGCCAGAGCCGGGAACTCCCTGCACAGCAATGCTTGCTCAGCCTTGCGGTCCTCCAGGGTCACCAGCGGCAAGTCGAGCATGCTTGTGAACAGATCGCGATCGAGGGAGATCATCACCGGCCACGAACCGAACGAAAGGTGCCACGCGGCGCTGCCGGCGTTGAAGCGCCCATGGTGCAAGAGGAAGAAGTGCCAGAACCGCATCAACGGTTCGTCCGCCAGAGCGGCGTGGTCAGCGCGCATCTCCTCGAGGGTGTTCCGGACAAGGTCGCCGAAAACCTCGGGGCGGAGCAGCCGGGCCAACAAGGCCGGGGAGAACCCGGCGTCGTTGCCCTTCAGAGCGAAACCGTAGTCGAAGGAGAGCTGGTCCGGCTCGATCCCGAAGTCGTAGGACCCGCCGGCCACCCAATCGAGCACGATGCCATTTGCGATCCGGGCCGGAAAAGACGACAGGAAATCCCTGGTCCCCCAGCCGAAGACCACGTTTCCGCCGTTCGCGAGGTGTTCCCACCGGCTTGTCAGCTTCTCCGCGAAGAGGGGAAAGAGCTCGAAAGGCACTGATGCCGTGCGGTGTTCCAGCCCGAGCTCCCGTGCGACCCGCCGTGCGCAATTCATCTCGATATCGGTGGGGATTCCGAGCGTCAGCGCGACAGGACGCGTGCCCTGGCGATCCAGGTAACCCGCCACCAGGCGCGAATCCATCCCGCCGGAGAGGAACAAGCCGCACGGGTCTCCCGGTGGCGCGTGACGCCGGATCACCCGCTCGAACGCTGCGCTCATCCTTTCGAGCTGTTCGGCCCACGACAACGGTGCGCCGTCACGTCTCTTCAGGGCGGCCTGCCAACCGGAATCTGCGGACTCGGCGCGAAGGCTTCCCGGTCTGAACCGGAGGAAGTGCGCCGGCCGCAGCCTGTGGACGTCCTGCCACAGAGCCCGGCCGCGGAGCAGGCCATTGGTGAGCATGATGCCGGCCAGAGCGGCCGGATCGAAGGCGCGCCGGAACGCGGGATGGTACTGGAACGGCTCGGGGCTGGATGCCATCAGGAGAACTTCTCCGTCCGACCAGTGGTAGAAGGGGAAAAGCCCTAGAAGGTCGGCGCCCGCAACCAATCCAAGCCGCTGGTCGAACACCATCGCCGCGAAGAAACCGTCCCAAGTCCGCCAGTCGGCTGGCCCGGCGTCCGGACGCCATTGCTCCCGCAGCATTTCCGGCGCGATCCGCGCGCCCGAATCGGGAGAGATCGCTTCTCCGAGCACGATCGCCGCGCCACGCGAGTCCGCCGCTCCACGAACCGGTGCGTTGGGTGCCGCCGCCCAAACGGCGTGGAAGTCCCCGGCGTGACAGGAGCCGGAGGTCAGACCGGAGAGGAGGTGAAGGCGAGGCGCAACGGCTGCGACGAAGCGATTCCGTCGCGCCGGATCGGGGTCGAGGATCGCCGCGAAGTTGGCCAGGGCTTCATCCTCCCGTCAGATTCCGGCGCGCAGTCTAGCCTGGACGATTCACTAGGGCAGTCTTGCGCCCGGCACGCGTACCCAAGGCTGACGCTCGCGGGAGTATCACCGGGATCCCAGGCGCCGCAGCCGCCGACCAACGCGCTTCCCGAGCCTGCGGAGTCTGGAACCGGCAGTCTCCCCGACACCTTTCGAAGCCCGGTCCAGCACCTCCTTCATCACAAGGAAGACGCCGTCCCGGTCCAGTTCGCGCTCCAGGGCCCGCTCGTAGCAGCGCCGCCATTCCTCCACCACGACGGTCATCGGCAAGTTCGTCGCGAGCACCACGGCAGGCGCAAGCGGCCTCTCGAACGCCGTGAAGTCCTCGATGCCGCACGCGAGCATGCAGAGCATCTGCCGCACGCACTTCTCGCATCGCCCGCAGTTCGTGGAGAGATCCTCGCCCTCCCAGCAGACGCGCAGGTTTTGCCAGACCAGCTCGTCGCCCGCCAGTCGCTCCGTCTTCTCCACTCGGGTCCCGGCAAGATCGGGAACGACCCGGAAGGTTGCCGAAGAGAACAGAGGGTCCGACCACGGCGTCGATCCGTCCCCGGACTCGATCCAGTGCACGTTCTCGTACGCGGTCGAAGCGGCGAGCAGACCGACCTGGAAGCGCCGCTCGAAGAGCGAGAGGACGGCGCTGATCCCCGCGGAGAACGTTGTCTCCCACAACGGCAGGAGGTACTTCAGGTTCGAGCGCACCGCGACAAGCTCGGTCGAGTAGTGATCGGTGACCGCCCTGGCCCGCCGGCATGCTCCCTGGAACGCATCGTCGTGCAGCGGGAGGTCGAACCCGTGCACGAACACGCACGCACCGATCTTCAGCGTGTTGCGCCCCCGCCACCCCTCGGTGTGCGCCACCAGCGACTCCGTGCTGTCAAGCCCGCCCGAGTACGCCAGCACCGCCGACCCCTTGCGTGCCGGGTCGCCCCCGATCGCCGCTGCGGCGGCCTCATCGGCAATCTCCTCGTCCGCCCGCAGCCGCACCGGGCGGTACTGCGGCCACCACCGGCACACGATGTCCTGATAGCGCTCCATGTTCGCGAGCAGCCGAGCCGACACCCGGCCGTGGATCGTCAGCTCTCCTCCCGCCTCCATCGCCGACCAGATCGTGGCGCGCAGGAACGCATCGTGAATGTCGTCGGCTCGCCCGCGTATCGCGAGCCATTCGAGCGTTCTCTCAGGCACGTCGAAGAAGAAGAGCCCGTTCCGGCGGAGCAGCCGCGGATGGCCGCGAATCCGCCCTCCGATCCTCAACGCATCGCCGAGGACCTCGGGCTGCAACACTTCGACGTGAATCTCCGCAGCCAAGCCGCCTCCCGAACCCGGCCGTCCCCGCGCTCGTGAGGATCGACCAGGCGGGATCCTAACCATTGGGCGAGTGTCGGGGCAAGGCCGAGCGGCAACAAGCCGCCAGCCGGCCGGGCGAGGACACGGTGACCGCCCTGGGGAATAGAGGCCTTGCCTATCCGGTAGACTCCGGATGATGCCAGACCCCAGACCGTCATCTCCCGAGCCTGACGGCGGGTTGCCCGGCCGTCTCCGACAGGCCTTGGACGCTGCGCTTTCTCCGATGCTCGCCGGCCAGCCCGGGGTGGCCCTCGCAATCTTCCCGAACCACTGGAACATCGGCGACACCGCGATCTGGGCAGGCCAGGTCTCGACAATGGAGCGACTCGGGGTCAGCGTTCGGTACGTCTGCGACTTCCGCACCTACCGCCGCGATGAACTTCAGAGCTCGCTGCCGGAGGGGCCGATCCTGCTCAGCGGGGGAGGCAACCTCGGGGACGTGTACGCCAACGAGCAAGGGCTGCGGGAGCGCATCCTCGACGACTTCCCGGGCCGGCATGTCATCCAGCTCCCGCAGAGCATCTGGTTCCGGTCCGAGGCGAAGCTGAACGAGATGCGTCACCGGTGCGAGCGGAATCGCCGCTTCGTGCTCATGGTGCGGGACATGCCCAGCCTCGAGCTGGCACGCGAGCGACTCGGCGTCATGGCGCACCTGGCACCGGACATGGCGTTAGGCCTGCCCGACCTCCGAGGCCGGCGTGAACCCCCTGACCTGGATGTACTGTGGCTTCTGCGCCGCGACATCGAGGCCGCAGACCGCACGGCGCGACGAGATGCTGGAAAGGGCCGTTCCGGCGCCGTGCGCGACTGGGCGAGGCCCGGACTCGCCGTCATCCGGGCCAGGAGGGCGGAGTGGATCCGTGCCTGGTGGCTTTCATGGCGGCTCCTGAATACGCCCAAGGCGCTCTTCCGGCACCGCGAGGCGAGGCTCGGGCGCTCGTTCGCGACCCTTGCGGCTCTCCGCCTCGGCATCGGCCTCCAGCTGCTCTCGACCGGCAGGGTCGTGGTGACGGACCGCCTCCACGGGCACATCCTCGCGCTTCTCATGGGGATCCCGCACATCTGTCTCGACAACCGCAACAGCAAGGTGCGGAGGTTCTGCGAGCACTGGACGGCCGGCAGCCCTCTCCTCAGGTGGACGGCGTCCGTGCCGGAAGCGAGGGAGACGGTGCGCGAGCTGCTCGCGTCGCTCGGGTCCGCCTCGTAGGGAACGTGACCCTGGCGCTCCGTCAGGCCACGCGACGCGCTTCTTCTCCGTCGAAGGCTTTGTGCCTCACCCGGTGCGGTCGTATAGTGCGCGTGGAGCGCTGAGGTGACCGGATGATCCGACTGACCCGCTGGACTGCCCGTGTGCTCGGGGCGCTGGTCGTCTTCCTCTGCCTGGCGTACGTCCTCCAGGAGGGGATCCCGGGGTACCCGGCCCACTCGACGAGGGACGTGATCGGATTCCTGGGTCTCGGAATCAGCGTCGTGGGTCTGGTTGCGGCGTGGACCTCGGAGGGGTTCGGAGGCGCGCTCGCCCTGGCGGGCTACCTGCTGCACGCTGCGGTCGACAGGAAGATCCTCTCGGTGCGGGCGTCCTGGGCGGTCCCCCTCGCCGGCATCCTGTTCATTCTGGTCTGGTGGGCGCACCGCCAGGGCATGGAACCTGCGCGCGCAGCCTCGCCCCGCCAGAACCTGGGTTCCGCCGGTTGGGCGCGCCGCAGTGCGCTCGGGGTTGCCTTCGTGCTCCTCGCGCTGGTCGCCGCCGAGGCGGTCCTCCCTACTTCACTGCTGGCGCACCGGACCCTGCCGCCAGCGCGGCTCGCCGGGCGATGGGAAGGGCAGGCCAAGGTCCTCAACTCGTGGGGACCTCCCGGCGAGCTCATGGTCGTCGTCACCGTGAACGGGGATGGGTCGGTAGCGGGCACGGTCGGGGCCGCCACACTGCTCAACGCGCGGATCGGGCCGAACAGGAGCTGGCTCGGCAAGGCGCTCGGCCTCCGGAGCGATTACATCGTCCGGGGCACGCTCCGCGAGGCGATCACCCCTCTCCTCGGCCTGGCGTGCCCGGTCGTGACTTTTTCCGCCGACCTCGAAGGGCATACGCTCAAGGGAACTCTGGCCGGGCTCGACTGCCGCAGCAAGGGGAAGCCGGAGGGCACGCTGCAGACCGCGCCGATGACGCTTCGACAACCGGGAGCAATCAGGCGGTAGGCACTGCGGTATCACCTGCCCTGCCCCTTGTGGCGGTACCAGATCCTATGTGAGTCCCCCCATAGCTGACCCGCCCCGGAAAACTGGACCAGTTTTCGGGTTTTGGGTCAACCCTATTGCGCCAAGACTAGGCGACGTCAAATCGGTCAAGGTTCATCACCTTGTTCCACGCCGCCACAAAGTCCTGGACAAACTTCGCCTGCGCGTCCGAACTTCCATAGACCTCGGCCAGGGCCCTGAGCTGGGAGTTCGAACCGAAGATAAGATCGACACGCGTGCCGGTCCACTTGACTTGGCCCGTCTTGCGATCGCGCCCTTCGAACACGTCCTTGGCGCCCGTGACCGCCTTCCACTCGGTGCCCATGTCGAGCAGGTTCACGAAGAAGTCGTTGGTCAGCGCCTCCGGCCGCCTGGTAAAGACGCCGTGTTGGGAGTGTCCGAAGTTGGTCATCAATACGCGCATGCCGCCGACGAGAACCGTCATCTCGGGCGCGGTCAGCGTCAGCAATTGCGCCTTGTCAACCAGCAACTCCTCGACCGATATCGAGTACTTGCCCTTGAGGTAGTTGCGGAAGCCATCCACGATCGGTTCGAGCACGGCGAAGGATTCCACATCGGTCTGCTCCGGCGAGGCGTCCATGCGTCCCGGCGTGAATGGAACCTTCACATCGTGGCCGGCCTTCTTCGCGGCTTGCTCGACGCCTGCGCAACCCGCCAAGACGATCAGGTCGGCAAGCGAGATCTTCTTGCCGCCAGACTGCGCGCTGTTGAATTCGCTCTGGATGCCCTCCAGAGTCTTCAGCACTTTCGCCAGTTGATCCGGCTGGTTGACTTCCCAATCCTTCTGCGGCGCGAGGCGAATGCGCGCGCCGTTCGCACCGCCGCGCTTGTCGGAACCACGGAAGGTGGACGCCGACGCCCAGGCGGTTGAAACCAGCTGCGAGACAGACAGCCCTGAATCAAGGATCTTGCCCTTGAGGGAGGCCATGTCCTTCTCATCAATCAACGTGTGATTGACCGCGGGGATGGGGTCTTGCCAGATGAGCTCTTCGGCAGGCACCTCCGGGCCGAGATAGCGTGCGCGAGGGCCCATGTCGCGATGCGTCAGCTTGAACCACGCACGGGCGAAGGCGTCCGCGAACTGATCCGGATTCTCGTAGAAGCGCCTCGAGATCTTCTCGTAGACAGGGTCGAACCTCAAGGAGAGGTCCGTGGTCAGCATGGTCGGCGCGTGACGCTTCGACGGGTCATGGGCATCCGGAATCGTGCCGGCGCCTGCGCCACCCTTCGGTATCCACTGATGCGCACCGGCCGGACTCTTCGTCAGTTCCCATTCGTAGCCGAACAAGTTCCAGAAGAAATTGCTGCTCCACTTCGTTGGCGTCGAGGTCCAAGTGACTTCCAGACCGCTGCCGATTGCGTCACCGCCTTTGCCTGTGCCAAAGCTGCTCTTCCAGCCGAGGCCTTGCTCCTCGATGCCGGCGGCTTCGGGCTCAGGCCCCACATGGGACGCAGGGCCGGCGCCGTGGGTCTTGCCGAAGGTGTGGCCGCCCGCAATCAGCGCGACGGTTTCTTCGTCATTCATCGCCATGCGAGCAAAAGTCTCGCGAATATCCTTGGCCGCCGCGATCGGATCCGGGTTGCCGTTCGGGCCTTCCGGATTGACGTAGATCAGACCCATCTGCACGGCAGCGAGCGGATTTTCGAGGTTCCGGTCACCGGAGTAGCGTTTGTCGTCCAGCCACTTGTTCTCAGAGCCCCAGTAGACGTCTTCTTCCGGCTCCCAGACATCCTCACGACCGCCGGCGAAGCCGAAGGTCTTGAAGCCCATCGACTCCAGGGCGACGTTGCCGGTGAGGATCATCAGGTCGGCCCAGGATATCTTCCGGCCATACTTCTGCTTGATCGGCCAAAGCAGCCTGCGCGCCTTATCGAGGTTGACGTTGTCGGGCCAACTGTTGAGGGGAGCGAAGCGCTGCTGCCCGGCTCCGGCGCCGCCGCGACCGTCACCGGTGCGATACGTGCCGGCGCTGTGCCATGCCATGCGGATGAACAAAGGCCCGTAGTGCCCGAAGTCCGCCGGCCACCAGTCCTGCGAGTTGGTCATCAGTGTGCGAAGGTCCTTCTTCACGGCCTCCAGATCGAGGCTCTTGAACTCTTTAGCGTAGTTGAAGCTCTCGCCCATTGGATTGGACAGGGAGGAATGTTGGTGCAGGACATCCAGCCGCAACTGGTTCGGCCACCAGTCACGGGTCGACGCGCCGCCGCCAGCAGTGTGATTGAACGGGCACTTTGTTTCGGTCTTGTCGTTACTCATGGTGTGGCTCCCTTCATTATCTGAGCAGAGGAGGAATCACTTACCTTGCGCGTACCGGGCAAGAATCTCCACCAGCATCGCGGGACTTGGGCGTCTTGCCCAAAAGACGGGGAGATTCTTCAGGCCCCTCATGACGGTCTCCTTTGCGATTCCATTGTACCGACCTGCCCCTGTGACGGTACGAGATCTTATGTCTAGGCCTGGGAGTATGTCTAGCCTGGACTATTCATGAGGGTTCTGCTGCGAACGCGGATCTGGCCGGCCTGGCGGGCGTACTCGGGGTTCGGAGCCTGCGACGTATCGCAGAGGATACGACTCGGCTCCTCACCCCTCCGTGCGCCCACCATACCAGCCAGCTGCGCGTTCTCGCGACGAACCCCCACGAATAATCCAGGCTAGCTCTGGACGACGCCAAGGCACTCTTTGCCCGGGGGCGCACGATGCCACTGTTCGAGGAACGACGCGACAGGTGATCGGCAGGCCCGGTGCCCGGCGTCAATGCCCCATCGAAATGTGCCGTCGCACCGGGCGCGGTTCCCAGTCGACGATCTCCACGACCCGCTCGTTTCCGGAGTCGACGACGACGATCCGCCCCGCCTGGTCGACGGCGACGTCTCGCGGCCCGAAGAAGCTTCCGAAGTACGCACCGTCGTTCGGCGAATTGAAAGCAGCAAGGAGATCGCCGTTCTCGGCGAACACCAGCACCTGGCTCCTTTCCGAATCGGCGACCACGATCCAGTCGTCCGAGAGCGCCACGCCTTCGGGGTTCATGAGCCCACCGTCGATCTCACGAACGAAGGAGAACACCGTGCCGTCGAACGAGAGCACCTGCAGCCGTCCGTTGCCGGAGTCCGCCACGACCACGCGGCTGTGGCCGTCGCAGGCAAGCCCCTGCGGGCTCTGAAACTGGCCGGGCCCCGTCCCGGGCGTGCCGAAGGAAGCCACGAAGTTCCCCAGGACGTCGAACGCCTGGAGGCGATCGTTGAGGCTGTCGACGACCAGTATCCGCCCCGCCGTGTCGCTGTCGCCGAGTCGCGCCGTCGAGCTGATCCGGAACTCGTCGAAAACGGCGTTGGCCTGTTGCGTTCGATCCGTCTCCGGACCCAGGGCGACGACCTGGCCGAAATCCGCTGGGAGCTGGGCACTGTCCGTGTGGTCGGCGTGAGCGCCGTCGACGTACAGGTCGAGCCACGACCCTGACCACACGACGCCGACGTGATGCCAGTCGCCCGCCTTCCAGGACGAGACATCGACACCGACGCCGGTCTCGACGGAGTCTCTCCAGGCTTGAAAGCGCAAGGCGTTGGCAGCGTACTTCTCGATCCGTACACCGTTGCCCCCGGGAACTCCTGCCTCGACCAGGCGGTACACCTGCCCGTCGTCGCCGTCCCACGAAGGCTTGAGCCAGAACTCGATGGCCCCCTCCGCCAGCGTCAGGGCCGCTCCCACGGGGTAGGCCAGCGTCGCACCACCCTGGAGGGAAACGCCCTGCCCGAACCGACCGTCGACCAGCAGCGCGCCGTCCGGCTGCCCCGGGATGCCTTCCTCGCTGTTCAAGGTGCCGTCGAAGTGGCATAGCAGGATCGTGCTGCCGTCCAGGGAGTACGGTCCGCCCCAACTCCACCTGTCGCCCCAGCTCGCGACCCCCGCGGGATAGCTGAACTGACCCGGACCGGTCCCGGTGCCGCCGATCTCGGATTCCGGGGGGGCGGTCGGATCGGCCGTGGGATCGATGATCGCAAACTTGTCGCAAGAGGGCTCCGACGCGACGAGGCGGCCCGCAGCGTCGATCGCGATCCTGCCGAACTGGCATGGCGCGAGGCTCGCGAGCCTCAGATAGCGGCCGTCGGCCCCTTGCAGAACCACCCCGGCGTCGCACGTCACGTAGCGCTGACCATCGGCGCCGATGGCGAGGCCGGTGGGGTTGTCGGGACGCATCGCCCAGAAGATTTCGGAAAAACCGCTTTCCCGGCCGGCCGAATCAACCGCCGTGACGGCGTACCCGGCGGTCCAGTCGCTCAAGACGTCAGCGAAACCGGCCCCGGGACGCGACGCGGATAGCTGCGTGAACACGTTGCGCGGGCCGAGCGTCTTGTACACGTAGTACCCGACCACACCCAGCGCCGGGTTCGGCGCCCAGGTCAGGATCGCCTGGCCGCGCTGGACGATGCCACCGAGGCTCGTGGGAGGCGCGGGGGCGTCATCGGGAGGAACGTGCGAGGCGAGCTCGATCGTGGATCCTCCCTGCCAGTCCAGCAGGTTCAGCTGAGTGATGTCGAGCCACGCGTACTCCTGGTGCGTCCCCTTGTCGATCTCCACCATGTAGACCAGGTTTCCCCCGGCGTCGATCCGACCGAATGGGTTGTCGGCGAGGGTGTGGCCGGTCAACGTGGTGATGGACGTGCCCACCGGCAGGTTCGGGAGGGTCGCGACGCCGTCCGGGCCGGTTTCGGCGGTCAGCGCAGGAGCGGCCCCGTAGGCCTGGAACAGATCCTCCTGCGGCCGCCGGTAGAATTTCAAGGTCACGCCGCTCGCCGGTTGACCGCGGTTGTCGACGACGTGGATCCGGGTCGCGGCCGGCGTGTCGAACTCGTACTCGCCGTAATACCCCCGGCGGTACCCCTTGTCGGTGTTCAGCCCGCCGACCGACTGCTCGTCGAAGCTCGGCGGGTCGAGGCCAGGGTCGTTCATCAGGCCGAGGCGGTACGTGCTGCTGAACACCATGAGCGCCGGCCGCCCGTTCCTGTCCAGCGCGGGCACGGGGTCGTAATACGGGATGTCCATGGTGTAAAGATCCACCAGCCCGAGCTGGTGCCCGAGCTCGTGGAGGAGCCCCCCGCTCACGTCGATGTCCGCGTTGTAATAGCCGCCCGGCGCGCGGTCGTCCCAGGCGTAGAACCACCCTCCGATGCCGCCGTCGTTGTCGACGGCCTCGGGAGTGATCCGGAACTGGTCCAGGCGGATGCGCTCCTCGCAGCCGTCGGGCGCCGAAGCGAACGTGGATTGCGCAAATGCGGCGTTCATCGCCGCGAACTGTTTCTGCACCCAGTCCTCGGCGGAAAAAGGCCACTTCGGATCGACCGGCACCTCGAGCGCGGCGTACACGTCGGCGGGCATCTGGAACCCGAGCGGCGTGGCGTCGGTGCGATCCTCGATCGCGTTGTTGCTCTTGTACGTCTCGACGACCTGATCGTCCGGGTCGAGCGCGAAGCGCACCGTGTGCTGCCCGATCAAGCGCCCGTTGACAACGTCGTGGTCCCACGCCCACAGGTAGATCGCGGTCCCCTCGGCGCCCGGGGCCAACCCCGGCGAGCTCCCACGCGCCATCTCCTGGCCGTCGATGGACCAGCTGTACGCGAAGGGGCCGCTGTCGAGCGTTCCCTTGTTCATGAAGTGGGCCGTGAAGGTGACGATCTCCCCCCTGTCGGGCCACCGCTTCGCGTCCTCGGTCCCGGCACAGGGCCGCGGCAGCCCGTCGATCGAGTAGTCCAGACAGTACTGGCTGTAGAGCGGCGTGCGCGAGATGTAGGTCGCGTCGAGGTCGATCCCGGCAGGTTTCGCGAGCGCCGCTTGCGGTTGCAAGCCGCGCGGCCGCACCGGCAGCAGGCATCGCGGGGGAAAGCCCGCCGACGCCCGCCCCGAGACCGTTCCCATCGCGGAAGGGGCGACGTCGTCCGGTGGGGAGGATTCTGCCGGCTTCGCCGCCCAGGTCACGAGAGCCGCCGCGAGGGCAACGCTTGTGGCAGCCGGTCCCGCAACAACCCACGGCCGAAAAGCTAATCTCTTCATGATTAGCCCCCGCGACATTCCGAGCCGCCGTCTATACCGACTCTTGAGATTAGCACAGCAGGACCAAGCACCGTGAGGCCCTTTTCGGGCTCGTCGCCCCGTGCGGGGTCGCGCCTCGGCGGCAGGCTACAGAGGTTCGCCGGCGCGACGTCCAGGGCATTGCGCAGGCCCGCACGCTTGACGCGACGGGATCAAGCCCCTCCCCCGGGTCGGGTTCACGGGTACGTGTAAGGGCGGCCCTTGCGGCCGCCCGCAGAGGTCCTTCGACCACACTCCGCCCCTGCGCCGGGACTCACAGGTCTGTCTTGCGAATGCGGCGGTGGTGTCAAGCATGTTTGACTCGCCTCCTCCGCGTGAAGTAGCCTCGCACCAGTGGAGGACGAATGGTTCTCAGTCTCATCTGGCACATCATCACGGAGCCTGCATGAAACTGTCCGAGCTGCTGCGCGAGCGCACCGCCGATGCCCACCGCGGCGCCGAGCGCTCCGAATTTGTCGCGCGCTTCGTGCGGGGTGGCCTCGACCGCGAGATGTACTTCCGGCACCTGCTCGCCCTCCACGGCGTGTACACGGCGCTCGAGGACGCCCTCGAGCGTCTCCAGGACGACCCCCGCCTCGGTGCGTTCTTACTCCCCCAGCTTTGGCGAAGCCTGGCGCTCGAGCGCGACCTCGACTTCCTGCGCGGCCCGCGCTGGCATGCCCAGGAGCCGGTCCCCGCGGCGAAGGCGTACGTGGAGCGCCTCCGCTGGGTCGAGTCGGCTGAACCGATCCGCCTCGTCTCGCATTCGTACGTGCGCTACCTCGGCGACCTGTCGGGAGGGCAGGTGCTCAGTGGCTTGGCCGCCCGCCAGCTCGATCTCGTCGGCGACGGCCTGCGCTTCTACGAGTTCCCCGCGATCCCGGACAGGGCAGTCTTCAAGGCCGACTACCGCCGCCGCCTCGACGAGCTCCCCCTCACCGACGGTGAGCGCGAGGCCGTGGTCGAGGAGGCGCGCACCGCCTTCCGGCTCAACGCCGCGATCTTCGACCAGCTCCTCAGCTGACCCTGCGATCACGCCGGCGCGGTCGGCACCTTACCGTCCTCGCGATGCGGGAACGCGCGCCGGGTCCGGGCGGCGGCGTCCGACCGGCACAGCAGCGAGCACTCCTCGCAACGCGTCTTCAGGAAGTAGCAATGGGCGCGCGTGCAACGCACTTCGCGGCCCATGAGCGCCAGCGAGACGCGGTCGAGGCGCTCGTTGTCGCGCCCCTTGACGAGCACCACGTCGCCGGGCTGGAGGCGCTCGCGCACCAGACACGCCGCCAGGGCAACATCGTGGCCGACGGCGGCCATGGCCTCTTGCGCGAGGTCGGCCCGTCGAGCTCCAGCCTTGTAGGCGTCGGTTTTCCGCCCGAGGAACACCGCGTAGTCGGCGATGCCGGCGAGCCGGGCCCCGAGCGCCCGGTAGATCGACCCCTGGCTTCCCTGCGGCTCGGAGACGTCTCCGAGCACGATGATCCTGCGCCGCGCCGGCAACGCCGCCAGCAGGTCGAGCGCCGCGTGGATCGTCTCCTCGGTGGACTTGAACTCGTCCCGGACCAGCGTGACGCCGTCCGCGAGCGTCACCGGCTGCAGCCTCCCGGGTACGGGCGCGACCCGCGCGAGCCTGGCCACCGCCACGTCGAGCGCGATGTCGGCCGCGCGCGCCACCGCGATCGCAGCGAGCGCCGGGTAGACCATCTCCCTGCCGAGGAGGTGCAGGATCACCTCCGCCGTCTCGCCGCCGGTTTCGACCTGGAAGCGCATCCCTCTCGGCCAATCGAGCGTGATCCCCGTAGCCCGGACGGTGCATCCCGGCCTCGTGCCGAAGGTGACCACGGCCGCCTCCGTGTCGGCCCGCATCGCATCGACGTTGGGGTCGTCGCCGTTGAGCACGGCAACGCCGTCCCGCGCGAGCGCCCTGACCATCATCGCTTTCTCGTGGCGCGTCGCCTCGCGCCCGCCCAGCGAGCGGCCGTGCTCGCTCCCGATCGACGTGACGACGGTGACGTCCGGGCGCAGCACGCGCGCGTACGACGCCATCTGGCCCGGGTGATCGATCCCGACCTCGAGCACCGCGTGTGCCCTGAGGCCGGTGCGCAGGAGCGCCGCCACGGCCAGGTGGCTGCGGCAGTTGTCGCGCGGCTGCCGCGCGGGCAACCCGAGAGCCGCGGCGATGCAGCGCGTCGTGGTGGTCTTGCCGAACGAGCCGACCACCGCCACGAGCGTCGTCCTTCGCCCGAGCGTTCGCCGGTGGACGGCTGCCACCACGGAGAGCACCGGCCATGCCTTGTTCAACGCGGCATAGAACAGCTCGACCTGTCCCACCCGCGAGCGCGCCAGCTCCGCGAAACGGCGGAGGCGTGTCGGCATGCGCATCTTCTCGGCTCTCATACTCGGGTCAGCGGGAGCACGGTTTGTCGACGTGCCCGCGCTTCCCCGAGTGTAGTACCCCCGGTGGCACGCGGGCAGTGACCGACGCTGCGGGCTGCGCGGCAGAGACCTCCGCTATCGCTGCATGCTGACCGTCGTCGGATCGTTGGTGATGTTGTCGATCACCGAGGCGAACGCGAAGACTCCCGATCCGGTCTGCACCGTGATCGTGGCGTACCCGCGGTCCATCGCCGTCTGCTGTGCCTTGCCGAAGAACGGTTGCGTCTCCTGCAACCACTGCCCTGCGGTCAACGTCACCGGATAGCTGGCCAGCTCGGTCCCCGCTCCGTCGTAGAGCTCCACCAGCACGGTCGCAGTTCCGGTTCCGGTGTTGACCACCCCGATGTTGCACCGGTACGAGGCGTTCTCTGTCAGGCCCGCGAGGTACGCGGTCTGTCCCGCCGCCAACCCATCGTCCGCGGCCACTGCCGGATAGTCCTGTCCCTGCGTGCCGTTGGCGTAGCAGCTCGCCGTGGAGGACACCTGGTTGTAGGTTCGCGCCGTGACCTTGAGCGGCTGGTCGGGGGCTACCTCGATGGCTCCCGAGCCGCTGCCGCCAAGCTGCCCGACCACATCGGTCAGGATCGACTGCGTCCCGGCGGGCACGTACGTGGGACCGCTCACGACACCGCCGCTGCCGTAGAAGGTGATCTGCACGTTGGCCGTCACCGCGCCCGGGTTGAGCAGGCCGAGGTCGCTCCGCCACTGGCTCTGGTTGAGGCCCGGGTTGTGGCTCGCCACCGGCACCCAGATGACGGGGGGCGGTGGCAGCCCGATGGTGACTGTCGCCGTCGCCGAGTCGGCGTGGCCGCACGAGTTGCTCACCCGCACCCAAAAGCTCGCGGCGGCCGTCAGCGAAGGGGTGGTGAGGCTGCTCGCGTTGGTCCCTACGGGATTCGAGGTGTCGCCGGAGGAGCCCTGGTACCACTGGTAGGAGAGCGGCGCCGTGCCGGTCGCGCTGACCGAGAGCGCGGCGCTCTGCCCGCTCTGGATGGTCTGGCTCTGCGGCTGCGTGGTGATGGAAGGCGGCGCGCAGGTGACCGTCACCGTCGCCACGGCGCTGGCCACCGAGCCGCAGAAGTTGGAGACCTGGACGTAGAAGCTGATGGAGACGGTCAACGCCGAGGTGGTGAAGGTGGGGGCGTTGGGCCCGACCGGGGTCCAGCCCAGGATCTGAGCCCCCTGGTACCACTGGTACGTGAGGGGAGGCGTCCCCGCGGCGCTCACCGAGAGCGTCGCGGTCTGGCCGGTCTGAATGCTCTGGTTCTGAGGCTGACCCGTGATCGTAGGCGCCGTGCAACTGACGGTGGTCGCCTGGACCTCAGCCGAAGGATCGCTCGTGACCGTGTTTTGGTTGGCGGTGGTGGGGTTGGTGACGGTGCGGACGACGAAGTAGTACGGCGTGCTCGGAATGAGGCCGTTGACCACGATCGACGAGGCGCTCTTGTTTGCCGTGATGCCGTCCGAGGTGTACGGCCCGCCGGAGATGGTCGAGTAGTACGCGCGGTACCCGCCGGTGTCGCCGGTGTACGCGATCGGCGTCCAGGAGAGCGCCACCGAAGTGCTCGTCGTGCTGCCGGCGGCCACACCCGTGGGCGCGATGGTCTGGGTGGACTGCCAGTTGCCGCCCTGTTGCGCGCCGTTGAGGAAGCTCGTGAGCGTGGCGTCGGTGCTGTAGAGGGCGTTGTAGCGGATGTCGCTCTGGCCGGCGATCAGCTGCGTCAGACTCTCCAGCGAGGTCGGAAGCGCGCCGGAGAGCATGTTGGCGAACAGATAGAGGCGGGTCAGGTTCGCGAGGCTGCCGAGCGCGGTCGGGATCGGGCCCGCGAGCTGGTTGTTGCCGAGTTGAAGGCTCTGCAGGTTCGTGAGGCTGCCCAGAGATGCCGTCAAGCCTCCGGCAAGGTGGTCGGCATAGAGATTCAACTGCTGCACCGTCGCCCCGGTGCCATCGCACGTCACCCCATACCAGGTGCACTCGGTGCCGGGATCGTTGAAGTCCGTATTGCCGGCGTTCCGCCAGTTCGTGCTCGTGGTCCAGCTTGCGCCCCCGGTCGCGTTGTACAGGTCGATGAGCGCCTGCCGCTCGCCGGCCGGTATCGCGGCCGTCGCCTCACGAACCAGCGCGGACAACGAAAGCGCCGCCGCGATTCCCATCATGGAGAGGAACTGCCGTGTGCGTTGGGGCCAGGTCGCCATGATCCTCGTACCTCCTTGACCTCGGCGGTTAGAACCGGCGCTTCGACTCCTCGGAAGACGAACCAGACGGACACACGAGGTGCTCGCCCGTCGGCACTATTGCAGAAATGGCCAATCGCTTCAAGTACTTGTCTCGTGATAGCGGACACATTCCGAGCTTCGCCGTCGGCTCCGCGAACGCGCAAGCCCGTGAACGCTGACGCTTTTCACTGCGTGCTTGAGATCGCTGTCGAGGCGGGCATCTGTGGCGACATTACTGCGCGGGCGGTTTCGACCGGGGAATATCCTCGCGCGACCCCCTCTTGCTGACCACGGGCGCCGGCTCTCGAAGGGGTGGACCACAGATGACAACGCTTGCGAACGTCGCCGTCGGCCTGGTTGCGCTTCTGCATCTCTACTTCCTTAGTCTTGGAGATGTTCCTCTGGACCACCCCTTTCGGCATGCGGACCTTCGCCCTCGCGCCGGAGTTTGCCGCGGCGTCACGGCCTCTCGCCGCGAATCAAGGGCTCTACAACGGCTTCCTCGCCGCGGGTCTCGTGTGGGGCCTTCTCCTCGGCGCCGCGGGACACTCGATCACCATCTTCGTCCTCGCCTGTGTCGTCATCGCCGGCCTGTTCGGCGGCATCACGGCGAATCGGAAGATCCTCTGGGTCCAGGCGCTCCCCGGCGTCATCGCCCTCGCGCTGGTCTTGTTCTCTTGACGGTTCGACGAAGGCCGGCCGCCCGGCGGGCGCCTGCTACTGCTGCTAACCGGTGTCCAAGCAATCAGGTGCGGAACAGGTTCCGATGATCGCAACCGTTACCTGGCCGCCAGGTTCTGACGCAGAAACGCCAGGACCTTGGCGAGTGAATCGTTCGTGGCGTCGGGGTCCCACTTCATGTAGCCCTGTCCGCCGATGGCAGCCGGGTCGCGGTAGCTCAGGGGCGCCGCATTGCGATTGAACCCGTGCGTGGCGCCGGGATATTCGACGGTCGTCACGTCGAACTTGAACTTCTTTTGAAGCAGGAGCTTCAGTTCGGGAACGGCTTTCCCCTCGCCGTAGGAGTCTTCGGTCCCGTAGAAGATGATCATCGGGGCGCCGGTCACCCCGCTGCTGTGTTCGACCTTCGGGATGAAAGGCTTGCACACCGGGTAGAACGCGACGTGGGCCGCGAATCCCTTCTCGTTGCCCATCCACGTCTTCCGGTTGTCCTCCAGAGCCGTTCTGAGGGTTATCCCGCCCCCCATGGAAAACCCCATGACTGCGATGCGGTCGCGGTCGATTGCCGGCAATTTTCGCAGCTCTCGCAACGCCGCAAAAGCCGCCGGCACGAAGGCGTCGTTCGGCGGCCGGTCCATCGTGGAGGTGTAGTTCCCGGTCTTGAAATCCACTTCGAAGACCGCGATTCCCGCGTTCAGGAGCGGTCCCCGATACAACGCGCCGCGGGAGTCGATGCCCCCGGTCCCGTGAATCAGGATGATTGCCGGGCACGGACTCGACGTGTTCTCCGGCAGGTACAGCGTCCCCGACACCTTGTAGGGTTTGCTCGTGTCGAGAGAGGAAAAGGCAATCCTGGTTTCCGCGGCGGCTGCCCCAACCGGCAGGGCAAGGACAGCGAGAAGAGCGAGCGCACGCGACCCGGTGGATCTCGAAGACCTCATGGCGATCCTCCTTTCAGGGGCAGGACGCAGTCACTGCGGAGAAGCGGAACTCGCCGCCATCCGGCGGGGCAGTGTGAACCGGCGGCACGCTATCGAGCTTTGCTCGGGGTTGTCAAGGACCGACGACGTACGTACGCCGATATCCCCCACGTGAACCGGCCCCCGCCGCCCTCATCGACGATCCCACCCGGTCCTTTCCAATCAGGTCAAGGCGCCGGCAGTCACCCCTCGGGCTCGTTGTAGACCTTCTCGTCGGCGAGGCCGGCGCCCGACGCGTCGCCCTCCACGTCGCGGCCCGCCGGCGGCTCCTTCAGGAACTGCGTGTAGAACTCGTGCTGGATCACGAGGTCCATGATCTCGTTGGTGCCGGTCCAGATCGTGATCAGGCGGCAGTCGCGGAGCAGGCGCTCGACGGGGTAGATGTCCGTGTAGCCGATGCCGCCGAGGATCTGCATCGCGTGGTTGATCACGGTCCAGGCCGAGGAGGTGGCGAACTTCTTCGCCTCGGAGACGAGGCGCCGCACGACGCCCGCGTCCTCGCCCGCGTCGGCGGCGCGCGCCGCGCCGTGGTTGAGGGCGCGCGCGGCGTCGAGCAGCGTGAGGCTCTCCGCGATCTTGAACGAAACCCCCTCGAAGCGGCGGATCTTCTCGCCGAAGGCGTGCCGGCGGTCGGCGTAGCGCGCGGCGATCTCGATGGCGGCGCGCCCCATCCCCACCGCGCCGCCGGCCGAGGTCAGGCGCTCCGGCACCATCATGCGGTGGAACACCTCGGTGCCGCGCCCGATCCCGGCCTCCCCGCCCAGCACGTTGGCGAGCGGCACGCGGGCGTTCTTGAACACCAGCCGACCGGTCCCGCCGCCGCGCGTGCCCATCAGGCCGTAGACGTGGTGCACCTCGACGCCCTCGCCGCGCTCGACGAGGAACGCCGTCATCGCCTGCTTGGGGTCCGCGATCCCCTCGACCCGCCCGTACACGAGGATCACGTCGGCGCCTTCCGCGCCCACCACGAACCGCTTCTGCCCGTTGATCACGAAGGCGTCGCCGTCGCGCCTGGCGACGGTGGTGGCCGCGAAGAAGTCGGACCCGCCGCGCGGCTCGGTGAGCGCCTCGGCGGCGGCGAGATCGCCGCGCAGCATGGGGGCGAGGACGCGCTCCTTCTGCCCCTCGGTGCCGAACACCGCGATCGCCTCGCCGACGATCGACACCAGCGACCACAGGCACGGGAGCGCCGTGCCGAGCACGCCGATCTCCTCGAGCGCCACCATCTCCGCCGTCCACGGCAGCCCGCGCCCGCCGAAGCGGGGCTCGAAGCGCAGCCCGAGCAGCTTGCGCCGCCCCGCCTCCTGCAGGAACTCGCGCGGGAAGCGGACGCGATCCGCGTCCATGTCCAGCAGAAGCTGCCGCGGCACGCTCGCCGCCAGCTCCCGCATCTCGCCCTGCACCGTTCGTGCCTTCTCGCTCAGCGTGTTCGGCGTCAACATGAGGGTCACCACCTCCCTGCGTTGCCGCAAGCGTAGCGCACCGGCCAGTACCACGATACCGACGGCGCCTCATGCGGTGTCGGTGGGGCCGAACGCCCCGGAACGCTCCAAGAGGTGGCGGCGCGGATCGCGGCGACCTCGAGGCACACCCGGACCAGGTCGCCACGCTCTCCGGCGTGTCCCGACCCGGAGGACATGCCGGCAACGTCATCGAGGCCGAGATCCACCAGGACCCGAGCGGCGAGCTTCACCGAGTCCAGGCGCTGCCCGTTCGTCCGTATGATTATTGCCACGGGTGGGGTGTGACTCAACGTCTGTCTGCCGAGGTATGGCTTGAGGATGAAGTGTCCCCCCACTCGTGCAAGGGGGTAGCGGAGTCGCCAGATACCAGG
>JBEKAA010000042.1:0-21937 GCA_050018455.1 Thermoanaerobaculaceae bacterium | reverse complement strand
ATCCCGCCCGATCTGCGGCCAAGCTACCACCTTCGGGAGCATTTTCAAGCCCTCTTTCCGCATTCGCCCCTGCGATCTGCATCTTGTCAACTCAACCTGGGGGCTTGACCGCAGGGGGTGACTACACCTCGACGTTGCGGGTGATCCCGGCGCGTCATCTATGAAGCGGTGAAAACACGCCGTGCAGCTCCCTCGTCGTACGGAATCAGGCTTGACGCCCCGAGTGCCGAGCACCTTCGCGAGGAAGGGCTGCCAACTGACGACTACCGGACGCGTCGCTGCAACTCTCAAGAGGCGAACTTCTGACTACTGATCTTGTAGACGCCGGACTACGTTCCGTTGCGACTTGTCGAGTACCGCGAGCGGGACGAATCGACGCTCGGCGAGTGGTGTAGCCGCGCGTGCTTCCTCGACGAGATCATGCATGACCCGCAGTCAATCACCCGGCGAATCACACCGACCCCTTCCCACGGAAGGGCGCTCCGCCCCTGAAAGCTCATGAGGGGTTCACTCATCGTTCCACCCCTTCATTGAGCTTTCCCCCGCCTGCGAGCGGGGTCGGGGCTCCGCTCCGAGATGCCGCCCGGATGGACCGGTGACCCGGGGCTTCTCTTCCAGGGTGAAGAGAAGCCCCCACACGAGGGGCTCCGAGGTGATCGACATGACGCAGATCGAGCAGTTCAGCTACGACAGCTTCTGGGAGGAGCACGAGCCCTCCCCGCGGCAGCCGCCCATCGAGCTTGACGGGTGGGTGAACGAGATCGAGCTTGAGGTGCCGGCGCCCCCGTGGGTGCGCCTCGTCTCGCGGCGGGACCCCTTCCCGCCGTGCGAGGCACTGCGGCCGTGGCCGCAGAACTACCCGGTGGGCGACCTCGCCGACCTGACCGAGGCCGAGATGGACGAAGAGGACCCCGCCAACTTCGTCTTCTCCGACGCTGAGCTGGAGGCGTGGGCGCAGATCGTGGGTGGCCTGCTCGACGAGGCCAACGGCCTCGCCCTCGACGGGTCCTCATTCGCGCGCATCAGGAACGAGGCCCCGTCACGGGGTCTCCACGAGGTGTAGACCATGGAAAAGACAAACCAGAGCAACCAGAGAGAACCAACGAGCGAAAGCGAGGCGAGAGCGCCCCCGGTGTGGAAGACCTCAGCCGGAGGGGTGCAGCTTGCCGTGTGGCGCAACCCCGCACCGAAGGGCGGGGTCTTCTACACGGTGACCCTCGACCGGCGCTACAAGCGAGGCGACGGCGAGTGGGCTTCCTCAGCCAGCTTACGCCTCAACGACATTCCCAAGGCCATCCTGGCCTTGCAGAAGGCGTACGAGCGAATGGTGCTCGCTCCTGAGACGCTTGGTGAGGACGAAGAGGGGGCCGAGGCCCCCTTTTCCGTCTTGCCCTCGACACCTGCTCCCGCCCCGCATGCCCCTGGCGACCTCCGCTCCGCCCCTGAAAGCTCATGAGGGGTTCACTCATCGTTCCACCCCTTCATTGAGCTTTCCCCCGCCTGCGGGCGGGGTCGGGACTCCGCTTCGAACCCGTCGCGCTGTCACTCCGGGGCTTCTCTTCCAGGGTGAAGAGAAGCCCCACACAGGGGCTCAAGGAGGTGTCGAAAATGCAGTTCACAACCCAAGCCTGGCCACAGCCAATCCGGGACCCAGCGAAGCGGCAGCCGGCGCACCGCTTCAGCGCAGGCGACCTGCGAGCGGCGATGTGGGTCAACGATGGCACCTACGGGAACGTGTTCACCACCGTGGTGCTGGAGCGGCGCTTCCGCCTGCCCGACGGCACCTGGAAGTCAACCCGGCGCCTGCGAGGCCAGGACCTGGAGCATGCGATCACCCTCCTCCAGCGGGCACTGGCGACCACGCGAGACCTCATCGAGGGGACCGAGTAGCGGCCCCTTTTCCTTCCAGCGGCCCGGCCTTCCAACCAAACCGCGGCCTGTTGACCTGCGTCAGCCGCGGCTCTACGCGCTGGCGCTCTCGCCGTCGTGTGTCGGGGGTGTTCCAAGCGGCGGCGCTCCATGCCGGCTCCCTCCCACCGCCGGGGGACGGTCGACCCCATTCATCGAACCGACCCTCGCCCCTGTTGGGGCTCGGCGGTCGGTTTCGTGAGGGGTCTCCCTCCAGAGGCCCCCGGTGGGAGGAAGCCGCGACACCGCGGCGCCGCCCCCGGAGGAACACCCCATGGAACACACGAACGACATCGAGACAACGCCAGAGCAAAGCCCGCGGTGCCTGACCGTGGTCTACGTCCACGGCCGCCCGTACTTCCGGGACCTCCGGCTCGGCGAGTTGCGAGCCTGCGACAACCCGCACGAGCGGCGCCCGCTCGGCATCGAGGATTTGTTTGGGGACGACTAGCGTCCCCTTTTCTTTCTCCGGCGCCTGATTCCGGAGAAGCTATACCGGAGCATTGAACCGAGACGACTGGCACTGTTGTAACGACCGCCGATTGCCTAGCGTGCCACCTCATCCGTCACCACGACAGCCCGCTTAGCTTGCTGTTGCAAGGCACTGGTGTCATGGTTCGGATGATTCTGTCTTGATGATTTCTGAGATCAATCCAACAACCCAGGATCCCGATTTCCACCAGGACAGACGGTGTGCCATCACCGACCTCGATCACGACCAACTAGCAAAATGACATCCCAGCCGACGACACCTCGAAGCAAGCACACCATCCCACACCACACCAAGCATCAGCACATCAATCCATGCACGTGTCCATTTCATCTTCATCCGCAGCTCACAGGGGAACTCCGTTTAAATGGGGCGCAAAGCATCTGATGGAAAGAAAGATGCTAGAAAGTCGTGCACACCCCGGCGGTGGAATGCACTTCAACAAAGGACGTTGGGCCTCGATCCCTGGTCCCATCGGGGAACTCCTCCGCGGAACCACCCTCGACCTCGCAGTCCCGTCCGTCACTCAGCCGGTCAACACCTGCCGGGCGTGCCGGTGGATGACCTGCCGCCAGCGCATCACGATTCCCGCGGGACTCTCCATCGCGAGCCCCGGGACCGCGTCGTAGAGCTGAAGGTACCGGCGGGCGAGGTCCATGCTCTCCTCGAACGGGAGTTGGTAGATTCGCGGCAGCACGACGCAGTCGAGGTACTGGTTCAAACTCTCCTGGAGCAGTGTCTCCGAGATCAGATCCAGGAGGTAGCGAATCCCGCCGCGGTCCCCGTGCCGGCACATCTTCATCGCGGCGAACTCGCCCGCCTTGGGGTGCAGCCCGTCGCCGAGCTTCTCGTTGAGCAACCGCACGGCGGTCGAGCGCCCCCGGTCAGCAGGCCACTGAACGCAGTTGCCGAACCAGCGGGTCATCACATGGGCGACGAAGCGGCCGAGCTCATCGATCATGTCCTCGTACGACTCGGTCGCGAGGAACCTCGCCACGTACTCCTCCCGCCACGCAGCATGCGGCAGCTGAAACTGCCCCCGCAGCACCTCCGGGGAGAGGGCGTGCAGCACCTCCTGGATGTCAGCCATCGTCGCCTCCTAGATCTTCTTGGCGATGCCGAACAGGTGCTCGAGGACCTGCCGGTGGTACTCCAGGGCCGCGCGGGTGTTCCACGCGAACGTCATCTCGTCCACCTCGAACCCGAACTCCCTCAAGACCGGCCCGAAGCGGTGGTAGAACGCCCGCGACAGTTCCATGTTCTCCGTCTTCGAGAGCGGATTGATGTGATCGAAGTACACATGGTCCATGTATTTCTGCAGGTGGCGAGCCTTGAGCGTGTCGGCGATCTGGTTGATGACGTCACGCAGGCCGCCCTGCGAACCGTCAAGCCCCATGCGGAGGGCGACGTTGTACCCCTCCTGAAAGGGGTCCTTCGTATAGACGGTGTCGAGCAGTCGCTTGGCCTCGCCGAACGCCTCCTCCTCGCTCGCCGTGCCCTGGCCGGCGTGGCGGACGTGGTGCTGGTAGTAGGTCGTCACGATCCACTTGAACTCCCGGGAGTCGCGTGCCCGCATGGTCGGCAGCCGGAAGGTCTCGCGCGCCTCATCGTGCGCCATCAGCACGTCCCGGTTGATCCGTGACTGGTCCAGAAGCCTCAAGATGCGATCCACGTCGACGCTCATGGTGTGTCCTCCTTGCCTCCGAGGCGGTCGTAGACTCGGTCCCTTCGCACGACCACTCGGGCTGGTCCTGGCGTGGCCTCCCCGCCGATCCGCATGTACGTGCGCTCCGCGATCTGCCGGGCCAGGGCTCGCCCATCCCGCAGCCTTGGGTACGGGCAGGTCAGCGTCGTCAGGCTCACGACGCGGTTACCGACGGCGGCCAGGGCCTGCCGCCGTGTGAGGTCGGACAGCTCCTGCTCCGAGACCTTGCCGTGCAGTGCTCGGCGGAGTTGCGGCCCGTCGCCCGGGCCCGGCTGAAAGGCGATCGCCGTGGAGCAGTTGCCCACGGCCTCGGCGAGCGAGGGATCGAGCTGCCCCAGGTGCTGGTGGGCGAGAAGGACTCCCAGCTTGTACTTGCGGACCTCCGAGAGCATCTCGGCCAGGGCGCCCGACTGCAGGTCTTGGACCTCGTCGAGGTTGAGGAAGAACGGCACCCGCTCGGACTCCTCGAGATCGGCGCGCGAGACCGCCGCCCGGTGGATGAGCGAGCACAGCAGCCCGCCGATGAACTTGCCGAGCTCGAGACCGAGGACGCCCGAGGAGAGGTTGATCACGACCACCTTGCGCGTGTCCATCCATTCCCGCGGATCGAGGTCGTTCTCCCTCTGACGGAACATCGCTCCAACGGCATCATTCGTCGTCATCCGGGACAGCTTGTTGAGCGTGCTCTGGAGCTGCTGCTTGCCGTAGCTGCGAAACTCGTGGCTCCAGAAGCGTCGCACGTCGGGGTTTCCCACGACCTTCATGGCTTTCTGGATAAGAGCCTCGCCCTCCGCCGTCCGCAGGAGCATCGCGGTGAAGTCGTCCAGGCAGCCACCCAACACGTGCACGGTGTACGCCCCGTTGCGGATGACGTGTGCCATCTGCGGGCCGAGGTATTCCCCTGAGGTGACGAGCGCCCGCGTGAAGTCGTCGGCGAACTTCCCTGGAGGGACCTTGGCGGCAAAGGGGTTCCATTGGGGCATGAGGCCGGGTTCGGTGAAGGTCACGTACACGAGGTCATCGAGACGGTCCTCGGGGAGGCGTGCGAGCACCTCGTCCGAGAGGTCGCCGTGGGGATCGATGAGGCCGACACCCTGGCCCGACGCAGCGTCCGAGAGGAACATGTTCAGCACCAGATACGACTTCCCATAGCCAGTCTTGCCAACCACTCGGGTGTGGTGCAGCCGCAGCTCGGACGGCACCACCACCGGCACGTGCCGCCCGGCGTAGAGGTTGACCCCGAGCTGCACATCGCCGGAGGTGATCGCCTCCGTGTCCTCGCCGCGCCATTCGTGTCCCGTGCGCCGCTCGACGCCTTTGAACATCTCGAGCGCCCAGGCGTTCGGCAGGTGAACGAAGCTCGCGAGTTCCTCCGAGGTTGCGATCAGCCCCGGCCGGTGCGCCCGCCGGCGCATGACCATGCGCAGCACGTCGCTCGCTCCGAGGTAGCGCTGGAAGGTCTCGTTGGACACCCGCCGCCACGCGTGGTTGCCGAACCGCAGCACGCCGGTGGCGCCCCGCATGACCTCGAAGAACGCCTCCGCCCGCTCGGGAGGAGCCCAGACCGCGTACCGGCAGCAAACGGCGTATATGGCGCAGTCCTTGGCGATCTTCTCCTTCGCGGAGGCGTCCAGCCGCGAGGGCAGCTCCGTGTCGTAGGAGAACTCGGGAGAGAGACCCCCGAGGTAGTGCAGCTCGGCCGCCCGGCGTTCGCCCTCGACGAGGCACTGGATGTTGAAGTGCCACTCGTGCTCCGGGGCGGTCGGTTTGAAGAGCACCTGGTAGACGCCAAGTTCCCCCTCGTCGAGTCCCATCAGCGCCTGGTACGCGATGCCGAGCGGGCTCGCACCTTCCTTGCCGATCAGCGAGAGGGTGCGGTGGTAGGGCGGGACCGGCACGATCTCCTCGACCGCCAGGGGAAGCGATGCGTCCCGCCCACTGAACGGCCGCGCAACCTCCTGCAGCCGGAGCCCGGGGAACAATCCTGACATGACCCTGCGCACGGCGGGGTCCTGCGCCCTGGGAATGCCGATGTGCACGCCGACGGTACCGTGCGTCCCGATCAGCTCGAAGGCGAATGGGCCGGCAAACGGAGACCACGCCCGAAAGAGGGTCTCGGTCCAGGGGAGGGAGAGGATGTCATCCGGGGCCGCGAAGACCTTGCTCGTGGTCCAGGTGACATCCCCGGCCGGCGGCTCGGTCCACGCACGCTCCCTTGGCCCAAGGATGGCGGTCGCATCGAAGGGCTCGTACGGCGGTTCGAGGTCCACCGGAGCGGTGCACAGGATGGACCCGCACCCCTTGGCCCCCTCCCGGGCGAGCGCCCGCTCGAGCAGACCTTCGCCGAGCTGGGTGATGGTCTTTTTGATCACGGTCGAGAGTTCGTTCCTCATCACCCGGATAGTCGGGAGGCCGTTGCACGGGGGAAACCGACCGTCCTGCAACGGAGGGCCGACTATCCAGCTGAGATGGGAAACGATCGTTCTTCTCAGGTGGTCCCGCCGGGGTACAGGATGGTGCCCCGGGACCTCGTCATCCTGCGGGACCTCTGGCTCTTCCGGTATCTCACGGCCGCGCAGGTAAGCCGCCTCCACGTCGGCCACCTCAAGATCGCCCAGCGGCGGCTGCGCAAGCTCGCCACCCTGGCGCTCGTCACTCGGTTTCGTCTTCCCTCGCCCGGGCCGCTCGGCGACCAGCGCTTCATCTACTGCCTGTCACGGTCCGGGGCGCGGCACGTCGCCGCGGCCGAGGGGCTCGCAACGAAGGACTTGCTCGTGCCGTTTCACGTTCCGAGGGCGCCTGGCTACCTCGCCCACCACGAGGCCCTCACCGACGCCCGCATCTGGATCCGGGAAGCGTGCGAGGCCCAGGGGTTTGCCTACCGGTTCGTCCCCGCCTACGAGGAGGTTCGGCAGAATGGACACCAACGCCGGCGCGTGGCTCTGCAGGTCGGCGCGGCACAGTTCATCCCGGACGGCGTGTTCACGATCGATCACCCAAACGGCTCCTCAGCGCTGTTCGTCCTCGAGATCGACCGTGGGACCGAGCCGCTCCACCGTGCGGCGGGGTCGAGCATGCACGGGAAGCTCGTCCTGTTTCGCGAGGCGTTCGACGCGGGGCTGAAGGCCTATGCGGAGCTGTTCGACCACGCGTTCAAGGGCGCCCGACTGCTCTGGGTCGTGCCGGACGAGAAGAGGCGGGGAACGGTGCTCGATCTCGCGACGAGGGAGGATCTCGCAACCCTCGTGTGGGTCATCGTGCGCGAGGAGATGGCCGGACGCGGCTCGCTCTCGGCGCCCGTGTGGACCGTCTCCGGTCGCGAGGGGCTCCACGCCCTCGACGAGTAGGAGGACACGATGCGAGCCCTCGAACCCGATGCGTTCTCGGAGGCGGTGCTCATCGGCGCCAAGCGCTACGGTCACGAGTCCGGTCACACCTACCGCCGCCGTCAACTCACGTCCAAGCAGAGGAAGCTCATCGCGCTCCTCGCCGACGGTGACGCGGTTGGCACTGATGACCTCGCCAAGGCGTTCCCGGACGAGTGGAACGCGATCATCACCGCCCACCCCGACCGTGACCCAGTCCAGCAGCGCCAGGCCCTCTTCGAGAACCTCGCCGAGGTGGCGAGCCGACTCAACGCCTACCTGCTCGCCGGCTACAAGGACACCATCCTGCGAGCAAAGATGGCAGCCCTCCTGGGAGACCAACTCGCCGCCATCGGCACGACGTTCGCAGACCGGGAGATGTGGACGGTCGGAGCGAGCGATCTCAAGGAACTGCTGCCGATCATGACGGTGACCCAGGCCTACCGCAAGCGAGCCCGCTCAACAGCCCCAGTCCCCCCAACCCCACAGCCCCACCCCGAACCGGAGCCACCCCCTGTCCAGGACCCGCCAACGACTCCCGCTCCCACCGAGATACCACCGAACGACCGCGTCGCCGAGAGCCCGCCAACCCAGGACCCGTCCCAAATGGCCGCTCACCAGAAAACCCCGCGTGCGACTCCGGACCCCGCTCCACCGATGCCACCACAGGCCAGAGAGGCCCCACCCGACACGATCGCCGCCACGGTGAACCCCGTGACCCTCCGCTGGATCCTCTACCTCCCCGAGGGCGAGATCGAGGCCGACCCCCGGCTGGCGACCGTGCGCTCGGGCTCGTCCATCCGACCCTGGCAGGGAGAGCCGTTGCCGGAAGACCCCGAGGCGCTCACCGCCGAGCAGCTCGCGCTCCTCCGCAAGATGGTCTCCTGATATATATCTATATATAAGATAGAGCTTCCCTTGCAGGCCGGAAAATCCCCGGCTACGGTAATTCTTGCGAAAAGTCCGGGATCTCGGCGAATGACCTCCGAAAACCTCACATCGCGCCCTTGTCGCGCCGTTTTGTCGGCCCACTGTGAACCCCAGAGTGGTGGGAGGGCCGACGATGCAACTGCTACGGGTCGAGAAGGTCGCGGAGCTGCTCGATACGTCCACGGCGAGGGTCTACGAGCTGATCCGACTTCGCCTCTTGCCCGCCGTCCGGTTGGGCCGCCAGGTGCGCGTGGCCCAGGAGGCGCTGGACGAGTGGGTCCGAAATGGCGGTCAGCCTCTGGCTGGCGGTTGGCGCAGGTCGCAGTAGCGGCAGTGAACAGGGATCAACGGTAAGGCGCGAGCTCATGCCAGGATCGATCGAGCGAAGGCAGACCAGGGACGGCAAGCCGTGCTGGCGCGTCCGCATGAGCCTCGGCTTCGACCCGCGCACCGGGCAGCGTCTGATCCACAACAAGACCATTCACGGGACCAGGAAGGACGCTGAGCGCTACCTCACCAAGCTAATTCACGAGCACGACCTCGGAACCTACCGGGAACCATCGGACCTCACCGTTGACCAGTACCTCGATCGATGGCTCCAGGACGCCGTCAGTCCCTCACTCCGACGGAATACCTTCCAACAGTACGAGTGGCAGCTGAAGCGGTACGTCAGGCCAGACCTCGGTGGCATCTTCCTGGACAGGCTCAGCCCCTTGCAGATCCAGGAGCTCTACCGAAAGCTGCGCGAGGAACGAGGGCTGTCCGCCTGCACCGTCCGCCTGACCCACCGAGTCCTCAACACCGCCCTCGCTCAAGCGGTCCGCTGGAACCTCATCGCCCTCAACCCTGCTCGCAACGTCACGCTGCCGAGGAAGGACACCGGCAAGAAGCGGGCACTCACGCTCGAGCAAGCTCGCAGCTTCCTCGCCGCCGCGAAAGGGACGCGCTTCGAGGCCCTGTTCAAGCTTGCACTCTTCGGAGGCCTGCGTCCCTCGGAGTACCTCGGCCTCCGCTGGTCGGACATTGATCTCCGCAACTCGCAGCTCACGATTCGGCGGCGGCTCGTTCACACGGTCGGCGGGTGGGACGTCGACCTCCCCAAGACACGGCGTGAACGGACGGTCCCACTACCCCCGGAGGTGAAGGAAGCACTCCAGACCCACCATTGGAAGCGGAGCGCCGAGCGCTTGGCGGCCGGCGGTGAGTGGCAGAAGCTCGACCTCGTGTTCTGCACCAACCAGGGAGGACCAGTCAGGCACCGCAACCTCGACCGCCAGTACTTCAAACCCCTCCTGAAGGCGGCTGGCCTCCCCCTTGACTGGACACTCTACGAGCTGCGCCACAGCGCAGGGAGCCTCCTCCTCGCCACCGGCGCCAACCTCAGGCTCATCCAGGAACTCCTCGGCCACAGCAGCATCACCACCACGATGGACATCTACACCCACCCCGAGCCGGGACTCCTCCGCTCGGCGGTGGACAGTCTCGGCATCGCACTCAGCTCAACCAAGCACAAGCAAGCCGGCTGACGCGAGTCGTCCACAACTCGTGCCTCTGGCGCTGAGCCAGCCAGCCCGGCGCGGCCCACTTGGCGCCATTGGCCTGCTTTCCTCGACGACCTTGCGACCCCTGCGGGGCATCACGCCGGTCGCTCCGGAATGCGCGGACGGAGCAGGCTGTTTCCTAACCGAAGAGAACACTCAGCCTCAGGATGTTCACCGAGGAAGAACGCCTCGTTGTCGTTTGTGTCCCGCGAGTAAACACCAGGCCGCCCTGGAGCGGCGAAGCCTTGGCCTCGCCCGGTCCAGACGTTCGTGCCGCAGGTGCGAGCCGAGCTTGTGAAACGGAAAGTGTGTTGACGTTCACACGAACACAATGTTGGGAAAGAGGTCTTGAGCTAGTTCGTACGTGCACGAGTACAAGGTTGAGCCTCAATCAGTTACGGGATCTTGACTTCTCAGAACTGCCGGCCTACGGTGGCGGAAATTATCTTGCGGGGCGGGGGATCTGGTTTCGCGGTGTACTGCCGTAGGAAGGGGACGTTTCGACGAGGGGACGTCGGGCAAACGGGGGGGAGACGTCGGTGAACGGTCGCGGGAGGCGCAACCCTCCCCTATCAGAAACCTGGGAAGACCCGCGGCTTCGTGATGTTCCGGCGCGTTGCCACGACCTGCGCGCGTGCCAACCTGCATCTCGTGGCGGCTCGTTCCGGGCAGGTGACGCATTGGTCCACTGACTCGCCCACGAATGGAACAGATTCGGAGGTCTCATGCTAACCGGCTACAGCTTCGTGGTCCTTCTCGGCTTGGGCGCGATGGCTGCGCAACCGGCCGAGCAAGCGGCCCCGCCCCCAGAGCATAGTGCCGCTCAAGCCCCGCGACCGGCGCCTCGCCCCGTTGGCGATGTGTGTTCGGAGTGTCGGCCCGCCATCAGCCGGAGGATCTTCGTCGCAACCCCGGGAGGTTCGTCGTCGCTTCCGAGCGGAGTGTCGTGGCAGAGCATCGCGGCCGCGGTCGCCGGGAAGCTCCGGAGCGTAGCGGCGATCGAAACGTTCGATGTCTCGAGCCAGCAGACCGTCGCCCCCCGGCCGACCGACCTCGAGCTGCGCCTCGTAGTGGTCGAGACGAGACGTTCAGAGGCGCCAACCGCCTCCGCGCCGCCGCGAGCTGCCGCGGTCAATGCCACCAACCAGGCCGAGGCGGACCGCCTCGACGCGATGGCGGCCGATCTCGAGCAGCAGGCCTCGGCGCGCCAGGCCTCGGCGGCTTCGCGGACCGTCAGCGCGGACGACGCGTTGTGCGGCGCCGTCATCTGCATGCTAACCACAGACCGGTTCGGAAACGTGAACCAAGCGGCATACAACGCCTGCCTCGAGCGCCAGAACCGTTGCGTCGAGGCAGCAAGCGCCCGCGCAACTGAGGAGAACGAACGGATACGGATGGAGACCGAAACGGAAGTGAACGGACTCCTTACGCGGGCCCGGAGCCTGCGTTCCGACGCGGAGAGGCTCAGGCACGACACGGGCGCGGCGGCATCACCGGCCACCTCTTTGCCCGCCCGCACGGCACCAACAGGCTATGAGCTGCGCTGGTCTCTCGCCGAGGCTCGCGGGGGAGCGGCGATCGGCGGTGGGAGCTTCCCGGCCACCGATGTCGCGGGTACCGCGGCGAGGCCGCGCGAGACGCTCTTCGAGCCGACGCAACCCCCGGCGGGGTGGGTGCCGCCCGCGGTCGATCGTCTCGCAGGCTTGGTGGCCGCGGCGGTGGCGCAGGAGGCGAGCACCCTTCCATTCACCATCCACGTCACCGCGGTCGGGAGCGTCCTGCGGGCCGACGTGGGGACGGCTTCAGGGGTCAGGCGTGGGGATTTCTTCCGTCTCCGCGACGCGTCCTCCGATGCTTCCGCAAGTGTCGAGCCGGCGACGAGTCAGACCCCGAAGACCGTCTATCGCGTCATCGAGGTCGATGCGCGCTCCTGCAAGCTCGAAGCAGTGGGACCCCATCAGATCACATCGCCAGGAGACCGGCTCGAATGGTTCGGCTTGGAGAAGGCAAAGGAGTGACCATGTCGATGTCAACAGTCCGTCGCGCTGTGCTTCTTACTCTCGGTGTCGCCCTGCTCGTGCCGGTCCTGGCTCGCGGGGCAGAGCCCACCGACCAGGATCGGGCGAAGGCCGAATCGCTCTACAAGATCGCCCTCATCGCAATCGAGAATCACGATTGGGAGATTGCCAGGAGGAAGCTCCAGGAAATCCTCGTGATCGTGCCGGACCAGTCGCGGGCGCTCCTGCGCCTCGCGGAGGCCGAGCTGAACCTCGGGCGGCCGTCTGCGGCGAAGAAGGCGCTTGAGAAAGCGCAGGCGACCGGGCTGCCCGAGAGCGACCGCCCGACGGCCGAGGACCTCGGCCCCAGGATCGAATATGCCCTCGAGAAGCAAGCGTCGGAGGCGCCGACTTCGGCATTCCCCCGTTTCGGCTGGCGCGTCGAACAGGCCGGAGTGGGTACGTGGAAGTCCGAGGACAAGTGGGGTGTGCCGCCGGCGATGGTTTCTGGTGACGTATGTGCGCTCATCTTGGAAATCAAGCCGCCGGCAAAGGCGGGCACAGAGCAGGAGGTGCCGTACGACGTGGCAGTCTTTGACCAGAAACACGAGGAGTTGGCCAGCAGTTCGGGTACCCTGAGGAACCGGAAGGACAGAGACGGTTGGCTGCAAGAGGTGCAACTGGGTGACGTACCGCAGAACGTCTCGGAGCTCACGGTCGAACTGCGCTCGGAGGGCAAGCTCGTTGTCCGCGTTCGAGTCCCTGTCGAGAGTGCCGGCGACCCGCCGCCGGCGTCGGCTGTCCAGCGCATCGCTGGCCACTGGCAGGGTAAGAACCGCAAGACCAATCTTGGTAAGGAAGAAGGAGAGCTTCAGGTCGGCGGAGCAGGGCCGTATCCCGAGTTTACGTACAAATATCGGAACGGCGATGGCGATTACACCTACATCAATGCCAACCTCTCTGGGCGTCTCCGTCCCGGAAAAGGCAACGCGTGGGTCGCTCGTGAGATGGTTGGCAGAATTTGTGATCATAATGACTGTTACGACCTGAACAGAACCGTCGGGGTCTACAAACTCTCGATTGAAGACAACGGGAAGAACGGTCTTCGCGTGGACGTTCCGTGGGACTCCAAGCCAGACTATTACCCGCCCTTGATCTTGGCAAAGCAGTGACGCCATGAAGCTCTCACGAACAGCCCGAGGTGAGGACAGGTGAGCTGCCAGTGTGCGAACTCGCCTTCCACGCCGGGGACCACGGCACCCCGATGCGCGATCACGGGGCGATGAAGTGCCGAGGCGTGATGACTGTCGTCGGCTCGAATGTGCTCGATCCGCTTGGCGATAATCAGGCTCAAGCCACTGGTTCAGGTTCCGGGGCGCAACGATGAGCGTTGAGGTCCCACTGTTGGGGCGCGTCGGCTCTGAGGCATGCACGCATCAATCTGGCCGCTTGAGCGCCGCTCTTTCCGCACGCTCTCTTTTGCAGATCGCCAGCGACTAGCTTAAATGGTTCGGCCTGGAGAAAGCAAGGGAGTGAGCATGTCGATGTCATCCGTCCGTCGCGCCGTGCTTCTTACGCTCTGCGTCGCCCTGTTCCTCCCGGTTGTAGCTCACGGAGCGGAGCCCACCGACCAGGATCGGGCGAAGGCCGAGTCGCTCTACAAGGTCGCGCTAATCGCCATTGACCAGCGGGACTGGTCGATGGCAGAGGCCAAGTTGAAGGACATTCTAGTGATGTTTCCAGACCAGCCGAAGGCGAATCTGCGAATGGCACAGGTAAAGTCAGAATTGCTGAAGCCAACTCAGGCCAAAGCCTACCTCGACAAGGCGCGAAGGGGCGACCTCAATGACAGCGATCGGTTGATCGCTGACGAACTCGAGCCACGCCTCGAATATGCGCTGGCAAAGCAAGCCGATGAGTCCGTGAATCCATTCGTGCCGGATGTCGGCTGGAAGGTAACGAAAGGCGACTTTGTGTTCTTTTCATCCTATTCGGCATTCACCAATCTATACAAAAAGCCCTATCGGTTTCCCGCGAACCAGAACGGTACGGTCTTGATCTATGTGGAAACGCCCGGGTCCACGGGGGCCGAACAGAAGATCACATGGGAAATAGTGCTCTTTGATTCGAAGAACAACGAAATCTGGTCGGAGGAGGAACAAGTCACGAAACAGGGCGACTGGAGGAGTCTTCAGGCCGCCGTTAACTTCCCGCTGAAGCCGATAGTCGATGCGAACAGCTCGACGTTCACGCTGAAGGTGCGAGCTGCCGGGCATCTGCTTCTCAAGCTGGAGGGGTCAGTCGAGCAGGGTCCGGTAGGTGGGGAAGGCTATGAGAAGATCCTCGGAACCTGGAAGGGACGATGGAAAGAGAGTTCGATCAAATTCTACGTAACGCTCGAAATATCGGCGGAACAGCAGAGGCCTAAGTTCGTGCTTGTCGAAGAGGAGAAAGCGGGCGACCTAATCCATCGGTACTACACGACCAAAGGTTACCTCTATCGTGTTGGTGGCGGTCAGTGGGACATGGATTTCGGGACCCGCGAATGTCAGAACCTCGACTCAATGCGGCTCGTTTGGGAGTGCTTTCATTTTCAGTACGTGGACCTTAGCTTGGAGCCGAACGGCGAACTTCAGTGGGAGAAGGTCTCGTTGAAACGGGATTCACGCTGACGCTCAGGGTCATCGAGCCAACGAGGGCCGGCCTCGGATCCCTGATCCGGCCTGGATAACGTCAAGGAGCCACCATGTTGATCCCATCAGTCCGTCGCACCGTTCTTCTCACTCTCTGCGTCGCCTTGCTCGTGCCGGTTTTGGCTCGCGGAGCGGAGCCCACCGACCAGGATCGGGCGAAGGCCGAATCGCTCTACAAGATCGCCCTCATCGCCATCGAGAACCGGGACTGGGAGATCGCGAGGAAGAAGCTCCAGGAGATCCTCGCGATCGTGCCGGACCAGTCGCGGGCGCTCCTGCGCCTCGCGGAGGCCGAGTTGAACCTCGGGCGGCCGTCCGCGGCGAAGAAGGCGCTCGAGAAGGCCCAGGCGGCCGGGCTGCCCGAAAGCGACCGCCCAACGGCCGAAGATCTCGGCCCCAGGATCGACTACGCCATCGAGAAGCAAGCGTCGGAGACGCCAACTGCGGCATTCCCGCGGTTTGGCTGGCGCGTCGAAGAAGCTGAAGTCGGCACGTGGAAGTCGCTTTACGAGTGGGGTGTGCCACCGGCGCTCGTTTCTGGTGACGCATATGCGCTCATCTTGAAAATCAAGCCGCCGGCAGCGCCTGGGGCGGCCGTGCAAGAGGTGCCGTACGACGTGGCGGTCTTTGACCAGAAACATCAAGAGCTAACCAACGAGTCGGGTACTCTGAAGAACCTATCGTCCAACGGCGACAGTTGGATGCAGGAAGTGCAACTGGGTCAGGTACCCAGGAACGTCTCGGATCTCACCGTCGAATTGCGCTCGGAGGGCAAGTTCGTCGTGCGTTACCGGATCCCCGTTGAGGACGCCGGCGACCCACCGCCGGTGTCGGCTGTCCAGCGCCTTGTCGGCCACTGGCAGAGTAAGGGCAAGAGGGGCGATTGCAAGGCACTCGGAGACCTTCAGGTCAACGGAGCAGGGCCATATCCGGAGTTCACATTTGAGTATCACTGTTATTTTCCTGGCAACTACAATCAGACAAACACCAAGCTTTCTGGGCGCCTTCGTCTAGGAAAAGGTGACGCGTGGGTCGCTCGCGAAATGGTTGGCAGAATTTGCTACTTCAATCGCGACTGTGGTGACCTGAACGATAGGGCCAAATATTTGCTCTCAATTGAAGACGACGGGAAGAACGGTCTTCGCGTGGAGGCACCGTGGGACCTGAAGGAAAAAGGCGACCCGCCCATAATCTTGACGAAGAAGTGACGGTATGAGGATCACCCCGACCAAGCGACGTGGGGACAGGTGATTCCACCGTGTGCCGGGTCACCTCTCTCGCGGCCCGTCAGCTTTGAGATATGGAAGCGCCGACGTGGCCGACCGATCACGCGTCGCCTTTCCGCACACGTGGTTCTTACAGGCGCGGCTGGAGGTAGAGGATGAGAAAGACATTGGCACTGAGTCTGGGCGTGTACCTGCTCGTCGCAGCAATGGTGAGCTTCGGGGCGCGGTACGCAGACGCTCAGGAGCAGACCGCGAAGCCGAAGGCGGCGACGGGCCACGTGCTCCTCGCCTCCGACGTTGCCTGCACCGTCAAGCTCGACGGCGACGTGCTGGCCTCGCTCGACGGCAGCGGGCCGAAGAAGGTCCAGGTTCCGTTCGGCGAGCACCTGCTCGACGCTGTCACGCCGGACGGCCAGAAGTGGTCGAAGGTCATCAAGGTCACCTCCGCTGAACAGATGGTCGTAAAGGTGGAGTTCGGGGCGGCGGCAGGCGGCGCTGCGGGTGCCACGGCCAGTGCTCTACTGTTCATCTCCGACGCTCCCGCGCTGCTCGAGATCGACGGCCAGAAGGCCGCGGAGCTGCCGGGCGGAACGGCGGAGGCTCCCGCCTACCAGAAGCTGGCCGTCGCACCCGGGCGGCACGTCGTCCGAGTGGTCGCGAAGGATGACGCCCGCGTCGCGGCAGGATTCGACGTCAAGGTCGGGGAGGGCGCGCAGGAAGTCGTTCGGCTTTCCCTTGCAGCTAGGGTTAAGGGGCTAAAGGGCGCCGACACTTTGGGCCTCAGATGGAACAGCATCCCGGCGGGAGAGTTTCAGATGGGGTGCTCGCCGAGCGACAGGTGTAGCGACGACGAGATGCCGGCCCACCTCGTGAAGATTACACGCCCGTTCGAGATGAACCCGACCGAGGTGACCGTCGCGCAATTCGAGAAGTACGCCGCGGCCTCGGGGACACCCTTGCGGACACAGCAATCGTGGGGCGGCCCAGCGGCACCGGTCGTCAACGTCACGTGGGACCAGGCGGTGGTGTTTTGTACTTGGGTGGGAGGGCGCCTGCCGACCGAGGCCGAGTACGAGTACGCGGCTCGCGCCGGGAGTACCGCATTCCGCTACGGCGACCTCGACGAGATCGCCTGGTACGCCGACGACGCGGGGAACGCGAAGATCGATGCGACGGACCTCTTCTACATCAAGGCAAAGAAGGACTGGAAAGCGTATCTCCAACTGATCGAGGCAAACGGCAATCACCCGCACGAGGTTGGGACCAAGGCCCCGAATGCCTTTGGCCTGTATGACATGCTCGGGAACGTCTGGGAGTGGTGCAGCGATTGGTACTCCAACATCTACTACCAGGCGGGTTTCGCGGTGAACCCAATTGGGCCTCCGTCCGGTGAGAAGCGGGTTATTCGTGGCGGGGGCTTTGAGCAGTTGTCCGCGACAATCCGAGTCTCACAGAGGGGCGGCGACTTGCCGACGACTGTCGACGAAGAGATCGGCTTTCGATGTGTCCGGGACACGGCCGCTGCCCATGCGACCGTCTCTTCTCTCGGGTCACTTGGGTTTCCCGGGCCGGGGACGCAGGGAGCGGAGCTGGCAGCCGACGCGTCCCTTTCTACCGGGGGTCTCGTCCAAATCGCCTCGGGCGAGGGGGTGAGCGGGATCGACGCGGACGCGGACACTGCGCGCGCCGCGCAGGACCAGCTTGCCTTCGAGGATTTCCGCAAGCGCAAGGAGGCGCAGGACAACGCCGAACGCCAGCTGGCCGAGGCCCGCGCCGCCGCGGAGCGCCAGCGAGTCGAGGCCCAGGCGGCGGCCGACAGGGAAGACGACCGCGCCTTCAGGGCCGAGATGATGAACCAACTCGGCTCAGCGATCGGCAACCTCGGCCAGACCATTGCGAATGGAAAGCAGATCCGCCACGGCGACACCAGTTCACTGGGGATCACGCCATCAGTGCCCGGCGCCTCCGGTGTTGGCGCCACGGGCGGTATATGCAACCCCATCCCGCCCGACTGGTCCGCGATCCAAACGCCGCAGGTCCGGCAGATGGCGCAGCCCTCGAACATCGACGGGGCGATCCAGCGGGCGGGGAGCGTCGCCGCCGCGTTGCAGGCGGCTCGTGGCTGGCTCGTGCAGGCGCAGTCCACCTTGAAGGACAACGAGGCCCAGTGGGCGCAGATCTGCCAGCAGATCGGGACGGGGGCGGACGCGTGCCGGGTCTTCTACACGCCGAATGCGACCACGATGCTCGACTCGAGCCGCAACGAGCTCCTCCTCGCCCGCGACCAGGTCGCCTACATTAGCGGTGTGGTTTCCGTCCTCGAGTGCCGGGCGCGGTGAGGGCGAGGCCTTCAGTGACCACGATCTCGATCGGCCATCAGCTTGAATGGTATGCGCCGCTTCCGCCGTCGGGTTTCGGAGGATCTTGAAGAGGAGGGCAGTCATGACCAAAACGAGTGCGAAGGAGGACACTATGATGAACGACCTCACGAGGCGAGCGTCTGCTGCATCGACCGCCGCCAGGACAACCACCAGCGGGATCGTGATCGCTGGGATTCTGACGATCACCGCATTCCTTTGCACACAAAGCTATGCTGACTGGAATTGTGATGATGTCAAGACTGGGCGATTCACAAATTGTGCAGAGGCCGGCTGCAACATCTCTGATCCGGGGGTGTCTACGGCCTGTACCGCCGCAAAGTGTGTGGAAGAGAAGTTGAAGCTCGGCGAGCAGATGTGCGCCACCGCCGACCAAGTTATCGATCCGAAGAACGTGAGCGAGGTGAGGAACCTCAGGTCAGATCAGAAGCTCGTGTGCGGCAAGCACCAATATTGGATCCTGGACAAGCTGACTCCCCGATCACAAGCGTGTTGCGTGTCGGAAGAGACGAGCTTCAACTGGCGCGACGAGCTTCGGCAGCAGAAGCACGCGGACAGGCTCACCATCTATGACGACAAGCCATGCGTAGCCTTGAAGAATCCCGATGAGGACCGGAACGAACAAATTGCATGTTCAGCGTTCGCGGTGATGTACTTTGATACGGTCGACCAGGGGTTTAAGCTGGTCTGCAATCAGACAAACTGTTTTTCGACGAATAGCGTTCCCGCGGGTGGCGACATCGCTTGCAGACGATTCAGCCTTCACTAGTAGGAGAGGCGTCACCATGAAGCTGAGCGAACTCGGGATATGGCACGAAGGCGGACAGGATCGGAGGATCGCATGACTTGCAAGATCCTGTTTGGTTTGTTGGCGCCTCCTCTGCTGGCGTTCGGCGCGCCAGGGCAGCCCGCCCTGACGCCCCCGCCGCAGATGTACGTGATCGTGAAAGGGACGTGGTTATGACCAAGACGAGTGCTTCGACGATGCTTCTCATCGGCCTGCTGCTGATGCCAGCGATATCAGAGGGTCGCGAACACCGTTGCGACAACGTTCTTGCCGAGGGGTCCTACCTAGGCGACTGTGAAAGCTTCTATCACTGCATTGTGCGTAAGCGCAGACCGAACACGGGGTTCTGCGTGACTGCCGACCGAAAGGAGCACACACTGGCGCTCAAGCCCGGCGAGCAGATGTGTTGTACCAAGACCGAGGCGATCAAGATGGAGGTTAAGCCCGGCGGGACATTGGCCTGCAACAACACGGAGGCGAAGGTCTTCTATCCGGATGCGCCGGAGATCAAGGCGGCGGTCGCCGAATGCATGAAGGACAAGGAGCTCGCGGACCAATGCGCGCCAAAGTTCTGCTGCAAGGCCAAGAACTGTGCTTGGCGGGTTGTAAACGAGCGCGAGGGTGAGCAACTCGGCTGCACGGCCGTGGCTGCCTTTACAGTGAAACGGCTGGGTGGCATGTGGTCGGGGTTGGTTTGTAACGATGAAACCTGCCTCTTCGCCGCTTTGGACCCCGCCACCGAGGAGATGGCGTGTCCACGATTCTATACGGTTCCTCCATCTGTCGGCCAGAATGAAGGCATTCAGAAGGGTCCGTCGAAGGGTTCAGACGCCGCCCCCATCACGATCGTCGAGTTCTCCGACTTCCAGTGCCCCTACTGCGTCCGGGCCGAGGAGACGGTGAAGAGACTGCTGGAGACCGTGGAGTACCGAGGGAAGATCAAGCTGGTCTACCGCGACTACCCGCTCCCGTCGCACGACCTCGCTCCGAAGGCTGCCGAGGCGGCCCACTGCGCCGCCGACCAGGGGAAGTACTGGGAGATGCACGACAAGCTCTTCGAGGCCAGCCCGCAGCTGGAAGTCGCCGACCTGAAGGGGTACGCACGCGAGATCAAGCTCGATGTTCCCCGCTTCGAGGAGTGTCTGGTCTCCGGCGCGACATCGACGCTCGTGCTCGACGACGTCAGGATGGGTGAGGAGATCTGCGTGAGCGCCACGCCGACCTTCTTCATCAACGGCCAGGTCCTTTCCGGAGCGCAGCCGCTGGAAGCCTTCAAGGCCGTCATCGATGCCGAGCTGGCGCCGAAGAGCGCGACCTCAACGAAGATCGGCGAAGCTCCCGCTGTTGACGCCGGGGCCGGAATGATCCCCTCCCGCCGGTGATGCAAGGCGAGGTGCAGGTGAACCGGCGTAGGGGCCGGTACCAGGAGCGGTCGGACTAGCGTAAACGGCGACAGGAAGGACAGTCACACGATGCCAAATGCCAGAACGACGTTTGCAGAGATTCGCCAGGAAATAACCGATAAGGGAGCCGCGCTGAACGACATTCATGGTGCACGACAGGCAATCCGCGGGCACACCAGCGTGCCGGCATCGGGCCCTCTGCTTGCGGCACTCGCCCCAGGCCACCGAGCATTCAAGCTCTTGGCCCACGGCGACTCGTGGTTCGACTACCCGCTCGGGACTGACCTGATCGACTGCCTGCACTCGAACCACGGTCACACCATCGTGAACATTGCGGTTGCGGGCTCGACGTTGAACGATGAGGCCTACGGGTCCGTGCCCCGCGAGATGTGGGGTCTTCCGCTTGGGCCGCTACAGTCGGACGATCCGTCGCGCATTGCGGAATTGGTCCACCGCATCGGGGTTGAGAAGCCGCAAGGCTTGCTGCTTTCGGCCGGCGGCAACGATGTCGCGGGCGACGAGTTCTTCTCCTTCCTCAACAACGCGCAGTCCGGCCTGTCCGCGGTGAACGCCAATGTGGTCGAGGCCGTGGTGTCGCAGACCTTCCTGACAGCCTACGAGTTCATGATCGAGCATGCGCTCACTGCCGCCAAGGATGCGGGCATCACGATGCCAATCTTCGTTCATGGCTACGACTACCCGTGGCCCGACGGGCGTGGCGTCATCGCGTTTCTTGGTTGGAGGGTTGGACCGTGGTTCGATCCGACGTTCAGCGCGAAGAACTACCCGAATAGCAACCCAGCAGATCTCAAGCGACGACACGACATCCTCGTCCCGTTCATCAAGGCGGTGAACGACATGCAAGTCGCTCTTGAGCAGAAGTACCTAGGCTCGCTTTTCCATGTTGACCTCACGGGGACCCTGCAAACCAAGGACGACTGGGCCAATGAACTCCACCCGAACAACGCCGGATTCGCAGCGCTTGCGGCCAAGTTCGATGCGGCTTTACAGTCCCACATTCCGTTGGCATCACCTGCGGGGACCAAGAGCCCGACACAGGGGCCGAGTTGAGATCCGTGCTTGAAGGACTGGGCGATGACCGCACCACAGTCTTCTCTGGCCGGTGACGGACGTACCGATTGGAGGTGCCGCAATGCGGAAGTTCTACCTGATCGGCCACAACCCCAACTCGGTCGGGGAGGCGATCCGGTGCCTTGAGGCGGGGGCGAACGCGCTCGAACCCGACGTCTGCTGGGACGCGGACGACAGGGCGTTCTACGTCCACGAAGAGATCCCGCTGATCCCGACGTGGGCGGCGAAGTGGTTTCGGAAGAGCCTACGGCTCGAGGACTACCTGAAGGGAATTGGAGCCTATCTGAAGAGCAACAACCGCGATGTAGTGCTCCCCCATAGTCAAGCCACCTTGAGTCCTTGTTGGGCGCGGTACTCGGCGGGGCTGACGTAGCCGAGGGCCGAGTGCGGGCGCCGGGTGTTGTAGCGGTGAATCCAGGCGT